>CAJUPJ010000008.1 GCA_910588655.1 uncultured Lachnospiraceae bacterium | reverse complement strand
TAGTGGAGCCACCCCTCAGATACCCCGCAGCTCTGCTGCGGGGTAGTTCATTTAACAATCCAAAGATTTTGTTAGCTGATGAGCCAACTGGAAATTTAGATTGTAATACAGCTTATGAAATTATGCAGATATTTCTTGATTTGAAAGAAAAAGAGGGACAAAGCACCATTTTGGTTACCCATGACCCGGCTATTGCAAGTTATGCAGACCGGATTTTGTTTTTACAGGATGGCCGCATTTATGGTGAATATAAGAAGCAGGATGGCAAAGGGAATGTAGATGAAATTCTTAATGAATTCAGGGAGTCGCAAAAGGAGGCCAGAATAAAGAGAAATTTACAGAATTAGCATACACAGGAAAGGCAAGTAGCAAAGTGGCTGGGTGGACACATTTGAAATAGAAAAGGAAAAATGAATGAAAAGAATTATTCAAATTGGAATTATTTTTATAAAAAATAGCAAAAGACTTACTTTTTCCGCATTTTTAAGTATTTTTGTGGCGTGTTTTCTGAGTATAAGTATGTTTCAATTATTATCAGATGTGGAAGCATCAATAGAAGCAGGACTGGCTGCAAAAAAGGGTGATTTTGATTTACAGGTGACAAAGTGTGATGGTGAAATTTTTAATAATGAGGAAATCAGGTTTTTAGAGCATGAAAAAGGTGTGAAAACAGCAAGCAGGGGTTATTGTACAGGGGAGTTTTCAGATATCTATATGGCAGGTGTGGCAGATGATGCCGTTAACAAAAGTCTGTATAAATATACAAAGGATATAAAGAAGAATAGTATAATAATAAATGAATCTCTTGGACGTCGGGAAAACAAGACAGTGGGAGACTCTTTTTCAGTGTGTGGAAAGGATTTTCAAATTATAGAAGTGGTGAAGACAGATTTTATGTCTGATTATAAGATGCCGATGGTAATTATGGAATTATCACAGCTTCATCAGTTGCTTGGACATAAAGATACCAGGCAGGTTAATTATATACTATTACAATGCTATGATTCTGCTTATACAGAACAGGGTAATGATTTAGGCTTAAGCCGGCGTATCAGATTACAAAATATAAATTTCCAGGTGTCAGACCAAAGAGCAGGAGATGGTTATGATATCATGCTAAAAAATACCAGACTAGTATTTAAAGTATTTTTTGTGGTGGTAATTATGGTTAGTGGTTTGTTCGTAGTAAATATTTTTATGGAATATATGCAGAAATATAGAGCAGATATGGCTGTTATCCGTACTATGGGTGGAAAGCAGGAACAGGTTCAGGCTATCTTTGATTCTATGTCAGTTATAATAAGTGCAGGAGGATGTCTTACAGGGGCAATGTTTAGTGCATTGGTTTCAGATGTTGTTTTAAATTGGTTTAATGATAAGGTACAGTTATTTGATGGCAGTATTAGTTTAAACTGGAAAGTGTTATGGCAGATTACAGTAATTGTATTTGTGCTGTTTAATTTTTTTATACATGTGGTCTTTCGGTCTTGCCAGAAAGTATTACCAATACAGGTATTTAAAGAGACTTCTTCTGGACTTAGAAAAAGTAAGAAAGCCAGCCGTTTTTTGGCATTGCGGAAAGTTACTGGAATGGAAGGTTATCTGGGTATAAAGTTAATGGTGTTAAAGTTCCGGCAAAATTTAATGATAATTTTAATTATTGCCCTTATTACAGCGCTTTCCTACACTGGACAGGTATCTATTAAGCTATTGAAGGCAAATGACAACTGGTTCAATTATAATTCTATGGAAGGAAAAACAGCAAGAGGGGAGATTTCAGTTTCAAAGCCTATGTCTTTGTCTTATGTACAAAAATTATATAAGCGTTTCCAGCCTGTAATGGGAAGTGGATATATGCTTTATGGTGATTTTAGTATGGTTTTAAGTGATGATGATGAAACCATAAACTATTTTAAAGTGTCAGATTTGGAAGTACTTCTACATCTTTTATATACAGAAATATGGGAACAGTATGAGGAAGTACCAAAAACAAAGAGAATTGTTATGGAGGAGTCTGTTGCAGGTAAGAATGGCTATAAACTTGGAGATACTATTACTTTGGAATCAGATTATTTAGGAGGCAAAAAAGATTTTATTCTAGTGGAGATTGTAAAATCAGAAACTGTCTGGAATGAAACATATAATGTTATTGTAGATTGGGATAATTTGTGTGAGAAAGAGTGCCATAAGGAAGATTTGAGTGGCAATTATTTAGGGGTATGGTTAGATGGGGACAAAGAGTTTGCAAGGGAGAAATTTCAGCAGTTACAGGTTGAGATGGGGAAAGATTTTGAATGGAATATCTATGATGATATTATGGAACAATCAAATCTTAAGGTATCCCAATGGACAACCACCATGCATATTGTTCTTGGAATGCTTTTAATTGTTGCAAGTATTGGATTGCTTAATTCGGCTGGCGGAATGTTATATACAAGAAGAAAAGAATACCAGATAATCCATATGCTTGGGGCATCAGATAATAGTGTCCGTAAAATTTGCTGGATGCAGACATGGAGCTATATGGTTTCTGGGGTTGTGCTAGGTGCAATTCTTGGAATTATAATAGTGGCTTATCTCTGGCAGGCCAATATGGCTGGTAATATACCTGTTATAATTAATTGGGAGTATATAGCATGGATTGCCATATATCTTTTTGTGTTATCTTTGATGCTTTATCCAACTATTAAGAAAATGGGATGAAAAATACAGATTGTCTTTTGACAATCTGTACTATCAAATGCCCATTGTAATAATACGAAGCTTGGTAAATATGAACTAATTATTGGCTGTACAATAGAAAAACTAGTATTTGAAAATCCTGATATAAGGAAAGAGTTATCTGGATTTAAAGAGTTTGTGCGTGAATATAAGGAGGCAGAAGATTATTGTTATTATGTAGAAGTGAAGAAACAAGACAGGAGAAAGGGGATAGTATATGAAACGCATTACAAGACAGGAGAGTATTGTATATTTAACACCAGAAAAACTTGCTTCATGTTTAAAAGCTATGGCTGTTCTGGATATTATTATGGTACCAGAAGAGGATAGCTGGCTGCGCCTTATAAGCAGATATGATTCTGGAGGTTACAGGATTGACAATGGCAGTGGGGATGGGATAGATATTTTATTTGAGGAAAATGGTGTATTTATAAAAGGGTTTGACCATGAAGATGAATTAAACCAGTTTGCAGCAGATGAATGGGATGAAACATTTTTCCAGGAAACATATGCAGGTGTACCAAAGAATTTTCTGGATGTTTATAAAGATGATGAGAGTCTTCATTCTATGACATTTTGTATGTGGTATAGTTTTAATAGCAGATGCTGGCTGCAGAATATTACAGAAGGAATGGACGGCGGCAAAGATTACCTGCTTGGCTTTATATGTGAAAATGCTGTGCAGTGGACAGAATGGGGAGAAGACTATTATGGTAAAGAGATTAACTGTAAAGTAGTGGAGAAGGTGTATGCAGGACAGGCTCTGGCAGCAGAGGATATTTATTTGCTGCTTCCAGAACGTAACGCAGGGGATGCACTGGAAGAAATAGCAGCATTAAATCCAGGCTTTACAGAAATAGAAAGGCGGCTTTTAAATGTCAGATGAACTGCTGGTTATAAGAAAGGATAATAAAATTATTACTGCCAGGACAGAAAATTCACGTATAGTCCAGTTAGAGGCGGAAGATGCAGAAGAAAAAAGTATTCTTGGCAATATTTATATTGGCAAAGTTAAAAACATTGTTAAAAATATTAATGCCGCATTTGTTGAATTCCAGAAAGGGCAGATGGGATATCTTCCGCTTGGAATAAAACAATGTCCTGTACATACTGGTGCACATTACCAGGAGGGGCGTGTACTTATCGGGGATGAGATTATTGTCCAGGCTGAAAGGGAAGCAATTAAAACAAAACCACCTGCACTTACAGGGATTTTAAGTATTCCAGGAAGGTATATTGTGCTTGTTTCAGAAGGTTACAGGAACAGCGTTTCTTCAAAAATACGTGATAAAGATGCAAGAAAACGTCTTTCTGGAATAAACAGCAGCTATGCATCAGAGGACTATGGATTTATTGCAAGGACTAACAGTGCAGATGCCAGTACAGAAGAAATTGTACATGAGATACAAATGTTAATTAAAAAGTATAAAGATATAGTTGGCTTTGCAGTCCATAAAACGGTTTTTTCATGCCTGTACAGTGCTCCAGCAGGATATTTAAACAGTATTATTAATTCATATAATGACAGGCTTGGAAAGATTTTAACTGATGACCAGGAAATATATAATAATATTAAAATATTTCTTGAAGAGAGAGGGCTTCCCCTTGCTTCAAAACTGGAATTATGGGATAACAGTAACGGAAAACTGGAAGCTGTTTATAATATCCCTAAGACACTGGAGCGTGCATTAATGCCTAAGGTATGGCTTAAAAGTGGTGCATATATTATTATACAGCCAGCAGAAGCGCTTGTAGCCATTGATGTTAATACAGGAAAAGCCATTTCAAAGAAAAAGGATGTACAGAAAACATTCCTGAAAACCAATATTGAAGCAGCAAAAGAAATTGCAGTACAGATAAGGCTTAGAAACCTTTCCGGTATTATAATTATTGATTTTATAGATATGGAAGATGAAGAAAATAACAAGGCGCTTATGGACTGCCTGCGTGCTGAATTTGCAAAAGATAATATACAGACGAAACTTATTGATATGACAAAGCTTGGATTAATTGAAGTAACAAGAAAGAAGACTAAAAAACCACTTTATATGCAGATGTTATAAAAGAACAGGAAACTATTTAACAACACAGAAATGAGGCCAGAAATGAAATTTTATATACCCACAGAGGTTTACCATGAAGACGGTGCAGTTTTAAAGCACAGCAGTGAAATTGCTTCACTTGGAAGGAAGGCGCTGGTTGTTACAGGCAGGTCATCTGCTGTTAAAACAGGGGCGCTGGATGATATTATAAAAGCACTTGAAGATAATAATACAGAGTATATTTTATATGATAAGATAGAAGAGAACCCATCTGTTGGCACTATAATGGATGCAGCAGGGATTGGAAGAAGCCAGGGCGCTGATTTTGTTATAGGTGCAGGCGGAGGCTCACCAATGGATGCGGCAAAGGCAATTGCGCTTATGGTGCAGAACCGCGATACATCAGAGGATATATTGTACAAGCCTCTTAAACTTAAAGCGCTGCCAGTTGTGGAAGTGCCAACTACATGTGGCACAGGTTCAGAGGTTACTCCTTATGCAATACTTACAAGGGATGATATTAAGACAAAGCAGAGCATAAGCCATAAAATATATCCTGTACTTGCATGTATTGATGCAAAGTACCTTGAAAGTGCACCAGCAGGACTAATTATAAATACTGCAATAGATGCATTAGGTCATCTGGTGGAAAGTTATTTTAATACAAATGCAACAGAATACAGCCGTATGGCAAGCCTTTATGGAATGGAAAAATGGGCTGTAAACAGGGATGCACTTGAAACAGGAAAGTTTACAAAAGATAATTATAACCAGCTTCTTTTTGCTTCAACATTAGCAGGGATGGCAATATCACATACAGGGACATCACTTCCACATGGGTTAAGCTATTATCTTACATACAATAACGGAGTACCGCATGGAAAAGCAGTTGGCATTTTCCTTCCAGGATATCTTGCATTTATGGAGAAAAATTCCATGCCAGGCTATAAAGAGGCAGTTGCTAAAATGGGATTTAAAGATACCAGGGATTTTACAGGTTTTATTAAAAAGTGCCTGCCAGATGTATGTATTACCAGTGACAGTATAGAAAATATGGTTAGCGGGATAATGCAGAACCCTGGAAAACTTTTGTCAGTGCCAGTTAAAACCAGTGAAGAAGATATAAAGGGCATAATAAATTATTACAAATAAAACTGTTAGCGGGTTTCTGGCTTGGAGGTATACTATGGAACAGGATGAGATAATTATAAGACAGGGCATTGTACATATTCTGGATGGTGAACTTGGATGCCCTGTATTTTCAGAACAGCTTCTGGAACTTTCACCTGATATAAATGATTTTTTCAGGCAGCACATATTTAAGATAATGTCAGGGGATGATATGAAAAAGTGCTATTTTAATGATGAAGAAAATGCAACGGGAATGTATAAGCTTGTTAAAGAATTCAGTGAAGAAAACCTTGTTAATTCAAGCAAGGAAATGGCAGGGATTTTATATAAAATAATGAATTCCAATATTACAATTCCGTCTGCTGATTTTGCTGCCATAACCTTCCAGTATAAGAGCGTTTTATACCTTGCACTCCTTAAAATGAATTATAAAGAAAGCTTTGTCCATATGACAAATTCTTCCGGGGGCAGCAATGTAAACAGTATTATAAAATACCAGGCGGCACTCCCGGCTTCTTCTACAAGGCTTTCAGAAGCAGTAATAATTAACCTGGAAGATTATACTGTAAATATTGTTGAGAAAAAGTATGAAGTAAATGGTGAAAAATGCAATTATATTTCAGAACTTTATCTGGACTGCAGTGCATCCCTGTCATCTAAATCAAAGCTTGATATTGTTACACGTGCAGTTGAGCAGGTTAATAAAAAACATTTTGCAGAAAAACCTGTAAAGCAGATGGAAGCGAAACGTATAATTAAAGAAGAAATAGAAGAAAACGGCTTAATAAGTGTAGAAAAGATAAGTGAGAAAATTTATGGTACAGTACCGGAAATTAAGGAAGAATTTGATGCAAAAATGGAAAAGTACCATATGCAGAAAACAGAAGTAAAACCACAAAGCGAAAAGACCACCAGGAAGTTTGAAAAGCAGTATTTAAAAACAGATACTGGAATAGAGATAAATATTCCTATGGAGCAGTACCAGGATATTAACCAGGTTGAATTTATAACTAATCCTGATGGGACAATTTCTGTTTTAATAAAAAACATTAACAGGATTTCAACAAGATAATTTGTTTATTAATTTGTTCAGAAAGGGTTTGGCAGAATGTTCAGGTTATGGGCTAAGGAATTTAAAGATAACAGGCTTCTTAAAGATATAACAATAAGTGATATGGCAGAAGATAAAAGCAGGACAAAAAAGGTTTTTGATGCTGTAGATGAGGTCTGTTATGAATTTGATTTAAGCAGGCCAGTGTGGCTTGAGAAAAATATTAATGAATTTAAACGCAGGGATAAAACAAGGTTTTATAAGGATAATTTTATAGAGTCTGTGGAGTTTGATTTTATAGAAATACAAGTAATAGAAGAGGATTAAATTTTAAAATTTTTTTAAGAAAACCAAAGCACTATTTGATATCTGACATTATTGTGATACAATTATAGAATATTATACCATATACAGGATAGTTTCTGCCTTTAAAGGCAGTATTTTCCTGTATAAATTATCAGGAGGGGGAAAATGCGTAAATTAACCAGATTATTGGCAGCAGTTATATTACCAGCTGCAATACTGTCATCTTCAGTACCTTATATAGCTGGTGCTTCACCTGCAAAGACACAGAAGGCTTCCAGCGTGCTGGCTGGGGGAATGTTGCCAGAAGAAGCAGATATACAGTGTAAAAGCAAAGAAGAAGTGCTGGAACAGATAGACAGGATTAATTCACTAAGGCGTGCAGATAATTATTTATATAAAGGTACAGACGGGGCTATAACATGGACTATTGACAAATATGGCGTGCTTACGCTGACAGGGAATGGTGACTATTCTAATGTTACTTCAGAAAATTCATATCCAAAGTGGTATTCATACCGCAGTTCAATAAAAAGTGCTGTAGTTGCCGTTACAGGAATACATTCTGCAAGGAAGATGTTTGCAGGCCTGAATAACCTTGCAACTATTGAGATTACATACTTTGATACTACAAGCCTTACAGATACAAGCCATATGTTTGACGGGTGTAAATTAATGCAGAGTATCAGCTTTAAGACAACACCGCTTATCAATGTTACAGATATGAGTTATATGTTTAATGATTGTACAAATCTTACAAACCTTGAACTGGACGGCTGGTATACTAATAATGTAACAAATATGGCATATATGTTTGCAGGCTGTAAAAACCTGCCTGACTTTGAACTCAGGTTTTTTAATACTTCAAAAGTAACAAATATGTCCCATATGTTTTATAATTGTGAAAGCTTCAGTTCATTACATATAAATGATATTGGATATACAGGTTTTGATACAAGCAATGTTACAGATATGAGTTATATGTTTTCAGGATGTACTAACCTGCGTGATTTTAATGTCACAACGACTCCTTTAGAACTTAATACAAGTAAAGTAACAAATATGAAGGGCATGTTTGAGAACTGCAGGATTGCTGCTATTGATGTTTCTAAGTTTGATACATCAAATGTAGCAGATATGAGTTTTATGTTTGCAGGCTGTGGAAATCTCTCTGCATATACACTTGGCAATCTAAGAACAGGCAAAGTTACAAATATGAACAGCATGTTTAAGGAATGTATAGCTTACAATTTCCTTGATGTAAGTAATTTTGATACATCCAATGTAATAGATATGGGTGATATGTTTAATAAATGCCAGTGCAGCGTGCTTAATATTGGAAGGTTTAATACATCTAATGTTGTAAATATGCATGGTATGTTCAGTGGATGTACAGCATGGAATTATGACCTCACTAATTTCAATACAAGCCGCGTAACGGATATGGGTGAGATGTTTAATAACTGTACTAATATAAGTGTTCTTGACTTCAGCATGTTTGATATGAGGTTAGCCAGCAATGTTACCAGGATGTTTAACGGGTGCACAAGCATGACATTTATTACAGCACCTGCCAATATGGCAAGGAATGTTGATTTGCCAGTAACCAGGGGATATCCGTGGCATGACAGTTATGGTAAGGAATGTAATTATATGGTAGGAGGGCAGCCAATTACAACATATTTCAGGAATGAAGCACCTACAGTTCCTGATATGTCAACACCTGCGCCAACACCAAGCCCGACACCTAAGGGGCTGCCTACAGCAACACCAAAACCAACAGCTACACCAACGGCAAAGCCTACAGCAACACCAAAGCCAACTGTAACGCCATCACCTTCACCTTCACCATCTGTAACACCATCACCAACGCCTGCACCAACAGAAGAGCCAGCAGAAACGCCAGTTCCAGAAGAACCAGTTGTATCAGAGCCAGGCACTATCTGGCAGATTGGCAATGCGATATATACAGTTACAGAAAATGCGGGAGATATAAAAAGCGTAGAGTATTCATATGCATTAAAAAGCCCGGTAAACTTAAGAATTCCAGATACAGTTGAAATAGAAGGGGAAACATTCCAGGTAAAGGCTATAGCCAACAGGGCATTATTAAGAAGCAATAATGTTGCTAAAGTAATAATTGGCAAAAATGTTGAAACTATCGGGGATGGCACATTCAGGGAGTGTGATGTGCTTCAGGAAGTCCAGATAGGCAAAAATGTAAGGGAAATTGGCGCAAAATGTTTTTATAAATCCAAGCTTCTAAGAAAAATAACAATAAAATCAAGCAAGATAGATAATATTGCAAATAAAGCATTTACAGGGATTTCTTCCAAAGCAGTAATAAAAGTACCTAAGGCAAAGGCAACAGAGTACAGGAATATGATTGGAAGAAAGTATACATATAAAAAAGTTTAACTAAAATTAAGGTATTTGTAATTAAAAATAAAACCTTTCCAGCAGGTATAATTCCAGGCTGGAAAGGTTTTTATTTTTATGCAGGTGTATATACAAATTACTCCCAGACAGATTTTAATACTCCTTTAGTCCACCCTGGTTTATTGCCGCCAAGAAGATATTTTTTCATATTGGTCTGTAAGCTTGTATTTTCTGGAAGTTCTTCTGAGATTTTATTATATCTTGGAAATACCCAGTCTAATATAGCCATGCTTTCATATTTTAATAATTCCAGTAATGCTAACTGCCTTGGAAACCACCATCCCCATACAAAACGGTAGCAGGAGTAAGTCTTATAATATTCATTTAAAAAACGTGTACAGAATTTCATAGTATCTATAAAAATCCTGTCTGGAATTCCCCTTTTCTGGTATTCATCAAAAGACTGTCTTGCAATATTTAATTCTTCCCATAAGATTTTCGTGCCATCCTCATCCTGTCCGGTACTCCCGGCAATAAGTTTATCCAGTTCTTTGACAAGGCTGGTGTTTTGTATTAAATCTTCTATATCTATATTAAATGTGTTTTTTCCTGAGCTGCCATATTTGTCCAGGTTATGTATTACCTCAGCAGGCAGGTTTAAAAGATTGTATAATTGGTTGTTTTCCATATTCCCTCCTTATATAAGTAATTTATTTATTTCAGTACTAAAAAGAGCAGGGAAACAAGTTATATAGTTCTGTGGTAATTTTAACATAACTATAGTACAGTTTCCAGTTATTTTATTACTTTGTGTTTTATTGCAAAATTACGCTGGCAGGTTTTGCGTGCAAAAGCCATGTCTCCGGCATGCTTTCCTGGAATGTAAGAATACCAGATGGACACTGTAAAACCCTGTGTCCGCTAATCCACAAAAACAGGATAACTGCAAATTATCCTGCATACAGTTTATTGTAAAGGAATTTATGAAACGGATGTAGTATTTAATGCAATAAAACTTGACATATATTTATTTTCTAATATAATGAAAACAGGTGTATATTACATAAAATGGCAGATATGGCTTCTGATTATAAGAACAGACAGCTTATAGTACCTGTGGGTGTTGCTTTAAATATAAAATTGTGGGAAAGTATGCACCATATTGGTAACTGGGAAACTATTAAAGCCGTTAAAAGAGGCATAGTATCTTGATGTATGGAATACAGACAGATACAGACCCATTTTTACGGCTTTTTTATATTAATATTATAGAGCATATAGAAACGGGGTTTTAATATGTTTACTATGTATATAATAATAATGCTGGTAATTGTACTGGCAGCAGGAATATATATTTTTTTCCGTTTGCACCGCCTGCTTGAATTTTATGGTGCAGATACCAGCAGCAAAAGAATTAAAGCTGTTAATATAATATTAGCAGTTATACCAGCCTTATTTTGCATGGTTTTATTTTCAAATACAGCAGTTATTATATTACATATTACAGCGGCGTTTATGTTATTTGATATTATTGCATATGCCACCAGCAAAATTTGTGGGAAAAAGCAGAAAGGCATGGTACAGGCTGCCTTATCCTGGTTTAGCCGAAGTGGCATACTGCCGCTTTTAACTGCATTAGCAGTAATTGTGTATGGATATTATAATATGAACAATATCAGGGCAGCGGAATATATAATTAATACAGATAAAATTACAGGCAGTTACCATATACTTTTTTTATCAGATATACACTATGGCACAGTACAAAATAAAAAAGTATTACAGGACAAAATATCTGTAATAAACAGCCATCAGCCTGATATTGTAATACTTGGCGGGGATATTACAGAAGAAGGGACTTCCAAAGAAGAAATGCAGGAAGTCTTTAAATTGCTTGGCGGGCTTGAAAACCGGTATGGGATATACTATGTATATGGAAACCACGACAGGCAGCCATATACAAACCACAGGACTTATACAGATGAAGAGCTTGTACAGGAAATTTCGCAAAATGGTATTACAGTGCTAGAAGATAGTTATATAGAAATAGAACAGGACTTAATACTTGCTGGCAGGGCAGATGCCACAATGGGAAGGACATCAGACCGCCTGCCGCTTGGTGAAATATTAAAAGGGGCAGACAAGGACAAATATATAATTATGGCAGACCACCAGCCAGTTGAAGCGGCAGAAAATAATAAAAACAACGTCAGCCTTGAACTGTCAGGGCATACACATGGAGGGCAGATATGGCCTGCCGGGCTTGTTTCTGGGATTGCTGGTGTATTAAACTATGGCGAATATAAAGAAGGGAACTGTAAAGTAATTGTATCTTCTGGTGTGGCAGGATGGACATATTCCATGCGTACAGGAAAACATTGTGAATATGTTGTTATTGATATTAAGGGAAAGAGGTAATTTTTTATGACATTAATTGAAAATAAAAAATTTGATATGGAAAGGGCACTTTATGGCAGCAGCGGCCTGTCAGTTATCAAATGTACATTTGACGGGCCAGCAGATGGTGAAAGTGCTTTAAAGGAATGTCACAATATACAGGCATCAGACTGTTACTTTAACCTGCGTTACCCATTCTGGCATGATAACATGCTTAACATATCAGGTTCGGAAATGACAGAAAAATGCCGTGCTGCCTTATGGTATTCCAGTAATATAGATATTTCAAATTCAAAACTTTATGGAATAAAAGCCCTGCGTGAGTGCAAAGGTGTAAATATGCGTGGATGTGATATCATTTCACCAGAATTTGGATGGTCAGTACATAATATTACTATGAAAGACTGCACTGCAAAAGGTGAATATTTTATGATGCGTTCAACAGGGCTGGACTTTAATAATGTAAGCCTGGATGGTAAATATTCATTCCAGTATATAGAAAATTCTGTGTTTGAAAATTGCATATTTAATACAAAAGATGCATTCTGGCACGCTAAAAATATAACAATAAAAAATAGCATTATAAATGGTGAATACCTTGCATGGTACTGTGAAAACGTTATATTTGAAAACTGTAAAATTACTGGTACGCAGCCATTGTGCTACTGTAAGGGATTAAAACTTGTTAATTGTGAAATGTATGATGCAGATTTATGTTTTGAAAAATCAGAAACAGAGGCTGTAATTACAACACCTGTAATTAGTATTAAAAATCCGCTTTCAGGCAATATTTATATACCATCTGCCTGCGAAGTAATACGTGATGACAGTAATTCAAAGGGGGAAGTTATAGTAAACCAATAAAAACAGTAAACAATAAAAAGTAATAATATAAAAAACAAAAAAGAGTAATAATAAACGAAAAGTAATAACAAAGGATTAATGCGGTTACGCATAATGTATTACAATTTGATTATAATATTATTTACAATATAAAGGAGATAAAAATATGGGATGTCTGGCAGTTTTATTTGCACTTGATGAGCAGCAGGTGCTTAACCTTGAAGCAGTACCAAGAAAAGACCGTGCTTATTATATGCATGAAGAAATAGAAGAAATATTTTTTGATGAATATCCAGAGTATACACAGGAATTAGATAAGGCATGGGATGCAATGCACCGTGCACTTAATGGCGGTGAATTGAATTATAATGAAGATACACAGCCTTTATGTTATGCTGTACTTGCTGGAAAGCCGCTTTATGGCGTAGAATTTGAAAATGGGGAATATATTACACCAGAGGGTGAGGAAAGTGATATTATTACACTTAAAACACCAGAACAGGTAGCAAGGGTGGCAGCAGAACTTCCTAAAATAACAGAGGAACAGTTCAGGGAATGGTATTACAATATAGATGAAGATGACTATTGTTATCCAATAAGTGAAGAGGACTTTAATTACACATGGGAATGGTTTAGTAACAGTATTCCTTTCTGGAAGAGGGCAGCAGCAGAGAAAAAGTATGTGCTGTTTACTGTTGACCAGTAAAACAGGCAGGTGTGTAAGCTGCTGGCAATTTTTATGCTGCAGCTGCACTGGTCTGGTTTTTATAAGATATAATAAATATAAGATATAAGTTACGAATAGTGGGGAGGGTATATAAATTTGCAGATATATTATATGTGCTAAAGAAAGAATAAATAGACTTGTACAGTGTGGGAAGCTGTTTAATTAAAAATGCAGAAGCAGTTTCATGTCTTTGGAAAATTAAATAAGGTTATTTTGGTGAATTGGAAACTCTTATGAAAATATAAGGGTTTATTTTTTTGCCTGGAAAAAATATAAAGTAATAGTGGAGGAAATCATGAGAACAGTAACAAATAAACTTGTTGAGAAATTCAGGGAATATCTCTATGAAGAAGAAAAGAGCAATGCAACAGTCAGTAAATATATTTGTGACATTAAAAAATTAAAAGAATACGCAAACGGGCATGAACTGGATAAAAAGCTTATAGTAAGTTATAAAGAATATTTACAGAATAAAGGCTGTTATAAATCTGGCAGTATAAATTCTTTTCTTGTAGCTGCCAATTGCTTTTTTCAGTTTATGGGATGGAATGACTTAAAGATAAAAACAATAAAAGTGCAGAAAAAGGCTTTTATGCCAAACAATATGGATTTGTCAAAAGCAGAGTACAAAAAACTGGTGGCGGCGGCAGAAAAATCTGGCAAGATACAGCTTGCCATGCTTATACAGACATTATGTGCAATTGGGCTAAGAGTAAGTGAGCTTGCTTTTATAACAGTTAAAAGTGTAAATGAAGGTACAGTTAACGTATATTGCAAAGGAAAAGAACGTCAAATTCTCATACCAAAAGCACTACAGATAAAACTTTTGTATTACATACATAAAAATGGAACAAAAAATGGTGTGGTTTTCTGTACAAGAAGTGGCAAACCAATAAACCGTAGTAATATATGGCGTGAAATGAAATCATTGTGCAAAGAAGCGGGTGTAGAACAGGAAAAAGTATTTCCACATAATTTAAGGCATTTATTTGCAAAAACATTTTACAACACTTGTAAAGATATAGCAAAACTTGCAGATATACTTGGACACAGCAGCATTGAAACAACAAGGGTTTATATAATGACAACAAGCAAGGAGTACCAGAAACATATGGATGAAATGGATTTTGTAGTAGGAACATAGAAAAAGAAAATACAACATAATAAAAATAATGTTGTAAATAACACAGAAGTGTATAAAATATGTAATATATAAAATTATAATGTTTGAAAATATAATGATTATAGCTATTTATTTACATATATTAGTATAATATGTTAGTGGTATATATTTAAACATTTGTAGTATAAATGTATTATTTCTATATTATTTTTGGAAATAAGCACCACTCAAAACATAAAAGTTTTTTCATAAAAGACCTTGAAAAGTAAAAATAAATATGATATTATTCCATAGTATCAGGTTTACAACATTATTTTTATTATGTTGTAGTATTAAACCGTAATTTATAATAGCAAAACTACAGTGCATTTTACAAGAAAGAAGGATGCCATATGACACAGAAAATGGAAAATACTTATATTCTCCAGCAAAAAGATGATTTTTATGCTGATAGTGCACATAAAGAAATATATATGGAATATCCATTTTCACATTTTGTAAAAAAGGTGAGTAGTGAAATTAACAAACAGCTTCTTATAAGAGAACTGGCAGAATTATGGCTTACAAATATACAAAATGTTTTAAGGCCTTCTTCTTATGCACGTTACCAGGCATATACAAGCAAGTATATTCTTCCATATATAGGGGAATTACAGGCTGGTGTTTTTAACAAGGAAGACTTGTCTGCCCTGCTTGGATTTTTGCAGGCAGGAAACAGGAAAACAGCCCCTCTTTCACAATATACAGTATATGTTTTGGAAAGTATGGTACGGGCAATGTTTCATTATGCTGTAGAGAAGAAGCTTGTTCCAGAGGTTATATTTGGAAAGGCTGGATATATGATTAAAAATAAAAAAGATGCTATGCCATTATCAGAACTGGAAGTACAACAATTAACAGATACAGCCAGGCAGCAGGAAATGGATATACAGATACAGGTAATGCTTCCTCTTTACACAGGTGCTAGTTTATCAGAACTTTGTGGTCTTAAATGGGAAGATATAGACCTGGAAAATGGAAAAATCCATATCCATAGGAATTTAATGCGCGTACAGCAAAAGAAAGAACAAGGTAAAGAAGATATAGAAAATAAAAATGATGGCATACAAAAGAATGGAAGCAAAAATACAGCAACAATTTTAAAAGAATTTGAGCTTCCAGAAAGTGAATGCCGCGAGTTTATTATGCCAGAAAAATTAACCAGGCTTTTAGAGAAAACAGCAAAAAAAAGAAAGCCAGAAAAAGAAAAATATGTGGCGTCCATTGATAAAAAAACTGTTAAAAAGGAAATAAAACAGCCACAGCCTGATGGAAGGACGTTACAGAACCGTTTAAAAGCACTTGGTGAACAGGCGTGGATTCCAGAACTGACATTTAAAAGATTAAGGGATACATTTGCAGTAATGTGTTTACAAGCAGGAGGGGATTTGTACAGTGTTGCATATGTACTTGGAGTAGGGACTAATGCAGTATGTGAGAGGTATGGCCAGTGGCTTGTAAAAAGTGACAGTTTTATAAGAGGAATTTCATAATGGATATAAGTAGACAGCAGGAAATATATAAATTTGTTCATAAAGTTGATAAATCAAAAATTCCTACCTGTAATATTATGGGGGTTGAAATTGCTGCCATTAACATGGACTGGCTTCTCAAATTTACAAATAAATATATTAAGAGTTTGTCGGGAGATTATATGTGTGTGTCAAACGTCCACACAACTGTTACAGCATATGAAGACGAATCATATAAGGCAATACAGAATGGCGGGATAATGGCAATTCCCGATGGAGGCCCGTTATCTTCTGTTGGTAAGAAGCGTGGATATAGAAAAATGAGCCGTACTACAGGACCAGATTATATGGCAGAGGTATTTAAAATAAGTACAAAAAAAGGATACAAGCATTTTTTCTATGGAAGCACTAATGAAACAATTGTTAAATTAAAAAATGTTTTAGAAAAGAATTATCCAGGAATACGGATTGCTGGAATGTATAGTCCGCCGTTCAGGAAAATGACAGAAGAGGAAGATAAAGAAATAATCTGCAAAATAAATAGTACGGCGCCTGATTTTATATGGGTTGGGTTAGGTGCTCCTAAACAAGAAATATGGATGGCAGAACACCAGGGCAAAGTAAAAGGTTTTATGGTTGGCACAGGAGCTGGGTTTGATTATTTTGCAGGAAATATTGAGAGAGCACCAAGATGGATGCAAAGAAGTAATATGGAGTGGTTCTACAGATTGTTCCAAGACCCAAAGAGGCTTTTTGGGAGATACTTTCATACAAATACGAAATTTATTTGGAATTCTTATATTAAAGGAAGATAGGAGCAGATAATAATGAGAAAACAAAAAGTATTAATTGTCCATAATTATTATCAAGTTCCTGGTGGTGAAGATACAGTTGTAGCCAATGAAAAAGCATTATTAGAACAAAATGGCCATAAGGTTATTTTATATAGCAGGAATAATTCAGAATTAAAAAATATGAATATTTTACAGAAATTGATGCTTCCTGTTAATATAATTTTTAATTTTAAGACTTATAGCGATATTAAGAGAATTATTAAAAATAAACGTATAGATATTGTACATGTCCATAATACACTTAGTTTAATCAGCCCTTCAGTATATTATGCTGCAATTGCCTGTAAAGTCCCTGTTGTACAGACAATGCATAACTTCCGTTTTTTATGTCCAGGTGCAACTTTTTACAGGGATGGCCATATTTGTGAAGATTGTGTAAAAAAGGGACTTATGTGTTCTATAAAACATAATTGTTATAGAAACAGTAAAATACAGACTCTGGCGTGTGTATTAAATATGAATTTTCATAGAATGACGGGTATTTATAGTAAAATTAATTATATTTGTTTGACAGAATTTAATAAAAAAAAGATGTTAAAAATTAATAGTGAAAAAAACATTATAATACCCCCTGCTAAAATTTATATTAAGCCTAATTTTACATTTGATTTATTTAAAAATAATTATAAAGCAGGTAAAGAAGAATACTATTTGTTTATTGGAAGAATTGAAAAAATCAAAGGAATAGATTTATTAATTAATGCATTTAATAAAATTCCTGAAAAAAGATTAGTTATTGCAGGAAATGGTGAAGAATTGGATAAATATAAAAAGAATGCAGGAAGTAATATAGATTTTGTGGGTTATTTAAATAAAAAACAGTTATTAGAAAAATTAAATAATGCGAAAGCAGTAATTGTAACATCACAATGTTATGAAAGTTTTGGTATGATGGTTATTGAAGCCTATGCTGCCCATAAAGCAGTAATTTCTACAAACTTAGGGAATATTGGACATATGGTTGTTGAAAAAGAAACCGGTATGAAATTTAAGTATAATTCCGTAGATTCTCTAATAAAGGCAATTTACCAATTTGAGGAATTAGATGCAAAATGTTTAGGAGAAAATGCATACAGGCTGTATAAAGAAAAGTATAATCCCACAATTAATTATAAGATGTTAGAAAATATTTATGATGATATTATGAATATTTAAACTTATATATAAAATGTATTTTAAATATATCTGGAGGTAAAATAATGAATTTATCCATTATAACAGTATCACTTAATGCTGAAAAATATATTGATAAAACAATAAATTCAATTTTAAATCAAACAAATCCAGTTTATGAATATATTATAATTGATGGAAATTCAAAAGATAGAACATATAATATAATTTGCTCATATGAAAAAAAGTTTAGAGAAAAGGGAATTAGATATACTTATAGTTCTGATAAAGATAGGGGAATTAGCGATGCCTTTAATAAAGGAATCAAAAAAGCAACAGGAGATTTAATTGGAATAATTAATGCTGATGATGAGTTAATGCCTGATGCAAATAAAATTTTAAAAAAATATTATGAAAAAAGCAATGCAGGAGTTTTTTATGGAAACTGTCTTTGGATTGATAAAAAAAGAAATTTTAGCTATATTTCAAGACCCCTCCATAATTTAGATAAATTATTATATAACATGATTCTTATACATTCCTCTACTTTTGTAAAAAAAGATATTTATAACAAGTATGGAATATTTAAAATTGATTATAAGTATTGTATGGATAAAGAGCTGCTTTATAGATTTTACAAAAGTGGAGTTAAATTTAAATATATAGATTTTGTTTTAACTAAATTTAAATCAGGTGGAATAAGTGACAGAAATAAATTAAATGTATATAAAGAAGGTAGCAAAATGGCATTAAGTTATGGAGAACCTTTTATAAAAGTTAAAATAATTGAGTTTCTAAAATGTATACGGGGTATAATTGTAGATTCGTTGAAAAATACTTTTATATATAAAATAATTAAAAAGACAAAAGTAATCAAATAGTAGAAAGTTTTAGAATAAATATTAAAGTAATAAATTAATTTTTATTAATACAAATAAAAGGAAAATTATATGAATAAAGATTTGCTTAGACAAGTACAGCTTATACAATTAGAAATTTTAAAAGATTTTGTTAAAGTTTGTAATAAATACAACCTTCAATATTTTCTTGATGGGGGCACTCTTTTAGGTGCAGTAAGGCATAAAGGGTTTATTCCTTGGGACGATGATCTTGATGTTGCAATGCCTAGAAAAGATTATGATAAATTTTGTAAAATAGCATCAAAATGTTTACCAGATTATTTATTTTTCCAAGATTTTTATACAGATAATCATTATCCCAATGCATATGCAAAAATAAGAAAAAATAAAACAGTGTTTACTGAATTAATCTCACAGAATTGTAAAATGCAAAATGGCATTTTTATTGATATTTTTCCTTATGACAATTATCCAAATAAAAAAATAGAACAAATTTGGCAAGGCATACAAATAGAATTTTATAAACATGTTTTAATATGCAAAGAAAACATTTATCCTTGGCTAGGAATGAGGAAAAAAAAATTAGTCCTTAAAATGACAGAGTATCTTCCATTCTTTTTTTTATCAAAACTTTTTAACCGTAACTGGATTGTAAAAAGATATGAAAAAACATTGATATTATATAATAATAAAAAATGTATTTATTTGAAAGAACCAGATTTAAGATATGGAAAAGTGGTTATTCCAGTTGATAGCTTAAAAGAATTTGTCAATTTAGAATTTGAAGGGGAGATGTTCCAATGTCCAAAAGAGTATAACAAGGTATTGGAAATATTATATGGGGATTATATGAAATTTCCGCCAAAAAGTGAGAGAGGAAACTGGCATCATATAATAGATATACAATTATAAATTGATAATTCTTTATAAATATAAGATTAATTATATAGTGAGGTAAAATAAAATGATTAATTTTACTGTTGGTCCAGTTATGTCTAGTGAAGAAGTATTGCGTATTGGTTCTGGACAAGTGCCCTATTTTAGGACTGAAAATTTTTCCAAAATAATGTTTGAAAATGAGGAACTTATAAAAAAATTTGCACATGCAGAAAAAGATGCTAAGACTGTTTTTATAACTGGTTCTGGTACTGCTTCTATGGAGGCAGTTATAATGAATGTTTTTAGTAAAAAGGATAAGTTACTTATAATAAATGGCGGAAGTTTTGGTAAACGTTTTGTTGAATTATGTGAAATCTATAATATACCATATACAGAGATTGTTTTAGAAACAGGTAAAGCTTTAAAACAAGAGATGATAGACAAATATAACGGAAAGAATTACACGGGATTTCTTGTAAATATGCATGAAACATCAACAGGGGTACTTTATAATATTAATATGATTAGCCAGTTCTGTAGAAAAAATAATATATTTCTTGTTGTTGATGCTATTAGTTCTTTTCTTGCAGATGAATTTGATATGTCAAAACTTGGTGTTGGGGTAATGATAACAAGTTCACAGAAAGCACTTGCTTGTCCTCCAGGGGTTTCAATAATCGTGCTTTCTTGTGAGGCCGTAAAGCGTATTGAAAATAGAAATATTAAATGTATGTATTTTAATTTAAAAAATGCACTTATTAATGCTAAACGTGGACAAACACCATTTACACCAGCCGTACAAATTTTATTTCAAATTAATAGAAGGTTAAAAGAAATAGATAGTACTGGCGGTGTTATACAAGAAATATGGCGTGTTGGAAATTTAGCAAAAGATTTCAGATGTAAAATTCAAAATCTTCCATTTAAAATTATTTCAGAATCTTTATCTAATGCTGTAACACCATTGCATCCATTCACAGCATCTGCTTATGACATATTTTTAGAATTAGAAAAAACATATAAAATATGGATTTGCCCAAATGGAGGAGAACTAAAAGATAAGATTTTCCGGGTTGGCCATATAGGAAATCTTACAGTTGATGATAATAATAAATTGATATGGGCATTTAATGATATGAAATCGAGGGGTTTAATTTAAAATAAAAAAAGAGTTATTTTTAATGTATTATAGGAGAAAATAATTATGTTAAAAGTAATTACATATGGAACATATGATATGTTGCATTATGGACATATTAATCTACTTAAAAGAGCTAAAAACTTAGGGGATTATCTAATTGTTGGCATTACTGCAGATGATTTTGATAAAGCCAGAGGAAAAATAAATGTTAAACAATCTTTAATTGAACGTATTGAAGCAGTCAAGTCAACGGGTCTTGTAGACAAAATAATAGTTGAGGAATATGAAGGGCAAAAAATAGATGATATATGTAAATATGATATAGATATTTTTACAATAGGTTCTGATTGGTCTGGAAAATTTGATTATTTAAAAGAATATTGCAAAGTTGTATATCTTGAACGTACACAAGGAGTATCAAGTTCTAAATTAAGAACACAGGAAAGAAACATTCGTTTTGGACTTGTTGGTGAATCACAATTTCTTAATAAAGTAGTAGCTGAATCAAAATATGTTAATGGTATTAATATAATTGGCATTTATACAAAAAATATTCATATTATGCCTGATTCTTTAAAAAAATTAGATATAATAACAGACAACTTTGATATTTTACTTCATGAAGTTGATGCGGTATATATAAGATCATTACCTGAATTACATTATTTGCAAATAAAGAAAGCATTAGAAAGTGGAAAACATGTTTTATGTGAATCCCCTATAGTTTTAAAACAAGAGAAGTGTAAAAAATTATTTGATATTGCACAATCAAATAATCTTATATTAATGGAGGCTATTAAGACTGCATATTCTACAGCTTTTTCGAGACTATTGCTTTTAATTAAAAGTGGAAAAATTGGACATGTTGTTTCTGTTGATGCAACATGTACCAGTTTAAGAAAATGTAAAAATTTTAGTACAGAATGGAATGGAATATTTGAATGGGGACCTACAGCACTTTTGCCAGTATTTCAAATTTTGGGCACAAAATATAAAAATTATAATATTGTATCACATTTTTATGATATTGATAGAAAATATGACAGTTTTACCAAGATAGATTTTATCTTTGATAATGCTGTTGCTAATATAAAAATTGGAGATGGAGTTAAATCAGAAGGTGAATTAATTATTTCTGGTACAGATTGTTATGTATATGTTCCAGCGCCCTGGTGGAAGATGGATTATTTTGAATTGAGATATGAAAATCCTTTAGAGAATAAAAGGTATTTTTATCAATTAGATGGAGAAGGAATACGTTATGAACTTGTTGCTTTTATACGTGCTATTGAAAGTGGCAAAATTGTAACTAGTATCAGTAAGGAAATAACATATGAAATCACTAGTATAATGGAAGATTTTATAAATAGGAGAAATATGACAATTATTTTATAATTAAGCTAATAGAAAATCAGGAGTCAATTATGAAAGTAGTCCATATATTATCAAAAGATATTGGTGGAGCTGCAAGAGCAGTATTAAGAATAAATTCCGCTTTAAAAACAATGTTTCTGGAATCATAACGATGAAAGAAAATTACGATATTGTGAGGTAATTTGATAGATGAAAATTGGAAATCGAAAAACTGTAAATTTGAAAAAGATACTTACAATTTCTTCTTTGATGATATTGCTATCTACCACCTTTATTATGCATTATG
This sequence comes from uncultured Lachnospiraceae bacterium, assembly GCA_910588655.1. Lineage (GTDB taxonomy): Bacteria > Bacillota > Clostridia > Lachnospirales > Lachnospiraceae > Butyribacter. Next base: position 101,955 of record CAJUPJ010000008.1, on the reverse strand, counting down.
AAAACAAAATATTGACATATATGTATCTGCCTTTAGAACTTTTGTCAATAATATATCTTACCAAAGGAAACTTCCGAAAGATTAAACACAGTAAATATATGTTGTTCATAATGGCTATGGAGCTTGCAGTTTTGATACCGACAATTATAGAAAAGAGGCTCTCATATTCATATGCCTGCATGCTGATTGTAGAAACGTTTCTTGTTTTATATATTTTAAATAATACACAATTAGGACTTCAAAAAATAATTGCTGATTTATCTAACGCATTATCGGCACTTTGGATTATTGATATTATTTCTGTAGTCCTTCGGCTTATTATGAATAATTACTCTAATAGTGAGTTTGGATTTGTTGGGCATAAAAATAATCACGCTTTTCTCTTTGTTCTTGTGATTGGATTTAAAGTAATGAGTAATATTTTGACAGGTAAAAAGATAGTTGATAAAAAGATAAGGATTATTGCAATTATATGTATTGGTATAGAGTTTGTAGTGGGGTCAACAAGTGGTGCTTTTACGATTATTTCGATTGTTTTGCTTTGCTTTTTGATGACAAAAGGAAAATTAAATGTTTTAAATTTAACAAATATGTTTATTGGAGAACTTGTTCTAAATTATATTCTGATATTTGCAATCTCCAAGTCAAAGATCATTCAGAATATATTAAATTTGATGGGAAGGGGTATTGGAATGACAGGTAGAGGAGTAATGTGGAGATATGCATTAGAATTAATTGGAAAACACCCCTTGAGGGGCTATGGTCATGCTCAACCTGTTATAGTGTGGAACATGGCAGCAGGAGATTATATGCAGAATCATTGTCACAATTTTTTCTTAAATTTAGTTTTAAGCGGCGGACTGATATATTTTGTATTATTCGTTGGATTTGTACTGGTGGTTGCTAAAAAAATTAAAGATAACGGTAATAGTCCAGTACATAAAGTATTGGCATACACAATTGCATGTTATATTCTTCTAGGAACATCAGAGATAATTGTCACGGTGGTGCCAGTATTATTTCCGCTTCTGACACTTGGATTTTATTCAAAAAATATTATAAGGGCTGGTTTTATAAGTTATGAGGACAATAAAAGAAACCCTGTTAGAACACGAGGCAGCATGGTCACATATCAGGAAAGTAAAGAGAAAACTGGATGCTGTAAAGTCGGATCAAAAGCATTATGCAGAGATTAGGAGAATCACCTATAAGGAAGTGAATAAGCTCGAAAAAGAGTTTAAAGGTAAAGTCAAAGAAATTTGCACAACCATTGACAATTATGCCAAGAATACACATCAGATTGAAATCAAAATTTCTAATGAAACAACGTTGATTTCAATGGCAGATATCCAGATGCTTTCCAATATGGGTGATCAGATGGGAAAGGTATTTCTTTATAAAGGGGAAATTTATAGGGGGATTTTTGAACAATCAAAAGAGGACTTCATTAGAATTTGGAGAAAAGGGGTTCTTCAAGGGTTAGCAGAATGCAATATAATCCCTAAGACAAGAATAGCTGGTTTTCGGACAGAAGAATTTCCAATCGTTCTGAGCGTTGAAAAAGTATATATGCAAAAGAATATTTTTTGGAGTTATTTGATGGTTGTTGATGCATGTGTAATGATTTCGTTGCTGTATACAGTACTTCAAAAATATGAAATAACTTTGTGTGATGGACACTTGAATAATGTATCATTCAATAAAGGAAAACCTATTTTTGTGGATATTGGCTCCATAATTCCTAAAAGGCCAACAGGAGCGGTTGAGGAATTATCTTTTGGCGGATTGTACCATTTATTATTTGGACTCCTTGGAAATTGTATGCTGTACCGTTTACCTAGCCATGATGGTGATAACAACAATATTTTTATCAACCCAAGGTTTTTCAATCAGTATACAAGAGAATACAGATATTGTCTTAAAAAGTTTAAATGTCTGATGTTCTTACATGGTGGAATTAGAAAACTTATAATTGTGCATAAAATGTTTGATTTGTTTGATGTAAGACCGGAATATATTAAACTCCTATTTGACGAAAACTGTGCTTATCACCCTGGGATTGAACCAGATATTTGTGATGCTTTCAGTAAAATGGTTAATTGGGAGGAGATTAAAGGTTGCACATTGGTTGATACAGGTGGTGTCTATCCAATTATAAACAATGTAATCAAAAATGGCTGTCGCTTTCAATTTGTTAGATTTCTGGATTTCAAAGAGAAAAGGCTTGATTTTTATTACCGGAATTATTCAGAATGTACTGATGTTTCATTTGGGCTTGTGAATTATTTATATCTACAGTCACAAGAACAGATAAATAAGCTGAGAGCAGATGTTGTATTTTGTTTAAATCCTTGCTTGAACAGTGCATCATTCCAAGGTATCAATATCCAGTCGGTAACTTATGCGATTCATCGTCTTGGAATGAAATATGCTATAGTATTTGTAGATTTGAGCAAAGATGGAATAATAAAAAGATGTTATAACGAATTCATAAATTCTCTGGGTAATTACTATGAATTACAAGAAGTAAGTATACATGATTTGCGATGTATTATAGGTAGAAGGATTTAGTATGATAATTAAAGAAATATTTGTCCAAGGCAAAAATAAATATAAAAATATGCCCATTGCTGCAAAAGCATCATTATGGTATATAGTCTGTAATGTATTGCAAAAGGGAATAGTCTTACTATCCATGCCAATCTTTACTAGGCTGATGTCAACATCAGAATATGGTATCTATACTATATATCAATCGTGGTATTCTATTTTTGTGATTTTTACATCTTTAGGATTGTATAACAGCGTTTACAATAATGTATTGACTAAATATTCAGAATCTAGTGCGCAAGCGACATCTTCAATGTTGGGATTGTCAACAAGCATTACTGGTATCCTTGGGATTGTTTTTTTGCTAACAAGTCAAATATGGGAGAATTTGACCAGACTTTCATCAGAACTTATTGGCGTAATGTTTTTACAAATGTTGTTTGAGCCTGCGATATATTTCTGGATGACAAGACAACGATATGAATTTAAATATAAAGGAGTAGTTGCATTAACCTTATTAAATGCAATAAGTTCAACAGTTTTCGGGTTTTTTTTGGTTTTGTTTTCAAGTGAAAAAGGAAATTCCAGGGTTTTTGCATATGCAGGTACACAGGTTGTTATTGGGAGCATTCTCTATGTTATTTGTTTTTGCAAAGGCAGAACTTTTTTTTCTAAAAAATTTTGGAAATATTCATTGGAATTTTGTATTCCTTTGATACCACATTATTTGTCTTTTAGCGTACTTAGCCAAGCAGATAGAATAATGATTGGGAATATGTCAGGAAAAAGTGAAGCCGCTATATACAGTGTTGCATATAATATCGCAATGCTGATGCAGATTATAACAAATGCAGTTTCAAATTCACTTGGTCCATATACATACCAATCTATAAAAACACGAAAGTTTGATTCATTAAGAAAAACATCATCTATGCTTTTAATTGTAATGGGATTAGGCTGCTGTCTGGTTATGTTGTTTTCGCCAGAGATTCTTTATTTGTTTGCATCGAAAGAATATATGGATGCTGTTTATATTATGCCGGCAGTGGTGTCATCAACATTTTTTATGTTTTTGTATCCATTGTTTTCGATAATTGAGTTCTACTTTGAAAAGCCTAAGTTCATTATGATTGCATCAACTGTTGGTGCAGTTTTGAATGTTTTATTAAATTATTTGCTGATACCTGTTTTAGGATATTATGCCGCTGGTTTTACAACTCTAGCCTGCTACATATTGTTCGCCTTTGCGCATTATACATTTTATAAAAGGATACTTGAAGAGAAGAAGGAGGAAATTGAAAAGATATATGATACAAGACTTATTACGTTTATATCTATTGGAGTGGTTGCTTTTGCTGTATTGTCGATGTGGCTATACCAGTGGCTCATAATTAGATATTTATTGATTACTATAATAGTAATCCTTGGATTAATTAAACGAAAGTCGTTAATTAATCAGCTCAAGCTGATAAAAAATAAGGAGGATAAATAAATGAAAATTCCAGTTTACCAGCCTTCTCTTACAGGGAACGAGAAAAAATATGTGGATGATTGTATTGATTCTGGATGGATTTCTTCCAAAGGGAAATATAATGATTTGTTTGCCGAAAAATTTGGGAAGTATATAGGTATGAAATATGGAACTACAGTTTCTAATGGAACATTAGCGTTGCACCTTGCACTAATGGCATTGGGAATTGGACCAGGAGATGAGGTTATTGTACCATCGTTTACATACATTGCTTCCGCAAATGCAGTCAAATATACTGGTGCAAAAGTAGTCTTTGCTGATTCGAAAGAGGATAGCTGGCAATTAGATCCAGATGATATTGAACACCGTATTACAGAAAGAACCAGAGCTATTATGCCGGTTCATTTGTATGGCCACCCGTGTGACATGGATGCAATACTGGCGATTGCTAATAAACACCGTTTGTTTGTTATTGAAGATTGTGCTGAAGCAATCGGCTCAGAGTATAAAGGAAAGAAGGTTGGCTCATTTGGAGTTATTGCCGCTTTTAGCTTTTTTGGAAACAAAACGATTACTTGCGGAGAGGGAGGAATGGTATTAACAAATGATAAAACTTTGTATGAAAGAGCCATACACCTTAAGGGACAAGGCTTGGCGGCACATAGAGAGTATTGGCACGATATCATTGGGTACAACTATAGAATGACAAATATTGCCGCAGCAATTGGCCTGGCACAATTGGAACAGGTGGATTCTTTCGTTGGCAGGAAAATTGAAATTGCTGATATGTATAAAAAATTGCTAGAAGGATTGCCAATAAAAGTACAAGAGTCTGTTGGTGATGTAAAACATACTTATTGGATGGTATCTATAACTTGTAATCAAATAGAAGACAGGGATAAACTAAGGGATTTTCTAAGAAATGAAGGAGTTGAAACAAGACCTGCATTCTATCCAATCCATACTATGCCTATGTATTCAGAGAGATATCAAAGATTACTTGTTGCTGAAAAACTTAGCTGGTCTGGAATGAATCTGCCTAGTTATCCAGGTTTGAAAGACAAGGAAATTAAGTATGTTTGTGACAAAATTAAAAAATATTTTGCTATAAAATAAAGGTGGTGATGTTTATGGAAAAGATATGTATGATAGGTTGTGGTGGCCATGCGCATAGTGTGGCTGATGCATTCCTGGGAAGGTTTCCCGATGCAAGTTTGAAATTTTATGATATTAATGCTAAAGATGGCGAAACGATATTTTCCTATGGTAAGGAGAGGTATTGCGCATATGCATTGCATCATATAAAAGAGGAAGATGATGATGTTCCTATCTTTATTGCTATAGGTGACAACCAAGAGAGAAAAGAATATGCGGGTAAATTTTGCAATGAGCATAACCTGATTTCTGTAGTTTCCATAAGTTCAATAGTGAGTAAATTTTCAAGAACCGGGTACGAAAATTTCATAGGAAACATGGCATATATAGGGTCTGGTGCTAACATTGGAAATTTCAATATTATTAATACATCAGCAGTTGTTGAACATGAAGTCCAGGTTGGGAATTTTAGCCACATTAGTGTAAACACAACTGTTTGCGGCCGCAGTAAAATTGGGTCGAATGTATTTCTTGGAGCTGGTTCTACAGTAATTGATAAAATCTCAATTTGTGACAATGTGGTAGTTGGAGCCAATTCAGTTGTTGTTGATGATATTAATGTATCTGGTGTTTATGTAGGAAATCCTGTACGTATGATTAAAAGATACGTTTAGAAGTGCATATTTCTTTTCTCCCATATTAAGGAGAGGATATTATTATGAACATTATTCTATGCGAATATCATTGGACAGGATGTAATGCTTTAGAGAGGCTTTTGGAAAAGAAACTTATCCAGATACAAAGCATAAAAGGCAAGTTATGGAAACGTTTAAAGAACTAAAAGATTTGAAAAGCATGTAATATATTTATTTTGAGGTGTTTTAATAATGAATCAAATACGTATCGGCATTACAGCAAAAAACTTTTATCTCTGGGATGGAGGTATAGATTTTATTGCTACTATTGCACAGGGTATTGAAAATGATGTTTCAGCAAGTTCGTATATCTTATTAAAGAAGGATGGTTTTTTTTTAAAGATGGCAAAAATAATGAGAATTGTGCTGAAAAATAAATTCTCAATTAACAGGATACAATCCGAAGTAAAGAATTATCATTCGAGATATGATAAGCTGATAAGTGTTTTCCAGGAGTGTTCTCCTAATACCAGAATTCTCTGGTATAAAGGCAATTATTACGATGATGACCGCAAAATAATGGACTGTTTGCACAAACATTCTATTGATATCCTGATGCCATATAATGGTTATTTTATTGGAAACACAAAGGTTCCGTGGGTTGGATATATGTATGACTTCCAGCATGAATATTTACCAGAATTATTCAGTGAAAATGATATTAAGATACGTAAAGAAGAACTTGGAGTCAGGCTAGAAAATTCTAAATACATTATCGTAAATGCAAAAGATGTTAAAAATGATATCAAAAAATTCTATCCAGAGAATGACAGCACTATCTTTGTGTTACCGTTTGCGCCGTTTCAAAAACCTGAATATTTTGATAATAGTAATTTGTCGTTATATAATTTGCCAAATAGATATTTTATGATTTCCAATCAGTTTTGGCATCATAAAAACCATTTGGTTGCATTTGATGCTTTGGAAAAATTGTACAATGATGGTTATCATGATATTCATATTGTTTGTTCGGGTAAAATAGAAGATTCTAGAAATCCGGAATACATAAAAAAGCTAATTAATAGAGTGAAAGAGATGAATTGTCAACAGAATATTCATTTCCTTGGATATATACCAAAACCAGATCAAATTGCAATTATGAGAAATGCGGCAGGATTGATTCAGCCTACTTTGTGCGAGGGCGGACCAGGAGGCGGGGCAGTTTATAATGCGTTATGCCTTGGCATAACATGTTTGATTTCCGATATAAGAGTTAATCGTGAAATCATTGGATATGATAATGTGTATTTCTTTAATCCTAACAATTCATCGGAATTAGCAAAACTAATGTTAGATCATAGTTTGGACGATAGACTGCCTGATGATCTTGTAGAAAAAAAAATAGAAGAAAATAAACGGTATTATTGTAAGAGCATAATCAACTTTGCAAAGAAAGTCGTGCAGGATTTTCAGACAACGGAGTAGGTGCTGAATCGATAAAAACATTGTCTGTTTGCATTGATGCCTTTAACTGGGATAACTTTTCAAAAAAAGAAACTAAAGGGGTGTAAGATGAAAATAGAAATCAATTTGGACCTGGTGAGTAAATTTAGAATTGAATTAATGGGTATTGCTGCAATAAGTATTTTTATGATGCACTCTGTTCAACAGGAATTGTTGGTATGCAACTATATTCTTTATAAGTTTTTTGAGCTATGGGGAACATTTGGAGTTGATGTGTTCTGCTTGTTATCCGGCATTGGTATTTATTTTTCCCTTAATAAGAATAATGATTTAATGATATGGGCGAAAAGAAGATTGAAACGTGTTTATGTTCCATACCTTATTATAGCAATCATATTCAACGCTTTTATTTTAAACAGGAGTGTTTATTCCTGGCTGCTTCGCCTATCAACATTGCAATATTGGTTCGCTTATAATGATGGGGGCTGGTATGTATCATTTATATTGCTGATGTATTGCATTTCCGCCTTTGCTTTTAGCAAACGGAACAGAGAAAAAGAATTAAGTCCAAGATTATATTTTCTAATAGTGATTGCTGTATTAATTAACATGTTACTGGATGTTTATAACCATTTTTTTTATGAAAGGTATGTACACTTTTTACATGCATTTCTGGCATATATTCTTGGTATTTTACTTGGTGAAAAGAACAACAGAGGACATAATATTAAGCGTGAATCTGTACTTATTGCAGTTGGTGCAGCAATTGGAGCACTTATCCTGCGGGGAATTTTACCTGCTTTAGCATTGTCTTTGACAGGAATTTATAAATTAGGGAGCAGCTTTTTGTTTGTGTCCGTCACATCTTATTTGTTGGACAGAGTGAAGAAAATTAAGCTTTTAGACAAGATGGGGATGGTATCCCTGGAATTTTATCTGGTTCATGTGTATATAATCCAATGCGTAAAACACTATAACGCAACATATTTGTTTCAAGATTGTTTCACTATATGGGTGTTATTTTTCATTTATTCTTTTGCGTTTGCGATAATTATTAACAAAATTTGCAAAATAATCACTTGAAGCAGAAAAGATTTTTCTGGCAATTTTTTCTGCTCTTGTTATGGCGCTATGGTCTTGAGGAGGCATGGATATGCATAGAAAGAAAAAACGTAAAATCTTATGTATTTTAATAATCATTGGACTCGTGGCTTTTTCTGGGTCAGCGGCATTATGTCTATACTTCAATTTGACAACAAAGCAGAGTTCTATAGAAAATGAAACATTAAGAGTATATCTTAAACATACAGATGATAAAACAATAGCAGATTATACAGATGAAGAGTATAAGAAAAATGATATTCCTAATCCGGTTATAGTTAAATCTCCTATAGATGGAATATTGGAAATTTCATCTTCTTTTGGATTTGAAGACTATATCAAATATGTATGCACGGATGGATCTAATAACATCTATAATTTGATACCGGATACTCTCTATTACTATCGTGTTAAATCTGATGAAAATGACGAAATTGTAAAAAGAGGCTCTTTTTTTGTTAGCGGTTCAGTAAGGATGCTATGGATTGACGGGGTTTACAATATCCGTGACATAGGAGGATGGGATACTCCTAACGGACAAATCAAATATGGAATGATATATCGTGGCAGTGAACTGGATGGCAATCACAACATAGAAATAACAGAAAAGGGGATTAAAGCATTTATAGATACAGGGATTAAAGCAGAGGTTGATCTTAGATCAGATGCAGAAATAGAAAATGTCACATATCCAGTTCAAGAATATATAGATTACTCAAGGCTTCCGGTTATAGCATATGTTGATGGTATTTCAGATTTTGAAGCATATAGTATGGTTTATCGATATATATTTGATTGCGTGTTAAATGATAAGCCAATCTATATTCACTGTTGGGGAGGGTGTGACCGTACCGGAACAGTTATAGCTTTGCTGGAAGGCATTCTTGGTGTTTCAAAAAAGGATATTGTGAGGGATTACGAATTGTCCTCATTTTCTATTTTTGGTATGCGGGAATATGGAGAAGGTACTGAAGGCGTTGCATTTAAAGAAATGATAGACTACATCGAAAAAAATTATGAAGGGGGGCATAGTTTCTGGCAAAAATGTAAGAATTATTTTTATGATTTAGGATTTACAGCAGATGAAGTAGAGCAGTTTTGTAGCAAAATGATTGAATAAAATTTATAGAAATAATATTTTTTAATAGGAGGATGCTAAATGTTTCAATCATTATTTACAAATTCACTAAATGTTTCTTCTAACCGTATAATTTATACGCCTTCTTTATTTGCGCGTTCTTCTCTTTTGTATCTCCAGGAAACAGGTACTTTGTCTGCTACAGATGTACATAAATCATCACGTGAAAATTTAATATCATATTTATTTTTTATCGTGCTTTCTGGCGCAGGTATACTTACATATGAAGGAAGGGAATTTGAGTTGTATCCTAATGATTGTGTATTTATAGACTGTAATAAACCATATTCGCATACGACATCTGAAGAACTGTGGAAACTTAAATGGTGTCACTTTAATGGGCCAGAAATGAAAAGCATTTATGATAAATATAAAAAGCGTGGTGGTAAACCTGTATTCCAGGCTTCTTCTAATAGCTATTCTACTCTTTTGGACAATCTTTATGATGAAGCAGTATCATTTTCGTATGTAAAGGATATGAAAATTAATTTATTGCTTTCAAATTTATTAGTTTATCTTATGGAAGATGCATGGGATCCTGAAAATATAGGATTGACAGATAGACAAAGGGAAATCCAGGAAGTACGTATTTTTTTGGATAATAAATATAATACTAAAATCACCCTTAATAATCTGGCAAATCATTTTTTGATGGATAAATTCTATTTATGTGAGCAGTTTAAAAAACAATATGGTATTACAATAAATGACTATTTGACAAGCGTAAGAATTACTGAAGCAAAAAAGATGCTGCGTTTTACTGATAAGACATTAGATGAAATTGCATATAATATAGGAATTAACGGTGCTGCTTATTTTAGTAGGCTTTTTAAAAAGGTAGAAGGAATAAGTCCAAGTAAATTCAGGAAAATATGGTAAGCTTTATAAACATATTATTACTTGTACATATAAAATATTATATTAAATAAAAAAGGAAGCTGTATTAAATAAGGCTTCCTTTTTTATGGACAAAAAATTTAACATTATTAAATAAATAAAAGTTTTATAATGTATAAGTGGCTATATATATAAAATATTGGTTACAAATATGAAGATATATATCTTATAAAAACCCAAGATAATATAAAAATTTCCCAAGATAGTGAATTTAATTAAATTATTTATGTTGATAAAATTATAATAATTATACTTCATAGGATGTGAAAGGAAAAGAAATGGATATTAATAGAATTAAAAAACATTTATTTATTGTAATGGGATATGAACATTATAATCCGCTTGGTGTAATAAGGAGTCTGGGAGAGAATGGCATTTATCCAGTTGTTATGCTGCTTAAATCAGATATGAGAATTGCCTCTGTAAGTAAATATGTAGATAAAAGAAAGCTTTTTATTGTTAATAACTATGAAGAAATGTATAAAATTTTACTTAAAAAATTTAGCCATTATAAATTAAAACCTTTTATAATTCCATGTGATGACAATATTACGGAATTGCTTGATAAAAAATGGGATGAAATAAAAGATATTTTTTTTGTGAGTAATGCAGGGGAGAGCGGAAGAATTACGCATTTTATGAATAAGTGGACTATATGTGAACTTGCTAAAAAAAATGGACTTAATATTGCTGCTTCATGGCGGATTAAAAATGGAGAAATCCCACAAGATATTGTTTATCCTGTTATTACTAAACCACTGACATCATATATAGGATGGAAAGATGATTATTATGTCTGTTATACTGAAAAAGAACTTAAAGATGCCTTTAAAGTAATAAAGGGAGAGGATATTTTATTACAACAATTTATATCGAAAGTAAACGAATTATGTCTGGATGGAATAGTAGTTAATCATGGCCAGGATTTACTTATAACTATTGCATCAAAGTATACTTATATTTTACCAGATTATTATAGTATGGAAATGGTGGTAAGTAATTTTAATGATAAATATTTCCAGAATATTTTAAATAAAATGTTTAAAGAAATTGGATATGAAGGCATTTTTTCGGCAGAATTTATGATTGATAAGGATGGAAAATACTGGTTTTTAGAAATTAATTTAAGAAATTCAGGATGGAGCTATGCCTCAACAAAACTAGGAATGAATCTTCCTTTGCTATGGGCTGATGGCATGTTAAACGGAAAAAAACCAATAAATGCAAGAAAAAGAATTCCAGATAATTATATAGCATTAGCAGAAGTCGGCGATTTTGAACACAGGGTTAGAAGATTAAAACAAATTAGTATTTTAAAATGGTTCAAAGGTGTATTAAATGCTGATTGTCTTTATGTCTGGAATTCTAAGGATATAAAGCCTGCTATTATATATTGGTATTGTAAAATAATACGGTTTATTAAAAAAATATAATATAAATTTATAAAAATATAGTTTGTGTAATGTATTTTATAAACTTGTTTTTATTGTTTAGAGAATTCTATAGGAGAACTAAAATGAAGATTGAAAAAAAATTATTTTTTTCAGCATTGGTTATTTTGATTGCCATTATTGTTGCAGTTATTGTTAATCTTAATGTTGTACAAAAAAATGTTGAAATAATATATGATTTTTGTATTAGCCAGTTTGGGTGGGTTTTTATTCTGGCTAATATTTCCTGCCTGGTATTTTCTCTATGGATTATGTTTGGACCATATAAAAATGTCAGGTTGGGAGGAGAAAACTGTAAGCCAGTATTTGGTACTCTTTCATGGGCAAGTATGATGTTTACTACAAGTTGTGGAGCATGGCTTGTGGTATATGGTTTTCTTGAACCAATTTATTGTGCATCAGATGCACCTTTTCAAATTAAACCTTTGTCAACCCAGGCTTTTGAATATGGCCAGATGTATGCACATTTTCATTGGGGGCCAAATGCATGGTGTATATATGTTCCTGTTTCTGTTGCTATTGGTTATATTCTTTATAACCGAAAGTCTGGAACAGGAACAGTAAGTGCCGCTTGTAGTTCAATAATAAATAATAGAAAGGGAAAGGTATTTAGTTATATAATAGATTTATTCTCTATTTGTGGGGCAGTTATTGCTCCTGTTATATCTATTGGGACAGGTATGCCTCTGCTTGTTGTACTTGTAGAAAATATTTTTGGTATTTCAGATTCGTACAGGACAGTAATACAGATTTGTATTTTATGTATATGGGTTTTGATTTTTGGGACTAGTGTGTATCTGGGATTAAATAAAGGCATTAAAAAATTAAGTAATATTAATGTTTTATCTGCTTTAATTTTAATGGCTGTTGTTGGGGTTATGACTGGATTATTTAAGGTATTTTTTGCGGAAATAAATACAATTGGCTTGTTGTTTAATAATTTTATCAGAACATCAACTTATACAGATCCTTATGGGACAGGTTCTTTTGTCAAAGGGTGGACAATAAGTTATTGGGCATGTTATTTTGTATATATGCCATTGATGGGTGTTTTTAATGCTAAAATTTCAAAGGGATACCGTTTGAAAGAAATTGCTTTTGGACAATTAGTATTATGTACTTCAGGATGTTGGTTTGCAATGGCTACATTTGGGAATTATGCCATGAACCTTCAGGTTTCTGGTAAGTTAAATATTGCAGAGTTTTTGGCTAATGGCAATGAAGCGGGTGCGGTTTTAGCAATTCTTGAAAATATGCCTTTTTCTAAAATAATGATGATTGTTTTATTATTGATTTCTTTTATTTTTTTGGCAACTACAATGGATTCAAGTGCATTTTCAGCAGCAGAGATGACTGTAAAACAGGAAAAGGAAAATGGTCTTGCTCCCAGATGGTTAAGACTTATATGGGCAGTAGTTGCTGTTATAATGGCATTTGTATTATTACAGGTTGGTGGGGCGAAAGCTGTAAGGTCTTTATGTTATATTACAGGATTACCACTTTCGATAATTGCTATTTTTATTATTGTTTCAGTAATTAAGATGTTAAAAAAAGATTATAAGAGGTAATGTAGAATTGTTTAGGATAATATTTGGATATTAATAATAGTGGCAAAGGAGAAAATACATGTTTGAAATAATTTTAAATATTTTATGCCTGGGTGTTTCGGCATATCTTATTGGGACAGGCTTTTTACATATTATAAAATTTCCAGCAACAAAGCCTGTTTTTACAAGGGGGGGGGAGCAAACAATGGTATTAGAATGGATTTGGCTATTGTTTCAGGGTTATGTGTTTTAACTGTATATGCTGAATTTTTTAGCTTATTTACAAATGTAAGCGGAATGGCTTTTACTTTTGTAATATTAGCTTGTTTTACTATATTCATTTTTTTAAGAAAAGAAGTTTTATTTTCTGTTAGGAAGTTTTTTTCTAAAGATATGTCTGCAAGAATTGCTATTATTATAATAGTTGCAATACCTGTACTTATACTGGCAGGGCAGCCTGCATCCCACTATGATACTGATTTGTACCATGCACAAAGTATAAGGTGGATTGAAGAGTATGGGATTGCACCTGGTCTTGGAAATTTGCACCACCGCCTTGCATATAATAGTGCATTTTCTTCTTTACAGGCATTATTTAGCTGGCGTTTTATTCTTGGACGTTCATTACATTGTGTTAATGGCTTTCTTTTTCTTTTTTTTATTTCCTATGCTATTTGTACAGCAAAAGTTTTTAAATATAAAAAATTTTTTGTATCAGATTTTTTGAGAATTGTAATGATTGCTTATTTTAATTATTCATTTCCTATAAGTTCTCCTGAAACAGACCATTTTGCCCTAGGTTTAGTTATATATATTTTTATAAAATGGACAGAATTATGGGAGGAAAAAAATGAAGAGGTTGAAAATTATGCACTTCTATGTTTATTTTCACTTTTGGCTGTTTCTGTAAAGTTATCAGCTGGAATGATGGTGTTATTAACAATATATCCTGCATACAAGATGATAATATCACGTAATTGTAAATTAGTTTTTAAATATATAATTATAGGTGTTATAATTATTGCACCATTTTTAATACGGAATATTATTATTTCGGGTTATTTGATATATCCATATCCAGAAATTGATTTATTTAATTTTGACTGGAAAATGACACCAGAAAGCCTTTTACATGACAGACATGAAATTAGTGCATGGGGCAGGGGGTTAAATGATGTAAACCGTTATGAAGCTGGTTTTAGTGAGTGGTTTCCAGGATGGTATGAAAATATGAGTAAAACATTACAAAGAATGTTGCTTTTAAATATACCAGCAGCATTGGCTGGAATAGCTGCTGGTATATGGAATGCCGCCAGAAAAAGAGATATAAATTTTATTGTCATTGTTTGTACGGTAATTGCCAGCACATATTTATGGTTTAAAGGTGCTCCTCTTTTAAGGTATGGCATGTGTTATGTTATTATGCTGCCGTTATTTATTATAGGTTATATAGTAGTAATTTTGCAAGAAAAGCGGAAATTTTATACAGTGTCAATGGTTGTTTTGGTTGCTGCTGGTTCATATCTGATGCAGCCAGTTATATCTGCCGGGGTTAACTCAGAATGTGGGGAGTTTTCATATTCCCAGGATTATAATGTACATGAATGTATAAAACAGACGGTAGAGGGTTTTGAGTTTTATTATCCTGTTTCTGGAGACCAGACAGGTTATCACAGTTTTCCAGCTACGCCATATAAAGCATGTCTGGAAATGATAGAAATGCGTGGGACATCCTTTAAAGATGGCTTTAAACTGAAAGGTGGTAATTAAATGGACAGAATTGCGGTTTTAATTCCTTGTTATAATGAAGCAAAAACAATTGGCAAAGTAATAAATGATGTAAAAGAATATTTGCCAGAAGCGGTTATATATGTTTATGATAATAATTCTACAGACCATACAGCAGAACTTGCAGAAAAAGCAGGTGCTATTGTACGTTATGAAACCATGCAGGGAAAGGGCAATGTTATACGCCAGATGTTCCGCGAAATTAATGCAGAGTGCTATATAATGATAGATGGTGATGATACTTATCCCTTGGACTGTGCTAGTGAACTGGCAGATAAAGTGTTGCTGCATAATGCAGACATGGTTGTAGGAGACCGGTTATCTTCAACTTATTTTTCAGAAAATAAGAGGCTTTTCCATAATTTTGGTAATAGTATTGTACGTAAAAGCATTAATTATTTATTTCATTCTAATGTAAAAGATGTTATGACCGGTTACAGGGCATTTAGTTATGGTTTTGTAAAAACATTTCCAGTTTTATCAAAGGGATTTGAAATTGAAACAGAAATGACAGTACATGCAGTCTTCAACAATATGCATATTGAAAATGTTGTTGTCAGTTACCGTGACCGCCCAGATGGAAGTGTTTCAAAATTAAATACATATTCAGATGGATTTAGAGTTATAAAAACAATTTTCAGGCTCTTTAAGCAGTACAGGCCGTTGCAGTTTTTTGGAAGTATTTCATTAGTTCTTATATTACTTGCAACAGGATTTTTTATACCAGTTTTTTTAGAATTTTTAGATACACATCTGGTTATGCGTATTCCTACACTTATAGTATGTGGATTTTCTGTGCTGGCGGCAATCCAGTCGTTTTTCTCGGGGCTGGTGCTTAGCAATATGACTGAACAGAAAAGAAGGGATTTTGAATACCAGCTTAACCAGGTAAATAACTGGCAAAACCAGGAAAATTTGAAATAACAGGCTGTTATGTATACCAGCCAGGTATGCTGCCGCTTTACTATAATTTGTGCCTTTATTGCAGTACACCTGGCCTGGTATAAAGTTTGTTTTAAATAATCTCCATAAGTTCTTTTCTGGTTTTATGGATTGTTTCTATATCATTACCTGTCTGGCTGGAAATTTCTTCATCTGATAAGCCAGGATTTTTTGTAATAAGATAAGTAATTTTCATACCCTGTTCAGTGGCTCTTTTTATAATTTTTTGTTCTATGTCTTCTATATACGTTGTAAATTTTTCTTCTGCCATGTCGTCCATCTCTTCCATATTTTTTGTATTAATATATAAATATTTATATAATGTTCCTGTTACATTTAATAATTTTGTGTAGCCCCCTCCGCTAATTAGTCCGTTTGCAAGTGAATTTTGTAATGCCTGTTGCATATCTTCAAGCATATTTTTAAATTCTTGTATATGTTTTTTGCGGTTTTCTGGCGTCATCCTTGTTATGTTCCTAATAACAGAATTCTTCTCCGTTTGGCATTTTAAAGCGTATTATATAATTTTCAGGAATGTGTTTATTTACTTGTTCTATGGAGAGGAGAAAGTCTGCAAAAAGTTTCCCAACCTTGTCATGAATAATTTATGGGACATATTCATAATTGTTTTACATGCCCAGTCAAAAACCTGGCTGTATTTCAGTTCATTTTTGTTTTGTGTATTTTCTTCCATACTTCTGCTTTTTTGTTCTTTTATTTATTTCTTAATTAAATTGTAGTTTATATTTCTTTTTACATCAACTTATAGTTTTGCAGTAAAAATATTTAAAATTTTATCTGGTTATTATTGGATATACAGTTATAAATAGCGGTAAAACCCAAGATAGTGCAAGAATTACCCAAGATAATGAATTTAGTTAAAAGCTTTATGCTGATAAAATTAGTTTTATAAAATATATCAGATTGAACGGAGGTTTATATGGCAAAGAAAGCACTTATTACTGGCGTAACAGGGCAGGATGGTTCTTATCTTGCAGAATTTCTGTTAGAAAAAGGATATGAAGTATATGGGATGATACGCAGGTCTTCTGTTGATTTCAGGGAACGTATTTCCCATTTAGAAGGAACACCTGGTTTCCATCTTAAGTTTGGTGATTTAGGTGATTCTATTAGTCTTGTTAAGTTAATTGGTGAGATAAAACCAGATGAAATTTATAACCTGGCAGCACAAAGCCATGTGCAGGTTTCTTTTGATGTACCTGAGTATACGGCAGATATTGTTGCAACAGGTGTGCTCCGGGTGCTTGAGGCTGTACGTGTTTGTGGTCTTGAAAAAACATGCAGGATTTACCAGGCTTCAACATCTGAGCTTTATGGAAAGGTTGAGGAAGTCCCCCAGAGTGAAACTACCCCATTCCATCCATACAGCCCTTATGCAGTTGCTAAACAGTATGGTTTCTGGATTGTGAAAGAATACAGGGAAGCATACAATATGTTCTGCAGTTCGGGTATTTTGTTTAACCATGAGTCAGAAAGACGTGGTGAAACTTTTGTAACACGTAAGATTACGCTTGCTGCTGCACGTATTGCACAGGGAAAACAGGACAAGCTTTATCTTGGCAATTTATCCTCTCTGCGCGACTGGGGATATGCCAGGGATTATGTTGAGTGCATGTGGATGATTTTACAAAATGAAAAACCAGATGATTTTGTTATTGCGACAGGTGAACAACATTCTGTCAGGGAGTTTGCTACACTTGCTTTTAAGTATGCTGGAATAGATATTGCATGGCAAGGTGAGGGAATGGATGAAAAGGGTATTGACCAGGCAACAGGAAAAATAATTGTGGAGGTAAGTCCTGATTTTTACCGTCCTACAGATGTTGTGAATTTATGGGGTGACCCTTCTAAAGCTAAAAATGAACTGGGATGGAATCCTGTAAAAACGAGTTTTGAGGAATTAGTAAAGATTATGGTAAAGCATGATATGGAGAAAGTTGCTGTAGAGAGGGCAGAGGAACATATAAGGCTAAACCTGGAAGAATATCTGGAGAAAGGTGTAGTTAAATAATATCCAGGATAAATAAAAAGGAAGATATTATAGAAACAGAAAATATTAAAATATAGATGAATATGGAAGATAAACAGATATGATGGATAAAAATGCGAAAATTTATGTGGCAGGGCATAATGGGATGGTTGGTTCTGCAATTGCCAGGGAATTAAGGAAACAGGGTTATACAAATATTATTACAAGGACACATGCAGAACTTGACCTTTGCAGGCAGGAAGATGTGGAAAGGTTTTTTGAAAAGGAGAAACCAGAGTATGTTTTCCTGGCAGCTGCTAAGGTAGGCGGAATTGCTGCTAACCAGGAGGCGCTGGCAGATTTTATGTGGTTCAATATGCTTCTGGAGATGAATGTTATTAATTCTGCATGGAAAAATGGATGCAGGAAACTGGAATTTCTAGGCAGTTCATGTATTTATCCAAGATTAGCACCACAGCCTATGCCTGAAAGCTGTTTATTGACAAGCAGCCTGGAAGAAACTAATGAGGCTTATGCGCTCGCTAAGATTTCAGGGCTTAAATACTGTGAATATTTAAACAGGCAGTATGGTACAGATTATATTTCTGTAATGCCAACAAATCTTTATGGGCCTAATGACAATTACCATCCAGAACATTCACATGTACTGCCAGCACTTATACGCCGTTTCCATGAGGCTAAAGTAAACGGGGCAGAAGAAGTAGTCTGCTGGGGTGATGGTTCTCCTTTGCGTGAATTTTTATATGTTGATGACCTTGCAGATTTATGTGTTTTCCTTATGAATAATTATTCTGGAAATGAAACTGTTAATGCTGGCACAGGTAAAGAAATTTCTATTAAAGAGCTTGCATTGCTAGTTGCAAAAGTTACTGGCTATAAAGGGAAAATTACCTGGGATACAAGCAGGCCTAATGGAACACCAAGAAAACTGCTTGATACAAGTAAGGCAGAAAAGCTTGGATGGAAGTATAAGACAGGACTGGAAGAGGGAATAAGGCTTAGTTATGAGGATTTCCTTAATAATCCGTTAAGGGCTTCCAGGTAAGTTTTCTTTATTTAATATAGAAAGAATTGCTATTATTCACAGCAATGGGGAAAGGCATGGTACAAATATGAATATTATTCTATTATCTGGCGGTTCTGGCAGGCGTCTATGGCCGCTGTCTAATGATATAAGGTCAAAACAGTTTATAAAAATTTTCAAAAAAGAGGATGGCACATATGAGTCTATGTTACAACGGGTTTACAGGCAGATTAGGAAAGCGGATACGGATGCCAGGATTATTATTGCAACATCAAAGACACAGATATCTGCAATAAATAACCAGCTTGGAGATAATGTGGGCATATCTGCTGAACCATGCAGGAGGGATACGTTTCCTGCCATTTTACTTGCTACGGCTTACCTTGCAGATGTTATGAAAGCAGACCCGGAAGAACCTGTAGTGGTATGTCCTGTTGACCCATATGTAGAAGATGGCTATTTTGAGGCATTAAAGGAACTTTCATGCCAGTCAGCTAAGGGTGGGGCAAACCTGGTGCTTATGGGAATTGAACCCTCTTATCCAAGTGAAAAATATGGTTATATTATTCCAGAGATTAATGCGCAGACAGAAGATACAGGTGTTTCATATGTAAAGACGTTTAAAGAAAAACCAGATACCAGGACTGCCAGCAGTTACATCGCACAAGGTGCGTTGTGGAATGGAGGGGTATTTGCGTATAAATTAAAGTATGTACTGGATAAGGCATGTAAACTTGTGGGATATAAAAGTTACCAGGATTTGTATTCAAGATATAATACGCTAGAAAAGATTTCTTTTGATTATGCTGTAGTTGAAAAGGAAGAGAAAATACAAGTTATGAAGTTTGCTGGAAGCTGGAAGGATATCGGTACATGGAATACATTGTCAGAGTCAATGGGTGAAAATATTATTGGCAAGGGGATAATGGATGATACATGTTCAGGGGTAAATATTGTAAATGAAATGGATGTGCCTGTTCTTGCAATGGGGCTAAAAGATGTAATTATTTCTGCAAGCCCTGAGGGAATACTGGTGTCTGATAAGGAACAGAGTTCATATATAAAACCATATGTTGATGGGATTGTACAACAGGTTATGTTTGCTGAAAAGTCATGGGGAAGTTTTAAGGTTTTGGATGTTGAAGATGGAAGCATGACTATTAAAGTAACATTAAATAAAGGACACAGCATGAATTACCATAACCATAAGTACAGGGATGAGGTATGGGTAGTTATAAGCGGGACAGGCAGGACAATTGTTGATGGCATGGAACAAAATGTTAAAACAGGGGATGTAATAGCTATGAGTGCGGGATGTAAACATACAGTAATTGCGGAAACAGAATTAAAACTAGTAGAAGTCCAGATTGGTACAGGGATTTCTGTACAAGATAAACAGAAATTTGAGCTGGGGTGGTGTTAATGGCAGCATGTCCCTTTTTATTAAGACCTTCAGGAAAAGATTATTTATGGGGAGGCAACAGGTTAAAAGATGATTTTGCAAAAAATATAGATTTAACTCCTCTTGCAGAAACATGGGAGTGCAGTACACATCCTGACGGGCCTTCATTTGTAGATAGTGGCAGGTTTAGTGGACAAGCCTTGTCTGTAGTTTTAGAAATGCATCCTGAATATCTTGGAACGCATCCATGTGCAAATGGGGAACTTCCAATATTAATTAAATTTATTGATGCAAAGGAAGATTTATCTGTACAGGTACATCCAGATGACAGTTATGCCATGAAATATGAGAATGGCCAGTCTGGAAAAAGTGAGATGTGGTATGTTTTAGATGCAGATAAAGACGCAAAACTAGTGTATGGCTTAATACATGAGTGTGACAAGCAGACTATAAAAAAGGCAGTTGAAACTGGGACTATAATGGGGTATTTACAGAAAGTGCCAGTAAAAAAAGATGATTTATTCTTTATAGAGGCTGGAACTATCCATGCAATTGGTGCAGGAACACTTCTGGCAGAAATACAGGAAAACAGTAACCTTACTTACCGTCTTTATGATTATGGGCGTACAGGCAAGGATGGCAGGAAACGCAGCCTGCATATAGATAAAGCACTTGAAGTTGCAAACCTTGGGAGGATGGCAGGCCCAGCGCAGCCGCCAAGGGTATTGAAATACCGTAATGGCGAGGCTTCAGAACTGCTTTGCAGATGCAAATATTTTGAAGTACACCGTATAATTTTAAATACTGGAAAACGCTCTGTATATTACAAGGCAGATGAAATATCATTCAGGGTACTTCTTTGCCTGGAAGGGTGCGGAAGTATAAAATTTGAAAATGAAATACTGGATTTTGAAAAAGGGCGGTGTATATTTGTGCCGGCAAATTCAGTAGGAATTAATATTTATGGAAGGGCACAGTTCCTGGAAGTAAGAGGGTGATTAATAAAATGTAAGGGGAAGCATTTAGCTTCCTCTTCTTTTCCATTTCACCATTTTTTCTTGATATTTTATATTCTGTGTGTTAGTATGTAGTAGTTGTAAAATTTTTAATTTTTAAATTGGAGGAATTATTTTGAGAAAGTATAACAAATTTCTAGCACTGGTGCTTTGTGTTTCTATGGCTCTTCCTTTTACTGGATGCAGCTCTTCTAAGGACAATAAGGAAAGCACAAGTTCTGAAACAAAAAAAGATGATGATAAGGAAGATGGCAATAAGGAAGAAGAGTATGTAAGAGAAGCGGATGTATACAAAGACCTTGATTTTTCTAAATATGTTACGACAGGGGATTATGCATCAATACAGCTTTCTAAAAAGGATATTGATAATAAAACAGATGAAATGGTGCAGACAAATATTGAAAGGACAGACTCTTATAAAAAGGATAAGAAAAGTAAGATTAAAGAGGGTGACACTGTCAATATTTTTTATGTAGGCAAGATGGATGGCAAGGAATTTGATGGCGGTTCATGCACTAAGGAAAACACTCCTGACGGGCATAACCTTAAAATAGGGTCTGGTGACTTTATTGAAGGTTTTGAGGACGGGCTTATAGGCAAAACGCCTGGAAAGACATATGACGTTAAGTCAAAATTCCCTGAAGGATACAAGCTTAACCCTGATTATGCAGGGAAGGAAGCTATATTTACAGTAACAGTTAATTATATTCTGGACTGGCCAGAGCTTTCAGACAATTTTGTGAAAAGTAATTTTAAGGATTTTGACAAGGATTATAAAAATACTGCTAAGGATTATACACAGTATATACGTGATAATGTTGTTAAGGATATGGCATGGGAGTCTGTTTATACAAAGTCAGATATAAAGGAATACCCGGAAGACCTTCTTGAGAGGGTTAAGACACAGTACAGGACACCTATTGTTTATTATTTAAAGCAGAATGGCACTGACCTTAAAGATTATCTGGAAATGCAGTCAATGACAGAGGAAGATTTTGAGAAGAATGTAGAAACAAGTGCCAAAAGTGATTTAGGCAAAAGGCTGGTTTTTAATGCAATTGCACAGAAAGAGGGCATTGGCCTTGATGAAGATGCATATAAGGAAGTGCTTGGGTCTTATCTTAAAGAGTATGCTGTAGAAGACCAGAAAGAGCTGGATAAGCTTTTTGATGAATATTTTGGTACTAAATCTGAAGATATCATAAATAACGAAATACTATATGAAAGTGTTAATAATTTCCTTACAGGAAAGGTAAAGGAAACAGCCTGAGATATTAGTGATACCAGTTTTGCAGGCTTTATGGAAAGGACATGGTGGTTAAATGGGTAAACCAGTTGTTGCGGTTGTAGGACGTCCCAATGTTGGCAAATCAACGCTTTTTAATATGATTGCAGGTGAAAGGATTTCTATTGTAAAAGATACGCCAGGTGTTACAAGAGACCGTATTTATGCTGATGTATCATGGCTTAATTATTCATTTACCATAATGGATACAGGCGGGATTGAGCCTGTAACTAAGAACCAGATGCTTAAGGATATGAGGGAACAGGCACTTATGGCAATAGAAATGGCAGATGTTGTAATGTTTGTTACAGATGTAAGGCAGGGCGTTACAGATTCTGACTTTAAAGTTGCGGATATGCTCAGGAAAGCTGCTAAGAAAGTAGTGCTTGTTGTTAATAAAGTTGATAACTTTGAAAAATATATGCCTGATGTATATGAATTTTATAATCTTGGAATTGGTGACCCTGTGCCTGTTTCTTCTATAGCCAAGCTCGGAATTGGTGATATGCTTGACGAAGTTACAGCACTTTTTCCAGACGGGACAGAAGAGGAAGAGGACGAAAGACCGCGTATTGCCATTGTTGGCAAGCCTAATGTTGGCAAGTCTTCTATTATTAATAAGATACTTGGTGAGAACAGGGTTATTGTGTCTGATATTGCAGGTACTACAAGGGATGCCGTTGATACTTCTGTTACATGGGACGGCAAAGAGTACGTATTTATAGATACAGCAGGGTTAAGGCGTAAGAATAAAATAAAAGAAGAAATTGAGAGATACAGCATACTCCGTACTGTTTCCGCTGTTGAACGTGCAGACGTGGTTGTGCTTGTTATAGATGCAACAGAGGGTGTTACAGAGCAGGATGCCAAGATTGCAGGCATTGCACATGACAGGGGACGCGGGATGGTGGTTGCCGTTAATAAATGGGATGCTGTCACAAAGGATAATAATTCTGTTAAAAAATATACGGAAAAAATACGTGATGTATTGTCATTTATGCCATATGCAGAAATTATATTTATATCTGCACAGACAGGACAGCGTATCCCTAAGCTTTTTGATTTGCTTGATATTGTTATACAGAACCATTCACTGCGTATTGCTACAGGTGTGCTTAATGAAATACTGACAGAAGCTGTTGCGCTCCAGCAGCCGCCTTCTGACAAGGGACGCAGGCTTAAAATATTCTATATAACACAGGTAAGTGTAAAGCCGCCCGCATTTGTTATATTTGTAAATGATAAAAAACTTATGCATTTTTCTTATACAAGATATATTGAAAATAAAATACGTGAAGCATTTGGCTTTACAGGCACTCCGTTAAAGTTTATAATCAGGGAAAAAAAGGAAAAGAATTAACAGGAATAAGTATTAAGGGGATATGGAGGCAGCTTATGGCTTGGAATTTTATTTGTTTGGTGATAGGATATTTTTGTGGATGTATTTCAAGTGGCTATATTGTCGGAAAAATCTACCATATAGATATAAGGGACAAGGGGAGCGGCAATGCAGGGACTACAAATGTACTGCGTACCCTTGGCAAACTTCCAGCGCTGCTGACATTTGCAGGAGACCTTTTAAAAGCTATTATACCAGTGCTTGTGATACGCCTTGTGCTGGACACGCCTGTGGACTGGTATCTTTTATGCCTGTATATGGGGCTTGGTGTTGTGCTTGGGCACAACTACCCGTTTTACCTTAAATTTAAAGGCGGCAAGGGGATAGCTGTCACTTCTGCGGTTATATTATCAACAGCACATCCATTAATAATACTGGCAGGGCTTTTAATATTTATTGCTGTAGTTGCAATTACAAGATATGTTTCCCTTGGTTCACTTTTTGTCGCATGGTATATACCTGCCAATACAATTATTTTTTACAGGGAAAACCCGTTGTTTGCCCATATGGTAATTGTAAGCCTGCTGTTTACTGCTTTTGCTTATTTCCAGCACAGGCAGAATATTGTAAGGCTTTTAAATGGCAGTGAGAATAAACTCTGGGGTAATAAATAATACTACAATATGGGAGGAGCAAAATGAGTAAAGTAAGTTTTTTAGGCGCAGGAAGCTGGGGTACTGCGCTTGCAATTATGCTTGCAAAGAACGGGCATAATGTAACTTTATGGTCGGCCGTTGATGCAGAAGTAAAGATGCTTTCAGAACACAGGGAGCATAAAGACAGGCTGCCAGGTGTCAAACTTCCTGAAACGGTTATTGTTACTAATAACCTTGAAGAAGCATGTAAGGGTTATGATTTAATAGTATTTTCTGTGGCTTCACCATATGTAAGGGATACTGCAAGGAAAGCAGCAGCCTTCCTGCCAGACGGGCAGCTTGTTGTCAATGTTGCAAAGGGTATTGAGGACAGCACATTTAAGACATTAAGGGATATAATATGTGAAGAAATACCAGGTGCTGATGTAAGTGTGCTTTCAGGCCCGAGCCATGCAGAAGAAGTTTCCATTGATATGCCTACAACGGTTGTAGTTGGTTCTGAAAATGAAAAGTCTGCTGCAATTATCCAGGAAATATTTATGAATGACACATTCCGTGTTTATATAAGCCCGGATATTACAGGAATTGAGCTTGGTGCTTCTATTAAAAATGTTATTGCACTTGCAGCAGGTGTGTGTGATGGCCTTGGATTTGGCGATAATACAAAAGCAGCGCTTATTACAAGGGGCATTGCAGAGATTACACGCCTTGGTGTGGCAATGGGAGGAAATGTTGAGACATTTGGCGGGCTTTCAGGAATTGGCGATTTAATTGTAACATGTACAAGCCAGCACAGCCGTAACCACAATGCAGGCTACCTTATAGGCAAGGGAAGGACTATGAAAGAGGCAATGGACGAAGTAAACCAGGTAGTTGAAGGTGTTTATTCTGCTAAGGCGGCATATGGGCTTGCCAGGAAATATAATGTGTCCATGCCTATTGTTGAACAGGTTAATAAGGTTCTTTTTGACAATGTGCCAGCAACAGAAGCTATTAAAAACCTTCTTTCAAGGGAGAAATGCAACGAATATCCAGACCTTGGCTGGATTAAGAATTAAACTTGTATATAATGCATATCCTATTACAGATAGAAAATATTGCCACCGCATATGTGGGAATACTTCTAATCTGATATATTGAATAAAGGGGATATTTGCTATGTACAGGGAAGAGTTAAGAAATGCTTATGATATGGACAGGGAACTGCCTGTTAAGTCACGTTCAGAGAAAATCCTGGAGGCAAGAAGGGCATTTTCAGATGGCAGCGGCGGGCGTAATTACAACAGCAGCAACAGCCATTATAATGACGAATATCTTGCCACTAATGAGAAAAAGCATCCATTTGGTTTAATCAGGCTTATGGCAGCAGGGATGCTTTTTTTAATACTGGGAATTGCATTATATAATAATTTTTCCTATGAAGGTTTTGACAAGGAATATGTTATGGAATGTCTTGACAGAAGCGGTTACTGGGATACTATTGTAAAAGGTGCAGGTGAGATAACAGACAAGGTTGCAGGATGGTATAATTCACTTCAGGATTAAAAATTTCCGGCTGCACAGGCGGGGATTAGCTACAGATATGTTTACAGAGAATGGAAGGGCATGGATATTTATATGAGAAAGCTTGCATTAAGCGATGAGATACTTTTATCAGTGGAGAAACCGGCAAGGTATATTGGCGGTGAGATAAATATGGCAGTAAAAAACCTGGCAGATGTGGATATACGTTTTTGTATGTGTTTTCCAGATGTTTATGAAATAGGCATGTCACACCTTGGCATACAGATTATTTATGATATGTTAAACCTGCGTGACGATATATATTGTGAAAGGGTTTATTCGCCGTGGACTGACCTGGATAAAATCCTGCGTGATAAGAATATACCACTTTTTGCACTGGAAAGCCAGCAGCCTGTTAAAGATTTTGATTTTCTTGGAATTACACTCCAGTATGAAATGTGTTATACAAATATTTTGCAGGTACTGGATTTGTCAGGAATTACGCTGGATGCAGCAGACAGAAAAGAGGGCGAGCCTTTTGTTATAGGTGGCGGGCCATGTGCTTATAATCCTGAACCAATTGCAGACTTTTTTGACATGTTTTATATAGGTGAGGGAGAAACGGTTTATTATGAACTTATGGACAGGTATAAAGAGTGGAAGGCATCAGGGAAGGGAAGGAAAGAATTCCTTAAAATAGCAGCAAAGCTTCCAGGGATATATGTGCCACAGTTTTACCAGCCTGTCTATAATAAGGATGGCACACTGGCGGAGTTTAAGCCTTTAGTCCCGGAAGCACCAGCAAAAGTAGTGAAACAGGTAGAGTGCAGCCTGTCAGAAACGTATTATCCAGAGAAACCATTAGTCCCTTATATTAAAGTTACACAGGACAGGGTGGTGCTTGAAATCCAGAGAGGGTGTATAAGAGGATGCCGTTTCTGCCAGGCAGGCATGCTTTACCGCCCGATAAGGCCAAGAAGCCTGTCTTTTCTTAAACAGCGCGCTAAAGAAATGCTTAAGTCAACAGGGCATGAAGAAATTACACTAAGTTCTTTAAGTTCAAGTGATTATAAAGACCTTAAGGAGCTTGTTTACTGGCTTATAGACGAATTTAAAGACCAGGGCATAAATATTTCCCTTCCTTCACTCCGTATTGATGAGTTTGCACTTGATGTGATGTCTAAAGTACAGGATGTGCGTAAAAGCAGCCTTACATTTGCACCAGAAGCAGGAACACAGCGCCTGCGCAATGTAATTAATAAGGGATTAACAGAAGATGATATACTAAATGGTGCAATGGAAGCATTTAAAGGAGGATGGAACAGGGTCAAGCTTTATTTTATGCTTGGCCTGCCTGGTGAAACCTATAATGACATAGAGGGCATTGCAGTCCTTTCAGACCAGATAGCAAGGCAGTATTACACAATTCCAAAAGAGGAGAGGAACGGAAGGGTTAATATTGTTACAAGCACATCTATTTTTGTACCAAAACCATTTACACCATTCCAGTGGTCGCCAATGGATACAAAAGAGCAGGCAAGGCAGAAAAGGGATTTCCTTCTTTCAAAGGTAAGGGAACAGTTAAATGCCAAAAGCATAAAATATAACTGCCATGATGCAGATGTTTCAGAGCTTGAGGGCGTATTTGCAAGAGGCGACAGGAAACTTTGCAATGTTATAAGACAAGCTTATGAAAGCGGCTGTATTTATGATGCGTGGACAGAATATTTCCAGCCGGATAAATGGGAACAGGCATTTAAGGACAATAATGCAGACATGGAATTTTACTTAAGAAGGGAAAGGGCAGAAGATGAACTGTTCCCCTGGGATTTTATAGATATTGGGGTTACTAAAAAGTTCCTTCTGGATGAATACAATAATTCACAGGCAGAAACTGTAACACCAAACTGCCGCCGCCAGTGTTCAGGCTGTGGTGCAGCAAAATTCCAGTGTGGGGTATGTGTTGAAAACAGGGATGCTACAGTCCCGCTGGATTTAGGTAATTAGGAAGTCTGTGCTACACAGTAACCAGGAAGGACAGGATATAAAAATGAAGGCAAGGATAAAATTTACTAAAGCAGGCTCTATGCGCTTTATTGGACACCTGGATGTCATGCGGTATTTCCAGAAGGCAATGCGCAGGGCGGAGATAAATGTAAGCTACAGCCAGGGGTTTTCACCACACCAGCTTATGTCATTTACATCGCCACTTGGCATAGGTTTAAGCAGTGATGCAGAATACCTTGACATTACGCTTGAAGAAACAGATACCCCGCAGGTAATGGCAGACAGGATAAATGCTGTAATGAATGATGAAATAAGGGTAAAGGGCTTTACATACTTAAAAGACAGTGCAAAGCCTTCAATGGCGGCACTTGTGGCTTGTGATTATATTATTGCAGTTAAACCTGGCAAAAGCAGCCCTTTAGAAGAAGCAGCATTTACTAAAGAGAAGGCATGTAAATTTATGTTACAGGATAAAATTGAAGTGCTTAAAAAAACAAAGAAATCAGAAAAGCTTATAGATATAAAGCAGGGCATATACAATATGGCATGCAGCCTTAAGGATTTTGAAGAGATGGTATCAGGGAAGCTTACAGAAAACGTGGAACTATGCCTTGATAAAGAGTGCAAGGCTGTACTTTGCTGCCGTCTTGCATCTGGCAGCGTAACTAATATAAAACCAGGGCTTGTTTTAGAAGAGTTCTGCCGTTTTGCTGGTGTTCCATATGATGAAACCGTTTACCAGGTACACAGGCTTGAAATGTATGCGGAAACTGGCGGTGGGTTTGTGCCAATGATGGAGTATGATGCAGTACAGTTATAATTAATGTTTAGGGAGTATACAAGGAGGAAAGGTTTATGAAAGATTATTTAAAAGTTTTTAGTTCAGATGATTATGCAGAAGCATGTCTGTATGTTTCTAACCAGAAGGTATTTGGAATTGGTGAAAAAATGAATGAAATTAATGAATATGCATATATGAACGGCTATAACTGGGAAGCATTTTTAAATTGTTATTTTGCTAAAAAAGAGCCTGCTTTATTAGAAGGAATGAAAACAGACCCTGAAGCTGAGATGTATGTGGCTTATTATAAATTTACTCCTGAAAATGAGCAGAAAGCCAAAAGGATTGGGGAGCTTATAGTTTCATTAATTGAAAATGAAGAGGAGCTGTACCAGTTTTTACGTGATAATGGTGATGAAATAGAGTGGGATTAATATTACTATTAGAATGTAACTAGAACGTAACATCAAGCACCATCATTGCCACAAAGCCTAAAGCTATCCCTATTGTGCCAATATTAAAGTTTCCGTCTGACTGTGCTTCTGGAATAAGTTCTTCTACTACAACATAAAACATTGCACCAGCAGCAAATGCAAGCAGGTATGGCAGGACTGGCACTATAAGCCCTGTAAGCATTATTGTTATTATAGCGCCTGCAGGTTCAACTATTCCGGACAGTGTACCATATATAAAGGATTTTGTTTTTGACATTCCGCCGTTTTTAAAAGGCATTGATACTATTGCACCTTCTGGAAAGTTCTGTATTGCAATTCCCGTTGCAAGTGTAATGGCACTTGCCATTGTAATGCCTGTTTCTGGTGAAAGTGCACCTGCAAGTGCAACCCCTACAGCCATTCCTTCTGGTATATTATGAAATGTAATTGCTAGTGCAGGCATGGCTGTTAAATGGGGCACTAAATTGTCAAGGCATAAGAGGAATATAATTCCTGCCAGGAAGCCAGCTGCTGCTGGAAACCAGGTATATATATCCATGTCTTCTGACATTTCAATAGCAGGTATAATAAGTGACCATACCGATGCTGCAAGCATAACTCCAGATGCAAAACCAGGCAGCAGCTTTTCCAGGTTCTGGTTTACTTTGTTTCTCATAAGAAATACCATTGCACTGCCTGACATAGTTCCTATAAACGGAATTAATATTCCTGCTGTAATATACAATTTACAAACACATCCTTTGCGTAATTTCCACTGTATTGTTATTTTATGAATCAGGATAAAGATGGTTACTAAAAGTTTTGTATCATATTTTCTATTTCTTCATCTGAAAGCACCTGGCATTTTTTATCTTTTATTGCATAGACCCTGCTGCATACAGAGAGTACAGTAGGACGGTGTGTTGTAACTATACATGTTCTTGGATAATCATCTTTCATAATATTTTTAAGTACTTTTCTTTCTGTTGCAACATCCAGTGCTGAGGTTGCCTCATCAAGAAGCAGTATAGGCGAATGTCTTATTAAGGAGCGTGCAATAGAAAGGCGCTGTGCCTGCCCCTCTGAAAAGCCTGCGCCACGTTCACCAATTTTACTGTTAATGCCATCTGGAAGTTTGCTTATAAAATCCCATGCACATGCCATTTTTAAAGCGCAGATAATTTCTTCATCTGTGGCATCTGGCTTTATATTACGCATATTATCTGCAATAGTTCCTGAAAACATAGTATTGCCCTGCGGCACATATGAGAAAAGCTGCCTTGTTGAAGGAGAAACAGGGAATTTGCCAGAAGTGCCGCCATAAAGCACTGCATTGCCTTCCTGGGGATGCAGCAGCGAAAGTATAAGACGTAACATCGTAGTCTTGCCTTCGCCGGAAGGGCCAACAATAGCAACTATTTCATGTGGCTTTGCTTTAATACATGCCCCTTTAAATACTTCATTGCCATTACTGTATGAATATGCAATATCCGAAAATTCCAGGCTTATCCCAGTCTGCTTGTTCTGCCTGAAAAACATGCTGGCTTCATCTGATTGGGAAAAATCTTCTTTGGGCATTTCAATAATATCCATCAGCCGTCTGGCAGAGGTTGTAAGGGAAACCGCTGCCGGTACAAGTGAAATAAGCTGGTTTAAAGTGCCTGTAAGAGTACCTGAGAGTGACAAAAACATTGTCATTGTGCCATAACTTATAGCACCACTCCATACACGGTATATCCCGAAACCATAACAGCTATACGATACAGCAAGCCCTGTAACAGACATTATTACAGATGTAACCATAGAAAGCCTCTGGAATTCAAGACGCATCTCCAGATAGTCTTTCTGGAGCTCCCTGAGATGGCGGCTGTAAAGGTTTATAAGGTCAAATGCCTTGATTGTCTGTATATTTGAAAATGCTTCCTGGTTAAAGCCAGACATTTTTGCGTTCATAGCTGCACTTCGTTTATTATTGCCACGCATACGTTTTAAAAGCCTGCGTGACATAAACATGCTGACAGGAACACCAAGCAGCGCAAGTATTGCAAACACGAAATCGTTATAACACACAAGCGCAAATGCACTGATAAAACGCACAGTGAATATAATAAGGTTTGGAATCCAGTTCAGAATTCCGCTTGAAATATTTGAAGCATCAGAGCTCCAGCGTGTAAGCAGGTCGCCAGTATGGTAATTTTGTATTGCTTCAAGGTCAGTGACAAGCATTTTATTAAAAATATCAGCTTTAATCTCATTATCAACACTTATGCTTATCTTGTTGGAAAAATACGTTGAAAGCTGCGACAGGAATATATTGCCGATTGCAAATATAATAAAAAAACAGAAAGTCCTTGCAAGAAGACCTGTCTGTTTTCCAGTTATAATATCAACCATATCCCTTGATATAAGGCTTGAAACCAGGGAAAAAGCAGTATTGACAAGCCCAAGGGCAGTATAAAATACCATCTGCTTCCAGTAATGCCTTGCATACTGGTAAATCCAGAGGGTTTCATGCCACATATCTTTAAGCATTCCCTCTTTAATACGTTTTATATAGTGTTGTAATTTCTTATTCATTGTATGTTTCCTTAATAATAGATATGTGTTACAGGGCATGTATAGAAATTGAACTAAACAGAGCTTTCACATTATAGATGGAAACATCTATTTTGCAAAAGCTCTTTTTTAGTTAATATTTGTTTATAAAGCCTTTTAATACCAGTCAGCAGGGTCATCTGTAATTGAAACACTTGTAATTTCAAGCCCGTCACCAGCTTCAACTACTAAATCACCAAGACCTATATTATCTGTTGGGTTATTGTGGTATCCATAATTAATAACAAGAGTGTTAGTACCATCACCAGATACAAGACTGCCCTGGCTTGAACTGTATGTAACATTCTGGTTAAATGAAATCGTAAGTGTCTGTTTATCAACTGTATGGGTAGTATCATGTTTGCCGTTTACCTGTATACGGTAATCGCCCCTGCCAGTTTCAGGTGTCTGGTGTATGTAAGCATTAGCTGTATAGCACCCGCTTGCCATATATACACCCTCTGTAAAGCTTCCGTTCTGCATAACAGATGGTTTTTCATAACTCTTTTTCATAATCAATCCCTTCCTTTTAAACACAAAAACAGCATTAATAAGTTTTACTAGTTAATTATGATTTTATACCAGAAATAAAGGAGCGTCAAGTAGTTTTACTGCTTTGAAATGTAAAATGTTGCATTTTCTTTATCACTTCCATCAGACAGGCAGAGCATGCCATCTTTAACAGAAATATACATGCCTGGCTGTGCAACACTTTCAAATGAAATACCATCATCACCAGCCAGTCCTTTTACGCTGTGGAATGTCTGTCTTTCAGCGGTTTCTTCTGAGGCATCTGCATCCTGTGCAAGTGTAATATTTCCTGCTTCATTAACAGAGAGGTATAAACCTGGTTTGTTTTCAGACTGTATAGAAACATATGTTTCGTTTTCTGTATCTGACTTGCCAGGAGTAATTACCCATTCATTATCTTTATCCATGCCAAGGTCTGTGCCTGTTTTAATCTCTGAGTAAGGGTATTCATTATCACCAGATGAATTAATAAAAAATTCATGTGAAATTTCACTGCCATCTTTTAATGCGATTTTATAAATAGTACCATTTATTCCAGCAGCAGTTTCCTCAAGTGGCAGTATGTTCCCGTCATCATCAAAATGCAGTTCTGTAATGCATGGGCTGCGGCGGTAGCCATTGCCGTCGGGGAGTGAGCCGTTGTGGTACACAAAATAAGTTTTTCCTTTAAAATCAAAGACAGCCATATGGTTTGTATTTGATGTGGCTATTGGAAGCATAAGGATTTTGCCAAATTCCCATGAACCATGAAGAGGGTCATCTGTAACAGCATATGCCATACGTTCACGCCAGCCGTAGGCATAGAATAGATAATACTTGCCATAATACTGGCCGTTTTCATCCTGCCTGCGGTAAAGCCACGGTGCTTCTGTATAATAATCAAGCCCTTCCTGGTTATTGATAATATCCGCGTTGTCTTCTTTTGTGCCACAGGTAATTTCACCATCGCCGTTTAAGTCTTTAACAGATACCATATCTTCATTTAATCCGCATACATAAAATTTACTATTACCCCATGCAAGATAGCGGTGTTCTGTGCCGTCTTTGTCCGTTTCTGTCCATACAGCTGGGTCAATGTCATCCCATGAATTGCTCTCAGGTGCAGTAAGGGTTCCCTGTACTAAAGGTCTGCCAATATCCTTGAAACCGCCTGTTGGACTGTCAGATACAGCTACACCTATTGACTGCTTGCCAAGTGAGGTTTTATCCCAGGTACAGAAATACAGGTAATACTTGTCTTTATATTTAGTTACCTGGCTTGCCCATGCAGATGTTGAGTCTTTTGCCCATTTTACATTATCTGTGTCAAGGGTAAATACAGAACCTTCTTCTTTCCATTCTTTCATATCAGTGGTAGAATAGCACAAATATTCCGGGATATTGTAGACCGCCCTTGAAACTTCGCTGTCATCAGACAGGTCATGCCCTGTATACAAATAGACTGTATCACCATCAGCAAGTACAAACGGGTCTCCGCCATATGTATAATTTCCAGTGCCCTTATAGCCGCATATTGGATTATGCCCTGTACTCTTTGTAATAATTACATCATTATCCTTAACTATAAATAAACTTTCTTCTTTTTCTATTGTTTCTTTTTTTGTTGCCCCATTCCCTTCTGGATTTTTACTGCCAGTATCATTTCCCTGGTTTGAACATCCTGCTGCCAGAAAAGACAGGGCAGCTAAAGAAAATACCAGAAACCTGGCATGTTTATGTGCTGTTTTTTTCATACAAATCTCCATTTCTTTTTGTATCCATTTTAAATTTCATTTGGAATACGGTTTTTTTGATTTAATATTAGCATAAACATCCTTGTTTTACAAGACGGACGCATATTGGCAAGACGCATATTGGCAATATATAATAACTGGTACACAATGTAATAAATGGCTGGCAAAATCATCTCCCCCGTTACAGTTATTTTATTTTTATGTTTTATTGCAAATTGCTGGTGACAGGTTTCGTGTGCCAGATGCCAGCAATATTCCGTTAAAGGGGTACTTCAAGCCCGCCGGCATTTAAGGACATATATCCCAGGGGAAACGTAAGTTTCATCTGGGATATATGGGCTTTATGTGCCGCTGCGTGGCTTGCCGTAGCGGAAGCGTACCCCTTTAACGGAATATTCTGGCTCTGGCACAGAAACCGTCCGCCCGCCAACCCACACAAACACAAAATAACTGCAAATTATCCCATATATTAGTATAAAATCTTAACAAATAGATAGACTATTTTTATAAAAAAGTATATAATAGTCCTATTGGTGGCAAAATAATAATTCTGATGGAAGAAAAAGCTTTCCAGCAGGGAAACGAGGTGTCTTATGAAGTTATTAAGGATAAAAATTGTTGTACCAGTAATTGTTCTTGCAACTATGTGTATTGCATATTCTGCATGGGGGATTAGTTCTACTTCAAAGCTTAAGGCTGGGAGCATCCAGAAAGCACAGCAGAATGTTGATGCCATACACCTGCTTGATACATTGTCAGCGGATTTCCAGGCAATGCAGAAGCTTTTGTATACATATTTTGTAACTGGCAATGTGGATGCTAAAGTAGAAGTGCAGAACCAGATTGAAACAATACGGAAGCAGGTTAAAGATGAAATTACAGAATACAGCCAGCTTGTTACTATAGAAAAGGAAAAAGAAGAGTATAGCATATTTAATGAGAATTATGTTAAGCTGGATGAAATATATGCAACAGCAGCGGAATATTGTAAATCAGATATTGGTACTGCAATAGAAATGGCAAATAATGAGCTTGCAAAATATGTAAATATTGCAGAAGGCAATATTTCAAACCTGCTTGCTTTCAGGCAGCAGAGTATAGAGAATTCTAATAAGGAACAGATTGATACATTTAATGCCACAATACGCCTTAATATAATAATGATTATTGTGTCATGTGCGTTTAGCATTATTTCGTTATTCTCATGTATTATGACTATAACAAGGCCTACAGCCAGGGCAATAAAAAGACTCCAGGATATAATTACAAAGCTTGAAGGCAACAACGCTGACCTTTCAGTGCGTATCCCTGTTGAAACAAAAGATGATATAGGACAGCTTGTGGCAGGTGTTAATAAGTTTATGGGTGTGCTCCAGGGCGTTATTGGAGATATGGCAAATAGTTCAAGCAGGCTTAAAACTTCATTTGATGGTGTTATTTCAAGCGTAGGAAGCGCCAATGGCAATTCATGTGATGTTTCAGCGGTAATGGAACAGTTATCTGCCTCCATGCAGGAAGTATCAGCAACAATATCTGGAATTGATAGAAATGTCCAGGATGTTGATGACAGTATCAGGGAATTTACAAAAGCAAGTACAGCAGTTCTTTCATATTCTGAAGAAATGCAGGCACGTGCAGAAGAGCTTGAACAGGGGGCTGTGGACAGCCAGAACAGTACGGAAGCTATGGTGGGGGAGATAATTGGCAGCCTTAAAACTGCAATAGAACACAGTAAGAGTGTTGAACAGGTTGAGAACCTTACGAATGAAATTCTTTCTATATCAAGCCAGACAAACCTGCTTGCACTTAATGCTTCTATTGAAGCAGCACGTGCAGGAGAGGCTGGAAAAGGTTTTGCAGTAGTGGCAGATGAAATAAGGCAGCTTGCAGACAGCAGCCGTGAAACTGCCAATAATATACAGGTTATAAATGAAAATGTTATAGCAGCTGTTAATGAATTAAGTGATAATTCAAACAGGATGGTTAAATATATTGACGAAAACATAATGCCTGATTATAAAAATTTTGTGGCTTCGGGCCGCAAATACAGCAGCGATTCTGTATATGTAAATGGTGAAATGAAGACATTTGCAGATAAGACAGAAGATTTGAAAGAGGTAATAGGTAATCTGGCGCAGTCACTAAGCAATATTTCTGTTGTAATAGAGGATAGTGCAACTGGAATAGGCAATGCTGCAAATGCAACCACATCACTTGCAGAAGAAGTCCAGAATATCAATAATGAGATATCAGACAGTATACAGGTAGTTGATGCTATGGAACAGCAGTGTAAAAAGTTCCGCCAGGCATAAGAAAATATATACAGGCTTAACGGTACAAGGGTTTTAAGCACAGGAGGATTAATAATGGATGTATTCAGTGTGTTGACAATGATAGGAGGACTTGCTTTATTCCTTTACGGAATGCATGTGATGGGAGACGGGCTTGCTAAGACATCAGGAGGAAGGCTGGAGGGAATACTTGAGAAGTTCACATCTAAGACATCACTGGCTGTACTTTTAGGGGCTGCTGTTACAGCAGTTATACAGTCGTCTTCTGCAACTACTGTAATGGTTGTAGGTTTTGTTAATTCAGGAATTATGAAACTGAACCAGGCAGTTGGCATTATTATGGGTGCTAATATTGGTACTACTGTAACATCGTGGATTTTAAGCCTTGCTGGCATTGAAAGCGACAATATATTTATGAAAATGCTTAAACCGTCATCATTTGCACCTGTTTTTGCAATAATTGGTGTAAGTATGATGCTTTTTGCAAAAAGTACCAAAAAGAAGGATATAGGTACAATACTGGCAGGATTTGCAATTCTTATGACTGGTATGGACACTATGAGCAAAGCTCTGGCACCACTTGCAGAAGTGCCAGAATTTACGGGATTGTTTACAATGTTTAAAAATCCTGTGCTTGGTGTTATTGCAGGGGCACTCCTTACTGCACTTATACAAAGTTCTTCGGCATCAGTAGGTATTTTACAGGCACTTTGCCTTACAGGTTCAATAACATATGCTTCTGCAATACCTATTATTATGGGACAGAATATAGGTACATGTGTAACTGCACTTATATCTGGTATTGGTGCAACAAAGAATGCAAAAAGGGCAGCACTTGTACACTTTTATTTCAACCTGATAGGAACTGTTATATTTATGGCGGTATTTTATTTCCTTAATATATTTATAGATTTTAATTTCCTGGATGATGCCGCTGGCGCTGCCGGGATTGCAGTTGTACATTCAATATTTAATATAGCAGCTACACTGTGCCTTATGCCATTCAGAAAAGGTCTTGTAAGCCTTGCAATGCTTACAATACGTGATGATGAAGTGCAGGCAGAGGAAAATGTGGTTGCGCTTCTGGACGAGCGTTTCCTTGAGCAGCCTGCTTTTGCAGTAGCGCAGGCAAGAAAAACTGCCATACAGATGGCTAAGGCATCACAGGATGCTTTGTTTAAGGCGATAGACTTAAGACATAAATATGATGAAGCTGGTGCAGAGAATGTTATGGAGCTGGAAAACCTTGTTGACAGATATGAGGATGAGATAGGTACTTACCTTATGAAAATAAATAACGCTGAACTGGCACAGGAAGACTCACAGGATGTTACCATGATACTGCACTGTATTGGTGATTTTGAAAGGATTTCAGACCATGCTGTAAATATTATGGAAACTGTCAGGGAAGTTACAAAGAAAGAGGAGCATTTCTCTGATAAAGCAAGGGCAGAGCTGGATGTTTATGAGGCGGCATTACGTGAAATCGTATCAATGACATATAATGTTTTTGCTGGAGAAGATACAGAGCTTGCTACACATGTAGAACCATTGGAAGAAGTAATTGACAATATAAATGAAGAAGTGAAGAAAAAACATGTTAAGCGTCTTAGAAAGGGCAAATGTACTATAGGGCTTGGATTTATTCTTTCTGATTTAACAACTAATTATGAAAGGGTGGCAGACCATTGTTCAAATATTGCTGCATGTTTAATACAGACCAAAGATGATGCACTGGAAACACATGAGTATATAGATAACCTTAAAGAGAATGATGCAATAAGGTTTAACAGGGAGTATAAAGAATACCGCAAGAAATATAAGCTTCCTTGATAGTAAAACAACAGCCAGGGAGTGCTTATATCCTGTATACAGGGTATAAGTGCTCTCTGGCTGTTTACTGTCTTGTATTTAAGCGGACTGGCTTAATCACAAAATAACCTTATTGCTGGATGTTTCCTATAAGAAGCTGGTTATTAATACTGTTGTCTGCCAGGCTTATATTATTATTAGCTGCATAAGTATTATTGTATGGATTTGAATTGCGCAGGTGGAATTTCTGGACTGCTGTTTTCAAGCCTTCTGAATGGCCATAAAGTTCTTTTGCTGTTTCTGCAAGTTCTTCAGCCGTTGCTGCTGTAGTCTGTACTACGGATGAAATCTGGTCCATTCCCAGAGTTACCTGTTTTAATGCCATTGACTGCTGTATAGCAGATTCAGCTATGTTGTTTACTGTGACAGCAGATTTTTCTGTACCAGAAACTACCTTTGCCAGTGCCTGTTTAGTGCTTGCTGTAAGCCCGGTGCCATGTTCCACGATTTCTATTGAATTCCCGATAAGGTCTGAAATATTACTAGCAGCAACAGAACTTTTATTAGCAAGGTTCTGTACTTCACCAGCTACTACCGCAAAGCCTTTTCCTGCTTCACCGGCCCTTGCTGCTTCAACAGCGGCATTTAAAGCAAGGATATTTGTCTGGAAGGATATATCTTCAATAGTTTTAATAATTCCGCCTATTTCATGGGAAGCATTTGATATATTTTCCATAGCAGCAGAAAGTTCTTCCATCTTTTTATTACATTCTGAAAGCTGTGCATTAGCATCAGCAGAACACTTTCTTGCATCTTCTGCATCA
Organism: uncultured Lachnospiraceae bacterium; assembly: GCA_910588655.1. Classification (GTDB taxonomy): domain Bacteria; phylum Bacillota; class Clostridia; order Lachnospirales; family Lachnospiraceae; genus Butyribacter. Next base: position 62,632 of record CAJUPJ010000008.1, on the reverse strand, counting down.
TTTGTGGTATTATCCACCTGCCTTGAAAGTTCCTGTATATTAGAAGACAGCTCCTGTACTGCTGCCGCCTGTTTAACTGCCCCGTCAGAAAGGGTTTTAGAACCTGCTGCTGTACGCTCTGACTCGATGGAAACCTTGTGGGCTGTTATATTTATATTTGATAATGCAATATTAAGTGAGTCAAGAATTTTACGCATAGCATCCTGTATTGGCATAAATTCCCCGAGATAATCGCTGCCAACTTCAAAATCCATGTTTCCATTTGCCATATCTGCAAGTTTTATATCAATATCATGTATATATTTTTTAAGTTCTTTTTTAGTAGTGTGTATAGATTCTGCAAGCATTCCTATTTCAGAAGTATCCGGTTTTAATGAAAAATCTGATGAGAGGCTGCCTTTTGAAATTTCCCCCATCTGGTCACGTACAGTACGTACAGGATTAATAATTTTAAATTTGGTATATATTGAACTAAGCAGCTGCATTATAATAACTACTACAAGTGAAACCATCATCCTGTTTTTTACATAACCAGCATCATCTGTGAGTGTAGAAACTTTAGAACTTGTTCTTTTATCAAGCATATCAAGGAACTGTTCTTTAAGGGAACTGATTTTGGAAATGGCATCATTATATTCTGTGCCATATACATAATTAACTGCCTGCTGCCTCTGGCCTGCTATTGCCTGGTGCATTGCATTTTCTTCAAGAGGGACAAGCTCATTAGAAATTGAAGACATATCATTAATTAAATCTTGTTCTTCTTTGGTAATTCCAATTTCCTGCATTGTCTTAACGCCGATATCGCGGTTTTTAAGGTTATCAACTTCATTCCAGTAATTGTCATAATGTTCCTGTATTCCTGTAGAAGCAAAAGCCCTTACCTCATTTGTAAGATAAGCAGAGCCATTCATAAAGCGGTTAGCGTTATATGTAAGGTCAAAACGCTCTTTCTGTGCCTTATTAAGCTGGTTGTTTATTTTATTATACGAGGACAGGGAAAACACCATAAAAATAAGTGATATAATAGATATTCCATTAAGAATAAATGTTATAGTTGATTGGTTTAGCGATTTTTTCATTTTGTAAGACCCCTTTCAAACAATTATTTGATTATACTACCATAAATTTAGTAGTTATTCAACATTTATCTTTTGCGGGTGGTGGACGGACGGTTTCCATGCCAGAAGATAACTGTAAATTATAAAAAGTTGGATTTTACTTGGTTCTTGTGATATACTATAGAAAAGGTTTGACATTAATTGTACTAATGTATACAATTATATGCAGATGGTCTGTCTTGTTATTTTATGGCAGGTTTCATTTTGCGCATTTTGTGCCATAGTATAAAATTATACTCTGGGGAGATAGTATGGAAATGGATAATTACATTTTAAATAAAGAAGTTATGGATAAATATTCCTTGCGTGGCAAGGTATTTAACAAGATACGTGAGGATATACTTGCAGGTAACTATCCTGAGAAGTCTGAACTGCGTGAAGCAGCAATCAGCAAGGAAATGGGTGTTTCACGCACACCCGTAAGGGAAGCATTAAGGCAGCTTGAACTGGAAGGACTTGTTTCTATTATTCCTAATAAGGGTGCATATGTGAATGGTATTACATCTAAGGATATATATGATATTTATGTTATACGCTCATATCTTGAGGGGCTTTGTGCTAAATGGGCTTGTGTAAATATTACTGCCAGCCAGATTGAAAATCTTGAGGAGATTATTTATTTAAGTGAGTTCCATATTGAAAGAGGGCACTGGGACCAGATTTTTGAGCTTGATAACAGGTTTCATCTTGGAATGTATGAAGCATGTGGCAGCAAGATACTTGAACATATACTTTCTGATTACCATCATTATGTGGAACGTGTAAGAAAGAATACCCTGTCATCATATGAGCGTGCAAGTATGGCAAGTGCAGAACATAAAGCAATATTGCAGTCAGTAAAAGATAATGATGAGGCAAGGGCAGAACGCCTTGCCAATGAACATATTTTTAAATCAATAGATAATATAAAGAACCAGGGGCTTGACAAGCTTATGCAGAAGATGTGAAACCATGTGCTGGAATGGCATAAGTAAAAATAACATGTAAGGGGTATGGATTTAGTGGATAAAATTCATGTATTAATGTCAACATATAATGGCAGGAAGTATATTAAAGAACAATTAGACTCCATAATGGCACAGGACTGCCAGGAAAAAGGCATTGCAAGTTTATTCCTGATTGTGCGTGATGATGGCTCTGCAGATGGTACACAGAAGATACTGGAGCAGTATTCATTAAAATACCCGGGCAGGATAAAATTCTTCCAGGGAAGCAATAAAGGTGTTATACAAAGTTTTTTTGAATTAATGGCAAATGCAGGCAAGGCAGATTATTATGCGCTTGCAGACCAGGATGATTACTGGATGCCTTCCAAGCTAAGTACAGGGATAGAAAAGCTTAAGCAGATGGGGCAGGATAACGGCAGTAAAAGCAATGCAACGGACAGTATGCCGCTGTTATACTGCTGCCGTCCTTTGCTTGCAGATGAGAGGTTAAACCCTCTTTCTGTACATGTGGATAACCCGGAGATGAAACCAGGGTTTGGCAACGCACTTATAGAAAATATTGTAACAGGATGTACCACTGTATTTAATGACAGTTTAAGGCAGATGGTATCAGCAAGCATACCAGAACATGCAACAATGCATGACAGGTGGATGTACCTTGCGGCTGCATGTTTTGGGAAAGTTTATTATGATGAAACACCATATATTTATTACCGGCAGCATAGCAGTAATGCAGTTGGCAAAAATACTGGCAGGCTTCCTGAATTAAAATACAGGATTAATAAATTTAAAAAAGATAACCAGAGTTCAAGCAGGCAGGCTCTGGAATTTTTAAAGATATTCAGGACGGAACTGGGGAACAGGCAGGATTTAAAGGAAAAAGAAAAACTGCTTAAACTTTTTATAAAAGGCAAGAAAAGCAGAAGTGCAAGAAAAAAACTCGTTAATTCTGGCATGATTTACAGACAGAGAAGACTTGACAACCAGATATTTAAGATACTGGTAAGAATGAATTTATATTAAAAAAGTACAATATATTAGTGCCTGTAGTGGTTACAACTGATAAGTGAGGTTTGATATGAAAAATTATGACCCATATAAAAAGACTATTCTTTTTGTTGTATCTCTAATAAATATTATGTTAATTACAGCTATATTTGCATTTATGTGGTACACATATTACCATAAGACAATGTACTCAGTCAGGTTTTACCGTAATGGTAATTATCTGATTATTGCACTGTATGCAATTATACTGCTGTTTTTTTCAAATATGTATGGTGGTTTAAAGATTGGGCAGTTAAGAAGGGCTGAAGTAATGCTTTCGCAGTATTTAAGCCTTTTCCTGACAAATTTTGTAATATATTTTGTAATATCACTTCTTGCATTCAGGCTTGTAAACCCTGTAATGCTTTTAATAATGATGGTTATTGAAATGGCAGTATCATCATTTGCCAATTATATAATAATTAATATTTACAACAGGGTTTTTCCTCCGTGGAAAATACTTCTTGTTTACGGGGACAGGCCAGCAGACAACCTTGTTAATAAAGTAGAAACAAGGCGTGATAAATATGCAATTTATGATGCAGTTAATATATATGACGGCATGGATGTTGTTGCCAGGAAGATAAAGGATTTCCAGGCTGTAATTATAGGGGATATTTCAGCAGTAGAGCGCAATGATATATTAAAATACTGTTTTGCCAATAAGGTAAGGGCTTATGTAGTCCCTAAAATTTCGGATATTATCCTTATGGGGACTGACAGAATCCATATTTTTGATACGCCGTTTATGCTTTCCAAGGGCTATACGTTAAGTGTTGACCAGCTTTTTGCAAAAAGGGTTTTAGATATACTGCTTGTGCTGCCTGTACTTGTAATTGCAGCACCTGTAATGCTTTTAACGGCTGTTGTAATCTGGCTTTATGACAGAGGGCCTGTATTATATAAACAGACACGTGTTACAAGGCATGACAGGGAATTTAAGATATATAAATTCAGGAGCATGGTAGTAAATGCTGAAAGTGACGGGCTTGCAAAGCTTGCTAAAGAAAATGACGACAGGATAACACCTGTAGGCCGTTTTATAAGGGCAACACGTATAGATGAGCTGCCACAGCTTTTTAATATTTTAAAAGGGGATATGTCATTTGTAGGGCCAAGGCCTGAACGTCCTGAGATAATAGAAGAGTATTGTAAGGAAATCCCGGAATTTAAGTTCCGTACAAGGGTTAAGGCAGGGCTTACCGGTTATGCACAGGTGTATGGCAAGTATAATACTACCCCTTATGATAAGCTTAAATTAGACCTGCTTTATATATCAAGCTATTCTATGTGGACAGATATCAAACTAATTCTTATGACAGTGAAGATAGTGCTTAAAAAAGAAGCTACAGAAGGTGTTGATGATGCGTGGATAACTGCTTTTAAAGAAGATGACAAAGAAAATAATGACATGGAGAAACAGGGAGATAAATAAACGTTTAAGGGCTTGGAACTTTTAAGGAAGTGTGTTAGAATAAAACAAAAAGCTAAAATAATTTACTATAATCTAAAATATGTAAAGGAGAAATAATATGGCAGATATTAAAGATATGGCTCTGTGGTACTGTTTTGATGACCCCTCTAATATAGGTAAGGACAGTTCACAGAATGGGAGGGATGCCTCTGCATGTGGCTCAAATCCTCCGGTTATAGAGGAAGTTGGCGGGCGTAAAGCAGTACGCATTAAAAGTGATGGCTCTTTTGGCTCTTCATATTTAAAGCTTCCTGCTGGCATTTTAAATGATGTAAGTGATGATGACGGCATGTGTGTTACATTCTGGATGAATCTTGGCAAGGAAATTGGTGCATGGGAACGTATATTTGATTTTGGCAGGTCAGATACCGGCCCTTATATATTTTTAACAAGAAACCTGCGTGCAAGCTGCTTCTCTGGTTCTGATTTGCCGGCAGACCCCGGCAGGACATTCCCTGCAAATACATGGATGCATATTGCAGTTTCTGTACATGGTACAAAGAATGGTACATTAAGCAGTGCAGGGCCTGTTTTGTATGTAAATGGCACTATGATTGCGGATGGTTCTATCAGCCAGACAGCAAGCGGCAACTACAAGCGTCTGCGTGAATGGTTTGCCGGCCTTGCAAAGGAAGGCAATTATGATAACAACTATATAGGACATTCACAGTTTAAAGCAGACCCTGACGCCAATGTGGCATTATCAGATTTCCGTGTATATAACAGGGTTTTGTCTGAACATGAAATAGTAGATATAGTATGTGAAACTATTTCTGATGAAGAAATCCTTAAAATAGTTTATGAGAATTTCTTATTTAAGCCTGATAAAATGATTACAGAAGATATAGAATTTCCTTCAAGCTATATGGGAGGAAAGGTAAATGTGCGCTGGGAGTCAGAGAAAGAGGAAGTCCTTTCATCTGATGGAAAGCTGGGTGAATTTACAAAACCTGAATACATAAAGCTTACAGCAATTTTATTTACTGGGACACATGAATTAAGGTCTGATACTTATGTAAATGTAATACCAAGGATTATAGCACCATATACAATGACTATACATGCGGACAGGGAAACTGTTGATATAAGCAAAACACTTTATGGCTTGTTCTATGAGGATATTAATAATGCAGCAGATGGCGGGCTTTATGCAGAACTGCTTTGTAACCGTTCATTTGAGGCATTTGAGTATAATACATATGATGTTTCATCAGGTGTATGTGGCAAATCTGCAGGCAGGAACTATACACCATTAAAATACTGGTTTGGCGACCTGGACAAAGTAACTGTAGAAGACCAGCACGGCTTAAATGAACATCTTGGCATTACAAAACCAGATACAAATGAGCATTTCATTACAGCAGGGGATGGCACAGTTATATATAACCGCGGTTTCTGCGATATGGGTGCAACTCTTTCAATATACCTGAAGGATGAAGAGGAATATGGTTTTTCAGTATGGGCAAAATCTGTCCCGAAGGATGGAAGCAAGCAAAAGGGTGCAGGCTTAAAAGTAAGCCTTGTAGACGAAAATGACATGCCTGTAACTAATTCTGTAATAATACCCGTAAGCAAAAAGGACTGGAAGAAGTATGGCAAAAGGGAGAAATACACTTTTGTTGCTACAAAGACAGGCTATGCACAGCTTAAAATAGAGTTTGTAGGAAAAGTTTCTGTTGCTATGGTTTCACTTATGCCTTCAAAAGTCTGGGGTTCAGAAGAGGAAAGAAGGTCAGGCACTGCACACCAGAACTTCCTTAGCAACCCGAATTACAGGCTGCGCCGTGACCTTGTCAAAGTTATGAGTGACCTGCATCCGTCTTTCCTGCGTTTCCCAGGAGGATGTATTTCTGAGGGCTCATATATATGGGAAAATGTATATGACTGGAAAGACTCGGTTGATGATATTGAATACCGTAAGGAAAATTATAATGTCTGGGGTTATATGATGACACTCGGGCTTGGCTATATGGAATATTTCCAGCTTGCAGAAGACCTTAATGCGCTTCCACTTCCTGTTATGGCATGCGGTGTGCTCTGCCAGGCACGTTCTGATTATGCAGACCCTGCCGGCGGCAGCTTACAGGAGAAATATATAAAGAACTTTACAGATTTAATTGATTTTGCAATAAACACAGATTTTAATAATAATGAATGGGCAGCACTCCGTAAGAAAATGGGCCATGCAGAGCCATTTAAGCTCCATCTTTTAGGTGTTGGCAATGAAAACTGGGGAGAAGAATTCTTTGCAAGCTTTGAAGCATTTAAATATGCCATTGACAGATATATGGAGAAGAATTATCCAGGTTATGATTTAACAATTATATCAACTGTAGGCGCACAGGCAGATGATGACGCATATAAAAATGGCTGGAAGTTTTTAAGCGGCAACCTTGGTACAGATGGTGCAACAGTTTCATTTACAGATGGTGAGAAGAGGTTTGAACAGGAAGTAAAATGGTATGAGCATGAGGACAACTATATGGAAACTATTGCTGATGAACATTATTACCGTTCAAACCAGTATCTTCTTGAAAATGCAGACCGCTATAATTATTATTACCGTGCATATAATGCAGACGGTACTCTTAATGAGGCTGAAACATCCAAGGTATTTGTGGGAGAGTATGCCTCAACTGATAAAAATACACTTGCAGGGGCAGTTGCAGAAGCAGCAGTTATGACAGGTTTTGAAAATAATGCTGATGTTGTAAGGCTTGCTGCAACAGCACCATTATTTAATAAAGTGCTTTTAGATGGTACTTACCGCTGGACACCTGATGCTATATGGTTTGACAATGATTCTGTATGGCGTACGCCGAACTACTATGTACAGCAGATGTTTGCAGACCACCTTGGGGATAAGGCAGTTGAAACAACATTTACACTTTATGAAAAAGGCGTTAAAACCGGTTTAGAACCACATGGCGGTATTGAAATTGCTGCCGGCAATGCAGAAGTGCTTGTTAAAGAAGTAAAAGTAGTATCAAATAAAGACCAGTCAGTAATTTTCTTCCAGGATTTTACAGGTGAAATATCAGAAGAATGGAAGGTTATACCAAAGGCAGACGGATACCAGAGGAGTGGCAAAGGAATTATAATAACACCTGCTGCCAAAGGTTTAAATGGTATTTATATATTAAATGAGACATGGAAAGATTATTCTGTTATTGTAAGGGCAGAGCGCCTGAGTGGTAATGGCGGTATATTTATTGGTGCAGGGCTTACAGAAATGGAAGACCTCTCTAAAAAAGATGTTATTGAATATGCAGTAAATATGTATAATACTACAACAGGAATAAGGGTATTTAAACAGGGAATTGAAGGATATAAGCTGGGTGATTATTCATCAAGCGTTACAGCTGGCAACCTGCGTGAATGTAATTATGAAGAACTGGAAAATGGTGTAGAATATACATTTACAGTTAATTATGGCGGCAGTGACAGCAAACACCTTATATGTTCATATACCGATGGCAAAGGTTTTAACAGTGCTGTGCTTGAATATAAGCTTGAAGCATATAACAGGGCAGTATACCATTCAGTAACAAAAGACAGCGGGCATCTTTATGCAAAACTTGTAAACCCGTCAGATGTGTCTAAAAAAGTCGCAATCTGCATAGATGGCTATAAACAGGTTTATGATGCAAAAGCACTTCTGCTTACAACAGATAAAATATATGCACATGACACCAATGTAAATACAAAGAAGCGTGAATATGTACGCCCACAGGAATACAAGCTTGCAGTCTGCGGACAGAAAACAGAAGTGCTGCTGCCAGCTAATTCAGTGACAGTTATAGAGTTTTAATTTTACAGTTATCTTGTGTTTGTGTTTTTGTAAGGGTTGGTGGACGGTTTCTGTGCCAGAGCCAGAATATTCCGTTAAAAGGGGTACGCGAAACCTGTCACCAGCTATTTACAATAAAACACAGAATAATAAGATAACTGTAAATGGGGTGGTGGAGATTATTCTGCTAGCCAGTTATTAGATAATGAGTTTTTAAGTTATTTATACATATGTTAATGCGAAATTTAGCATTATGTTTCTAATTTCCAGTATACAGCAGGTTTCCAGTGTTCCATCTAAATATTATTCCATGCCAGGGGCACTTTAGAGGCATTTAAGCCAGATATTTAATATCCAAAAAATATACGTTTATTTTGGGATATTAAATATCTGGCTTTATGTGCCGCTGTGTGGTCTGTCGTAGCGGAAGCGTACCCCTTTTTTATAATATTCTGGCTCTGGCACAGAAACCGTCCGTTTTTACACCAACACAAAATAACTGTAAATTACAATGTGTCTGGAAATTTATGAAGTGGATGGTGTTATCCTTGAGAAAATGCTTGAAAATCTTAGTAGGTGGTGTTACACTTAAAAGGTGTATTAATGTGGGAGGGAACTGTTAATTCTTATAATCTGGGGAATAACTGCAAACAAACATTCTTAATACATTAGCCAAATATATAAAATTAAGGAATAAGGAGAAGTTATAAGATGTTTAAGAAACTTGGTAAGATGAAGATTGGTAAGCGCTTAAAGAATTCCTTTACACAGATTATTGTTGTATTTGGGGTATTATCTGTCCTGGTTATGGCAGTTATGTTCTACACAGCAAAGAACTATGAGAGGGTTCTTGACTACTATGCATATCCACAGGGGGATATAGCATTAGTAATGAATGAATCGGCAGAGGTAAGGTCTGCTACAAGGGGTATTATTGGGTATGAAACAGAAGAGCTGATACAGGTTGTGCAGGAACAGCATGATGAAGCTGTTGCTAATTTTGAAGAACTGCTGGAGAAAGTCCGGGCTATGATGATAACAGATGAAGGAACTGCCTGTATGGAAGCTATTGATAAAGCATGGACAGAGTACAGGGAAATTGATACAGAAGTAGTCAGGTTAGGCTCAACGACAGATAAGGACTCATGTATACAGGCACAGGAAATAATGATAACAGAAGGTGCACCAAAGTATGATGCACTTGATGATGCACTGGAAGCACTTATGGCTGTAAACACAGAAGAGGGTACAGACGAAAGAGCATTTAATAAAACAATGCTGTATATTTCATTTATAGTGATTATAATTGTTATTATTATGATTGTCCTTTATTCTGCAAGGCTTTCAGGAGTAATTGCAAAAAGTATTGAAAAACCTCTTATTGAATTAAAGGACAGGTTTATTACATTTTCGGAAGGGGATATAGATTCACCGCTTCCAGTAGTTGAAACTGAGGATGAGATTGCAGAACTTGTAGAAGGTTTGTCAGTTATGGCTGAAAGAATAAGGGATGTAATTACAGATTCTGGCAGGCTGCTGAATATGATGGCAGAGGGGAACTTTGCAGTTTCAACAGAATGTGAAGGGCAGTATATGGGTGCATTCCAGTCTTTACTGACAGGAATGAGAAAGATGAACCGCCAGATAGATAATACAATAAGGGGTGTAAGCGAGGCATCAAAGCAGGTATTAACAGGTTCTACAAACCTTGCAGAAGCTGCACAATCTGTAGCAGAAGGTGCAACTGACCAGGCAGCAGCTGTAGAGGAAATGCAGGCAACAATTGATGAACTTAGCAATGGTATTAAGACAACAGCTGATGAGCTGGAGAAGTCATATAATGAAGCACGCAAATATGCAGATATGGCAGAAGACAGCCGTGGCGATATGGAAGCAATGGTAGATGCTATGCACCGCATTAGTGAGGCATCTGAAAAGATTAGTGAGATTATCGTCCAGATTGAAGATATTGCAAGCCAGACAAACCTGTTGTCATTAAATGCCTCTATTGAAGCAGCAAGGGCAGGGGATGCTGGAAAAGGCTTTGCAGTAGTTGCAGACCAGATACGCAATCTTGCTGAACAGAGTGCGAAGTCAGCAGTAGATTCAAAATCACTGATAGAAACTGCTATTAATAAAGTAGAAGAGGGAAGCCATAATGCAATAAAAGCTTCTGATTCATTAAAAGAAGTAGTCGATGGTGTAAAACTGGTTGCAGAGAGTTCAAAGAATATGAAAGAAATATCACTTGAACAGTCAGAGAGCATGCAGCAGGCAGACCAGGCTATAGAAAGAATTGCAGAAATTGTACAGAGTAATTCAGCAGTAGCACAGGAAACATCAGCAACAAGCGAAGAGCTGACAGCACAGGTTACTGAATTTAATAATATGGTTTCAGTATTTACTTTCAGGGAGTAGAAATATACCAAAGTAATATGGGAAGATAATTTATAATCATCAGAATGGAGGATAAATTAATGGGAATGACTATGACACAAAAAATTCTGGCGGCACATGCAGGTTTACCATCTGTTGAAGCTGGCCAGCTTATTGAGGCAGATTTAGATTTAGTGCTTGCCAATGATATTACTGGCCCTGTTGCAATCCATGAGGCAGAAAAGTTAAATAAAAAGACTGTATTTGATAAAGATAAAGTAGTGCTTGTCCCTGACCACTTTGCTCCAAATAAAGATATTAAATCAGCAGAGCATTGCAAATGTGTACGTGAGTATGCAAAAGAACATGATATTACAAATTATTTTGAAGTAGGCAAGATGGGCATTGAACATGCACTCCTTCCAGAGAAAGGGCTTATAGTTGCTGGTGAGACATGTATAGGTGCAGATTCACATACATGTACATATGGTGCACTTGGGGCATTTTCCACAGGTGTAGGCAGTACAGATATGGGATGTGGCATGATAACAGGAAAAGCATGGTTTAAAGTACCATCTGCAATAAAGATAGTCCTTACAGGAAAGCCTTCAAAGTGGGTAAGCGGCAAGGATGTTATACTCCATCTTATAGGAATGATTGGTGTTGATGGCGCATTATACCGTTCACTTGAATTTACGGGTGACGGGGTTGCAAACCTTTCAATGGATGACCGTTTTGCCATTGCAAACATGGCTATAGAAGCAGGTGCTAAGAATGGTATTTTCCCTGTTGATGATAAGACAATAGCATATATGGAAGAACATTCAAAGAAGCAGTATACTGTATATGAAGCAGATGAAGATGCTGTATATGATGAAGAATACACTATTGATTTAAGCAGCCTTGAGCCAACTGTGGCATTCCCACACCTTCCTGGGAATACCAGGACTGTGGGTGAGGCTGGTGAGGTAAAAATTGACCAGGTTGTTATAGGTTCATGTACAAACGGGCGTATAGAAGACCTGCGTGTTGCAGCGGAGATAATTAAAGGGCATAAGGTTGCTGATGGCATAAGGGTTATTGTAATACCTGCTACACAGGCAATTTACCTTAAAGCAATAGAAGAAGGGCTCGTACAGACATTTATTGAAGCAGGTGCAATTGTAAGTACACCTACATGCGGCCCATGTCTTGGAGGCTATATGGGAATACTTGCTGCTGGTGAACGTGCAGTTTCTACAACTAACCGTAACTTTGTCGGCAGGATGGGGCATGTAGACTCAGAAGTTTATCTTGCAAGCCCTGCTGTTGCAGCGGCAAGTGCTGTAACAGGAAAGATTTCACAGCCATCAGATTTAGGATTATAATACTTTATATAAAGTACAATATAGCATTTTCATTACTATTTGTGCCGCCAGCAGGAGGCGGTGGAACGGAGGATTATTTATGAAAGCTTGTGGCATAGTCCATAAATATGGAGATAATGTAGATACAGATGTAATTATTCCAGCAAGATACCTTAATTCGTCTGACCCGGCAGAGCTTGCTAAAAGCTGTATGGAAGATATAGACCCGGACTTTGTAAAACGTGTCCAGAAGGGCGATATTATGGTTGCAAATAAGAATTTTGGATGTGGTTCATCACGTGAACATGCACCTATAGCAATTAAGGCATCAGGCATAAGCTGTGTTATTGCTGAAACATTTGCAAGGATATTTTACCGTAATGCAATTAATATAGGGCTTCCTATTATAGAATGTCCAGAAGCGGCAAAAACAATAGAAGCAGGGGATACAGTTGAAATTGATTTTGACAGCGGTATGATTTATAACAAGACAAAAGGGACAGAATATAAAGGACAGGCGTTTCCGCCATTTATGCAGAAGATAATTGAGGCTGAGGGGCTTGTTAATTATATTAACCAGCAGTAAAAACTAATGTGAGGTACAGTAATGGTATTTGCACTTGTACTTGCAGGTGGCACAGGAAGCCGTATGGGAAATAGTGGAAAGCCAAAGCAGTTTCTTATGGCTTGTGGAAAGCCTGTGATAATCCATACACTTGAAAAATTCTGCCTGCATGGAGGTGCAAGGCAGATTATTGTACTTTGTCCTTCTTTATGGGTTTCTTATGCACAGGGTATTATTAATGAATATCTTGGAGATTATATAGAAAGCATAACTGTTATTTGTGGCGGGGAAAGCCGTAATGACACTATAATGGCAGGCATAAGCTATATTGAAGGCTGTTACGGGCTTGATGACAGTACAATAATTGTTACACATGATGCTGCAAGGCCGTTTATAAATAAGCGCATAATTGATGAAAATATAGAAACAGCATTAAAATACGGGGCAGCTACTACGGCTGTACCTGCAACAGATACTATACTCTGCTGTCCAGACGGCAGGACTGTCGGAAGTGTAGCTGACAGGACTGCCCTGTATATGTGCCAGACACCACAGACATTTTATGCAAAGAAGCTGCAGGGCCTGTATAATGCTTTAACTGCCAGTGAAAAGGAAAAATTAACAGATGCATCAGGCATACTGGTTAAGAATAATCTTCCAGTAGGCATTGTGCAGGGTGAAATGTATAATTTTAAAATTACTTACCCAAATGACCTGGCGGTTGCAGAGGAATATATCAGGCGCGGGATTGTATAACCAGACAGGGGGATTAATATGGAAGTTACAGTATTATGTTATTCCAGGTGTACAACATGTAAAAAAGCCCTTATATGGCTTGAAGAAAATGGCATTGCGTATAGGGAACGTCCTATAAAAGAGGAAAACCCTTCTAAAGAGGAGCTTGCAGCCTGGTATAAGAAAAGCGGGCTGCCATTGAAGCGTTTCTTTAATACTAGTGGCAATGTATATAAGGAATTAAAATTAAAGGACAAACTGCCTGGCATGAGTGAGGAAGAACAGTTAGAACTGCTTGCAACAGACGGGATGCTTGTAAAACGTCCGTTAGTTGTTGCAGATAATGTAGTTTTAACAGGATTTAAAGAAGATGAGTGGAAAGTTCTTCTGGAGCAGTAATCCGCCATTATTTGTGCAGGCATTGGAGGAATATTATGAAAACTTCTGATTTCAGTTATGACCTGCCAGAAGAACTTATTGCACAAGACCCTGCAGAGCGCAGGGACTTGTCAAGGCTTCTGGTTATAAATAAAAATACAGGAGAAAGGGAACATAAAGTTTTCCATGATATTATAGATTATCTTGTGCCTGGTGACTGCCTTGTAATAAATAATACAAAAGTTATCCCTGCAAGGCTGCTTGGGGAGCGGGAAGTGACTGGCGGCAAAGTTGAGGTACTGCTTCTTAAACGCAAAGGAAATGATATATGGGAAACGCTTGTGCGCCCTGGCAAAAAAGCAAAACCTGGACAAAGGCTGGAATTTGGCGGCGGGCTTCTTAAAGCAGAAGTTTTAGGGATAGCAGATGATGGCAACAGGCTGGTAAAGTTCACCTATAACGGGATATTTGAGGAAATACTTGACAAACTTGGCCAGATGCCGCTTCCGCCATATATTACACATAAGCTTGAAGATAAGAACCGCTACCAGACTGTTTATGCAAAATATGAAGGCTCGGCAGCAGCACCAACAGCAGGGCTTCATTTTACAGAAGAGCTTTTAAAGGAAATTGAAGACAAAGGTGTAAATATTGCAAAGGTTACACTGCATGTAGGGCTTGGGACTTTCAGGCCTGTTAAATCAGATAATATTGAAAACCACCATATGCATACAGAGGAATATTATGTTGGAAGCCAGGCAGCAGATTTAATTAACAGCACAAAGAAAAAGGGCGGCAGGGTAATCTGTGTTGGCACTACCAGCCTCCGTACTGTTGAATCAGCAGCAGCGGGCTATGGAACAATAAATCCGGGCGGCGGTGATACAGATATATTTATTTATCCAGGATACCAGTTTAAGATTGCAGATGCATTGATAACCAATTTCCATCTGCCAGAATCAACACTCCTTATGCTTGTTTCTGCATTAGAAGGGCAGGGTGAAATCCTGGCTGCTTATAAAGAGGCTGTTTCACTGGGATACCGCTTTTTTTCATTTGGTGATGCAATGTTTATGGAAACAAGGAAACTGGTTTATAATACTGATGGTACATATAACCAGAGATATTACACCGGAAAAGGGGAATTAAAAATACCATATAGTGAATATTTAAAAGAAGAAAGCAGGTTTAAAGAGCAGATAGCCGCTTCTGGCATAGAAAATGCCTGGGATATGTTCCATTAATAACAGGTATGGCATTGTTGGGATTTTAAGTAAAAATGGCAGCAAATAATGGAAGGGCGTGGATATTTTTATGGATAAAAAAATGTTATTTGTATACAATCCTATGGCAGGAAAGGAACAGATACGTAACAACCTTTCGGATATTATACAGGTTTTTTGTAATGCGGGATACCAGATTACAATATTTTCTACAAATGGTACTGGTGATGCCACAAGGATAGTGGCAGAGAAGGGCATGGATTACAATTATATTGTTTGTTCTGGCGGGGATGGCACTATGAATGAGGTTGCTACAGGGCTTATGAAACTGGATAAATGCCCTGTCTGCGGATATATACCAGCAGGTACTGTAAATGATTTTGCTTCAAGCCTTAAAATACCAAAAACTATGAAAGAAGCAGCAGAACTGATAACATATGGAAGTGTATTTAAATGTGACATGGGACGGTTTAATGACAGAAGCTTTACATATGTTGCAGGATTTGGCGCATTTACAGAAGTTTCTTACCAGACACCACAGGAATGGAAAAATGCACTTGGCAAGGTAGCATATTTTGCAGAGGCATTAAAGCATATATCAGATATAAAGCCGCACCATATGACAATAAAAAGCGGGGATGAATTGTACGAGGACACATTTATATTAGGGCTTGTAAGCAATTCTGTATCTGTTGCAGGTTTTAAGGCATACAGCAAGAAAAACATTAAGATGGATGATGGGAAATTCGAGGCTATTTTTATACGTAATCCTAAAAACCCGATAGAAATACAGCAGGTTCTCAATTCCCTGCTTTCAAAGCAGCTTGACGCCCCGCAGATATTGTATTTAAGCAGCAGCCAGATTTCCATTGACAGTGAAGATGATGTACAGTGGACACTTGATGGTGAGGATGGCGGCATATGCAGTTATGCAGAAATAAAAAACTTAAAACAGGCGTTGCCAATAATTTGTGATAAATGCGCATATGCAGAAGTTTCATGCAAATATGACGAAATATATACTGACGGCCGGAAAGAATGGCCGCCAGTATAAAGTTATGCACACAGCTGCATAAGGAAATATGCCGCTTCGCGGCTGCAGCTGGCGCAATACTCACGGCAGATTTTATCTGTCGTGAGTATTACAAATGGCAGGAATATTTCCAGATTTGAGGCATAGAATTATTTATAATAGGCTGGAAAATGCAAAGAAGGCATTTTCCATTCTAAATATTGGTAATCCAGCAGAGAATGGAGGAAATATGTGCGGAATAGCAGGATTTTTTAATGCTTCCCTGGATTTTACAGAGAGCAGCCAGTTATATGGGAAGGTACTGGAAGAAATGAAAAACAGCATTGTACACAGAGGGCCTGACAGTGAGGGTGTACGGCTTTTTAAACATTGTGGCATTGCACATACAAGGCTTGCAATTATAGACCTTTTAGGAGGCATACAGCCAATGTGCAGGAAACTTGACGGATACTCTTACCATATAGTATATAACGGGGAACTGTATAATACAGGCAGGCTCCGTAAGAAACTTATGAATGCAGGATGGAGTTTTGTATCTGGTTCAGATACAGAGGTTATCCTGCTTTCTTTTTTGCAGTATGGCCCTGAATTTGTCAAAAAGCTGGATGGGATTTTTGCATTTGCAATATATGATGAAAGACATGAAACAATATATCTTTACAGGGACAGTTTTGGAATTAAGCCATTATTTTACACTGTTAAAGATGGTACAGTTATATTTGCTTCAGAACCAAAAGGGCTTTTTAAATACCCTGGCACTGAAGCAGTCCTGGACAAAGACGGCATTAATGAAGTTTTGGGGATTGGGCCTGCGAGAATACCTGGTTCGGGCATTTTTAAGGGGGTATATGAGGTTAAACCAGGCTGTTATTTAACATGCAGCAGGTATGGCATAAAAAACAGCTGTTACTGGCATCTTAAGAGCAAGCCGCACGAAGACAGTTATGAAAAAACCGTTGAAAAAACAGGTTTTCTTGTAGAAGATGCTATTAAAAGGCAGATGGTTTCAGATGTGCCAATATGTACATTCCTTTCGGGCGGCATTGACTCAAGCCTTGTTTCAGCAGTATGTGCAGCAGAACTTAAGAAAAAAGGTGAAAGGCTTGTAACATATTCATTTGATTTTACAGGAAACGACAAATATTTCCAGGCAAACAGTTTCCAGCCGTCACAAGACCGTCCTTATGTTGATAAAATGGTGGAATTTCTTGGTTCAGAACATCATTACCTGGAGTGTTCATATGAAACACAGGCAGACCTTTTATATGCATCAATAGATGCACATGACCTTCCATGTATGGCAGACGTAGACTCTTCCCTTGTACATTTCTGCCGCCAGGTCAGTTTAAACCATAAAGTTGTGCTTACTGGTGAATGTGCAGATGAGGTATTTGGCGGATATCCGTGGTTCCATAAAGAAGAATTCTTAAAGAGCAATACATTCCCGTGGACACCTGATTTATCACCACGCAAAGAGCTTATAAAAAGTGATGTGCTTTATGCTTTGAAAATGGATGAATTTGTGCAGAAAGCATATGAAAGCGCAGTAAGTGAAACCGCCCTGCTCCCGTGGGAAGATGAAACAGAAAGCAACAGGCGGCAGATTGGTTATCTTAATATAAGGTTCTTTATGCAGACACTACTAAACAGGATGGACAGAACAAGCATGAATTCAGGGCTTGAAGCAAGAGTGCCTTTTGCTGACAGGAAACTTGTGGAATATGTTTTCAATGTACCATGGAATATGAAAGCATATGACGGTGTAGTTAAAAACCTGCTGCGCCAGGGGGCACGTGGCAAGCTTCCCGATGAAATACTTTTCAGGAGAAAAAGCCCATACCCTAAAAGCTACAATCCATATTATGAAAAACTTCTGGCAGAACGCCTGGAGGTTTTAATAGAAGAAGGGGACTCGCCTTTATTTAAAATAATAGATATAAAGAAACTTAAAAAGTTTATGCAGAGTGTAAAAGATTACGGAAAGCCTTGGTACGGGCAGTTAATGGCAGGACCGCAGATGCTGGCATATCTTGTACAGCTGGGGTACTGGATGAAGAAATTTCAAATTAAAATTGAGATTTGATAATTTCTAATTATATTTGGTTGCTGACGGACGCAGGGTTTCAGGTGTTCCACTAAATTATTCCACTCGGGCACGCTTCCGCTACGTTACAATGTCATTTAGTTAAGGAGGATTGTTTAAAAATATCATATATTGTACTGTGTGGCCTGAAGTGCCCCTGTCATGGAATAATATTAGATGGAACACCTGAAAACCTGCGGTTCCCTGGCAAAATCACAAAAAACAATATATTTATAAATAACATAAATAATTTAATTTGAAATTATCTTGGGTGGGATATGATTTAGACAAACGGAAAGTTAATAAGTGACTAGCAAAGTCCTCTCTATAAAATTAATTACAGTTATCTTGTGTTTGATTTTTTGTATGGATTAGAGGACGGACGGTTTCATGTGCCAGAGCCAGAATATTACATAAAAGGGCACGCCCACGCTACTATATAATGTCATTTAGTTAAGAGTGCAGGTGGAAAATATTTTATAGATTACCAAAGAGCAGATTAGCTGGCAAATTCCAAATGTGCTTCCATGAAAAAGCTGTACAGAGCCGCTGGTGCTTAAGCCCCGTATTAAAATGTTCCGTAGGAACATTAGGGGCTTTATGCATCCATTGCGTGCGATGTCCAAGCGGAAGCGTGCCTCATACGGAATAATTGCTGGTTCTGGCAACAGAAACTGTCCATCTTCCAATCCATATAAAAACACAAACACAAGATAACTGGAATTAAATTTCCCTCTTCCATTTTGGAATGTTTTGTGCTATAATAATCACCATTGCCAGATTAAATTATTACGATAAAAGAATTCTGCCATATACCTGCATCTGTAGCTCAGTGGATAGAGCAGCGGTTTCCGGAACCGTGTGCCGGGGGTTCGAGTCCCTCCAGATGCGCTTATTAAAGAATTTTTGAAAGGAAGTGCGCATTTTATGCGGTTTAAGTACAAAAAGTTAATATTAATATTCACTGTTGCTATAATGTTTATTGGCCTTGGGACATTTTCACTTATTGCACCGTCAATAGATTTTTCTTCTGGTAAAGCAGACGGTGCAGAAAGCAATAATGATAATTCTATAACACAGAGTGTTGTCGCAGATATGTCAGAGAGTGATATTAAATCTGCTATATCTGGACTTGTATTAAATTATTTTGATGCAAAACAGCGTGTTGATTTAGAGAAGCTGGAAGGCTGCGTAAGTGATATAAGCCGCATAGATAATAAGCGCCTTGTGGCAGAGGCAGAGTATATTGAAGAATATAAAAATATTGAATGTACCATAAAAAAAGGATATGACAGTGGCACATACAGGGTGTATGTGTATTATGATGTAAAGGTATATGATATTGACACGCTTGT
The DNA here is from genome assembly GCA_910588655.1 of uncultured Lachnospiraceae bacterium. Classification (GTDB taxonomy): domain Bacteria; phylum Bacillota; class Clostridia; order Lachnospirales; family Lachnospiraceae; genus Butyribacter. Next base: position 43,159 of record CAJUPJ010000008.1, on the reverse strand, counting down.
ACCATCTCTTACAGCTTTGTTTGTAAAAGCGGATGAGAACGGCAGTTTTAAGATATATCTTGGCACAATAGATGGTAAAGCACAGGAAACAGTTGATAAGCTTGATAATAGTGATGAAATTAAAAAGATTGCAGATTCAGTCCAGAAAAGGCTTGAAGAAATTGTAAGCAGTAATGAAGATGTAAGGGATTTTTATGAAATGCTTGAAAGCAGTGATGAAACAAATGAATCTGTAGAAGAAAATGATAACATAGATAAAGAGGGTAAACGGGCAACAACAGCACCAAGGTAAGCTGGTTTTGTATATTTGTTTATCCTTGCAGGGCAAAACTTTTGTTTTGCCCTTTTCCCTTTATAAGCAGGCAGCTAATGCCGGAAGTGAGGTAAGATATGGCAGATGTATCTGGCATAAGGATTAATAAGTTTTTAAGTGAAGCAGGTGTATGTTCAAGACGTGAAGCAGACAGGATGCTTGCAGACGGCAGGGTCTGTATAGACGGTGTCATGGCACAGGCAGGGGCAAAAGTCATGCCTGGTATGGAAGTTACAGTTGATGGCAGGTCTGTTATAAAAGAAGAAGAGGAAATATTTATTGCATTTTATAAGCCAAAAGGGGTTGTCTGCACTACAGCACCAGAAGAAAACGGTGTTAAAGTTATGAATGTAATTGATTACATAGGGTACAGTAAAAGGATATATCCTGTTGGAAGGCTTGACCAGTCTTCAGAAGGGCTGCTTCTTCTTACAAACCAGGGAGATGTTATGGAACAAATCCTACGCAGCCGTTATGGTCATGAGAAAGAGTATTTTGTAAGGACAGACCATAAGGTAACAGACAGCTTTATAGAGAAGATGGGCAAAGGAGTGCCAGTTTTAGATACAGTTACAAAACCATGTAAAATATGGAAAGAGGATAATTACAGTTTCCATATAATACTTACACAAGGGCTTAACCGCCAGATAAGGCGTATGTGTGAATATTTTGGGTATAAGGTGGTATACCTGAGACGTGACAGGGTAATGAACATTACACTGGACGGGCTTAAGAAAGGAAGATACCGCCATTTAACAAAAGAAGAGATAAAAACATTAAAAAAGCAGCTGGACAGAACTGTAAATTAGTTTGTTTATGGAAAGGCGGGTGTAAATTATGCCAGATAGTATAAACCGTATGAAAGAGCTTGCCGCAAAGCTTGATAAGGCTTCGGAAGTTTATTACCAGGGCAAAGATGAGATAATGAGCAATTTTGAGTATGACAAGTTGTATGATGAACTGCTGGAGCTTGAAAAGGAAACAGGCATGGTACTGGCTGGAAGCCCTACTGCTAAAGTAGGCTATGAAGTGTTAAGTGCGCTGCCAAAGGAAACACATCCTTCACCTATGCTTTCCCTGGATAAAACTAAAGAAACAGAAGAGCTTGTTGCATGGCTTGGTTCTAAAGAGGGGCTTCTTTCCTGGAAAATGGACGGCCTTACAATAGTCCTGACTTATAATGGAGGGGAACTGGTAAAGGCTGTTACACGTGGCAATGGACAAGTTGGGGAAGTTATTACGAATAATGCAAAGGTATTTAAAAACATACCATTAAAAATCCCGTTTACAGGCAGCCTTGTTTTAAGGGGTGAAGCAGTAATATCTTATTCTGAATTTGAACGTATAAACGGGCTTCTTGATGAAGAAGAGAAATATAAGAACCCAAGGAATTTATGCAGTGGTTCTGTAAGGCAGTTAAATAATGAAATTACTGCTAAAAGGAATGTTGAATTTTATGCATTTGCCCTGGTTGAAGCAGAGAACACCAGTTTTGATAATTCACAGGCAAACAAAATGGAGTTTTTAGTAAAACAGGGATTTGATGTTGTTGAATATAAAAAAGTGGATGCAGAAAACCTCACAGATACAGTAAAATGGTTTGAAAATAAAATAACTACAAATGATTTTCCATCAGACGGGCTTGTGTTAATATTAGATGATATAGCGTATGGCAATTCACTGGGGCATACTTCTAAATTCCCAAGAAATGCTATAGCGTTTAAATGGAAGGATGAAATAGCAGAAACAAAACTTACAGGAATTGAATGGAGTGCATCAAGGACAGGGCTTATAAACCCAATAGCACTCTTTGAGCCAGTAGAACTTGAGGGCACAACAGTATCAAGGGCAAGTGTGCATAATTTAAGTATTATGGAACAGCTGCAGCTTGGCGAGGGTGATACAATACAAGTTTACAAAGCCAATATGATAATCCCGCAGATTGCAGAAAACCTTACAAGGAGTGGAAATATAAAAGTACCGTCAGAATGTCCGGTCTGTGGCAGAAAGACTTCTATACATGAGGAAAATGATGTAAAAGTCCTTGTATGTGAAAATGAAGAATGTCTTGCAAAGAAAATTAAATCAATTGCACATTTTGTAAGCAGGGATGCAATGAATATAGACGGTTTATCCGAAGCGACTATAGAAAAGCTTGTAGCAAAAGGCTTCCTGCATGGGCTTGCAGGGCTGTTTAACCTTGAGAAATACAAGGATGAAATAACACAGATGGAAGGCTTTGGCAAAAGGTCTTTTGAAAAACTGGTACAGGCGGCAGAAAATGCAAAGAAAACTACAACAGCAAGATTTGTATACAGCCTTGGAATTCCAAATATAGGATTGTCGAATGCTAAAATGATTTGTAAATATATGGACAATGATTTTAACAAAGTACGTAATGCCAGTCCAGAAGAGCTGGTAGAGATAGACGGGATTGGTGAGGTAATTGCGGAAGCATTTGCCAGCTTTTTTGCAAAACCAGAGAATAATAAAACAATAGATGAATTATTAAAAGTAATTGAATTTGAAAAAGAAGAAATAAATACTGCTACAGAAGATATGGCTGGAATGAATTTTGTTGTAACAGGAAAAGTAAATATTTTTGCTAACAGGAACGCTGTTAAAGAGTTAATTGAAGCAAGAGGCGGAAAGGTTACAGGAAGTGTAACTTCAAAAACAAATTTCCTTATAAATAATGATATAATGAGCAATTCTTCTAAAAATAAAAAGGCTAAAGAACTAGATGTGCCTATAATTACAGAGGAAGACTTTATAGAGAGGTTTAATATAGAAGTTTAAAAATATATAATTATTAAATGTATATTTTATTAACTCCAAGCAGTACAAATATTTTATGGAAAGAGGCGGGAATATGCCAATTAAAGTAAAGAATAACCTTCCTGCAAAGAAGGTTATGGAAAAAGAAAATATATTTATGATGGATGAGGACAGGGCAGTTACACAGGATATAAGGCCGCTGCATATAGCGGTCCTTAACCTTATGCCTTTAAAAGAAAATACAGAAGTACAGTTATTAAGAAGCCTGTCAAATACACCATTGCAGATGGATATTACATTTCTGTCAACAGCAACATATATAGGCACTCATACACCAGAAAGCCATCTTAATGAATTTTATAAGACCTTTGATGAAGTAAAGCAAAGGAAGTTTGACGGGTTAATTATTACAGGTGCTCCTATTGAGCATCTGGACTATGAAGAGGTGCAGTACTGGGAAGAACTTGTAAAAATAATGGAATGGTCAAAAACAAATGCCACTTCAACATTACATATCTGCTGGGGTGCACAAGCAGGGCTTTATTACCATTATGGCATACATAAACATATGCTTCCAAAGAAAATATCAGGCGTATATGAACACCATGTCCACCACCGCAGGATACCACTTTTAAGAGGGTTTGATGATGTATTTTATGCACCACATTCCAGGAATACCTGTGTTGACCATGATGAGATAGCAGCATGTAAAGAACTTATAGTCCTGGCTGACTCAGAAGAAGCTGGTGAGCTGCTGCTTGTTTCAACTGACTCAAGACAGATTTTTGTGCTTGGACACCTTGAATATGACAGGCTGACACTTGACATAGAATATAAAAGAGACATTGCAGCTGGGCTTGATGCAGAAATACCAGTAAATTACTATCCGGGTAATGACCCGTCAAAAAAACCTTACCTTACATGGAGGGCAGCAGCAAATGCAATGTATTCAAACTGGGTAAATTACTACGTATACCAGCAGACCCCGTTTGAATTTATAAATACTGCTGAAATTATGGGGAAATAAGCAGATTACAAGGAAGAAAAGAAACACAAGACGAATACCATGACAGCAAAAATACCTGTCTATTAAAATCATTGTTGATAAATTGTCTGGTGAAGTGTAATATTACTGGCAAACTATGTATTATTTAGTAACCAGGATAATCCAGTAATTACTTATAAAGAACTGGCTTTAAAGATATCACAAGACTTTAATCCCCGGTGCTTAAGCCCCTTTTTAGGCAATTATATCTAATGAGTGTAAAGAAAATGGTCTTCCATACATCTCTGGAATAGTAGTTAACAGGGATACAGGACTTCCTGGTGAGGGGTTTTATAAGGAATTTTATCAAGAAAGAAGTTGTGGTGAATGGGAAGAAATTTTTCAAAAATGTAAATCAGATATAATAAATTGTACATTATGGCAGGATTTTCTTGATGCTATTATTAAATAACTATTTTATTTTTATATAAACAAAAAGGAAGTATACCACTATATTTTATTACATCCTTTCTGGAAAATTGTGTATATATTGTATAAAAGTGTTAAAAGAATATAAAGTTATTGATTTATATTCTTTTTTTATGTTAGAATTTTGTAATGGTTATAAAGAAATGGAGGAATGTATAATGCTTAAAACTTTAGCAGCGCATATTAAAGAATTTAAGAAAGATTCCATACTTACACCTGTATTTATGATTTTGGAAGTTATTCTTGAAACGATAATACCGCTGATGATGGCATCCATTATTGATGATGGTGTAGAGGCTGGCAACATGAAACACATTTATTTTATGGGCAGCTTAATGGTAGTTACTGCATTTGTAAGCCTGTGGGCAGGCGTGATGGGTGGCAAATATGGTTCAAGGGCTTCAACAGGTTTTGCCAGGAACTTAAGAAAAGCTATGTATGAAAATATACAGACATTCAGTTTTTCAAATATTGATAAGTTCAGTACATCAGGGCTTGTTACAAGGCTTACTACTGATGTTACAAATATCCAGAATGCCTACCAGATGATATTGCGTATGTGTATGCGTGCACCAGCATCATTAATATGTGCAATGGCAATGTCATTCTATGTAAATGCAAGGGTTGCACTTGTATATCTTGCAGCAGTTTTTATTCTTGGTATTATACTTTTTATACTTATTAAATTTACAATGAAATATTTCCAGCAGGTATTTAAAAAGTATGATGCACTTAATGAAAGTGTGCAGGAAAATGTATCTGCAATAAGGGTGGTAAAGGCATATTCAAGGGAAGAGTTTGAGAAAAGCAAGTTTATGACAGCAAGTGGCAATATTTATAATATGTTTGTAAAAGCTGAAAAAATGATTGCGCTTAACTCCCCTGTTATGCAGCTTGCCGTTTATTCATGTATACTTTTAATAAGCTGGCTGGGTGCTAAAATGATTGTGGGCGGCTCTATGACTACAGGTGAGCTCTCACAGCTTTTGACATACTGTATGAATATACTTATGAGCCTTATGATGCTTTCAATGATTTTTGTAATGATAACAATGAGTATGGCAAGTGCGGAACGTATTGCAGAAGTGCTGGAAGAAAAAGCAGATATAACAAACCCTGCAGAACCTGTAATGCATGTTCCAGACGGAAGCATAAGGTTTGACCATGTAAGCTTCAGTTATAAAAGTGATGCAGAAACACCTGTACTTAAAGATATTAACCTGTATATAAAACAGGGTGAAATGATAGGCATAATTGGCGGTACAGGAAGTGCTAAGTCAAGTCTTGTAAACCTGGTAAGCAGGCTTTATGATGTTTCAGATGGAAGCGTGTCTGTGGGAGGCATTAATGTAAAGAATTATGATATTGAAATATTGAGGAGTGAAGTTTCAGTAGTATTACAGAAGAATGTGCTTTTCAGCGGGACTATCCTGGAAAACCTGCGTTGGGGTGATGCAAATGCAACAGATGAAGAGTGCAGGCATGCGTGCCAGCTTGCATGTGCTGATGAATTTATAGAAAAGATGCCAGATGGCTATAACACATATATTGAACAGGGCGGAACTAATGTGTCAGGCGGGCAGAAACAGCGTCTCTGCATAGCAAGGGCATTAATTAAGAAGCCGAAGGTACTTATACTTGATGACTCTACAAGTGCAGTTGATACTGCAACAGACAGTAAAATCCGCAGGGCATTTGCTGAGGAAATACCTGATACAACTAAGATTATAATTGCACAGCGTATTTCAAGCATTAAAGACTGCGACAGGATAATTGTTATGGAAGATGGTGCTGTTGATGGTTTTGGTACACATGATGAGCTTCTTGTAAGCAATGAAATATACCAGGATGTTTATGAGTCACAGATGAGTGGCAGTGGCGATTTTGATGAGTAAAACAACACTAAAAGCATATAAAATCCAGAGAGGACGGTGTATCAGATGGCACGTAGGCAGAATTTAGGCCCAAGACCTAAAATTGAAAATCCAGGCAAGCTTTTTACGCGTTTGCTTAAATATGTTTTTAAATATTACTGGCTGCACTGTATTATTGTTTTTATAGGGATTATAGTAAGTGCGCTTGCAGGTGCACAGGGTACAATGTTTACCAAATCACTTATAGATGATTATATTATACCACTGGCACAGGCACAGAACCCTGATTTTTCGGGGCTTTTAACAAAAATAAGCCAGGTTGCAGCTTTTTATGGTGCGGGTATTATTGGCACATTTTTATATAGCAGGCTTATGGTGTATGTAACACAGGGAACACTCCAGAAACTGCGTGTGGAAATGTTTACAAAGATGGAGTCACTTCCAATTAAATATTTTGACACTAATGCACATGGTGATATTATGTCAATATATACTAATGATATTGACACACTCCGCCAGATGATAAGCCAGAGCATACCACAGTCAGTTTCATGTTTTGTAAGTGTTGTGAGTGCATTTGTATATATGGTTATACTTAGCATACCACTTACAATAATAACTATTTTTATGGTTGGTGTAACATTTTATATGACAAAAAAGCTTGCGGGGCTTAGTGGTTCTTATTTCCTGGCACAGCAGAAGGATATAGGAAAAGTAAACGGTTATATTGAAGAAATGATGGAAGGGCAGAAGGTAGTCAAGGTGTTCTGCCATGAGGAAGAAAGCAAGGAAGGATTTAACAAGCTTAATGACCAGCTTTTTGAAAGTGCTGATAATGCAAATAAATTTGCAAATATACTTATGCCGGTTAATGCACAGATTGGAAATATAAGTTATGTATTATGTGCTATTGCTGGCGGCTTTCTGGCACTTAACGGGGTAAATGGCTTTACAGTTGGTTCACTTGTAAGCTTCCTTACATTTAATAAGTCATTCAGTATGCCAATAAACCAGATAAGCCAGCAGCTTAGTGCTGTTGTAATGGCACTTGCAGGTGCTGACAGGGTATTTAAGCTTATTGATGGTGAGCCGGAAACAGATGATGGTTATGTTGAGCTTGTAAATGCAAAGGAAGATGGCAGTGGCAATATTACAGAAGCAGAAGGGCGCACAGGGATGTGGGCATGGAAACATTACCATAAAGACAGTGATACAACTACCTATGTGAAGATGCAGGGTGATGTTGTATTTGACCATGTGGATTTTGGATATAATGATGACAAAATTATACTGCATGATATTGAAATCTATGCAAAGCCAGGGCAGAAAATTGCATTTGTCGGGGCAACTGGTGCAGGCAAGACTACAATTACCAATCTTATAAACCGCTTCTATGACATACAGGATGGTAAAATACGTTATGACGGTATCAATATTAATAAAATCAAGAAGAAGGATTTACGCCAGTCACTTGGCATAGTATTACAGGATACGCACCTTTTTACAGGTACTGTAATGGAAAATATAAGATATGGGAAACTTGATGCAACGGATGAGGAAGTGATTAATGCAGCAAAACTTGCAAATGCACACAGCTTTATTAAAAGGCTTCCAGAAGGATATAATACAATGCTTACAGGTGATGGCGCTAATTTAAGCCAGGGACAGAGACAGCTTCTTGCTATTGCAAGGGCAGCAGTTGCAGACCCGCCTGCACTTATTCTTGATGAGGCAACAAGTTCCATTGATACAAGGACAGAAAAGCTTGTTCAGAAAGGCATGGACAGACTTATGAGCGGAAGGACAACATTTGTAATTGCGCACCGTCTTTCCACAGTACGTAACAGCGACTGTATAATGGTTCTTGAACAAGGCCACATTATTGAAAGAGGCACACATGATGAACTTATTGACAAACAGGGCAAATATTACCAGCTCTATACAGGCAAAATTGGAAGTGGCATAGCAGGCTGAAATTTTAAGTTTACAAATTCCTTTACAAGTGATATAATAAATCTAACAATGTATTTTAGAAACGTTTTATTCCACAAGCTTACAAGGATGCATTTACATATGCTTCCTTGCTTGTGGTTTTTAGGGAAAAGGAGGATTTTATTATGTTACTTAGCACATACCAGAAGGTTATTGCCTTATTTGAAAGCGGCAATGGCTACAGGAACGCTTCTGAGCTAAAGGATTCAAAGATTACTACAGTACAGATTAAGGAACTTGTCAATAAGGGGATAGTTGAACACGTTTCGCATGGTTTTTACTGGCTTGTTGATGAGGAGAACGGCAAACCTGGGAATTACAAGTTTATTGAAGCATGTATGGTCAATCCAAGGTCAGTTATATGTGCAGACAGTGCATGTTACTACCACGGGCTTATTAATAAAGAGCCTGAAGTGCTGTCTGTTGCTACTTTAAAGACAGACCGTTCACGTATGCAGCTTAATTTCCCTGTATGCAGGCATTATTATTCAAACCTTGCATTTGAACAGGATATGGAAACTGTAAAAACACCATATGGTGAAATAAGGGTATATGGTGTAGAGAGAAGTGTATGCGACTGTATACGTTTCAGGGATGATATTGGCGGTGAAATGCTTGACCTTATTATCAGCAATTTCCTTGAAAGGAACTGTAACCAGATGGACAGGCTTCTTGCATATGCAGATGCAATGCGTGTAGGCAAGATTGTGCGTATTAAACTGAACCAGATAGAAGAGTAGAAGTGGCAGCAGATGCCAGATGGGGGATATTATGGGAAATGAAGTTTATGATAAACTGTTAAAATGTTATGGGTGTTTTAAAGAAAAGACAGATTTTAAACCTGAAGTTGCCCTTGTGCTGGGTTCAGGGCTTGGTGACTATGCAGATGGAATAAAAGTGGTTTCAGAGCTTGACTACCATGATATTGATGGTTTTCCAGTTTCAACAGTGCCAGGGCACCAGGGAAAGTATATTTTCGGATATGTTGGTGATGTACCTGTTGTATGTATGAAAGGCAGGGTACATTATTATGAAGGCTACAATATAACAGACGTTGTACTTCCAGTGCGCCTTATGAAGCTTATGGGTGCAAAAGTCCTGTTTCTTACTAATGCAGCAGGCGGCATTAATACAAGTTTCCAGGCAGGGGATTTTATGTTAATAAAAGACCATATTGCTAATTTTGTGCCATCTCCATTAATTGGGCAGAATATTGATGAACTTGGCGTGCGTTTCCCTGATATGGGAAGCATATATAACAAAGAACTGCAAAGAATTATAAAACGTACAGCAGCAATTCTTGATATACCGTTGCAGGAAGGTGTGTATATACAGCTTACAGGGCCAAGTTATGAAACACCTGCGGAAATACGCATGTGCTGTACACTTGGGGCTGATGCAGTAGGAATGAGTACTGCATGTGAAGCAGTTGCAGCGAACCATATGGGAATGAAGATATGTGGAATTTCATGTGTTTCCAATATGGCAAGCGGGATTACAGCTAACCCGCTTACACACAAAGAAGTACAGGAAACAGCGGACAGGGTTGCACCATTGTTTAAACAGCTTGTGACAGAATGTATAAAAAATATCGGGCATGACATTACAAAGGCATGAAACAATGAAACAAGGAATAATATATAAAATTGCCTCCCTGTTTAGGAATATTTTGCAGGTTTTATCCAGTATCATTTGTGGCTGGATATCAGCATGGTGGTTTCTGGCTTCTGTTGCATTTCTTACTGACAAACCAGACAGGGCAGAAGAAGCGGCAGATATAAAAACATCTGGATGGGTTATGCTGTTATCAGGTATCATTATAATTGTTGTAAAGGAAATTATAATGTACAAGATAAACATGGACTGGAAGAAATACATATTGTTTAGTATTGTGCCATTTGTTATAACAGCGGCAGCCAGATATTATTATATTATATACATAAGGTAAATTATAAGGTTTATAGTTGTATAGGATATTGCCTTGCGCAGAAAGGGGCAGGAATATGACACTAACCAGTGAAGATTTACTAGCAATAAGCAATCTGCTTGATGTAAAACTTAAACCAATAGACAACCGTCTTACAAACCTTGAAATCAAAGTTGATAACCTTGAAACTAAGGTTGATGCAATAGACAACCGTCTTACAAACCTTGAAGTTAAGGTTGATGCAATAGACAACCGTCTTACAAGCCTTGAAGTACATATTGAAAATGTAACAGATAAAAATATTGCCTTACTGGCAGAGAATTATGTGCCAGCAGCAAGACAGTTTGAAAAAGCATCCTATAAAATTGAAGCTTTGCAGGCAGATAATGATATTATTAAAAAAGTTTTAGGAGAGCACAGCAAAAAGCTTGAAAAAATTTCATAAAAGATTATATCCTGGCAGGATTAAATCCTGCCAGACTGTTAAAATTCCTGTGGCTAAAATTTATTTCATAAAATACTTGAAAAATATTTTATATATGTTATAATAATTTCAGTGCAGATATAGTTCATTGGTAGAATGCCAGCTTCCCAAGCTGGAGAGGCGGGTCCGATTCCCGTTATCTGCTTTATTTTTTTGCCAAATTTTCTAAATGGCAGACCGGTTATACTAATTATTTACAAGGGAGGAGTTTTTATGTTTTGTAAGAATTGTGGCAGTGAAATGGATAATTTAGCTTCAGTATGTGTTAAATGCGGGGTTGCTGTAAATGTTGGCAATAAATATTGTGCTAACTGCGGCAACCCTGTTATGCCAGGGGCAGCAGCCTGTACAACGTGTGGTTCATTTTTAAATATAAATGCTGGTGCTGCTTCACAGCAGAAGTCTAAAATAGCCGCCGGGCTTTTTGGGATTTTTCTTGGAGGGCTTGGAATACATAACTTTTATCTTGGCAATAAAGACAGGGGGCTTATACAAATCCTTGTATTTATTATAGCTGGTATATTTACATGTGGGATAGCATCTACAGCAATGTCTATCTGGGGGCTTGTTGAAGGTATTATGATTCTTACAGGAAGCATTAATACAGATGCAAATGGTGTTCCTTTAAAAGATTAAATATTAACATACACCAACAGTGTTTTTTAAATATTTATGTTATGGATGCGGGGAATGTTTATGAAAAACTTATGGAAGTATATTTCAGGAGAAGCCAAGATTGCACTTACAATGAAACAGGTTGTTTTATACCTTACAGTAGTCATGGCATGTATCCATACATTGCTGTTTATAATATTTCTATACTTTGGTGTATATATGATGGCAGTGGTAAACACCCTGAGTGTATCTTTGTATCTGGGATGCCTGGTCTGGCTTCACTATGGGAAAAGCCCTTATGCTGTGTTTAATCTTTGTTATGCAGAAGTAATAATACATGCAATGCTTGCGACATTTGCAGTAGGAAGTTCATGTGGTTTCCTGCTGTATATGGTATGCATGGTGCCAATTGCTTATTATGCTGCATATTCTTTCAGGGAGTCTGAACATTTTATTAATCCTGTTGTTTATGTATTTACTACTATGGTTGTTTTTGTAATTTCAAAGTGTGCAGCATGGGTAGTTGAACCTATGTATAATATTGGCAACAGTTTTTTCCAGGATATTGTCTATATTATAAATTACCTGCTTGTGGTTATTACAATTGTTGCATTTATGAGCACATTCCTTATACAGATAAGGACTCTTGAAGAGCTTATGATAAGGAAAAACCAGAAGCTTGAAGTGCTTTCAACCCAGGATGCACTTACGGGCCTTTCTAACAGAAGAAGCATAAATGAAAGATATAAAGATATAATAAAGAAAAAAGAGGCTTATTCAGTAATTCTTGGGGATATTGACGATTTTAAGCATGTTAATGATACATATGGCCATGCCTGTGGTGATAGTGTGCTTAAAGCAGTTGCAGAAGTTTTTAAGGCATCTGTAAGGTCTGGTGATATTGTATGCCGCTGGGGTGGTGAGGAAATACTTGTAATGCTTCCACAATGTAATAAAGATACAGCCACACATATAGCAGAGAGAATAGCAGATGGTATAAGGCAAATACTTATTATAAGCCCTGGTGGTATTGAGGTAAATGTTACAATGACATTCGGTGTAGCTGGTTCAGATGAAGGGGAAGATATAAAAGATATAATAAAGTGGGCAGATAACAGGCTTTACTATGGTAAAGGGCATGGGAAAAACTGTGTCATAAAAGAAGATATACAATAATTTTACTCTTGACAAAAATGCCAGTTTTTTGTATTCTAAAGCATATTTATAATTAGCGTTTAATGGAGTGAAAGGAGTAAACTGATGATTAATGCGGCTATATGTGAAGACAGCGAACTAGACAGGGATATACTTAAAGAAATTATAAGTTTTCTCCTGGCAGACAGAGGTCTTGAATACGATATTAACTCATTTACCAGTGGAAAAGAACTTGTTTCAAAATATAAGAACCATCCATATGATATAATATTTCTGGATATACTTATGGATGATATTGATGGTATTGAAACAGGAAGGCTTATACGGGAAATGGATGACCAGGTAGAAATAGTGTACTGTACATCCAGCAAGGATTTTGCGATTGCAGCATATGATGTACATGCAATGGGATATCTTCTTAAACCTTATGAAACATTAAGGATTGGTGCTGTAATAGACTATTATGTACAGAAGCACCCACAGAAAAACCATAATTTTATCCAGGTAAAATCAAAACGCAAACCGCTTATTATACCTTATAAAGATATAATACATATGGAATCTGACAATAAAGTGGTATATATTTATACTACGACACAGGGAGCAGTGAAAGTATACAGTAAACTTGATTCATTTGAAGAAAAACTTTCAGACAGCAGGTTTCTAAGATGCCACCAGAGTTACCTTGTAAATATGCAGTATGTTGCAGGGATTGTAGATTCTGATTTTATTATGATTGATGACCAGATGATACCAATAAGGAAAAGCGGAAGGAAGCTTATTGTAAAAAAATATGAAGATTATTTAAAAGAATCTTTGAAAAACCATTAAAATTAATATAAAACAGCTTAGAATATAAAGTAACAGGGTATTGATATTGCCGTTCATATGGCAATATCTTTTCTTTTCCAATTATTTTATTAATTTCTTATCAAATTCATTGAAAAGCCAGATTGTATTTGTTATCATGTCTATATATGATAACAAGAGCATGTCTGGAAGTCTGTCCTGGCAGTCTGTGTATTCCTTGTTCAAGGAATTATAAAAGCATACTCTATAACAAATTTTTACAGGCAGAAAGGAAAGGTGTTTTGATGAAGGTTAATGGTCTTACTGAAAGTGAAAAGGTAACAATGAAATGTGTGTGGGATTTAGGGGATGGAGCAAGGCTGGCGCATATAATGGAAGTTGCAAATGGAAAATACAAGAAAACCTGGAAACCGCAGACAGTTTCAACATTTTTAGGTAAGCTTGTAAAAAAGGGATATATTGAACAGTACAGGGATGGCAGGTATTTTTATTACCATATACTGGTTAGCAGGCATGATTACAGATGTAAGATGCTGCGTGATGATTTGGAATTCTGGAATGATGGTGATACAGAAGAATTTGCCCAGGAATTAATGGATAAGGAAACGTTTTCAGAGGAACAGAGAAGAGAAATAGCAGAAGCAATAGGGAAACTTTTATAAAAATAATTGTATGAAAGGAGTTTCAGGGTTTTATGGGCCAGAAAACTGGTAAATTCTTTATATTGGCATTAGTATTTTGTTGTATTATTTTTACTGCTACAGGATGTGGTGAGGCAGAAAAAGAGTACAAGAAGGCTGTAGAACTTATGGAGAGTGGTAAATATGAGGATTGCCTGAAGCACTTTGCAGATGCATTGGAAAAAAACAGTGAAAAAGCAGAATATTACATAGCATATGGGACAGCACTGAACAGGACTGGGCGTTATAAGGAGGCTGCCATTGAGTTTGGCAAGGCATACCAGGATACAGATAACCAGATATCAAGGCAGAATAATAAAAGGCTTTATTTTGGACAGGCTGTTTCGTATTATGGCATGGGGGAAAGCAAAAAGGCATTGGAAGCATGTGATAAGGCGCTGGGTTATGGAAAAGACAAGGATGTTGATATAAAAATCCAAAGCATTAAAGCTTCAGTAAAACTGCTTATGGGGGATGCCAGTGGGGCAGAAGGGATTTATAATGATATAATTAAAGAGGATGGCAGCCAGGACACCATATATCTGGCAAGAGGCAGGTTTTACCAGATGCAGGGGGAAAATGACAAGGCATTAAAGGATTATTCAAGTGCCATTAAAGTTTCTGAGAAATGTTATGATGCTTATTTTGAAATGTATGGGATTTATAAAAGTCTTGGAGAGGACAGCAAGGCAGAAGATATATTAAAGAAACTTGCAGGACTGGAAATGGAAACTGCCGGGGAGCTTATGCAGCTTGGCAGGATGTATTATTGTAAAGGTGATTATAAAAATGCAAAATCTAACTTTGACAAGTCTGTAAAAGGCGGCTGCAATGAAGCACTTTACTATAATGGCATGGCATGTATGGCAGAAGAAGATTATAATACGGCAATAAGCAGGTTTAAAGAATATATAGGTACAGGAAGTACAGAAAAAGCCCCAGAAGCATATAACCAGATTGCAGGATGTTATATTGAACTTGAAGATTTTGAAAATGCTTCTGCTTATATTGACAAGGGAATGGAATTTGGAGTTACAAATGCAGGCATGGTTCTTGGCAGGAACAGGGTTGTTCTTTATGAGCGTACAGGAAAATATAAAAAGGCAAAACAAGCAGCAAGTTCGTATCTGGAAAAATATCCAGGTGACAAGGAAATGGAAAAAGAACTTGAATTTATAAAAACCCGTATTAAAACCATCCAGTTAGCAAAGAATGATACAAAAGGGGAACAGCAGTAAAAGGAGGCAGGAATTGGAGAATAGTACATTTGAAACTGCAGAAAAAGAAGAAAGGCTTATACTTGTTGCTGTTGCAACATCAGATGGGGATGATACAGTACAATCACTTGATGAACTGGAAGAACTTGGACAGACTGCTGGTGCTGTTACTGTTGCCAAAGTAGTACAAAACAGGGAGAAAGTCCATCCTGGGACATATATTGGCAAGGGGAAGATTGAAGAAGTCCGCAGCCTTGTCTTAAGCACAAATGCAGATACAGTTGTATGTGATGATGAACTGTCACCAGCGCAGAACCATAATTTAGAGGAAGCATTAAATGTAAAAGTTATTGACAGGACAGTCCTTATACTGGATATATTTGCAAAGAGGGCATCTACAAGTGAAGGAAAACTACAGGTAGAGCTTGCACAGTTAAGGTACAGGCTTTCACACCTTACAGGTGAGAGAAGCAATCTTTCGCGTCTTGGCGGTGGTATAGGCACAAGAGGGCCAGGTGAACAGAAGCTCGAAATGGACAGGCGTATTATAAAACAGAGAATAACACAAGTCAGAAAAGAACTTGTACAGGTAAAACATACAAGGGAGCTTACACGCAAGAAAAGGCAGGAAAACCCTGTGCCAGTAGTTGCTATTACAGGATATACTAATGCAGGCAAGTCTACTCTTTTAAATAAGCTTACAGGTGCAGGTGTATTGTCAGAAAACAAGCTTTTTGCAACCCTTGACCCTGTTACGCGTAAATATGAATTTGAAAATGGCGGGGAATTGCTTTTTACAGATACTGTAGGTTTTATTAGGAAACTGCCACACCATCTTGTACAGGCATTCCGCGGGACACTTGAAGAAGCAAAATATGCAGATATAATTCTTCATGTTGCAGACTGTTCTAATCCTGATATGGATGCACAGATGTTTACTGTTTATGAAACACTGGATAAACTTGGCATAGGTGATAAAAAAATAATTACAGCATTTAATAAAATTGATTTAGAAAATAGCGGGGCTGTATTTAAAGATTTAAGGGCAGATAAAACAGTAATGATATCTGCCAGAAACGGAACAGGGCTTGAGGAACTATTAGAGGTACTTAAGGAAGTGGCTAAAGAAGGAAAACGCATTGTAGAAAAAACTTTTTCATATAATGAAGCCGCCAAAGTTAATGAAATACACAAAACCGGGCAGATAATAGAAGAAGAATACAGGAATGAAGGTATATATATAAAAGCACAAGTCCCTAAAGAATATATGTATATGTTTGAAAACCCAGTAAAATAATAACGGGCTGTTTCAGCCTGTTATTATTTGCAACAGTATAAATAAAACTAAAGCAATTACCGCTATAAATGAAACAGCAATTAATACTATAATTGCAATAGTCATTTTTATATTTCTTTTTGCCCTGAAAGACAGACATATCACATCTATTACATCTAATGAAAAAAAGAACTGTAATATAATATGGAAAACTGCCATTCCTTTAGAAGTCCTGCCTTCCCTCTGTGACAATACAACATATGAAATAGTATAAGGTGAGCCAAATGCAACAATAAGCCATCCTGCTGCACATAAAATAAATGCTATGGATGTGCCAACTAAAAACATAGGAGGCACAGGTATTATAAAACCTGAAATAAAACTTCCAGCTACAAGAAAACCGCCAATAACAAAAAATGGTACTAAACAGTATTTAACTATAGCCGCTGATGTAATCATAATATCATGGTACTCTGGCTTACAGCAGCGTGCACATACAACAATATTTAATATTCCTGAAATAAAAGGGGATAAAAACATTAAAGTATAAACAAGCCCTTTTCCGCCAGTAAAAATATTGGAAAGTGCCAGATATGAAGATAAGACATATAAAAATGGAAATATGTAAAATTTGCTGAACCTTTTCTTTTCTCCCATTGCTAATAAATTCCTTTCATTTTGTTATTTATTTAATCCTTATCTATTATATTCATTATAACAAACTTTGTACAAAGCTGCAAATTGGATAATTTATAATTATTTTGTTTTGGTTTATTTTGGTTTGGTGGGTAGACGCAGCGTTTCCGTGTTCCACTAAATTATTCCATGACAGGGGCACTTTAGCCCCGCCGGCTTAAATGCCGGCGGGGCTAAAGTGCCCCTGTCATGGAATATTCTGGCTCTGGCACAGAAACCGTCCACTACCAAAAAATAACTGGAAATTATATACCAAGTAACATTTTGGCATGGTTTGTAATATAATACCCTATATGGATATTCCAGGAGGATTATTTTATAATGGAGAATGAATGTTTAGCCAATAACTGTAATTTTGCAGGCATAAGACCAGCTATGGCAGATTTGCCTTATCCGCCAATACAGGTAACAGCCAGAAACCAGGCATATGCTAACCTGTTAAGTATTGATTATTGTGGTTCTGTTTCTGAATTATCAGCAATTACACAGTATATTAACAATGAGAACCGTTTGTCATCCAGCAAATGTTCTTTAGCAAAAACAATTTTAGGCATTGCAATAGCTGAAATGATGCATTTACAGAAATTAGGGGAACTGGTTTTCCTGCTTGGAGGGGATGTCAGTTTTACAGCTAAATACCAGAACGGGGGAGCAAAACCTTGGACACCTGCGTACCTGTCAACCCCTGATAGTGCCAGAAAAATGATAATAGCAGATATAGAAGCGGAAAAAGCTGCTATAAAACAGTACAGGGTACATATGCAGATGATAAAGGATAATTGTGTAAATGCGGTTCTTGACAGAATAATAAAGGATGAGGAATACCATATTATGCTGCTGCAGGTTTTGTTAAAAGAAGTATAAAAAGTTAAAGGTAATCCATGTCCGTTTTATAAATTCTTATGTAATAAACTGTAAATTATAACGTGTCTGGGAATTTATAGGGCGGACATGAAAGATAATTCCATAATACTTTACACATTTTGTGCTATTTGTTATAATCCAGATATAAACCATCCTGGCATTATTTAGTAAAGCCTGGATTTTATATATGGCAGAGTAGTTAGTGAATGGCAGGTTTGTGCCTATGGTTTAAGCCTGCCAGTAATGAAAGGCATGGGTTAAAATGTTAAAAATCCGTTGTGTAGTAGAGCGCATTACATACCAAAATCCAGAAAACGGATATACTGTCCTTAAAACGCGTGTTAAAGGATATAAAGAGCTTGTACCAGTAACAGGCAATTTATTAGATGTAAATGTTGGCTCTGTGCTGCTTGTGGAGGGAAACTGGAAGATAGATGCCAGGTATGGCAGGCAGTTTATAGCAGAAAAGTGGGAAGAAACATTGCCAGCTACGGTTTATGGCATTGAGAAATATCTTGGAAGCGGCCTTATTAAAGGCATTGGCCCGAAATATGCGAAAAAGATTGTACAGGAGTTTGGAACAGATACAATTTCTGTTATAGAAGATAATATTGAACAATTATTAAATGTTGGCGGCATTGGCAGGAAACGTGTGGAAATGATACGTGACAGCTGGGAGAAGCAGAAGGAAGTTAAGAATATTATGCTTTTTTTACAGGATAATGGGATTAATACTTCGTTTGCTGCAAAGATTTATGCCCAGTATGGCAATAAAAGCATTGAAAAGGTTAAGGAAAACCCGTTCTGCCTTGCTGATGATATATGGGGGATAGGTTTTAAGACTGCTGATATAATTGCGCAGAAGCTTGGAGTGGACAAGCAGGCATATATAAGGCTTAGGAGTGGCATTATGTATACACTTGGTGAGCTTGCTGGTGACGGCCATGTGTATGCAGGGCAGGAGCAGCTCTTTTTAAAGGCAGCGGCGCTGCTTGATGCAGAAGAAGAGTATATTATAATAACTACAGACCAGATGGTGAAAGACGGGGATTTAATATTAGAAGATGGTGCAATATACCTTCCGCCTTTTTATTATGCTGAGATTGGGACAGCTTCAAAACTGGTGAAATTAGGACAGCTAAAGGACAATGGTTCTGTAAATGGATGCCAGGAGGCATGTATAGATATTGGCAACATAGAGGAAAAGTTAAATATAAAATATGACCCATTACAGGCAGATGCCATAAAACAGGCGGCAATGTCAAAGGTTATGGTACTTACAGGCGGGCCTGGCACTGGAAAGACTACTGTTACAAAGGGAATTATTGCAATGTACCAGGAGCAGGGTTTTAAAATATTGCTTGCTGCCCCTACAGGCAGGGCAGCTAAACGCATGACAGAAGCTACAGGTATTGAAGCTAAGACAATACACCGCCTGCTGGAATGTAAACCGCCAGAAGGGTACCAGAAAAACAATGAAAACCCTCTGGAAGGGGATGTACTTGTTGTAGATGAATGTTCAATGATTGATATACTGCTTATGAATTCACTTTTAAAGGCGGTTCCGGAAAATATGAGGCTGGTACTTGCAGGTGATATTAACCAGCTTCCATCTGTAGGGCCAGGAAATGTACTGCGTGATATTATTGACAGCGGCAGGTTCCCGGTAATAAGGCTTAATAAAATTTTCCGCCAGGCACAGAGCAGCCGTATAATAATGAATTCACACTGCGTAAATGCAGGAAAAATGCCAGATATTTCTAATGGAAGGAATACAGATTTTTTCTTTATACAAAAAGAAACACCAGAACTGGCAGCAGAGGAAATAGTAACACTTGTAAAGTATAACCTGCCAAAGTATTATAAAGTACCAGCATCACAAATACAGGTGCTTGCACCATTGCAGCGTGGTACAGCAGGTGCAGCAAACCTTAATATTGTACTACAGGAAGCATTAAATCCTTCTGGTGCAGGAATAAGGCGGAGTGGTTATATATTCCGCCAGAATGACAAGGTAATGCAGATAAAAAATAATTATGATAAAGAAGTATTTAATGGTGATATTGGCATAATAGAAAGGGTAAACCTTGAAGAACGCACATTAATTATAAATTTTGACGGCAGGCATGTGGAATATGAGGATATGGAACTTGACGAAATAGTGCTTGCGTATGCCACAACAATACATAAAGCGCAGGGTTCAGAATATCCAATAGTAGTTATGCCATTATTAATGGAACATTATGTGATGTTACAAAGAAACCTTGTATATACTGGCATTACAAGGGCTAAAAAAATACTTGTAATAGTTGGTACAAAAAAGGCGCTTGCATACTCTGTAAGAAACCTTAAAGTTACAGAACGCAATACTATGTTAAAAGAAAGGCTGTGTAATGATAAATAGGCACAGCCTTTATAATTTTCAAGGTAATAAATAATAAACAGGTAAACACATTAAATGGTATATTAAATGGTGTATTAGTATATATTTTTATTGTTACTATACTAAAAATGTGTTAGAATATATAAAGGAGTTTGATGTATAGATATTATTTAAATGGAGAAAAGCATATGATAAACCGGGCAAGTAAAATGGAAGAACTTTTTTCAGTATTTGAGCCATATCCGTTATCTAAAAAAGAAGAATTTGATAATTTTTTTGTGAAAACATATGATGCAAGAGGAACTAATATTGTTAAATTAATGTCATATGGCATGGAATTAAGCCACAATCCATATATGAAAATTTTAGTTATGGGACATAGAGGTTCAGGTAAATCTACAGAACTGTCAATACTGCAGAATGAATTAAAAAATAAATTTGAAATAATTAGTTTTTTTATACAAGAAGAAGTTGATACAGAAAATATGACATATATAGACTTTGTTTTTGCTATTATGTCACGTATTATTAAATTTATTGATAATAAAAATGAAACAGGAGAATTATTTTTAGATAAGTCTGATATAGACGCCTTGTATGATTATTGGTTCTCTGAAAAAATACTGGAAGAAACAGAATTTGATTATGGGGAGATTAAAACTGGATTTTCTGCAAAATTATCTTTTTTAAAGAAAATTATAATATCTGGCGGAGGGATTTTTAAAACCGGTTCTGAATCAAAAGTATCAATAAGACGTAAGATAGAGCCTAAAACAGGTTATCTTGTTACACTTATAAACCAGATTATTAAGAAAGTGAATAAAAAACTGGAAACCAGGGAATTGTTGTTTATTATTGAAGATTTAGATAAAATATCTATTGATACAGCGGAAAATTTATTTATAAAACACCGGAAGACATGGCTGTCATTAGAAACAAGGATAATTTTAACATTTCCTATATTTATGGCATATAATTTACAATATAATATGATAAAAGAAGATATTGATTTATCTTGTATGTTAAGCATGATAAAAGTAAAAAACCAGAATAAGGGAGAAAATACCCAGGGAATAAACATTATTAAGGAAATAGTATATAAAAGAGCAGAAAAGAATTTATTTGATGACAATGCACTTGGATTTTTAATTAATAAGTCAGGAGGTGCACTCAGGGATTTATTCCAGATGATAAGGGATGCTTCTTTTGAGGCTCTTTTAAAAGGACATATGAAAATAACACAAGAAGATGCAACAGTTGCTTATTGTAAATTGAAAAGTGAAAATGAACGTCTTATAAGAAGTGAAAATGAAATTAAAAAACTTGTTGAAATATATAATAATCCAAGGTTGCTGACAACAGATGATACAGTTATGGAACTTCTGTTAAAAGGACTTGTTCTGGAATATAATGGTGAAAGATGGTGTGGTTTGCATCCTGCTGTAGAAGATTTTTTAACAGAAAAAGGCAAAATAAAAAAGGAACAAAAAAGTGTGTAAAGAAATGTTGTTAAATGAATTTAACCTTGAAAAACTGGATTGTTTTTTCAGGTTTTCTGACAGAGGTTTTGTTATCCTGACTGTAAACGAATATCATATAATGCAGAAAATAACAGGGTTTATATCAGAAAAAGCCGGTGTAAATTATTATAACGTTACAAGGGAAAATTTTAGCAGTATTATAAATGGTGTTAAATCTGGTACAAAAACAGATTTAAAACTTGTTTATAATTTTTTTCTGGAAGATGGGGACAGTATACATGTTCTGGAAAAATTTAATCTTGGACGTGACCTTATCTTAGAAAGGTGCAAATATTGTATTTTTATTGTTCCACTGTATATAGAATTATATATACAGGAAAAATTGCCTAATTTATATAGTTATTGTGGATTCCGGGAACGTTATTTAAGAAAATATAACAGTAGTTTTAGTTATATCTTTCCAGAAGATATGTATCTAAAAACTAAAGTAATGCAAAAGAACTTAAAAGAGAATATATATGATGCAAAAGACAATATTTTTGAAAGTTTAGATACTTTTCTTCATATAAAGATAAGTGAGGATATATTTGAAAAATTAGAAAATGATACAAACAAATTCCTGGATTATATAAAACTTTCAGACACACAATATGATGGTATGTTATATTATAAAATACAGTTAAATTTTGCAAAAGTAGCAACTGCCCAAAAAAAATTTAAGAAGGCAATACAGGTATACCAGACTCTTTTAAAAGATGAAAATATAATTAGAAATATAAGTATTTTTATAGAAACTAAGCTGGGTATGGCAGATAATTATCTGTATATTGGGGATTATAATAAATCTTATGTTCTGTATAGTGATATTTTATCTGATATATGTACAGACCTTTTTGACTTTTTAGAAGATATTACAATAAAAGAATACAAGATACAAATTTATAGCAGGATTGCATTATGCCAGATAAAGCTTGGCAAAATAGATGAAGTAAAAAGAATTATTTTACAAGTTATGGAAAGTATTAATATACTGGAAGCAGACGGAAACAGGGAATTTTTTCATATATATTATAATTTTTTTATAATATACCTTGAAATATATCCCGAAGAAAGTGCAGAAAACAGCGGAATGTTAGAGTTATTGGGACAGAATTCCAGGAATGAAGTACAAAATGCAATGTATCTAACGGTAAAAGCATGGTATGAGGGGGTTATTAAAGGAGATATTTATAATTCAATCCAAAACGCCAGTACAGCTTTGGAAATAAAAAGAAATTTGTATATTGAAAATGATGTGCGTATTGCAGAATCACATTATGTAAATGCTTTACTTAGGTTTTTTGCTGGCAATGATGAAGAAGCATATTATTGTTGTATGAAAAGTTGTAATATTTTGAAAAATATTAATACATATATTAATAAAATGATAAAGAATTATGAACTATTAGAAGAAATCAGGAATTATACCATATAAAAAGAACGGGGGATAGTATGAAAAATAATGAATTTGACGGAAACAGCTTAATTAATATTATACATATGCAGAAGCGTGGCAAGCCAAGGATAGATATGTTAAAGGATGCCATTGTCCAAGCAGACCAGGCAGGGGATAATTACTGGAGAATGTACATGCGTTTTGATTATATTGCAGAGCAGTATTTTCATGGTGATGCAGTTAAATGTATTCCTGTTGTAACAGAGCTTGAAAATGTTTTTAAAGAAAACCCTGCTGCTGTTGAGAGGCATAAAGGGGACACACTTGGCAAAGAGGCTTATATTATGGCTGTTATACTTGGTGTTGATACAATAGCATGTCTGCCGCAGGTTTCACTGGAACAGTGGGATAATATGCTTGACGGGCTTTACAGCCTTGTGAAACAGTTTGGGATGGCAGAGAGAAGCTATTACTGGCAGGTATTCTGGAAATGGCTGTACATTGACCATGAAAAAGCGGAAGAATATTTACAGAAGGCATGGAATACAAAACCAGATGACCGTTTTGACTGTTATTCATGTGAACATGCTTATGCTGCCCGCCTTTATCTGTCTATGGGGCAGAAAGAAAAGGCAGATACATATTCAGAAAAAGTTGAAAAAGGGATTATAGATGTGTGTGATGATACCTTTCCAAACCTGTGGTCTTATTATTTAGAGTATTTTCTTTTTAATGGTGATATAGCAAGTGCTGTGCCATATGCAAGGAAACTTTATAAGAAATGCAATAATGACCAGGGGGATTTAAGGCATATAGGTAAAGTCCTGCAATATTTTGCATATAAAAATACAACAAAAGGGGTAAAACTTTTCCAGAAACGCCTGGAATGGACAAATGGAATATGGGACAAGCAGGCAAAGTTTTATTTTTATACAGGTTCATGGGCACTTTTCAGGGAACTTTCCAAAAAGAAACAATCTATAGAAATGGAACTTCCAGAAGAATTTGCACAATGGAGAAAAGATGGCATTTATGAAACTTCTTTACTTGCAGACTGGTTCTATAAAGAATCAGAAACAATTGCAGAAAGTTTTGATAAAAGAAACGGGACAGGTTTTTATATGGAATATTTAAAACGTGCATAAACAGGAGGACAGGAATATGGATAAAGAAGAAAAGCAGTTAATAATAAATGCAACAATAGAAATGTTAACTGGATATGGGATAAATAATTATAATGACTGGGATAACCAGGATGAAGAAGAGAGCATGGAGTTATATGAAAACATGAAAGCAGGCATACTGGAAGAGTTTGGTATAGATGACAACGATATGAATAATATACTTGAAGAAATATTTGACCAGTATCTTTGTTAATGGAGGTTATTATGCCGGGTATTAAAGAAGAAGATAAAAAGAGGATGATGGAAGAAATCCATTATTTTTTTAAAGAAGAACATGGTATGGATTTAGGCTATATCGGGCAGGAGGATATATATAACTTTTTTATGGAAACATTAGGCAGATATGTATATAATAATGCCCTTGATGATGCCAGGAAGTTTTACCACAGACAGTGGGAAAACGCAGAGTCAGACTTTTATGCACTTTATAAAGAATAAAAAAGCTGGTAATATTACCTGTTTATAGCGGTTTTTGCGAATGGATGAGTGGGCTGGATAAAATTTGCAACTATGAAAACAGGCAGGATAAATATTTATCCTGCCTGTTCTGGTAAATTTAAACTAGTATTATTAATTTAATTTAAACTGTGTAACTGCATCCATTAAGTCCCTTGAATTATTATTAAGGGTTTCTGCATCATCATTCAGGTTTTTAACTGCATCCATCTGGTTTACAATAGTAGAAGATACCTGTGAAGTGGATGCTGCGGCACGGTCTGAAACATCGGAAATGCTTTGTATTGCAGAAAGTGTTTCATCTTTTGCAATAGACATCTGCTCAATTCCCCTTGTAATATCGTCAAGGTTATCTGCCAGGTCTTCAATATGTTTGTTGATTGTGTTAAATAAGTTAATTGTAGTTACAAGGGCATCCTGCTGTGCACCGACAATCTGTTCTGCACGTCTGGCAGTTTCTACAGTAAGTTCTGTCTGTGTGTTAATACGTGTAATAATATCGGAAATCCTGCTTACTGCCTGCATTGATTCATCTGCAAGTTTTCTTATTTCATCTGCAACTACTGCAAAGCCTTTGCCTGACTCGCCGGCACGTGCTGCTTCAATAGAAGCGTTTAAGCTTAAGAGGCTGGTCTGGTCAGATATGGAGCTTATTACTTCAACAATATTTTCAATAGTATTGGTTTCGTCATTTAACTTGCCAATACCTTCAATTACTGCTTGGGTAACTTCCTGTGTATCTTTGGAACGTTTATTTAATTTGTCTATAATATCAATTCCCTGGCCTGCGAATACTTTAGTGTCATGCGAAATTGTTTCGATAGCGCTTGTATTTGTAGTAAGCGTGTTTATCTTGTCAGACAGCCCTGCCATCTGTTCAAGACACCTTTCTGCTTCTATTGCCTGTGATGAAGTACCTGATTCAATTTCAGATATTGCATTGCAGATTTCATCAGAAGAGTAAACAAGCAGTTCTGAAGTGCTGTTTACATTATCTGATGATGACTGGACAAGTGTGCTGATATGGTCTACTTTGTTTAACAGGACTTTCATATTGGCAATCATGCTGTTAATACTTGTTGCAAGTACACCAAATTCGTCTTTTCTTTTAATATTGACATTGCCTGTAAGGTCGCCGCCTGCTGCTTTTTCAAGTACGCCGATGGCAGTGCTGATTGCTTTATGTATATTAAATGCAAGGAACAGGGCAATTAAAAATGCAATAATAATTGCAGTAATTGTAATACCTATTGTCATATTACGGATTTCATAAGCCTGGCTTAACATTACTTTCTGAGGCACAAGGCAGCATACGCTTGAACCTGTTTCTGCAATAGGTGAACATGCAAAGAGGTATTTCTGTTTCTGGTACTGGACCATTGACAGAAGGCCTTCGTTTGATATAGCTTCTTTATAGAAGTCCTGTCCTGAAAATACAGTTTCTTTTTTATCTGTATTTAGGATTTCTGAGCCGTCTGGTGATACATAGCCTATAATGCTTTTTTCATCAAGTTCAAGGTTTTTAAGTACATTTGTAACAGCTTTTGCATTAATATCAATTACAACATAACCATCAAAATTAGTAAATGACCTTACATAAGAAACAGCATAGCGGCTTTTGTCAATATGCAGCTGTTTATCAAGTTCTTCATGAGAACTTATCCATATGCCGTCTTCTGCATTTTCTGGAACAGACTTTTTAAATGTATCATAAAACCCTGCTTCAATATCCCCGGCTGAGGAAATGGCATCACCATAAGAACCAAATACAGATATTGCCATTATAAATTCACTTGCGCTTGCAGCGGACTGCACTATATTATATAAAGAACTCCAGAGCATATATTCATGTGGCCTGTCATTTTTATATGCGCCGCGGTAGTAATTATAAAAATCACTGTTATCAATAATTTTCTGGGCTTCTGCACTTACCTGTGACATTCCAAGTTCAAGGTATGTCGAAGTAGTATTTACAGTTCCTGCCATATTTTGTTTATATGAATTAGTCATTGCAGTAGAAGAACTGTTGTAGGAAACTACACCAAGTGCTATAATTAAAACAATTACAACCATAAAACCAGATATCAGCCTTACTGCAATACTGTTTAATTTGTTCAGTTGTTTCATAATACGTTCCCTCCTCTAATATTTCCTGTTGTCTATGTAATCAGCAGCAGTATCAGCAGGGAAAAGTTCTTCCAGGACATAATTCTTCTTAGATATCGGGTCTCCGTTGATTACTGTCTGTACAGCACTTGCAAGAAGTTTTCCTGTTAATGGGTTACATTCCATAACACAGTTGATTTTGCCGTTTATCATTGCTTCAAATGCGTCATGTATGCCATCAAATGAAACAATTACTATATCTTTGCCTGGTTTAATCCCGTTTTTCTCCATAACTTCAATAGCGCCAAGTGCCATATCGTCATTTTCGGCAATTAAAATATCAATATCCAGTTTTTTGTTAAGGATTTTCTGCATATTTTCGATACCGCCGTCACGGTTGAAATTGCCAGTATCCTTATATACAAATTTAAAGTTTCCAGCTGTGTTTAACATCTCCTCAACACCCTGTGTGCGGCCCATTTCTGCACTAGAACCGATAGCTCCCTGTAACAGTGCAACATTGTAGCGGTCTTTCTTTAAATTAAGGGATTTCATATATTCAATAAGCCAGTCAGCCGCTTTATAGCCTTCAAGTAAAAAGTTTGAACCAATCCAGCACTCAAAAAGTGTATCATCATCAGTTTCTACCATACGGTCCATTATAATGACAGGTATGCCTGCTTCCTTTGCATCTTTAAGCACATCATCCCATCCTTCTGAAACAATAGGGGTGAAACTGATAAGGTCTACTTTCTGTTCAATAAAAGAACGGACAATAGAAAGCTGGTTGTCAAAGTCGTCTTCTGCACATTCATAGATAAGATTAATGCCATTTTCTTCGGTGCAGTTCTGCTGTATGGATTCAACATTTGCAAGACTCCAGGAACTTCCAGTACCAGACTGCACATAGCCTACTGTTATAAGCCCTTTACTGTTGCCAGCGCTGCCGCTGCTGCTATCTGTTTTTTTCTGGTTGTCTTTTCCACATGCAACTGGTACAACGGCACATAAGACAAGAAGAAAACAGACAAGCACTCCTTTTAATTTGTTTGTGTATTTCATACGTTCTCCTCTCTGGGTTTATTAATTAATATAAAATAATATAAACCCTAACCCTTTTCTAAATAATAAAATTATACTATAATTGGTAAAAATATTCAAGTTTTTGTGCTAAAAAATAAGAAAAACTAGTAAAAGCATACAAAATAAACTGTTATTATAGTATGCTATATTAGTTTTTTGTAAATTAATTTAGTTTTTTATAAATTGTTTGTAGATTTAGTAATTGGTAAAATTGTAAAAAATTATTTAGTTGATAATCCGACATCTTTACTATAGAATATATAATAATTGCATGGGTTTTGTACCTGGTTTTTATTATAAACAGCCAGGTTTACAAGAGCCAGGAAAGGATGGAGATTTATGCTAAAAAGCATTATTAGCAGCCCTGTTACATTACCAGAACTTTTAATATGCTTTGGTGTTTCAGCTGTAGTTTTGCATATATTACCTTCCTGGCATGGAGGATAGTTTATGTGCAAGGGCAAGGCTCTTATATGGTTTGACTTGCAATGATAAATAATGTATACTTCTATTTTAAGAGGAGCAGTTATTAATAAAAAATAAGATAAGAAAGGGAATTATTATGAGTAAAAAACCAGTTGTTTTAATGGTACTTGATGGATACGGGCTTAATGACAAGACAGAGGGAAATGCGATTGCACAGGCAGATACACCTGTTATGGACAAGCTTATGGCAGAGTGTCCTTTCCAGAAGGGAAATGCAAGCGGTCTTTCTGTAGGTCTTCCTGACGGGCAGATGGGTAATTCTGAAGTAGGACATATGAATATCGGGGCAGGCCGTATTATTTACCAGGAACTTACACGTATTACAAAAGCAATTGAAGAGGGCACATTTTTTGAAAACAAAGCACTTCTTTCTGCTATAGAAAATGTCAGGAAAAATAATTCAGACCTTCATTTATACGGGCTTTTATCAGATGGCGGGGTACACAGCCACAATACACATCTTTATGGGCTTCTTGAGCTTGCAAAGAAAAATGGTGTACAGAATGTATTTGTACACACATTCCTGGACGGCCGTGATACACCTCCGGCATCAGGCAAAGGATTTATTGAAGAGCTCCAGGCAAAGATTGATGAAATTGGCACAGGGAAGATTGCAAGTGTGCATGGCCGTTATTATGCGATGGACAGGGATAATAACTGGGACCGTGTTGAAAAGGCATATAATGCGCTTGTCAAGGGTGAAGGCGTTATGTCAGATAATGCAGTGCAGGCAGTAGCAGACTCTTATGCAGATGGTGTTAATGACGAATTTGTTGTACCTGCAGTTATTACTGAAGGCGGCAGGCCAGTTGCAACAATTAAGCCAGGCGACTCTGTTATATTCTTTAATTTCCGTCCTGACAGGGCAAGGGAGATTACACGTACGTTCTGTGATGAAAGTTTTGATAAATTTGAACGTGCTAATGGTTTTATGCCACTCACATATGTATGTTTTACAGATTACGACGAAACAATAGGCAATAAACAGGTTGCGTTTGAAAAAGAAAGCATCACAAATACATTTGGAGAGTTCCTTGCGGCTAATGGCAAGACACAGCTCCGCCTTGCAGAAACTGAAAAATATGCACATGTAACATTCTTCTTTAATGGTGGTATAGAAGAGCCAAATAAAGATGAAGAGCGCTCACTTGTAAAATCACCAGATGTAGCAACTTATGATTTAAAACCTGAGATGAGTGCACCGGAAGTAGGTGAAAGACTGGACGCTGCTATTACATCAGGCAAATATGATGTTATTGTAATTAACTTTGCAAATCCTGACATGGTAGGACATACAGGCGTGATTTCTGCTGCTATTAAAGCGGTTGAACGTATTGACCAGTGTGTGGGCTCTGCTGTGGAAGCTGTTAAAAAGGCAGATGGTGTGCTGTTTATATGTGCTGACCACGGTAATGCAGAACAGATGGTTGATTATGAAACAGGAATTCCGTTTACAGCACATACAACAAACCCTGTACCATTTATACTTGTAAATTATGATGAGGATTATACATTGCGTGAGGGCGGATGCCTTGCTGATATAGCACCAACCCTTATTGAGATTATGGGGCTTGAACAGCCAGAAGAGATGACAGGAAAGTCACTTCTTGTAAGGAAATAGTCCTGGAATTCCTGTGCAGGCATGGCATTATGGGGGTTATGCCTTTATACAGGAATAACAGAGGGGAGGTATTTTATGCTGGATTATGGCTTTATAAAGAGGGTTTATGATATAAAGAAATTCCATGGCAGTACACCAGAAGAAATAGATAAGTTAAAACAGAAATTTGGGGAAATACCAGAGGTGCTGGAAGAATTTTATCTAAAAGCAGGCAATACAAAGGAGTTCCAGTATGGGCAGGATACATGGATTATGCCACATGATTATTTTAAATATTCATGGATACAGGATTTTGATGAAGGCATTATCCTGTTAAATGAAAACCAGGGAGTGTGCCAGGCATATGTACGTAAAGAGGATTTGCCACTGGCTGACCCGCCAGTATATTTATGGTGTGGTGAAAGAAAAGAGATAAATTTATGTGCGTCTTCTTTTAGTGAATTCCTTATGGCAGCATCAGCATATGAAGCAGCATTTACATTTGAATATAATCCAGAGGACTTTTATTATTTATCCCTTGATGATATAGAAGAATTTGAAGCCAGGCTTGGGAAGTTCCCATTTAAAATGTACTGGATATCAGATGATATAGAAATTACATTTTACAGCAACGACCCTGGCAACCTTATAGCTGCCCTTAGCTGTGACAGTGCAGAAGACGGTGGCATACAGTTAATTTATGGTGCTGTAAATGAAGAATCATATAAGAAGCTGGAAAAGGCAATTTATGATATTTGTGAGCCGCTTTAACAGCATTAAGAAGACAGTTTAATAAAGCCTGTGGTATTTACAAATGACACCACAGGCTTTGTATATTTTTAAAACTATTCTATTTATTTATACAGATATCTATAATCTTTTCCATATCTGAAATAAGATTTCTTGAATATTCCCTGGCTTCTGTATAAACCTGTTCTGCAAGGTAGTAATCATTATTTGCTATTGCATTTATAACTTCTGTGCCATATCCGTGGAACTTCTTATGCTTTGCACCAAGTCCAATCCAGATTGGAAGCACCCCAGGTATTTTTGGAACCATAGCATTGTAAAAATGCCCGAAACCACATTTTGAAGGGTCAAGCTGCAATGGAAGGATTGTGTGTTCCTTAACAATTTTTTCAAGATTGTTAAGCCATGTATTATGTGCTGAAATTGCATTTTCCATATATGCTGCAAATTCGCCGTTTTCAAGGTGGTAAAATGCATCATCAGACATAGCCCCCATCTGCTTTACTGATTCGTCAAGTATCTGTTCTATAACAGTTACAGGTTCTGAAGATTTCCTTAATTCCTGTTCTACCTCACGCATATATCCTGTGCTGTCAATAAGCTGGTTCTCCATCTCTGTCATTGTGCTTGTGATTTCTTCACTTACAGCGGCAATAGAACTGATAGCTTCACTTACTTCGGAAATATGCTTTTTATTGTCATTATTTAATTCCCATACCTGTTCAATTTTGCCTGTCACAGCACCAAGTGCATTGATGGTTTCCTTGGCACTTTCTGCACTTTTTTGTGAAGCGTGTTTAATCTCTTCCACGAATTCGCCCATGCTGCTGGTAAGTTTTTGTGTTTCTTCTGCAAGCCCGCGTATTTCAGTAGCTACAACAGCAAACCCCTTTCCAGCCTGGCCAGCTTTGGCGGCTTCAATAGAAGCATTTAATGCCAGCAGGTTTGTCTGTAATGATATGGTATCAATCCCTGCAATAATCCCTGTCATAGTATTAATTATTCCAATAAGCTGGTCCATATCCTTCTGCATTTCTTTTGAATCTTCAATAGTCTGTTCAGAAAGGTTTTTAATCGTTGTCAGTTCTTCCTGGCTTGTTCCTATTTTCCTGTGTACTTCTTCAGTCTTAGAAGAAATATCAATAATTGTATTTGTAAGCTCTTCATGCTGGTTATTTGTATGCCCTGCTGAATAAGGGCTGTCAGCAGAAATGCCAAAAATAGTTTCTGTTGCTTTAGACACCTTATGGTATATGTCTTCTATTCTTTCAGTCTGGTGCTGCATTGCCAGGTCAAGGGAGCTTATCTGCATAACAGCCTTGATGTTCTTTTCAAATACTCCTGCAAACTCTTCCCTGCCCTTAGAAAGCCTGTGGTAAATACTATCAAGTCCAGGTACTTTAGTATAATCCACATCCTTTAACTCTGAAACGGCTTCTGTAAGCACGTTCCGTTTACTTTTTAACCGCATATTTTACCTCCAGGTTTACACATAGGCAGCATAACTACCAAATTGTATACTATATCACATAATAAATGATATTATACATTTTTGCAACCTTTTTATCATTTAATTAATAAAAGCCCTTCTGGCTTATATATTTATTTTATGCATGGAGCCAGTGCCTGCCACCACCCTGTTTACAGTTATCTTATTATTCTGTGATGGGTGTGGGTTTTTGATAACAGGTTTCGCGTGCCAGATGCCAGTAATCATTCCATACAGGGGTGCTTTATATGCCGCTGCGTGGCTTGACGTAGCGGGAGCGTACCTCTGTATGGAAAATTCTGGCTCTGGCACACTAAACCGTCCGTCCGCCAATCCACACGCAAAACCGCAAAAACACCAGATAACTGTTAATCATATAAATTTACTTGCAGAAAATTCATTTATAGGTTATTCTATATGAAAAGAACTAATTGCGGTGGGGATTTAACTACAGAAGCATATTTATAAGGAGATAAGCCATGAAACAGTTTTTTGGGAGAAGCCAGAGAGGAAACCTGGCAGAAGCCGCAAGAGGATTATCAAATCCGGAATTCATCATGCTTATATCAAACACAAACCAGTTTGAACAACATGTGGCAGAACTGGAGAAATTATTTCCAAAAGTTCCAAGCATAGGGTGTATTGGTATGGGTTATGACACAAGGGTCACAGAAGAAGGAGTAAGCATTATAGCACATACGGACGGAGTAGAAGCTGTTACCAACGTACTTGAACAGGTATCTGTCATGCCAGTAAAATACATACAGCGCATAGAACAGGATATGCACAAAATCAAGGCGTCAGGAGATAATACCATATGTATTGATTTCTGTTCAGGAAATGATGCATGTGTATTAACAACAGCATACAGTATGCTTAAGAAGAAAAATATTTCCCTTGTAGGCGGCACAGGGGATGCTGGCAAGGTTTCAGCCAATGGAAAAGTCTATAATGATGCTGCTGCATATGCATTAGTTAAGAACAAGAACGGAAGGGTAAGAGCGTATAAGGAAAATATTTACCGGCCAATGAACATGAACAAACTTATTGCATCTGAAACAGACCGCAGCAACTACCTGGTTGGAAAACTTAATGGAAGACCGGCAAAGCAGGTGTACCAGGAGGTCTTAAATATACAGGAAAGTGATATTACAGAACAGACATTTAAAAACCCGCTAGGCAAATTAAGCGGAAAAGATGTATGTATTGTATCCATAAAAGCTGTAGAGGGCGGGGCTCTTACATGTTACAGGCAGGTAAATGATTCGGATGTATTAATACTTCTTGAATTACAGGATTACAGAAGGGTCGTGGAAGGTACAATCCAGAAAATACACCAGGATTTCCAGCGTATTTCGGCAGTATTTTCTGTAAACTGCCTGTTCCGCTATCTTTTATTCAGCCAGAATAATGAAATGAACAATTATCTGGATGCTATGGGAAGGCTTGGCAGCCATGCAGGGCTTGTAGGTTATGGCGAGCATTATAACAGCCAGTTTGTGAACCAGTCAATGACTTGCGTGGTATTTGAGTAGCTGCTAAGGATACATATTAATAGAACCAGGAGGATATAAGATGTTTTTACCTAAGTACAGGAACAGGCGGTACAAGACAGCAGACGGGACAGGGCTGTATCCAGTTGTACATGTTGCAAACAGCCTTCAGGATTACAGGAAAGAGCTGGTACTTAAAGAGGTTGAATTGCTTAATGAATTAAGGGGCATAAGACTGGCATTCCAGAGCGTGCTCAAGGAAGATATGGCACTTAAAGAAAAGCTTGATACATTTAATGATGTTTTTACATCAGTGGATAATGTATCAGGGCAGTTTGCATTAGTTAAAGATGAAATTACCAATAAAGTAAAAGAAGCACAGCAGCAGGTAAACGGGCTGAAATCCAGTTCAAACCAGGTACAGGACTGCTTTAGTGAAATACAGGATACATTTGCAGATTTCCAGGAAGCAATTGAAAATATTAAAAAATCCATGAAACAGATAGTTAAAATTGCAGACCAGACAAATATACTTGCACTTAATGCTTCTATTGAAGCAGCGAAGGCAGGCGGACATGGCAAGGGGTTTGCAGTAGTTGCAGGCGAAGTAAAAAGCTTGGCTGATGAAATTAAAGACCTTGCAGGGTTAGTTGATACAGGGATTGGCAGTGTAGAATGTGGTACTGGGAAAATGAGCGAAAGCATTACTGCTTCAAACAGGGCAATGACAGAAAGTATGGAAAATGTTGATAAGACACATGCTATGTTTGATGCAATTATTACAGCAACAGGGAGTGCCGGGACAGTACATGGACAGATAAAGGAGACTGTAAGTGCATCACAGGATAAATTAAGGGAATTTAAACAGCTCTTTGCAAATACAGAGAGACAATATAATGAAGTTGTAAAACATATAGACAGGGCAAGTGAATTAAATACTACTAAAAGTTCCATGTTTGAAGATATGGATAATATGCTTTCACAGGTAATACCTATTATAGATGAGATAGAAAGTGACAATTAATTGATGACACTTTTAGTACGCAAACTGTTATCTGCTGTAAACTTTATAGTGGAAATCACATTTCGGATATGGTATAATTATTAAAAATGTTTAAAATAATTAAAAATCTATACTGAATGGAGGTCCACATATGGTAAACGGGGGTCTGGTAGTTACTAATGATAATTGTATTGGGTGTAATAAATGCATAAGTGTCTGTAGCTGTGTGGGAGCCTGCAGGTCATCCGAAGCAGAAGGCAGGAACAGGATAGATGTAGATGGCAGTAAATGTGTAGCATGTGGTGCTTGTTTTGATGTATGTGAACATAGTGCAAGGGAATTTATAGATGATACTGAGGAATTTTTTAATGCACTGAAGAAGGGGGAGCGGATTTCTCTGCTGCTTGCCCCCGCATTTAAGGCAAATTATCCTGGTGAATATGAAAAAGTGCTTGGAGGGTTAAAAGGTCTTGGTGTAAACAGGATTATAAGTGTGTCTTTTGGGGCAGATATTACTACATGGGGTTATCTGAATTATATCCAGAAGCACAATTTTACAGGGGGCATTTCACAGCCATGTCCTGCTGTTGTAGGATATATTGAACGTTACATACCTGAACTTATACCAAAGCTTTTTCCAGTACAAAGCCCTATGATGTGTGCTGCAATATATGCACGTAAGGTTATGGGCATTACGGACAAGCTTGCATTTATAAGTCCATGTATAGCTAAAAAGCTTGAAATGGAAGAGCCGGCTAACAAGGGGTATATACAATATAATGTAACATTTTCCCATCTTATGGAGTACGTGAAGAGACATAATATACATGGGGATTTATGTTCTGATGAGATTGAGTACGGGCTTGGTTCTCTTTACCCTATGCCTGGAGGCCTTAAAGAAAACGTATACTGGTTCTTAGGGGAAAGTGTATTTATAAGGCAGATAGAGGGCGAGAAGCATATGTATGAGTTCCTTGAAAAGAACAAAGACAGGATAGCAAAAGACAAGACCCCATATCTTTTTATAGATGCCCTTAACTGTGCTGACGGATGTCTTTGTGGCACTGCTACAGAACCAGAAATCTCAAAAACAGATGATGCACTTTACAATGTGCTTAAGATAAGGGAAGATGTTAAGAAGAACAGCCTGGCAAGTGCATGGTCTAAGAAGCTTTCGCCTAAACAGAGGCTAAGGAAGTTTAACCACCAGTTCAGGAACTTAGACCTTAACGACTATTTAAGGACTTATGAGAACCTTTCGGCACAGTGCCAGAACAGCATACCTTCTGAAGAACAGAAACAGGCTATATTTAACAGCATGAATAAAACTACATATGAAACACAGCATATCAACTGTTCATGCTGCGGTTATGACAGTTGTGAAGATATGGTTACAGCAATACATAATGGTTTTAATAAAAAGGAAAACTGTATTTATTATATTAAGAACCAGGTTGAAGAGCAGCGTGAGAATGCAATGATGCTCGCAAGGGAAAATGAAGAAGAAAAAGAGATTGTAAAGAAGCATGGAGAAAATATTATTATAACAGTAAATGAAATTAATGATAGCTTTGAAGTCCTGCATGAAGCAGTTGACAACATGGCAGACGGCAATGCAAGCAATGCAGAGGAAAGTACGGAAATTGCAAAGCATATGCATGAAATTACCGATTTCTGCCGGGATTTGAATAAATCAATGTATGAAATTAATGATATGATAGCAGAACTCACACATAATAATGAAGATGTTGTGTCTATAGCAGAGCAGACAAACCTTCTTGCACTTAATGCAAGCATTGAAGCAGCAAGGGCAGGGGAAGCCGGAAGGGGCTTTGCAGTAGTGGCAGATGAAATAAATAACCTTGCTACAAGTTCGCGTGATACTGCGTCAAGAAGCAATGCGAGCCAGGGAAAGATATTACAATATGTTTCAAAGATAATAGAAGACAGCCAGAACCTTATGGATATTACAACAGATATTAACCTGAGGGTTGACAGCCTGGCAGCTTCTACAGAACAGATAGCAGCTTCAGCCGAGGTTATTTTAACTACTTCTGATGATGTAAAGGACAGGCTCGGGACACTTGTGGAAGATAATAAAAGGCTTGGATAATATACCAGGCACACTATATTTTATATATAAGAAAATAACAGCATTTTGGAATTATGCTGTTATTTTTTTGTTTTTTTCCGCACATTACTGTATTATAAAACGTCATATATAATACAGGCTGTAAAAATCCCTGGAAAGATTTGTGTTTTATGCCTGTATAATAATGGAAAGGAGGGTATTTATGTTTACTGGGACTGACGGGCAGTATGACAAGCTGTACCGCTACTGTTACTTTAAGCTTCATAATGTACAGGCAGCAGAGGATATTACGCAGGAGGCATTTTTAAAGCTTATAGAAAACAGCAGGTACAAAGAAATAAAAAATCCCCTGGCATTTTTATATACTGTTGCCAGAAATCTTTGCACAGATGAATACCGCAGGAAGAAAACTGTGGAGATACCAGAGGATTTGCCAGCAGACAGCCACGAGGATAAAATAATAGAAAATATTTCCCTGCAAATGGCATTAGACCAGCTTTCAGACAGGGAACGTGAAATTATACTGCTCCGTTTTGCCAATGAAGTCTCTGTAGAGGATATAGGTAAAATATATGGCATTTCCAGGTTTGCAGTATACAGGGAGGTTAAAAAAATTCTTAAAAAGCTGGAAAGGAGGCTTTCATATGATTAAACCAGGCAAAAAAGATTTACAGGAGATAAGGAAATATTTTGAAGCCCCGGAGCCAGAAAGAAAGCAGGCATTTTTGGAAAAAATGTCCCATATCCATGTGCAGCCACCAGGAAAAACCAACATTATTTATATGGCATGGGTGCAGTTTTTTTATATTTCCAAATGGCTGTGGACACTTTCTGCATTTATATTTGCCTGTATATTTATATCCAGCAGATATATTTCAGAGGATATGTTATGGCTTTTATCTGCTGCATTGCCATTTATTGTGGCGTTTTCGCTTTCAGAAAGCATGCGTTCAGTTATTTATGGCATGCGTGAATTTGAAATGTCATCAAGGTTTACCATTAAAAGCGTTATTATGATGAGGGTTATTATAACTGGTGCAGTAAACATGCTTATGCTTCTGGCAGTAGCAGGGTTATCTGGAGGCGGGATGTGCAGGAACATGTTATATATGCTTGTGCCATATTTATCATCTGCAACAGGTGGTTTTGCAATATTAAGGAAATTCCCGTCCAGGGAAGGGGTATATTTTAGTAGTGCTTTTGGCGCAGTTATAAGCATTATAAATTTAAAAGGTGTTTATTCGTATAGCTGGATATACAGTGCAAGGTATATAGGCATATGGCTGGCTGCGGTTATAGTGCTTCTGGCGGCTGCCAGCTATGAAGGTTATAAAATGGCAGATGCGGCTGGCAGCAGGGCATAAAATGGCAGATATGCCAGGACAGGAAAGGATGGATTATAAGAATGAAACTAATAGCAGACAGGCTTTCAAAGCAGTATAAAAATAAAATTGCAGTAGACAGGGTATCAGTGGAATTTACAAAGGGCGTATATGGGCTTCTGGGTGCTAATGGTGCAGGAAAAACCACATTTATGAGAATGTTATGTGGCATACTTGCACCAACAAGCGGGACTGTTACATTTGATGGCATTGATTCAGGTGAGGAAGAGTACAGGAACATATTAGGGTATCTGCCGCAGGATTTCGGCTATTACCCGTCATTTACAGCATGGGACTTTCTTATGTATATGTCAGCATTAAAAGGCTTTGACAAGAGAAGTGCACAAAAAAGGATAAAAGAGCTGCTGGACTTTGTTTCGCTTTCTGATGTTGCAAAGAAAAAGATAAAAACCTACTCTGGCGGCATGAAACAGAGGCTTGGGATTGCGCAGGCACTTTTAAACTATCCCAAAATACTTGTAATGGATGAGCCTACAGCAGGGCTTGACCCGAAAGAAAGGGTGCGTTTCCGTAATGTAATAGAAGATGCAGGCAAAGAAAGCATAGTAATTTTATCTACGCATATTGTATCCGATGTGGAACATATTGCAGATTATATTCTTATGATGAAAGATGGCAGCCTTATATTTAATGCACCAAGCAGTGAAATTGAGGGCGGG
The DNA here is from genome assembly GCA_910588655.1 of uncultured Lachnospiraceae bacterium. GTDB lineage: Bacteria > Bacillota > Clostridia > Lachnospirales > Lachnospiraceae > Butyribacter. Next base: position 3,901 of record CAJUPJ010000008.1, on the reverse strand, counting down.
CTGGAAGAGTTCTATCTGGATGAATTTGGAGAATAGCGCAGTTCTGGCAGCAGAAACAAGCGCAGAAAAGAGGAGATATATGACAAGGCTTACAGGTTTTGAATTAAAGAAAATATTACAGAAAAAAATAGTGTGGATTACATTTGCAATTTTCCTTGTATTCCAGCTTTTCCTTACATGTGGTGCTTATTTTATAGCATCAAGATATGTGGATGGGAAATTTCTTGAAACAAAGGCAGACTGGTTTAAAACAGACAGAAGAAATTCTGAAAAACTGTCAGGAAGGAAAATTGATAATACACTTCTTGCAGAAATTGAAGAAAGCCAGAAATATATTCCAGAAAAAGATGGGGAAAGGGAAAGTTATGAGTATCTTTCTTCTGGTGAATATAATAACAAGGTAAGACCGTATGAAATAATAAGCCGTCTTGTGCAGTCTATGGCAGGCGGTATTGAAAATGAAGGCAAGACAAGTGCGCTGGTACAGGAAATGCTGTATAGTGCAAGGCATAAAAAACAGGAAATTATATATGATGATTACAAACTGTCAAAAGCCGAGAAAGAATACTGGCGTGAAAAGGAAAAAGAGCTTCCAGAGGTTTTCACATACAAGTATGGCGGGGTATATGAAAATATAATTGATATGGGCGGATGTTATTATATCTGCATGTTTATAACATTTTTTATAGCAATCTGCATAACAAGCATATTTACAGATGAACATATAAGAAGGACAGACCAGTTAATTTTATGTACAAAATATGGCAGGTGGCAGAGCTATACTGCCAAAATAATGGCAGGCTCTATAGTGACGATAGGTGCAACATTAATTTTATCTGGCATAACACTAGCCTGTTTTATTGGAATATATGGCACAGGCAGCTTTACAGCAATGGTACAGGTAGTAATTGCCCCATTGTACCCAGGAAATATTTCCGCAGGCAAAACTGCAATAATAATGGTATTGCTGCTTTTCTTATCCTCAGTTGTACTAAGCATAGTTACAATGGTATTGTCAGAACTGCTTAAAAGCAATACAGGTACAATGGCAATAGTAATTGCTGTTGCGTTCCTGCTTGCACGCTTAGCCGCCATTCCAGCAGATTTTAAATTTATTGGTAAAATATGGCATACAATTCCAATTAACCTGTTAAAAGCAGATGAAGGATTTTTTGATTTACGTCTCTGGAATGTATTTGGCATAAAATTTACATTATGGCAGATGGCATTTTTTGCATATATTGTAATTGGCATTGTATTTTTCTTTATTGGAAAAAGAAAATACTGTAAATACCAGGCTGGCGGAAGATAAGCTGTTGACAAGCGTTATTACCCTGATATAATTATATACAGTAATTATACAAAAGGGAGAAATTTTTATGGCAGAAGATAAAAGGGTTTACATTGGGCTTAAATTTAAAATAGGAATATTTGTAGTAATTGCAGTAATTCTTTTAGCAGTATTTGCAGGCTTCAGGGCAGGGCGCATGATATATAAAGACAAACAGCCCGAAATTACAACAGCATATATTAGTGAAAAAATTAATGGCGTAAGTGAGCTTACAACTGCTGAAATGGTATACAGCGGTTTAATAATTTATTCAGAAGGGGAAATCCCGCTTCTGACGCAGAAGGGTTTTTCAATGAGATATACTGCAAATATACGTGCAGGGATAAACTTTTCAGATGTAAGCATTAAAATTACTGATGACAAAGTTGTGGTGGAAATGCCAGAAGCAGAAATACAGTCAATAGATGTAGACCCTTCCAGCATAGAATTTTATGATGAAAGACATGCACTGTTTAACTGGACAGATAAAAATGATGTAGTTGATGCGATGTCAATTTCAAAAGAGGATGTAACAGCCCATGCCAATGTAGACGGGCTTGCCAGGAAAGCGGATGAACAGGCAGCAGGCATAATTAAAAATATACTGTCAGGTTCTATAGGTGGCAGGGAACTTGTAATCAAGCCATTGTAAGGTGGCGGAAAACACTACCTAAGAAGTATTAAGTTTCACACAGGAAAAACGCAAAAGCGGTGATTTTCGTACTTATTTGAGCCGCAGAAAACGCGGCATGGGGGATTAGGATGGATATTTTACAGATTAAAGAAAAGTTAAAGTCTGGCAATTATGCTTTTCTAAGGGAAGATAAAAACCTTGGCAGCAATATAATGCTTTTAACTCTTGGCGGCAGCCATGCCTATGGAATGGATAAGGAAGGCTCAGACCTGGATATAAGGGGGATTGCCATAAATTCCAAAGAAGATATTTTATTAGGTACAGATTTCGGGCAGGTAGTGGAAACTGTCACTGACACTGTAATATATTCATTTAATAAGATGATGCAGTTACTTGTATCAAATAACCCCAATACAATAGAAATACTTGGATGCAAGCCAGAACATTACCTGCATTTAACAGATATAGGAAAGGAACTGCTTGCAAACAGGAAAATGTTTTTGTCCAAAATCTGCATACATTCATTTGGAGGCTATGCTGGAAGCCAGCTAAGACGCATGGAAAACAAAGCAGCAAGGTATACAGGGCAGGCACAGAATGAGGCATATATCCTTAAAAGCATCAGCAATGCAGAATATTACTTTAAGGACAGGTTTTTTCCATATAACGATGGTGAAATCAGCCTTTATATAGACAAAGCAGTACAAAACGGATATGACAGTGAAATATTTATGGATATAAACCTTAAACATTACCCATTAAGGGACTGGGCTGGCATGTGGAATGAAATGAAAGCCATAACCAGCAGTTACAGCAAATTTGGCAAAAGGAATGAAAAGGCAGCAAGCCATGATAAACTTGGCAAGCATATGGCACATTTAATCCGTTTATATATGATGTGTATAGATATTCTTGAAAAAGAGGAGATAATTACATACCGCGAAAACGGGCATGAGCTGCTTATGGATATACGCAACGGGAAATACCTGGATGGCAACAGGCAGCCTTCAGGTGAATTTTATGAACTGCTGGATGAATATGAGAAACGGCTTGAATATGCAAAAAATAATACAGGACTGCCAGATAAGCCAGATTATAAAAAAATTGATGAATTCAGGATGTATGTAAATGAGAGGGTAGTAAAAGGAGAGGTATAAACGGTGGTTTATACCTCTGTTCTTTTACATTAATAACAGCATTAATTCTGGTAGTAACTAAATTATCCATGCCATTTGTTTCTGTCATAAATAAATATACTGGTAAAGATATAATATTATTTCCTTTGGGATAAAAATATATAAATACAATCTGGTGTTTTCTTACAGACAGTAGTTTTATGATAACTCAATTTTTTCAGGTACTAAAATAATAACAGACTGTACTATCTGCATGGTTATGTTTTACGATAACTCAATTTTTTCAGGTACTAAAATCATATATGGGTACTTTCAGGGCACTTATGGGTTTTACGATAACTCAATTTTTTCAGGTACTAAAATCACTTCATAGTTTTATTTAACTGATATTCTGTTTTACGATAACTCAATTTTTTCAGGTACTAAAATAGTACTTTCATCTGCTTCCAAAGTGTCCAGGTTTTACGATAACTCAATTTTTTCAGGTACTAAAATAGGAAAGCCGGATTATTATGAAAATGCTTAGTTTTACGATAACTCAATTTTTTCAGGTACTAAAATCCATGCTGCCTGTATTTCCTTGACTGTATCGTTTTACGATAACTCAATTTTTTCAGGTACTAAAATGTCAAACAGCAATATTCAATTGAAATTATAACATTTTTATACCACGTCTATAAAACCAAAAACATTATAACACATTTTTATCGGCTAAGAAAGCCTTTTCTACTGAATTTATAATATTTTTTGTTACTATTCAGGCTTTAGGGTATAAAAATAAATAATTTTTGCCAAAACATA
>CAJUPJ010000007.1 GCA_910588655.1 uncultured Lachnospiraceae bacterium | reverse complement strand
GGGTTCCATACAGCAATTTTACCAGGATTGCTTGCTTAAGTTCGCACTTATGGTGCTGTAACCCCGGACACCCCGTCAGATACAGCTACTGGTGGTACTGTAACCCCTGGTGGCAGCACACCAGAAGAAAGCACACCCCCGTCTGGTGGCGGAAACCAGATATGGATACCAGTTATAACACCATCCCCGGATAACAGCCAGACAGACAATGTAACACCACCTCCAGCAACAGACAGCAGCCAGACAGGCACAGCTACAGGCGGTGCTGTAACCCCGGACACTCCGTCAGGCACAACTACTGGCGGCGCTGCAGCACCAGATAGCAGCCAGACAGAAAATCCTGGTACTGCACTTCCTGCTGTTGGCACTAAAATCACTGTTGGCAATTATATATACAGGGTTACTGGCAAAAACACTGTAGCACTGAAAGGATTTGCAAAAGGTGTTTCCCTGGCTACAGTTATTGCAAGAAACCAGATAACTTATAAAAAAGTAGTATATAAAGTTACAAAAATTGGTTCTTCCGCTTTCAAAGGACAGACTGGCATTAAAAAGGTAATTATACGTAAAAATATAACTGATGTTGCTTCAAATTCATTTTATAACTGCAAAAACATTACTAAAGTTACAATCAGGACAGGTGTAACCATTATACGCAAGCAGGCATTTATGGGATGTGTAAAATTAAAAACTGTAAATATTACATCCCCTGTACTGTCCCAGGTAAAAAAGAATGCATTTAAAAACATTAAAACTGGAGCTGTTATCAATGTAATAAACAAAAAAGCCCGCCTTGCCGTAAAAGCAGCTATTCCCTCAACTATAACAGTAAACCAGATGTAATAATAAAATACTAACAGATACCTCCTTGATATAAATAAATATAAGTCTAAAATATATAAAAAGCGCCATATTCCCTGGCGCTTTTTATATATGTACATATACAATCCAGAATATATTTATTCTGACTATTGACAATAATTATATTGTATAGTAGTATATTTGCAGTTATTATATTATTTCTTAAATAACCATCTATAATACATCTAATTTCCAGTATACATCCAAAGTATTTTATTGTTTTCCAATACATCACCTGTTATAATAAAAGGAGGAATTATGAAACAAAACACCTTAAAGAAAGAATTTGTAAATACACTAATCTGGGAAAATGCCAGAATATCAAATGATTTTATTTTCGGAAAAGTTATGCAGGATGCTGCTCTTTGCAAAGAACTTTTGCAAATTATACTGCCAGATTTAACAATAGACCATATAGAATATAAAGCATTATTGATATACAGCTTCTTGATAAAGGAGAACATTATAAAAAACTAAGACAAAGTTATATAATATTTATATGCCCATTTGATTTATTTGGGAAAGGCAGGCATATTTACACATTTGAAAATACTTGTAAAGAAGATAAAAATATATTGCTTGGTGATGGCACAACAAAAATTTTTCTTAACGCATCAGGAACTCTTAATGATGTAAGCAAGGAACTTAAAGAATTTCTTAATTACATAGCAGGCAGCAAACCTGCTGGGAAATTTACACACAAACTTGAAAACGCAGTACAAAAAGCAAAGCAAAACAGGAAATGGAGGCATGAATATATGACTTTATATATGAGAGATTTAGAAAATATGGAAACTGGCATGGAAAAAGCACTAATCTCTATGGTTGTCAGGAAAATCCGCAAAGGAAAAGATATTGATACTATTGCGTATGAACTTAACGAAGATAAGGACAGGATTGGTACAATTTATTATACAGCACTTGACTTTGAACCTGGCTATGATATTGACCAGATATACAATGCCTTGGAAACTATCTTGTAAAATGTTGTATGCATCTTTAAAATATACAAAAAGCGCAATTATATATAGCGCTTTTTGTATACAAAATTAAATTTACAATACAAGTTGCAAAACTTTCAATTATCAAAATCTGGTAATATTATGCAGTCACCTTCATATATTTTATCAGAGTTCTTTATATTATTTGCCTTCATTACCTTATCAAGATAATAAAAAGAATGGTATTGTCTCCATACAATCTGGCTTAGTGTATCACCTGCACTTACAATATAACTGTCATATTTTCCGTTATATGCACTTGCCTTTTTTGAACCGCCACTATTACTTCCAGTATTATTTTTGCTGTTAGTTTTTTTATTACCGCTGCTGGTACCTTTACTGCTGGTATTCTTATTATTACTGGCTGGCTGCTGTGATGGTGCGGCTGTTACACTGCTGCCAGTATTACCCGTCTTTTTATTATCCGTTTTATTATTTTCCTGGTTACTATCATTTCCAGTTCCACTTTTATTATCTGGATTATCCTTATTTGTCCCGGCAGTTTTCTTGTTTCCAGCCTTTTTGCCCCCTTCTTCTTGTATTGAACTGCCATCTGTCATAACAGCCTGTACCATATTGCTGCCTATATAACCCTCCACTGCCGCAACTGTCTCCTCAAGATATTTTATCTTGTCCAGGCTTTTTTGCAGAAGCCACCCGACAGCAATAAGCATAATAAACATTGCTGCAACTGTTGCATAACCAATATGTTTTGTTTTAATTACTTTTACATCATCTTTTTCTTTTATAACAGTCCGCATATTTTCAGTTACATCATCTTTATATGCAGCCTCTATACTTTTTCTGCCTTTCCCTCTTAGCATATATTCCTGCATCTGCGGGTTTTTTTCATAATATACTACAAATCCTGGCTGTTCAGATAAGCCTCCGCTGTTCCATACAAAAATCTTTTCTTCCTTTTCTGACATATCTGTTACATAAAGCATTTTGCCATTTTCACTAAAAAACTTCCCATGTATCTGTTTAACTGAAACGTCTGCCCTGCTGTTCCACATGCTTACGCCACAGCCCCATCCAAGCATCTGCGCACCAGGAAAACACTCATTCATTTCCTCATACACCTGGTTCCATTTATTAGCAGTAAGTCCCTTAGTGCCTTCCAGGATATCACACTGTACTTGTATTGCACCATAGATAAATACACAGCCCGCTGCCTGCTCCCTGCCCTTTTTACCAAGAAATACAACTATTGCTTTCTCCTGTTTTTCAGTAAATATCTGGTGTATATATGTCATTACATAATCTTCTATGTATATTTTAAGACTCCCGTTTGTTTCGCCAATCTGCCTTATATTTTCTGGCAGGCGGCTGTATACATACTCCTTATGCGCTGACTCTTTAGCATACTCGCCCAAGTTACCAAATCTCTTATTTTCCATTCCGCATGCAACCCTTTCTAACAAATATATTTCCCATACAAATAAACAAAGGATGCAGAAATTGTAACACTGTAAATATGCCATTTTTGTCGAAAACAGGACAGGCTTATATATATCTTGGCACTAAAATTCGACTTACATATACCAAAACCTAAATGGATGTCATTTAGTAAATTATCCTATAATTCCTTTATGGGAATAAAATACTTCTTCCAGGGGCATACTTACGCATATAACAAAAAGGAAGGCTTAAATTATATGTCAACTATATCAAGTGAAATAAAATATTTTAATATATACCGTTCTGCAACTTTCCCAAAGTTTGTAAATATGGTAAACCAGCACTACGAAGAATGTTACAGCCAGAACCAGAACATAGTGTTCCTGTGCATTGGTTCTGACCGCGCAACTGGCGACTGCCTTGGTCCTGTTACCGGACATCTGCTTATGAAGAAAAAGAAAAGCCTGCCAGTATTTGGCACGCTTGCGTCACCTGTACATGCCCAGAACCTTGGCAAGACAATTGATTATATATATGATACAATTTCAAGGCCATATATTATAGCTATAGATGCATCACTTGGAATAAGGCAGCATATTGGCCATGTCACCTCTGGCTCTGGCCCTCTTTCCCCAGGAATAGGCGTTAATAAAAAACTTCCATGTGTAGGGGATGCTTTTATTACAGGAATTGTTAATGCCTCAAATTCTAACAGCCATTTAACACTACAGACAACAAAACTTTCTACAGTAGTAGACCTTGCAGAATTTATTGCACATGGAATTTTAAAAGCAGCTGAAAAAAGAACAGAGTTACATGTCTGTTCTTCCTTCAAGTGCCCTGTATAAAGTTACTTCGTCAATATATTCAAGGTCGCCGCCTGCCGGCACACCGCTTGCAATGCGGCTGACCTTTATTCCAAGCGGCTTTATAAGCTTGCTTATATAAGTAGCAGTAGTATCACCTTCAAGTGTTTTATTAGTTGCAACTATAACTTCATCTACATCCTTATGAAGCCTTGCCATAAGCTCCCTTAGCCTTATATCGTCTGGCCCTGTTCCAGTCATTGGCGAAATAGCACCATGCAGTACATGGTACACCCCTTCATATTTGCCCGTTTTTTCATAAGCAGCAAGGTCTCTGGGGTTTTCAACTACCATGATACATTTATGGTTTCTGTGTGTGCTTGCACAGACAGGACATAGTTCATTATCCGTATATGTACAGCATTCCTTACAGTAACGCACTTTTGCCCTTGCATTTGTCATAGCACCTGCCAGCGCCGCAACCTGTTCCTGTGGCATATTAATTATATGGAAAGCAAGCCTTTGTGCAGACTTTGCCCCTATTCCTGGAAGCTTTGCAAGCTGCTCTACAAGGCTGCTAATCTGTGAACTATAAAATTCCATATCCCTGCCCCGCTAAAATAAACCATTAAGCCCGCCAAGACCGCCTGTAAGCTGCTGCATCATTGCTGCATTCTCTTCCTCCATCTTGCGGAGTGCTTCATTAGTGGCAGCTACTATTAAATCCTCAAGCATCTCTATATCATCAGGGTCAACAACCTCTGGTGAAAGTTTTACAGAAAGAACTTCCTTTTTACCTGACACTTTAACAGTGACAGCACCGCCTCCAGCAGCTGCTTCCCATTCCTTATCTTCAAATTCTTTGGCTCTTTCCTCCATCTGCTTCTGCATACGCTGTGCCTGCTTCATAAGATTGTTCATATTGCCAGGCATTGCACCTCCTGGAAAACCTCCGCGTCTTGCCATTACTAAATCCTCCATTATTATTTATATTCTATTCCATCAAAGTGGATTATTTGCGACAAATCATTAAATTGTATATTAACTTCTTCTGTTACAGTCCTTGTTTCTATTACAGTTTCCTTGCCAGTCATATTGGCTATAACAGTCTTAAGCGCTTCAAGCTGCCTGCCTTCATCTTGTTTAAAATACGCTTCTTCTACAGGGTCTGTAAACTGCAATACCAGCGTACCATTTCCAGATACAAGCTTCTTTGCATTAAACAGCATATCCTGTTCTACCCTGCCACACTGCTGCAATATTTTATTCCAGTTCTTTATTATCTCTTTTATATCTTCCGGGACAGCTTTTTGCAAAGCTTTCTCTTTGTCATATTGTTCCTGTTCCCTGCTGCTGGTACTTGGAGCTGTTTTTTGTGTACTATTGCCTTGCTGTGCACCTGCTGCCACAATGCCATTTTCCATGACTTCATTTAACTGGTTTTCAAGCACTGAAAGCCTTGAAAGCACTGATGACAAATCCTGCCCTGCATCCATCTGTGGTTTACATAGCTTTATAAAACATATTTCTATTAATACACGTTTCTGGGATGCATACCTTATCTGCCCTGACAATTCCGACAGTATATGGATATACCTTACCAATACATCTGCGTCTGTTTTCGCAGCATCTTCCTGCATATCCGCTAACTGTCCGCCTGTAACATCTATAATGCCTTCCCCGCCACCCGGGCAGCCTGTTATAAGCAGGTTTCTTAAATACCATATAAATTCTGTTACAAACTGGCTTAAATTCCTGCCTGCTGACATAATGCTGCCAATAAGCTTTATACAGCCTGTAACATCAGATTTTATAATATAATTAAACATCTGGCTGTATACACTTGTATCAACTGCCCCAAGCACATCAAGTGTATTGTCATAAGACAGTTTCTGCCCTGGATAGAACGCAATGCACTGGTCAAGCAGGCTTAATGCATCCCTTAGTGAACCATCAGCTGTTTTGGCTATATAACGCAGTGCCCTGTCCTCTGCCTCTATGCCTTCCATATCCATAAGTTCTTTCAGCCTGTCTGCTATTGTATCTATGGATATCCTTTTAAAATCATACCTCTGGCATCTTGACAATATTGTAATTGGTATTTTATGTGCTTCAGTTGTTGCAAGTATAAATATTACATAAGACGGAGGTTCTTCTAAAGTCTTTAAAAGAGCATTAAAAGCACCTGTAGAAAGCATATGGACTTCATCTATAATATATACCTTATACTTTCCCTCTGCTGGTGAATACTGCACTTCCTCAATGATTTCCCTGATATTTGCGACGCCATTATTTGACGCCGCATCTATCTCTATTACATTCATGGAAGCCTGCCTGTTAATCTTCTGGCATGTGCTGCACTGGTTACAGGGGCTTCCATCTTGTGGGTTTTCACAGTTTACCGCCTTGGCAAGTATTTTAGCAACAGTAGTCTTTCCTGTACCCCTTGTGCCACAAAAAAGATATGCATGGCCAATACGCCCTGTCTTTATCTCATTCTTTAAAGTAGTAACAATATGTTCCTGCCCTTTTACACTTTCAAAACCTGACGGGCGGAACTTCCTGTATAACGCCATATATGACATAATTAATCACCAAATGAAATTCCAAGTCCTTTAGCTTCCCTTATAATTGAGGAATCTGGATTAACAGTTTTAAGCCTGCCAGCAACTTCACTAAGCGGTACAGGTATTACTTCATTATTCTTAATTCCTGCCATATAGCCAAATTTGCCTTCAATAATAAACCTTGCTGCTGCTGAACCAAGCCTGCTTGAAATTACCCTGTCATATGGGCATGGCTCACCACCACGCTGTGTATGGCCTGGTACTGTAATACGCACTTCCTGTCCTGTCCTCTCCTCTATCTCCTTGCCAATCTTATATGATATTGAAGGATAAGGATTATCTTTATTCTTTGCCTTAAGTTCCTTTTTGCTAAGTGCTGCATCCTCTTTTGAAATAGCACCTTCTGCAACTGCAAGTATAGAAAACCTCTTGCCCTGCCTGTTCCTCTTTTCAAGGGCTTTAACTACTGCATTAATATCATATGGGATTTCTGGAAGAAGGATTATATCTGCACCACCTGCAATACCTGCATGTAATGTAAGCCATCCAACCTTATGCCCCATAACTTCCACAATAAACACCCTGCCATGTGATGCTGCTGTAGTATGGATGCAGTCAATAGCATTAGTTGCGATATTTACTGCACTCTGGAAACCAAATGTAATATCAGTTCCCCAGATATCATTGTCAATAGTTTTTGGAAGTGTTACTACATTACAGCCTTCCTCACTAAGCAGGTTAGCAGTTTTATGTGTGCCATTGCCGCCAAGTATTACAAGGCAGTCAAGCCCCCACTTCTTATAGTTCTCTTTCATTGCCTTTACTTTATCAAGGCCGTTCTCATCAGGCTCACGCATCTTCTTAAATGGCTGCCTTGAAGTGCCAATAATTGTACCGCCTTCTGTAAGTATGCCAGAAAAATCTCCTGGCTTCATTTCCCTGTAATTGCCATAGATAAGCCCTTTATATCCCTCTAAAATACCATATATCTTAACATCATCATATCTCTGGTACAAGGTCTTAGCTACACCTCTCATTGTTGCATTCAAACTCTGGCAGTCACCGCCGCTTGTTAAAAATCCTATTTTCTTCATAAATCCCCGCCTTTCTGCAGGTTTTAAAATACCTGCATATGTATATAGAACCTTCTTTTATATAGAGGACACCCGCCTTTACCCAGCCAGTGCCCTTATATTAACGCTTCCTGCGTTTTTTTAACAACGCATCTTCCGGGATATCTTCAAGCTCTTTCTCCCTTTCTTCTGTATAGCCCCATTTCCTGCCTGCTACCTTTGCCACAATAATATAACCTGCTGTGGCAACCAGTGCCACAATTATAATTACTGGCAGTGAAATAATTATTTCAGTTTCCATATATCTTCATTATACTGTGCTATTGTCCTGTCTGATGAGAAGAAACCAGCCTTTGCTATATTAACAAGCATCTTGCCAGCCCATTTCTCCCTGTCCTCATAGTCTGCGAGCACCTGTTCTTTAACTTTTATATAGTCCTTAAGGTCAAGCAGCGCCATAAACCAGTCCTTAGTCACAATTTCCATATAAAGCCTTATAAGGCTCTTTTTATTGCCAACTGCAAAGAGTTCTTTACTTATAATAAAGTCAACAAGCTTTGATATTTCCTCATCACCGTCATAAAGCTTCTCAGGTGAATAATCGCTGTTTTTATAGTGTTCTATTACCTGGCTGCTGGTCTCGCCAAATATATAGATATTATCATCACCTGTAAACTCATGTATTTCAACATTAGCACCATCATCAGTACCAAGGGTTACAGCACCATTTAACATAAACTTCATATTGCTTGTTCCGCTTGCTTCTTTTGAGGCAAGGGAAATCTGCTCTGAAATATCAGCAGCAGGGATAACCTTTTCTGCATAAGTTACATTATAGTTCTCAAGCATTACAACATTAAGGTATGGGCTTACATCAGGGTCATTTTTAATAACCTCTGAAAGACAAAGTATAAGGTGTATAATATCCTTTGCTATTGTATAAGCAGGCGCTGCCTTTGCACCAAAAATCATTGTAACAGGCCTTTCAGGCTTTTTGCCAGCTTTTATTTCCATATATTTGTAAATAATATAAAGCGCATTCATCTGCTGGCGTTTGTATTCATGCAGGCGCTTAACCTGTACATCAAAAACAGAGTTCTCATCTATTTCTATGCCCTCTTTTGCAAGAAGGTATTCTTTAAATTCTTTCTTTTTAGCTGCTTTAATATCTAACAGTTTATCCAGCACTTCTTTATCGCCTGCAAACTGCATTAATTTCTCAAGTTCATCTGCATTTTTCTTATAACCATCACCAATTTTAGATGTAATAAAATCTGAAAGTTCATGGTTACAATGCAAAAGCCACCTTCTGAATGTTATGCCGTTAGTCTTGTTATTGAATTTATGTGGGTAAATATCATAAAACGGCTTAAGTTCACTGTTTTTAAGTATATCTGTATGAAGCGCAGCAACACCATTTACGCTGAATCCATAATGTATGTCAATATGCGCCATATGCACCCTGTTTTCTTTGTCAATAATGGCAAGTGCCGGGTTGCTGTATTTCTCCTTAACCTTTACATCTAACATTTTAATAACAGGTATAAGGTGTGGCACAACTTTCTCTAAGAACCATATTGGCCATTTCTCAAGTGCTTCTGAAAGAATTGTATGGTTTGTATATGCACACATTTTTGATACTATATTAATAGCATCATCCATGCCAATGCCTCTTTTAAGCAGAAGCCTTATAAGTTCCGGAATAACCATTGTAGGATGTGTATCATTAATCTGTACTACTGCATAATCTGGCAAATCATAGAGATTGCTTCCCTTTGCCACAGCTTCATCAATAATAAGCTGTGCTGCATTGCTGGTCATAAAATACTGCTGGTAAATACGCAGGAGCTGCCCATTATAATCACTGTCATCAGGATAGAGGAATAAAGTAAGGTTCTTTCTTATATCGTTCTTATCAAAATATATGCTGCCATCCTGTACTATATCTTCATCTACAGATTCAATATCAAAAAGCTTAAGTGTGTTACATTTATTATCATATCCAGTAACATCAATTTCATACATAACAGACTGGACACGCAAACCACCAAAAATTACAGTGTAGCTTTTATCTGTTTTCCTAAGCCAGCTCTGCCTTTTAATCCAAGGGTTTTTTACTTCTTTCTGGAGATTTTTCTCAAACTCCTGTTTAAAAAGCCCCAGATGGTAATTAAGGCCTATCCCGTCGCCCGCAAGCCCCAGAGTAGCAATAGAATCAAGGAAACATGCTGCAAGACGCCCAAGCCCGCCATTTCCCAGTGATGGTTCTGGCTCTGCTTCTTCTATTTCTGCCATACTTTTGCCGTGGCGTTTTAAAGCAGCAGCAACATCATCATATATGCCTAAGTTTATAAGGTTATTAGAAAGAAGCTTTCCAATAAGGAATTCTGCTGAAATATAATACAGCTTTTTCTTTCCCTCAATCCTGCCACGCTCCTGCATGGCATTTTTGGTAAACTCTAAAAGGGCATAATAAATTTCTTCATTGCTTCCTTTAGATGCAATGTTTTCAATTTCATTCTCGTACATAATAAACCTCCATTAATTATAATAGCTTGTCTGGATAATAATTCCTTTTTTACCATCCATTATTATTGTATGACATTTATCTGCCAAAAGCAATCTTTTATCTTTAAAATTACTTTTCACCTCCTGCAACCTCCACTACTGACGAATCCCCCTTTATTGCCTGTTTTACAACTGCTTCTGAAAGTTTCTGGAAATTACCGCCTGAGTTTGATGCACCACTTAATAAATCTATTTCTGGTGCTTCTTTATTGCCTGTAAGCTGCGCTGCATAATAACGTGTATATTCATTAGGGTATGTGTTCTGGACAGATTTCATATTTCTCATATATGCATTGTCCCAGCTTTTAATAAACCCGCTGGCATTCTCTGCATTATATTCTGTAGTAACTACCTCACCATTTTTTACAATAATTGTAACATATTCTTTCCAGCCATGCGAATATTCTTCCATCTGTGCTGTATAAGTCCCATCCTTCATGGTTTCCGGCTCTTGCTGGTTTGAACAGCCAGCAGCTATAATAACTGTTGCTGCCAGCACTGCTGCAATCTTTAGCCTGCCCATATTTACCACCTTCCTTATATAGATTTGGATTACTGTCTAGTGGAACTTGAATTTCTTTAAAAGTTCCTTTAATTTCTCTGATTCTGTTTTTAATCCTGCACTCGCCCTCTCTGTATTCTCTGCTGACTGGAGGTTCTGTTCTGTAATTGTAGAAATCTCATCTATTTTATCTGTAATTTCATGTAATGAAGTTTCCTGTATATCCACAGCTTCGGACAGCCGTCCTGCAATATTTGTAACCTCCTCTGAGCTGCTGCTGATTAATTCAAGTGATTTTGCTGCTTCTCTTGTAAGTTCCACCCCTTTTGTTATAAGGACTCCTGACTGTGCAATAAGCATAGAAGTATTTCTAGCTGCTTCTTCGCTCTCTTCTGCCAGTTTCCTTACTTCCTGCGCGACTACTGCAAAACCTGAGCCAGCCTCACCTGCCCTTGCTGCCTCTACTGTTGCATTTAATGACAGTATCTTTGTCTGTCTGGCAATATCCTCAACAAGCAGTGATATTTTATTAACATCATAAGCATTCTTCTCTATAGCACTAATGGCATCTTTAAGTTCATCCATTCTCCTGTTGCTGTCTGATATCTGTTCTGCAATTTCAAAAGCCCTCTGGTGTGTACATTTAGTATTCTCTGTTACTTCACTTAAATTATTCTTAATTACACCCACCTCTGAAGTTAAGCTTTCCATCGCATTATTCTGTGTATAAGCAGCCTGGTGCAGTTCCTTTGACTGTATTTCCATATTATGTGCTGTATCTGCAAGCTGGTGTGATGTATTATTAATCTGCTTCATTATATTATTTAATGAAACAATTATCTGGTTCAGGGAATCCCCTATTACTATAAAATCACCTTTATAATCACCATCTGCCGAAATATCCAGGTTGCCTGCGGAAATATTTTCAAGTACATGCTGTATCTCTGTAATATACCCATTAATATGTTCTACAGTTGTCTTCAGGGAAAGGGAAAGCACCTCTGCTTCATCTCCTGATTTTTTAACTTCAATATCAGACTTTAAATCCCCTTCTGAAAACCAGTTCATCCTGGTAATTGCCTTTTTAAGCTGGGCGGAGATTACAGTAGTTACTAACCATATAGCCGCCAGCGCAAGCACCAGGACGCCTGCCGTGCCAGTCATTGTACTGTACAGTGCAACATTAGCAGGGCGCATATAATCTTTCTTTGGAACTTCTACTGCAAATGACCAGAGCGTACCCCTTACCGGACAGTAACTTACATACGCATCCTGTCCATTAACAATCCCTTCTGCTGTACCAGTTTCCCTTGCAAGCATCTTGTCATATATTTTATGCGCACTTTCATCTTTATCAAGGTCATATATATTAAGTTCCTGGCGCACTATATCCGCAGAAGGATGCCCTGTTATCTTTCCCTCTTCATTAATAATAAGTGCCATTCCTGTATGTCCGATATGTATTGAGCCAAGCACATCACTTAGCATATCATATTTATAAATCCCTGCCAGATACGAAACCGTTTCCCCTCCAGCTTTTACTGGCATCCCTACAGGTATTCCAATATAATTGTCATTTATTACAGGGTCATCAATAACCATATTGTCTGTTTCTTTTAGAAGTGAAAACAGCTCTGTACCAGAAAAATCCTGGAACATCTCCCCAACTGCTGCCAGTTTCCCTCCATCTTTGCCATAAACGCCTATACCATAGAATTCATATGTATTGGCAGCATCATCTAAAACCCAGTCAATCTGGGCAGGTGTTGCATCCACCCTTGCAATTGTCTTATCTGATGCAATATCCATAACCCTGTCTGCCATAAGATGTATATTAGCCTCAACTGCCTTAGCTGACTGCCTGGCAGCAGGCTGTAATACATCAATTAATATTGTTTCTGTAAGGCTGCGCATAGAATAACGCATTATTGCAGTACAGACAAGCATAACACCTAATACAACTATGGTTGTTAAAACCATAATCTTAAAACGTATACTTCGTTTTACCTTAATCCATGTTTTTTTCTTTCTCTGTCTTCCCATAATACGCATTACCTCATTTTTTTAATGTTTTAACTAAAGTTTCAAGCAAAAGCGGGACATCTATAGGTTTTGTGAGATGGGCATTCATGCCGCTTTCTATAGACATCTTCCTGTCACTTTCAAATGCATTTGCAGACAGTGCAATAATTGGTATCCTTGCCAAATCAGGATTTTCTATTTTCCTTATTAACTGGGTTGCCTGCAGGCCATCCATAACTGGCATCTGTATATCCATAAGCACAAGTGCAAATTCCCCTGGGGCAGCTTCCTTTATTTTCTCAACAGCAATACTTCCATTTTCAGCAGTTTCAATTACAAAGCCAAGCCCCTGTAATATTTCTGTTTCAATTTCAAGGTTAATCTCATTATCCTCAACAAGAAGGATTTTGTGGTTCATAAGCTGCGAAAGTGTATCTTCATTGCCATTAGAAATTGAAAGGGGCTGTTCCTGTATACGCAGGCGGAGTGTAACTGTAAACCTGCTCCCTTTGCCAGCATTGCTTTTTACCTCTATCCTGCCACCCATCATCTCAGTAATATTTTTAACTATTGTCAGTCCAAGACCAGTCCCATGTACACCGCTTAATGTTGTATTTTTTTCCCGCTCAAACGGCTCAAAAATATGTTCTAAAAACTCTTCCCCTATGCCTATGCCTGTATCTTCAACTGTAAACTGGCATACTATCTGGTCATTAGGAAGCCTTTCAAGTTCAACAAGGCTTACATCTACCCTGCCGCCATATTCTGTATATTTAATTGCATTATTAGAAAGATGCATAAAAAGCTGTTTAAGCTTGCCAGGGTCACTAAATACATCATAATGCATAAGCCTTGAAGAATTAACTGAAAGGTTTATATTCTTTTTCTGTGCCTGTGGAAGCAGCATATTATATAAATCCTGCATAATATCACACAAATTACATTCTAATTCCTCAAGCTGTACATCATTTGTTTCTGTCCATGATATTTCCAGCACCTTGTCAATTAAATCTAAAAGCTGCCTGCCCGAGCTCTCAATTTTCTCAAGATAATCTTCTACTGCTTCACTGTTGCTGGTATACTTCCTGGCAAGCACTGTATATCCAAAATTTGCATTAAGTGGTGTTCTCATATCATGTGACATATTAGAAAGGAAGGTGTTCTTGGCTGTAATAGCCAGGTCAGCATTATTCAGAGCTTCCTCTAACATCTGTTTCTGTTCCATTTCACGCCGCAGTTCCTCATCTACACTGCGGTAACCCATTACAATCTGGGAAATATGGTTTTTATTGCCAACATTTACAACACGTAACTGTAAATACTGTATTTCTCCATTATCAATAATACGGTAATTAACATAAAATGTTTTATGGTTCAATAACTTTTCACGTATACATCCAGGGGATGTAATTACTGAAACCATCTGGCGGTCATCAGGGTGTACCCACTCTTCTATATATTCAGACGTATACCACAAATAACCACGTGCCTGCATTTTATTGCCAAACTGCGGGCTGTTCCTGCTGCTAAGCCTGTATGGCAGGATTTTATCTGTATCCAGGTCAGCATAAAGTATTGATTCATAATTTATGCTAAGCCCTTCTATAACTTCAAGACGCCGCAGGTGCTCCTGGTTAATCAGTTTTATTTCCTTATCATATTCTTCAATCAGGCTTTGGAGTTTCTGCTCATTCTGAAGCCTTTCATTTAAAATAGTTGCCTTTTCTTCCAGGTGCTTTTTCTTTTTCTCTGTTGCATCACCAATAAAAACATAAAAAATCCCGCCTGCAAATTCGCTGTAAATATAATGCCCATAATCTTCTATCCACCTAAGCGAGCCATCTTTACGGATAATCCTGTATTCTACATAATCAAGGTCATACTGGCTTGCACTGATTTGCTCCTTTATGCTCTGTTCTACTTCATCAAGGTCTTCCGGGTAAACAATCCCCTGGAATGAATTATTAGTAATCTTACGGAATTCCTGGAGTGTGCTGCACTGGAAAATACGCAGCAATGCCTTATTGGCATAAATAATCTGCTCATTATCATCAGCATGGTATATCAGAAACCCGCCCGGCATCTCATCCATAAACTTCACAGCTTCATATGCTGTCTGGATATTATGTGGCTTCTGGATAGAACAATCCCCTGTCTTTGTTGCAAGTTCCATAAGGTCTTCAGCATCTATATTGCTAATATCCACATTTTCAGTTTCAAGTATATTTAACAAATCTACAATATATTCAACTAAATGGTGCTCCTGGTTTTGTTTCTTCATAACACCCTCCTTATAAGTACATGTCTGCTTATATAAGGACATCCACATGTACTATTGTCTCTAATGATGGTTATATATAGAAATTTTACCATAAAAAGGGGCAGATGTCATTAGCTATTGTATTATATTACACTGATGGAAAATATCATACCTGGATACAGCACCTGGTTCTGGACAGGGGCTGTATCACTTGTTTTGCTAATGGGCATGGCATATTGCGCCATGCAATTATCTCATTGCGTCAATAACTCCAGCAGAAAGGCCAGTACCTTGTACAATAATATCTGTTGGTAAACCTAATGCAATAAGATTTTTAGCAGTACGTTCATTAGCAATTTCAATACCACGTTCTGTCCCAATCTCAATTCCCTTTTCCATTCCACGTTTTTCAGATTCATACATAAACTGGTTATAGTCAAACAACGCTTTCTGCCTTGCTTCGTATTCCAGGCGTTTTTGTTTATCCTGGCTGATTATCTGTAACCTGTCATATGCACTTTGTATATAAACATTCTGTTTTGCAATCATATCCAGTTCCTCCTTTCTCTCTGCATTAATAAATTTAGCCCATAATTCCAAATCACTGCTGTTTTCCCTTATTTCATCTGGAAGTTTTGGAAGTTCTATTACATGGAATTCCATTTTATCTGTATATATAAAGTTACGTGTGTCCTCTCTTATATGGAAACATGAATAAAAATCTGGTTCATTTTTGAACAGTTTAAAACCCAGTATGCTTATACTTACACACTTTTTAAATACATCATACTTCTGACCCTTCTCTATCTGTTCTGTAAACATCTTTGAAGTATAAAACAGTGAACGGTCTGCCCATACCTCAAGTTCTGAAAGCTGGATTTCTGCATTGATTTCCATATCATTGTTTAACAATATCCTTACATCAAGTATACCAAGCTTATCATCCTCATGTAACTTCCTGAGGCTTGTATTAAGTATATGGGTTTCCTTTATATCTTCTGGGTTAATATGCAGTACTGCTGCTAAAAATCCAGTACGTGCCTTTTCATCCATCATTATTTCTTTAAAAGCAAAATCCACCTTTGGTTTCATTATAAAATCTGGCATAATTTCCTCCATTTTGTGTTTTAAAAAATTATTTATAAAGCTTATAAAAACTCTTGTATCTTCTTTAATTTCTATATATTTAATTTACCATATATACAATCTTTTTTCAAGGTAAATACATAACAATACCCGTCTGCCCTCTTCCAGATTATCCACGGTTAAAAAATAATTATAGTAGTTTGTGTACATTAAGATTTACAGTATTATTGTTTTGGTTACATGCCTCGGTTGTGACTATGTACCAAAAAATGTAATAAAATTTTTAATAAAAGTGGTAGCTTTTTTTCAGATAGTGTGTTATTATAAGCAATGACAATTGAACCTATCCTTTCTTTTTCCAGAAGAACTTGTTACAACCACAAGACAGGTAATTCTGGTATCGTAGCTATATTGCTGCGCAGGGATTGGGTAATAAGACTTGATATCTATTGTAAAGTAGTAATCACTACCTAAATTAAGATGTTGCATTAATGAGAAAGATGAATCAAGAAGAGCCTGTCTCTTTTATGCCTTATTGCCTTGCCTGCATGTGAAATTCCAGGTGGATTATTCACTTTGCAATTGATATAGATACATGATAATTAAATTAAAATTAATGAGAAGAAAGGTGGAAATGTCTATGAAGTTTTTTAGACAGACGAAGGAAACAAAGCGTAAGTTAAGTTTCTTCATGGCTTTAGCAATGGTTATTTCGTTATTACCAGTATCACCAGTAGCTAAGGCAGAGGAAAAAGCAGCTAATGTTACAGTTACTGGTAGCGTAACTGGTGCAGAAATAACAAGTGTTACTAGTAATGCAGCAATATCATCTGGTAGTGCACTAATTACACTTACTGCTGATGATGGTTATGCGTTTACTGACAAGGAAAGTGTTATTGTAAACATGACAACTCCTGGTAGCTCAAATAAAGCAAATAATAGTTGTACTGTAACTGCTGTAACAACGTCTTCTATGACAGGTAATGCCAAAGTTGCTACATCAGCATCAATTTCTAATGATGGAAAGACTTATACACTTACAGTAGAAAATATCAGTGATGATATTAATGTAAATTTAGGTGGTAGTGCTACAAAATTATGTGATGTTAAGTATGGTTTACCAACAACCTCCAATATTGACTATGTTGTAACACTTAGCAATGGTTATACATATAATGCAAAGGGCAATAGTGTCGCAACAGGTACTGTAATTACAATTGAAGCTACTCCAAAGTCAGGTTTTGCTTGGGAAGATGAACCTACACTTCCTACTGTTTCTGTAGCTCCAGCAAATTCAGCAACCGTTGTTAATTTTGCAACACTTGCAAACAATACAGCTAAAGCTACAGTTACAATTAATGCAGGTACTACTATAACTGTTTCTGGTGGTAAGGTAATAGCTGATAGTACAACTGACGAAATTTGTTCAGTGACTATTGATAAAACTAAGCTTGGTAGCGGAATTGCTTTAACTACAACAAATGAAGATGGTACTGCTTTTAGTGCTAATAAAATTGCAAAAGGAAAGAGTATCAATCTTATAGTTAAATCAGTTGCTGAGAATGATATTTGGAGTGAAGTGCCTGATTTAACAGTAACACCAGATACTTCTACAAAGACAGACTGGGCTGCTGGTTCTGGCAAAGCATATACCTCTAAAGTTACAATTAATGCAAATACTACTATAACTGTTTCTGGTGGTTCTGTAGTTGCTGTAAATGATAATGTTAAGGATAGTGTTGCTGAGAATACTACAGTTGCTGAAAATGCAAATAATATGACTGTAGATACAAATACAATGAAAGATGCAGCAGTTGTTAATAATATTATCAATGCTATTGTTAAAAAAGGCGGAGATGCTGTAAGTACTGCTGGTATATTAGAGGCAATAGGAAATGGAACTGGAACAATAACTACATCTTTTAAAATTGAGTCTTCAAAAGAAAATTATTCTGATGCAGGTGCTGCAAAAACATTACTTGATAAAATTGAAGTTCCTGATAATGTAAAATTAGATGTTAAAGCTATCCAAGGTGGCGTTGCACTTGATATTAGTATTAATAGTGTATATAAGTTAGGTAAGAAAGTTATAGTTTCTGTAGAGATAACAGAGTTAGGTAAAAAAATAAAAATTACTATGGATATTCCTGAAGCTTTAAGTAATGTTGATACATCAAAAGGAAAATTTTATGCAATACGTATTCATGGTGATGAGGTAGAACTTATTCCATGTAGTATGGAAGGTACTGACAGAATTTCATTCCCAAGCGACAAATTCTCTACATATGTTATTACATTTGTTCCAAATGGAGAAACTACAAAACCTCAGCCTCCTACAGGCGGCGGTGGTATAGGTTCTTATGTTCCTACAACTAGTGCTACACCAGCTCCTTCAGCAACAGCAGCTCCTTCTGCTTCACCTAGTGCAGACCCAAGTGCTGCACCTGGTACAGACAGCTCAGCAGCTCCTACTGAATCAGGCGCTCCAACTACTGGCGGTGACACAACACCTACTAAAGCTCCAGCAGCAACAGATAAGCCAGTTGATACTGATAAGGATAATACTAATGGTGGTTCAACAGCTGTTAAAGTAGGCAAGAAAGCTACAGTTAGTGGTTCACAGTACAAAGTAACAGCAGTAAAAGGTACAAGAACTGTACAGTTTACAAAAGGTAAGAAGAATGCTAAGAGCATTGTAGTTCCTTCAACTGTCAAAATTAGTGGTAAAAATTATAAAGTAACAACTATTGCTAAAAATGCATTTAAAGGCAATAAGAAACTTGCAAAAGTTACAATTGGCAAGAATGTTAACAAGATTGGTGTAAGTGCATTCCAGAACTGCAGTAAGTTAAAGAGCATCATTATTAAGAGCACAAAACTTACAGCTAAGAAAGTTGGTAAGAATGCATTTAAGGGCATCAACAAAAAGGCAACATTCAAAGTGCCAAAAAGCAAGGTTAAGGCATATAAAAAGATTGTTAAAGCTAAAGGCGCAGGCAAAAACGTTAAGGTGAAAAAATAATTTTTTTACAATTCTATATGCAGCATCTGGGAGATAATCCCAAAAGTGCCACCAGTAATTTTACTGGTGGTATTTTTTAATAATATTATATTACAATATTTCCATATACACTTTTATATAGTAAAATAAAGATAAATTCAGGAAACGGGGACAGAATTAATGAGGCTTAGAAATGTCAAGGGCTCACAGGAGCTTATTATAGATAATCCATATACAATACAGGCAGACGGGGCAGACCCTGCGGATTATAGAGGATTATGGAATAAAAATTTCTTCCGCAACAATAACCCACTCCATATTGAAATAGGAATGGGAAAAGGACAGTTTATAACAACACTTGCTGCCAGTAACCCTGGTATTAATTATATTGGCATTGAAAAATATTCAAGTGTACTTGTCAAAGCATTTAACAAGAGGGAACAGCTTAGAACAAAAAACCTTTTATTTATAAGAATGGATGCTGAAAATATAACAGATTTTTTTGCACCAGGGGAAACAGACAGGATTTACCTTAACTTTTCAGACCCATGGCCAAAAGACAGACATGCCAAAAGACGTCTTACTTCAAGGCAGTTTTTAGAGCGGTATAATATCATACTTTCTGAAAATGGATTTATACAATTTAAAACTGACAACCGCCCTCTCTTTGATTTCTCAGTTGAAGAAGCAAAAGAGGCTGGATGGTATCTTGATGAAGTAAATTATAACCTCCACCAGTATGGCCCGGCAGAAAATAATGTTATGACTGAATATGAACAGAAATTTTATAATCTTGGCAACCCTATATATAAGCTTACGGCACACAGGCAGAAATAATATTATTCTGCCTGTTCCCATTCTTTCAGTGCTTTTATATCCCTGCCCTGCAGCTTGTATTTAATAAATTTATTGGCAAGGAAACCTGCTACTGCCACAACAGGCACTCCTATAAACATTCCAAGAACACCAAAATATGCACCACCAACAGTTATTGCAAATATTACCCACATAGGGTTAAGACCTGTTGACTGTCCAAGAAGGCGCGGGCCAAGCACAAGCCCGTCAAACTGCTGCAGCACAAGTATCATTATTACAAATATAACTGCCTGCTTCGGGCTTGTACACAAATAAATCAGCACACCTGGCACAGCCCCTATAAACGGCCCGAAATAAGGTATCATATTGGTTATTCCTACAATAACACTTATTAAGACCGAATATGGAAGCCTTAATATATTCATAAGTATACAGCAGATACACCCTATTATAAGTGAGTCTACCGCTTTGCTTATAAGAAATGCACTAAATATATCATTACATTCCCTGAATGTATTACAGATAACATCCCCTTTCTTCTCTTCAAACAAAGCATATACAAATCTTTTTGCCTGGTATCTGAATAAATCCTTTCCATTAATCATGTATATTGAAATAAAAAGTGCAAGCAGCATATTAACAAGACCTCTGACTATTGAAACTGAAACTGAAAAAATCATAGGCACTACATTGCCTACCACATTTGTCCCAAAGTCAACAATATTCGGAACCATTTCATTCAGCCTGTCAGTAATTACATTAACATCTATTGCAGGATATTTCTGGTGGAGTTCTTTTAATATACTAAGTACATGCGAATAAACAACAGGGACATTTGATGCCAGTTCTGATATGCTTTCCCCTGTCTGTGGTATTACAAATACAAATGCTATTATTATAAAGCCAATTAGTGTTATATAAGCAAACACCATTGCCAGCACTTTAGCAAGTTTTTTATGCCCGCCTTTTGTAATATATTTAAGAATAAGCCCCTCATACTTTACTACTATTGGAGAAACAAAATATGCAATAAGAACTGCTGCAAAAAATGGTGACAACACCCCAAACAAGTTATAAATAAACTTCTTTGTATCTGACCAGTTGTTTATCAGCATATATATAATTGTACCAAAAAATATTAATAATAGAGCATACAGACATATATTTGCATATTTATGGTCAAGCTTAAAAAAACTGCCATGCTTTTTGTCTGCTTTCTTTTCTGGAATAACTCCAGCCGTAGAATTTTTATTGTTGTCTTTCCCTGGAATTTTACTGTTCTTGTTGTCTTTTTTACTAATATCCCCATTAACCATTTCTGACATAACACCATCCTGCCTGTACTTTAGAAATTTTTATATTCAACAGTATAGCCCTAATCTCCTCTTTTGCAAACAGTTTATAACTAAATTTAATGAATAATTAATTAATTTCTTTTGTTGATTTTCTACGCATGATAGTTTAATATGTTTTTAATAAGAAAATTTAATTGCATTGGAATGCAGAATGGAGGTAATAATGGCTAAATCACTTATTTTTCTTGCACCAGGGTATGAAGAAGTTGAGATGCTTACAGTTGTGGACATGTTAAGAAGGGCTGGCATTGAAATAAATATGGTATCTGTTACTGGTACTCTGGAAGTTACAGGTTCACACAACATAACTATTAAAGCAGACCAGTTATTTAATGATGCAGATTTTGACAATGCAGACATGCTTATACTTCCTGGCGGAATGCCTGGAACAAACAACCTGCTT
This sequence comes from uncultured Lachnospiraceae bacterium, assembly GCA_910588655.1. GTDB lineage: Bacteria > Bacillota > Clostridia > Lachnospirales > Lachnospiraceae > Butyribacter. The sequence continues at coordinate 104,955 of CAJUPJ010000007.1, read as the reverse complement.
GCATTTAAACCACTTACAGATAAGCTTGTAGAATTTAATAATTCTGGTAAATTTACTGCTGCCGTATGCGCTGCCCCAAGTGTACTTGGCTCACTTGGAATTTTAAATGGCAGAAATGCAACATGTTATCCAGGCTTTGAAGAAAAGCTTACAGGTGCAAAATACCTGAAACAGCCTGTTGTCAGGGATGGCAATGTTATAACAAGCCGCGGCATGGGGACATGTGTTGATTTTGCAGGTGAAATTATTGCAGCACTTGACAGCCAGCAAAAAGCAGAAGCTATTAAAGAAAAAATTATCTACAATGATACTTATTAAAAACTAATACAAAATAATCAAGAATAATTCAAAATAGTTCAAAATAATTTGAAATAATCTTTGCAGGAAAAAACATAATAATTAAAATTTCCTGCAAAGATAAAATTATTAAACAGACTGCAGCATTTCCTGGAACTCCTTAATCTTCTTCAGGGAAAGACCTGTATACATTGCAATCTTTTCAGCAGGCAGTTCCCCTTCCCTGACCATTCTTAATGCTAATTCTTCCTTTCCATGTTCAATTCCACGCTCATATCCTTCCTCAAACTTTTCCTGGTAACTCATCTGTAAAGTCATATAATCAACCCTCCATTTCTCATTTTTCCTTACGGACTGCACTGCTTCTTCAAGGTCTCTGGTAAACCCTGTTGCCCCTGCACCTTTTCCATCTATAAAGTCCAGCAGTTCCTTCATATCCTGGCTTACATCCTCCTCCGTCCCTTTTGTGTTAAGTATGATTTTTACTGTATCATCACCTAACGCAAGCCCTAAATCCTGTACACACCGGTTCTCAAACGTATATACATGATGCCCTTTGCCAAACAAGTCAAATGTACATACAAATATTACATAACTCTTTTTTAAGTCCCTGTAATCCCTTCCCTTTTCTAATATATTCAGGTCAATTATCCCCTGGTAATATCTCATCCTCTTTGGCAGGTTGTATTTATTTGCTGTCTGCATCTCTATATTATATACTGTACCTTTTCCATCTTCCACATATACATCCAGGCGCACACTTTTCGCATCAAGTGAAAGGTCTATGCTCTCCTGGGAACTGGGATACTCTATATGGTTTATTTTCACACCAAGCACTGTCTCCAGAAACGGCTTACAATATTTTGGGTTTTTCATTATTATACAAAACATAAAATCATCTTTAAATTCCAGTTCTTCAAATCTTTTTACCATGTTCTTCTTCCTTTCTGGCAGTATGCCGAAGGTATTATCTGCTACAGCAAATACCACTATATTAAACAATATTATACAATAAACTATTATGGTTATAGGCAAATATTATTTAACTATTGATTTCCTATAACATTGTTTAATTCATCAAGTGTTATTTCTAATTTAATATAAATATAACTAATGGCATTAATGCTACTATAAATAATGCAATTACATAACAAAAAATTACTATAATGCACTACATCAAGGGCAACTGTAACTTTATAATATATATACCCAGCCAGAAATAAAACAAATGCAATACAATAGGCAGCTATTATACCCATCCTGTCCCTGCTTATACATAAATACCTTGTTTACAACAGTATAACACATGCTTATGGTTATGTATATCTTAATCTTCTAAAAGAAATAGAATATAATATTACTAAAATATAAAATTAAAAAACAAACATAGCAGCAGCTATAATCCTGCTTCTATGTTTGTTTAAAAATCCAATATATAAAAATTTAATTATATTGTAACTGCTTCTTTAAAACTTTTCCCACTTGTATGAAATTAATGTGCCATCTTCACTGTAACCAAGTTCATACTTTTTACTCTTGCCAATTAATTCAACTTCATATTCTGCATCTTCTAAGTCATAATCTACTTCTATAATTTCAGCATTTTTAACTTTTTTACCTGCCTGGCGGCGTATTTCCTTTTCAGAAACTTTCTTATTGCTCTTTTTATGTCCTGTTTTCTCCCATTTGTATTCAATTAATTTACCATTAGATGCCTGGTATATGAGTTCATATTTTTTACTGCCTTTTTTCATATCAACTTCATATGTCAGGACACCATCGTCCTTATCTTCTTCAACAAATAAAACCGTAGCACCTTTGACATATTCAGATGCCATTTTCTCTGCCTGGCTGCTGCTTGTAATCTTTTTTGCCTGTACACTAGCAGCAGAAAGTCCCCCTATAGTTAATGCTAAACCTATTGCAATAATTTTCTTATTCATAAGCTTGCCTCCATCTTTACAATTTTATCAGACACTTATTACCTGGGAAATAAAAATTTAAAAATAAACTGGTTCTGGCTTTCTCTATTAAACTTGATAATATTATAACACGAAATTTATAATATTTCAATATGAATTTATTTTTGAGTTTCCCCATTTTTTTAATTTAAGTGTCATCAAGCCCCATTTTTAATACGGTTAGCAGGAAACTGGTGGCATGGCAGAACTTGTTTCAGAAAAAATCCAGGTTACGTATTGAATTTAATGACATGACACGTAAATCTTCAAAATTAAACTGCTGGTTTTTAAAATGGAAGTATTCTTCTGTCCTCCGCCTCATAAGATAAACTTTTGCAACAATAATACACAGTTTTTTCTTCTGGGATGTTTCCTGTATTTCCAGGTTTGTAAGCAGCAGCATTGGATTTTTCCAAAACCATGCACTGCAGCAAGTACAAGGTCTTTTTGTGGGAATGTACATAGTTTTACTGGTATGTAACTTATTTTGTACTGGATTTTTTTGCCATGTTTATCTGTAAACCCAATACAGTAGTTCCCTTTATATTTTTTTGCTGCATCCATTATATTACAGGTTTTATTTTTATAAATAACATTCCTGTTTTTCTTTGCCACCAAAAGAAGAAAGGTTTCCTGACAGCCTGTCAATTGTTTTCTTAAGGTTAATGCTTTCTTCAAGTGAACGTGCAATTCCACTTAAATGTACTTTATTGCTTTCCAGTATTCCATAAAGCATCTGGAGTATAAATTTTTTTACCAGGTATTTCATATCTTTTGAAATTTTTTTGCATGTTTTTGCTTTTTTAGGGAAACTCAAAGAATTTATTTCCTGGAAGCCATAACCACATTCTGTACCCTGTGCAGGATTATCCTGAGATTATATGGCTTTTCAACAAAGTCTGTAGCACCAAGTGCAAATGATTTTTCAACACTCTTTTCACCTCCCTGGGAAGTAACAATTACTGGTATCTTCTTATACCTTTCATCCACTCCAAGGTGTCTCATAAGCGTAAATCCATCCATTACAGGCATTACTAAATCAAGCATTATTACATCTATATTATTATAATTTTCTTTAATATATTCCAGGGCTTCAGCACCATTTTCCTTTTCTACAATCTGGAAATAAGAAGCAAATGATGTACTTAATATTTTACGGTTAAGTGCCAGGTCATCAACTATAAGCATAACCCCCTGTGATTTTTTAAATTTAAGCCCATACAAACCATCAGATGATATTTCATCAATTTTATCCAGTACATTATGCCTTAACATATATGCCTCGAATTCATCTGGAGGCATAGGCTTTGCATAGTAATAGCCCTGTACAAAATTACAGTCCATATTCCTGAGCATTTGTATCTGCTCTTCTGTTTCTATGCCTTCTGCGACAACTGCATAGTCCATCCATTTAGCAAGCCCTATTATAAAGCTTAATATATTATTGCTGTTTGTCCCCATATCGCTCTGTACAAACCCCATATCAAGCTTAAGTATATCAATAGGCAGTTCATTAAGCATATTTAATGAAGAATACCCTGAGCCAAAATCATCCATTTCTATTACAAACCCAATAAGTTTAAGCTGTTTGACCACCTCTATAATCTGCTCTGGATTATCAGTATAAGCTGTTTCTGTAATTTCCAGATGTATATGCTCTGGTTCTAAATTATGCTTATGTATAATACCTAAAATTATCTCTATAAAATCAGGATTATATATATCTGTTCTTGATACATTTACAGATATCGGCACAACCGGGTATCCGTTTTTAATCCAGTTTTCTACATATCCGCATGCTGCATCCCATACATATTTATCCAGCTCTGTTATAAAACCATTCTTCTCAAAAAGCGGGATAAATTCGGCAGGGTTCATAAAACCTTTAACTGGATGCTGCCAGCGTACAAGTGCCTCTGCACCTGCAACCCTTTCAGAACCAAGGTCATATTTAGGCTGGAAATATACCATAAACTGCTTCTCCTTCAGTGCGCCTTCCATACAGTCCACTATTTCCTGCTCATGTACCTGCTTTTCCCATATTTTCTTGTCATAGTATGCAACATACTGCCCATATTTGCCCTTTATTGTATCGGCTGTAAGCACTGCACGCCCAAACATAGCTGGCACCGGCATAGCCCTGTCCTCTATTTTATAGACGCCAAACCTCAGCATTATATTCATGCTTACTGGAAAGTCATTAATAATCTTTACAACCGACTCAAGGTTTTCATCCAGCATTTCCTTATTATACTTTAAGAAAAGCACAAAATGGTCTGCTTCAAGCCTGCCGCACAGCTCATCTTTGCTAATAAAATGTTTAAAAACCCTTGCCATATATACCAGAATGTTATTGCCTGCATTTTCCCCGAATAAATCCTTAATAAGACCAAAATTTTCTATATCAGAATATACAATTGCATATTCAACAGATGGATTTTCTTCTAAAATCCTGGCAGCTTTCTGGCAGAAAACTTCCTCTGAATACACGCCTGTAAGATGGTCTTTCTGTAAATCACTTGCTATTGAAGCATTTTCACTAAGGCTTATAATATTATCAAGACGCTTCTTTACTATTACCGGGCTGTACGGCTTATACAGGAAATCGCTTGCACCAGTGGACAATGCACTAATTTCTGTTTCCTCATTTTCTGTATCAGCAGTCATTATAACAGGTATCCTTGAAAGGTACTCGTTCCTCTTCATAAAACGTAACAGTTCTTCCCCACACTGCATGCCTGATGTTATATCCAGAATAACAGCCGCCACTCTTCCTGCATTGGAATCCAGTATCCTGTATGCTTCCCCAATGCTTGCAGACTCCATAACATTATAATACTCTTCTAAAAAAACAGCCACCTTCGCCCTGTCTTCTTTATTACTGTCAATTATAAGGACTGTTCTTATTCCTGCCATTAACCTCACCCCTCCCGGATAGTTTTTGCTAAAAACATCATACTGCTATTCTACTATATAAATCCAGGGAAATCAATGTTCTGTCCAGCTATCTGGTAACAATATCCATCCATTGCCAGGATTTTTGCTTATATTGATACAATATATGCAATTAAAGCACATATTATCTGGAATATAACACACCTGAATACTACCTGTGTATCAGACCAGCCTTTATTCTTTCTTGCATGGTCATGAAGAGGCGTTCTTGTATTAACAAGTATAGATATTTTTAAAAATCTCTTTAATGCTACCTTTACAAGCCCAATCCCCCCGTCCACTATAAGAACCAGTGCAAGAAGTATATAACTAAGCGGATGGCCTGTTTTCATTGCAATTAAAGCTATATAAAATCCAAGTGCCCTTGAACCTGCATCACCCATAAGCATACTGCTTGGCGTAGAATTAAAATACAGGTAAGCAAGAAGCACTGAAACAAATATAAACCCTGTAATTACATAATTTCCAAGTTCATTTGCATATATTACTGTAAATGAGGATATTACTACACAGCATAAACTTGCACAAAGCCCGTCAACACCATCATTGCAGTTTGTAACATTTATAGATACCCATATAAGTATAATACCCAGTATAAAATAAACTGGCACAGGTATGTCTAAAACAACTTGCCCAATATGTATAGACAGTAATTCCCGGTTATAATTTATAAATGTCCACATTGCAACTACAGATATAACAAAGTCTATAAGTCCCTTCTTATACTCGTTCCATGGTGTCTGGGAAGCATCATCAAGATAGCCGCTAAGCATTACTGCAAGCAGTAATATACAGTATATTATGTATTCCCTGCTAAAGGGCATAAATAATAGTGAACATATTATAAATACTATTACGAATACAAAACCTACACCTCTTGTCTTTCCTTTTGACAGTGCACCATTTACAGCAAACTCCCTGCCATGGTCAACAGGCAGGAAAGGAAAAGGGAACGCAAGACCAGCAAATGTAAGTACAAATGCTGCAAGTATTCCAGCAACTGCTATCTGGTTAGGTTCTAAAAACCTGTTTAAAATATCGTACATCTTTATCCTCCTGAAATTATTAACATATTAATACTTATTCATGCAACGCTTTTCTATTATAACAAAGCATAAGAAAATATACAAGTTTTGATAAAAATGCCAGTGGTGCTGAAGTGTCTCTGTTATCTTGTGGAGCAAGTGGTTCATACGCACGAAAATTTTATAATATTATATTTGTATTAATACCTATATATAGGAACACTGGAAATTATCCTCCATATATTGAATACCTGCCTGTTTTATGTTATTCTTTTCCTGCATAGGTCTTGTTCTTAGCCAATAAAATATAAACTTCCATGGAGGCTGTTATGTATAAATTAACAGAATTTTTTAAATACTGGGGGCAGTTACTGCTTCTTCCAGTCTACTGGCTTTCATTCCTTTTCCCACGTAATAAAAGGATATGGCTTTTTGGCAGTACCTTTGGAAAAAGGTTTGCAGATAATCCTAAATACCTTTACCTGTATATGAGCCAGCATAAAGACAGGCTGGAAATACGTCCTGTCTGGATTTCACATAATAAAGATATTGTGGCGTTTCTTAATAGAAAAGGCTATGAAGCATATTATTACCATTCATTAAAAGGCATCTTTTTTGCATTAAGGGGAAAGGTATATTTATTTGACAATTACTCTAAAGATATTAACTTCTGGCAAAGCGGCGGCGCATTAAAGGTGAATATGTGGCATGGAATACCATTAAAAAAAATACAGGCTGATAATATATTTGATAAATTCCGCCATCCAGAAAACTTATATGCAAAGTTTAAAAACTTTCCAAGAAACCTGTCTGATGAAAAGCCACACCATTATGTATTAACTACATCTGACTTTTTAAAGAATATTTTCTCATCTGCATTCAGGACAAATAATGTACTAACATCAGGTTATCCACGGAATGATATTCTTATATCACATAATATAAATAACCTTTTGTCCAGTAATGAAAAACAGCAGATAGCTTTAATAAAAAGATTTACCAGCCAGAAACCAGAAAATAAAATGGTATTATATATGCCTACATTCAGGGAAAGTGAGCTTGATTTTTTTAATGTAATTGATATAAAAACATTTGGGGAATTTTTAGAAAAGAACAATATTTTATTTTGTGTTAAACTCCATCCTAAATCAAAACTTGAAGAACTTTTTAAGAAAATAACTACCAATAATATTTTAATTATAGATGCTTCTTCTGACCCATATGCGTTTTTAAGCCTGTCTGGCATGCTGGTAACTGATTATTCATCAATCTATTTTGATTACCTGTTATTAAACAGGCCTGTTTTATTTTTTAATTATGATATGGATAAATACCTGGATAATTCAAGGGAGTTATATTTTAATTATAATGAATTTACCCCAGGTGAAAAAGTGGCAACACAGGCAGGACTACAGGATGCCCTATTAAATTTTGCCAGTAACAGCAAATCTTATAGTGACAATTATAAATTATACAGAAATATAATATCAGAAAAGGTATTTGGCAAAAGGGGCAGAATTGCCTGCCCTGTACTTATTAACGATATAATACACATTTTAAACCACAAAGTAAGATAAAATAAATTATTGTTTATTATTCATTTCTTCAATTTCTTTTGTGGTTTTGGCAGTTATCTGCACCCATGCAGGCCTGAAACCGCTTGCAACTGCATTACGTATTGACCCAATATTAGACCACGCACAGCAATAAAAAGGCACAATTCCTTTGTTTAATATTTCAGCTGCAAGCCTGCTTGTAAGGGCAGAAGCAAGACCCTGCCTGCGGTACTCTGGCAGTACATCCACACCAATCTGCCACATAGTGCCACAATCTGCCGAAGCACCTGCAAGCGCAACCAGCTTTCCCTTATCATATGCACCTGCCGCAATTACATCCAGTTCCCTGCGGTCTGTACAAAGTGCATTGCCCCATTGTGGTATATACAGTTCTTTAAAACCGTCCTGCCCCATTATCTTTACTTCATAAGAAGGGCTGGCACTAGAAACTCTTTTCCATAACCGGTCTGCCAGCCGGCCACCTGCCAGGATATCCACATCTGGAAGTGAATATTCTGCCATAAAGCAGATATTATATCCCATTGGACGTAAACTTTCCATTAATTTATGTAAATTTGGTGTTTCAAAACAATGTTCTATATTGTATTTATTAATATATTCTGCTACAGTTTCTTCTAACTCTTTAGAAACAGATGCAACTATATTTGTCCCATATGATGTCAAATCACAAATAAATGGAAGTTTAATATACTTCCTGGCATTTTCATTTTTTTCTGAAATTACCACTTTATTCTGCCTGGATGTAAAATCCTGCCAGTGGCAGTTACTATCTATAGCTGACTGCCGCATTGCAACTTCTAAAATTTGCTGGTTTGTCATACCTTTCTCCTTTTTATATAAACAATTATATTACAAATACACTTTTAAAACTAATTTATTGTAATGTTTTCTGCTTTTGAAGTATTTTTAATGTCTTTTTGTCCATTTCCCCACCATAATATTTATCAAGGACACTCTGGAATACTGTACATTCTGGTACAGCTATAGCAAATAGTGTCATACATGAACGTAATTTCAAATCATCTGGAAATCCCATTACAATGGAAGGGTCAGAACATTCCAGTCCAAGTAGTGCCTCTGATGCCTGTAACAGATGTGAACGGAGTGTTTTATCAGCCATATACGCTTTTGCCTCTTCTATATTTTTAATTGCATACTTTTCTGATATTGCACTCATGCCAAGTCCTGTTATCTGAGGGAAAATATACCATATCCAGTGTGACTTTTTATGTCCATCCCTGATTTCTTTTAATGCTGTGTCATATGAACCTTTTTGTGCTTGAATAAACCTGTCTAAAAAATATTTATTATCCACTATATGCTCCTTGTCTGGTTTTCTTCCGGAAAACCACTCTTTTAATAAAACCCTTGAAAATACTAGACTTTCAAGGGTTTTTCTAATTCCATTATTCTGCTTGTAATTATCTCTTAGAGAACTGTGGAGCTCTACGTGCCTTTTTAAGACCATATTTCTTACGCTCTTTCATACGTGGGTCACGTGTAAGGTATCCTGCTTTCTTAAGTGTAGGGCGGAATTCTGCATCTACTGTAAGAAGCGCCCTTGCAATACCATGCCTGATAGCACCTGCCTGGCCTGTGAAACCACCACCACGTACTGTAATCTTTGCATCATATTTGTCAGTTGTATTTGTTGCTTCAAGAGGCTGGCGTACTATAATCTTTAATGTCTCAAGGCCAAAATAGTCGTCCATATCCCTTTTATTTATTGTAATCTTGCCTGAACCTGGCACTAAATATACCCTGGCAACACTGCTTTTTCTCCTGCCTGTACCATAAAACTTTACATTTGCCACTGTATTTTCCTCCTCTTAATTATGCTCTTTCTTTGATTTCTAAAACTTCTGGTTTCTGTGCCTCATGCGCATGCTCTGCACCTGCATATACATGGAGCTTTTTAAACATCTGGCGTCCAAGAGGGCCTTTTGGAAGCATACCCTTCACAGCATGGTTAATAACATACTCAGGCTTTTTAGCGAGCATATCTTTGAGTGTTGTTTCTTTCATACCGCCTACATAAGCAGAATGGTTATAATATATCTTCTGGTCAAGCTTCTTGCCTGTAACCTTTACTTTATCAGCATTAATTATAATTACATAATCACCTGTATCAATATGAGGTGTATATATTGGCTTATTCTTACCTCTTAATACACTTGCAACTTCTGATGCAAGACGTCCTAATGTATGTCCTGCGGCATCAACTACATACCATTTTCTTTCAATTGTGGATGGGCTAGCCATATAACTTTTCATCCCAGTACCTCCTAATCATAATCACTAAGAATTAATATCTACATATATAATTGCGCGTAGATGCTCTACCGGGGCTTATGGTTCAGCATATAACACGCCACATTTGCTAATTATATTACGATTAATGCAGCTTGTCAAGTTTTTTTGAGGTATATTTTGCCTTATAAGCCAATGAATGTATAAATTTAAAGCTGGAATACCCCTTATATCCAGGGAATATTCCAGCTTTGTAGTAACCTGTATTATAAGTTTACAGCTTATGCCATAAACTCTTTAACTTTTGCATAGATGCCATCGCCGTCTAAGCCATACTTCTTAATAAGCTCTGTAGCAGGCCCTGACTCACCATAAACATCATTCACGCCAATTTTAAGAACTTTGGTTGGGGCATTTGCTGAAAGGCAGTCACATACTGCACTTCCAAGCCCTCCAATTACAGAGTGCTCCTCAATAGTAACAACTTTGCCTGTCTCTTTAGCAGCTGCAATTACCAGCTCTTCATCAAGAGGCTTAATTGTGTGTATATTAATAACCTTTGCATCAATTCCGTCTTTAGCAAGCTTTTCTGCTGCATCAAGGGTTTCAGATACTTCAAGTCCTGTAGCGATTAATGTTACATCCTTGCCTTCACGTAATACAACACCTTTGCCAAGTTCAAACTTATAATCTGGCTTGTCATTAATTACAGGCACTGCAAGCCTTCCAAAACGGATATATACAGGACCTTCATGGTCAAGTGCAGCCTTAACGGCAGCCTTTGCCTCAACATCATCTGAAGGATTCATAACTACCATTCCAGGAATAGTGCGCATAAGTGCAAGGTCTTCACAGCACTGGTGTGTAGCACCGTCTTCACCTACAGAAATACCTGCATGTGTAGCACCAATTTTTACATTAAGCTTTGGATATCCAACAGAGTTACGTACCTGCTCAAATGCACGTCCTGCTGCAAACATTGCAAATGAACTTACAAAAGGAATTTTGCCAGTAGTTGCAAGCCCTGCTGCAATACCCATCATATTACATTCCGCAATACCACAGTCTATATGCCTGTCCGGATATTCTTTTTTAAATATGCCTGTTTTTGTTGCTGCTGCAAGGTCAGCATCAAGAACAACAAGATTTGGATATGAATCTGCAAGCTCTTTTAAAGCATTACCATAACTTTCCCTTGTAGCAATTTTCTTTACATCTGCCATTTTGTCCTCCTATCTGCTTAATTTAAGCTTTCACTGATTTTATCTAAATCTGCCATCGCCTGGGCATACTGTTCATCATTTGGCGGATTGCCATGCCAGCTTGCCTGGTTCTCCATAAATGATACACCTTTGCCCTTTGTGCTCTTAGCAATAATAGCTGTTGGCATGCCTTTAGTTTCTTTTGCTTTATTAAATGCAGAAGCAATCTGTTCAAAGTCATGTGCATCAATTTCAATTACATTGAAATTAAATGCCCTGAACTTATCAGCGATTGGATAAGGAGAACATACATCTTCAATCTTTCCATCAATCTGGAGTCCGTTATTATCTACAATTACAACAAGGTTGTCAAGTTTCCTTGCCCCTGCAAACATAGAAGCTTCCCATACCTGCCCTTCCTGGATTTCACCATCACCAAGAAGTGTATATACACGGTAAGATGCATTATCTAACTTTGCAGAAAGAGCCATTCCAACTGCTGCTGATATGCCTTGTCCTAAAGAACCGCTGGACATATCTACACCTGGGATATGTTTCATATCAGGATGCCCCTGGAGGTATGAACCTGTATGGCGCAGTGTTGTTAAGTCTTCAACCGGGAAAAATCCCCTGTTGGCAAGTGTAGAATAAAATCCTGGCGCAATATGGCCTTTTGACAATACAAACCTGTCCCTGTCAGCTTTCTTAGGGTTCTCCGGGTCAATATTCATCTCTTCAAAATAGAGATAAGTTAATATGTCTGCTGCTGACAAAGAACCACCCGGATGTCCTGATTTTGCACTGTGCACTGCTGTAACTATTCCCTTGCGTATTTCATTGGCAGTTTTCTTTAATGCTAAAGTATCCATAATTCTTTCCTTTCTAACTATTTCTTTTGCTGCAATACTTGTTTCTGGATTTTTTAAACAGGATTAAAACATCTATGTAATCCCTTCTGGAATTACTCTCCGAATACAGCAATATAATCCTTCTGGAACTTTGCAATTCCTTCTGTTGTAAGAGGATGTTTTGTCATCTGCTCAATTACAGAATAAGGTACTGTTGCAATATCTGCACCTGCAAGGGCACAGTCTGTAACATGGATTGGATTACGTACACTTGCAGAAATAATTTCTGTTTCAATGCCATAGTTATCAAAAATTTCTGTTATTGTCCTGATAAGTTCAACACCTGTTACTGAAATATCATCAAGACGTCCAAGGAATGGAGATACATAAGCAGCACCTGCCCTTGCTGCAAGAAGTGCCTGGTTAGCAGTAAAGATAAGTGTTACATTACACTTAATCCCTTCGCTTGAAAGAACTTTAGTAGCCTTTAAGCCTTCTATTGTCATAGGAATTTTAACTACCATGTTTGGATGGAGTTTTGCAATTTCACGTCCTTCTGCAATCATGCCTTCTGCATCAACAGTTGTTGCCTTAACTTCACCACTGATTGGCCCGTCAACAATAGATGCTATCTCCTTTAATACATCTTCCTGGCTTCTTCCGCCCTCTTTTGCTATTAAAGAAGGGTTTGTTGTTACACCACAAATAACACCCATTTCATTTGCTTTTTTAATGTCCTCAATCTTGGCTGTGTCAATAAAAAGTTTCATATCTTTTCCTCCTAAATATTTATTAAGTAAATCCCCAGAACCCGGTTACAAGGATACTGGGCAATTACGTTTACATTATATTAAAATATTATACAACCTTTTAAAAGGCTGGTCAACCGTTTACCACAAATAAATAGCTAATTAAACCAAAAACCTTTCCAGTCGTATTTATAGATACGGTATAAGCCAACGCCTGGATAAAATTCCTTAATAAGCCTTCCTGCTGTATCAGTTTCAATTAATTTATTTTTAGCAGCATTACAGTATATAAATACATCATCTGTCTTTGTAACATTGCCCCCGTAACTTGTTTTGTCAAAACCTTTTGTTTCGGAACGTATATATGTGCCTGTTGTTTCATCTACAAGGTATTTATAATAATATGACTTGCTGTTATTAACTGCTGCCCTGCCTGAATTATTATTAAGCATTGTTAAATAATACTGGCCTTCTGCAAGTGATGATGGTTTTTCATAAACTATTGAATTCTGGCCTGCCTGTGAAGCAAAAAGCTCACGCTCTTTCTTTGGCTGGTCAAGTATAGAATTAACAGCTGGTGTTTCTGTAGGTTCAGGTGTGGCTTCACCCTCAAGTGCCTTTGTTAATACCTTCTTTTTAAGGTTTTTATATTTATTCCAGATACTTTTATCTGAAATAATATAATCCACCCTTGGCATAAGGCTGTTTACATTACTGGCTTTAATTATACTTGAAAGCGCCTGTGAACTTACAAGCAGCTGGTTTGTCCCTGTTACCTGCAATGAATTAAGCTTTATCCAGTCTGGTACTTTTTTCTTTGCTTTCTTTACAGCATCATTATATACAGCAGGAAGCAGTGTATTCATATCAAGTGCAACACCTGCCTTGCCGCTTTCAAGCTCTATCTTAACAATACAGCTGTCCTTTACAGCCTTTTTCCTGTAAGGTGTAGCAATAACATACAGGTTTCCAAAACCATCATATGCCATTTCCCCGCTCTGTTTATAACCATTAATTTTATAAACTTTTGTAACCTGCCCAAGTGCATTTACAAATGCAACCTTATCATCTGCGCATGAATATGCAATGCTGTCATATACCATCTGTATATTTCTGCCACAGTAGCCATCCAGCGGGATTTCCCCTCTTAAAACACCTGAATTATCATATAACAATATTGCATAATTCCTGATTTTCTTCCATACAGTCTTTTTTACACGCCTTGTAACCTCTTTGCCCTTTTTCCTGACTTTTTTAGTTACTATACGTGTAGTTTTGATTTTCCCAGGCTTTCCATTAGAAAATACAGTATAAAGCCCGTTACTAAGCTTGCTTTTGCTACGTCCGTCATTGCTTTTAATAATTGTCTGTGCTCCTATAGCGCTTTCTGGCATATCAATCCTGTATGTAAAGGAATTAGAAAGTTCATCACTTCCATTATAAAACTTCATTACAATATAGTTTGTTTTGCCAGGGACAAGCCCGGTTAACTGGTATTCATGTTCTTTTGAAACACTGCCTGATAAGTGGTTAACCAGTGTACGTGTGAAATCTGGTATTCTCTTATCTTTTACTGAAACTGTATAGCGGCAGTAACATTTTCCGCTTGTATTAAAATATACATACAGTGAATTATTATTTGTGCCATATGGGTTATAAGCCCAAAGTGCTGAAGCCGGAGTATACTTTCCCGCCCTGTTCTTAATATCTGTAAGGGTTTCCTCAGCTTTAGCAGAGCTGCCTGTATCATAAATATCCTTCTTAGAAGCATAATTAATAGTTACAACGTTTTTATTATCCCCTGACATATAAAGAGGGATTATATCCAGCTCTTCTACAGTTTCAGCAGCTTTAATGCCCTGGTATTCCTTTAAATCCCTTTCTTCATCAAGTACAGCTTCTTCCTGCTTTTCCATTTTCTTGGACATATCATTCATTTTCCATAAAAAAGCCCCTGTAGCTGCTATCATAATAATACTAGTAACCAGAATAGTAATCAGCTTTTTTTTCATTTTTAGTAATTTCCTTTCCCTGTTTTTTGCCAGGCAGATACTTGTTTACTGCCAGCACATATATTAGTTTTATTGTCTGTTTATAACCATTTCTTTAAATTTATTATATAAACCAGGATAAAGTTTCTTCATCCTGAACGGTTTCATATCTTTATCCAGGAAACAATGCTTTGTATTCCCTTCTGTATATACCCTGGTACTGCCTTCCTTATATATCTCATAAGAAAGTTCCATCTTTATGCCATCAAACTTTGTGAGCTGTGAATAAACCTCAATACTGTCATTATAGTGAAGAGGTATAAGGTAATGGCATTCCACTGACATAACTGGTATAATAATACCCATTTCCTCTATACTTTCATAGCTAATGCCTTCTTTATCCATCATGCCAAGCCTTGCTTCTTCAAAAAGCCTTATATAATTTGAATGGTGTATTATGCCCATCTGGTCTGTTTCATAATAATTCATCCTACGTTTATATATTCCATACTTTCCTTCCATATCTCTCCTCCCTGGATTTCACATATACTACGTAAGAGTATACCATATAATCCAGCTAATGTTTAGAGTTTTTTTTACCCAGCCCTGTTATATGTATAAATTCCTGCCAAACACCCACTAGCAGTCCTGCCAGCGGGTGTTGGTTTATGTAAAACTTTATTAATGCGGTTATTGTTTCTCCCAGTTAAATGACATGGTGGCACAAACAAGCAAAACAGGGACAAAATTTCCCCATATAATAAAAACACACCAAAAAAAAGCAATAAAAATGTTTTATATATTACTTTCTTAATACACAAATGCAAACCATCCTGAAATACAATTTTATATAATTGTAGCATAATGCTTTTTTTGTGTAAACAATATGTCTGTTTTATAAATTCTTAAGATTTCCAGTTATAATGTTTATTGTTTATATTACGTTTTTTGTGATTTTGCCAGGACACAGCAGGTTTTACATGTCCAGGCTAAATAACCAGAAAAAACAACTATTGTTGTTTCTGTCTGGATAAAGTATAATAACAATATTATTTTATAATACTTAAGATTTTTATGGAGGCTGGTTATGACCCTTATTTCTATTGAACACCTTACACACACATATACCGGACGTCTTCTTTTTGATGATGCTTCTTTTTTCCTTAATGAAAATGAAAAGGCTGGAATTATTGGTATAAATGGCACTGGCAAATCTACTCTTTTAAAGATTATTGCTGGTATTGAAGAACCAGACCAGGGCACAGTTACTACAGCCCAGAACCTTCGGACAGGCTATCTGCCACAAACCCCTTTATTTGATGAAGGAATTTGTGTACTTGATGCTGCCCTTCCTTCAAAGGAAGATATTTCTGGTGAACCATCCGCATTTATACCACAGGCCAAAAACCTGCTTGGCAAACTTGGAATTACAGGCCTGGCCCAGAATATATCAAATCTTTCTGGCGGGCAGCGGAAAAGGATTGCCCTTGTACGTACTCTTCTTACACCAGCAGATGTACTTATACTTGATGAGCCGACTAACCATCTCGACAGCGCAATGGCAGAATGGCTTGAGGAATACCTTGCTAATTACCGTGGCGGGCTTATAATGGTTACACATGACCGCTATTTTCTTGACAGTGTAACAAACCGCATAGTGGAAATTGATAAGGGCAGCTTGTATAACTATAATTGTAATTACCCCGGTTTTATTGAAAGGAAAGCGGAACGTGAAGAAATAGAACGCGCCACTGAACGTAAACGCCAGAGCATACTGCGCACTGAGATTGCGTGGATGCAGCGTGGTGCAAGGGCACGTTCTACCAAACAAAAAGCACATATTGCCCGTTATGAAGCCCTGCGTGATGCCAAAGCACCTGTAACTGACGCAAAGGCACAGATTAGTTCTGTTTCCTCAAGGCTTGGAAAAACTACAATAGAACTTAACAATATTAACAAGGCTTTCAATGGAAATACTGTAATAAAAGATTTCAGCTATATATTCCTGCGTGGCAGCCGTATTGGCATAACTGGTGCAAATGGCTGTGGAAAGTCCACACTTATGAATATTATTTATGGAAATTTACAGCCTGACAGCGGGGAAGTTACCACGGGCCAGACTGTAAAAACTGGTTACTTTGCACAGGAAAATGAAACAATGGATAATTCCATGCGTGTAATTGATTATATACGTGAAGGCGGGGAAGTTATAAAGACAAATGACGGGACTGCCAGTGCATCTGTTATGCTTGAACGTTTCCTTTTTCCTCCAGAACAGCAGCATTCACTAATTGGAAGGCTTTCAGGTGGTGAAAAACGCCGCCTTTACCTTTTAAGGATACTTATGGAAGCACCAAACGTGCTTCTGCTTGATGAGCCAACTAATGACCTTGATATAACAACACTTTCAATACTTGAGGACTATCTTGATACATTTGATGGCATTGTAATAGCAATTTCACATGACAGGTACTTTCTTGACCGTATAGCCACAAGAATTTTGTCATTTGAGGGAAATGGCATAATAAAACAATATGAAGGTGGTTATACTGATTATCTTAATGCTTCTGGCAGAAAACTTTCTGTTACTGATGCAGGCATTGGCACAAAGGATGCTGCCAGGCAGCAGGACAGCCCTAAAAAGACAAACCGTGACAACTGGAAGGATGGCCAGGAGAAAAAGAAGAAAATGTCCTATAATGAACAAAGAGAGTATGAAACTATAGAAGACGATATCGCAAAACTGGAAGAAGAATTAGAAGAAACAGAAAAAGAAATCCTGAAATACTCACATGATTTTGTAAAACTTAATGAACTTTCCACTAAAAAGGAAGAACTTGCAAATAATATTTCTGAAAAAATGGACAGGTGGATGTACCTGGAAGAACTTGCACAGGAAACTGCCAAATAACTTAAAACAGGACAGTATGTTATATATAAATATAACATACTGTCCTGTTTTAAATATCTAGTCCGCTTTTCCCATTGCTTCCATTATATACTTTGTTTTCCAAGTTTTTAATATATCTAGTGAAAGCAGTATACATAATACAAGTGCTGTTATTGAAATTGCCATAAATGAAGTGTACTTAAATGCAAAACTATATCCATACAGCTTCATGTCTGATATTTTATAAAGGTAATATAAAACTGGATGTGACATAAAATATGCAGCTATAACAGATATAATTCCGAGCACCAGGTTTTCAAATAAAAATATTTCCCTTGCCATTAATACACTCATCCCAACAGCACGCAGCATACAGATTTCACGTGTCCTTGAATACATGCGGTACTCCAGGTTATTTGCCATATTTAAGAGAACCAGTATAAATACTGTAAATGCAATGCCACATATATAAACCATCTGTTTGTGGAAGAACATTTCATTCTGTTTAATATTTTCCTCCAGGCTGCGTACAGATACTTCATTAAACTTTGCGCCTGTACTGACAAGCTTTCTTTCAAGTTCTTTTTTCCCTGCTGCTGGCATATCCTTTGTAGCATCAATATAAATGCAGTGGTAAGAGCCACCAGGAATTATTTTTTGTATATTCTGGTCACTTGTAACCATGCGCGGGTATACATTTGTCCGGTTTCCATACATATATTCAAATGAAACAACAGCAGCAACTTTGTATGTCTTATAAATATACCTGCCTTTATCTTCTAATGCTTCATATTCATAGTTAGCGGTATCAAAATCCGCACGGTATTTTATTATAATTTCATCACCAGCTTTGTATTCCATAAGTTTTGTGCCTTCCTTATACCAGCCAGGAATATTATCTTTATTTATGTCTTCCATACTTAATACCGCCAGTATAATTTCATCTTCTTTTAGGTTTTCTGCATCAAAACTTCCAGAAACAACGTATTTCTCCAGCTCTTTTAATGCACTGGTATTATAGCCGCAAAGTGAAGTTTTATAAACCTGGTTTGTGCCATCATATCCACTCATACCATATCCATAATGTTTTTTCATATCAGCATTAAATTTATTATAATATCTGTCATTGCGCTTTACACCAGCTTCATCAACAACACGCACACTTATGCCTGCTGAAGTTTTTATGCCTTTAACACCATCCATCTCCAGTATTTCACTGGCTGCCTTGCGCGAAACCCCCTGGTATGGACTGTCAAAGCTCTTTACGCTCATTTCATACTGTCCATTCAAATACCAGGACTCCTTTGTAGCCATGCGGTATAACTGCATCGTTTCTAATTTATAGGCCAGGCCTGTAAACAGTGTTATTCCTGTACACATTGTTATTATTACAAATATGCTTAATTTTAAATTTCTTAAAATATATTTACAGCTTAATGAAAACAAAGTACATATTTTGCCCGATGTACTGCTGATACCAGGAAAATGCAGCCTGTTATTTTTATATTGTACTGCCCCTGATATTATTTCTGCCAATGGTTTATTAATTATATTTCTGCTTGTAAAATATCCTGCAATGCCTGTAAATACAGCCATAACAATAATACATGTTATAATCTGTGGCACAGGTATTATAATATCATATTCTACACTTTTATTATATAAATAAACAACAGTATCTGCATCACCTGAAACCCTGGCAATAAACCACGCTGCCAGAATACCTGCCATAGTGCCTGCAAATGCACCCATAAAATAAACCTGGTATAATTCTGATAATACCATAACCAGCATCTGCCTGCGCCCCATGCCAAGCGCATACAATATTCCATATTGTTTCTCCCTTGTTACAAGCACAATTTTATATATACCATAAAATATTACAAGACATACAAATAATATTACACCCATTATCTGTATATCAATATAGAACAGCTCATTAAAATCTTCCCTTGCAGGGCATTTCCGTACCTGTTTTTGCTTTACTTTAAGTTCCTTGCATATTTCTTCTATTACAGTATCATGGTTCTGTGCATTTTTAAAAGTAATATACGCAATATAAGATAAATCTTCTGTTTTATCTATTCCTGTATATACCATTAATGTACCATAGCTTATATTGCCTCTCATTCCAGATAATATCCCTGAAACCTTTACAAGCCTTGTCTTTCCCTCACCATCCCTGAATTCAAATTCCTGTCCTGGTTCTGGCTGTACTCCTAAATTAAGCAGCACCCATTTTTCAGCAACAACTTCATCTGGTGTTTCTGGAAGCCTTCCCTCCAAAACTTTTGCCATTAAAGTTATATAAGCACCATCACCTTTATGCATATAAAAACTTTTTCCATTCTTATTACATCCCCCTGTATATACTGCCTGTTCAAGTGCCAGATGGCCTATTGCCGGGTTCTCTTTTAACTTTTTAACCTGCTGCCATGACAAATCCTCTATTAAACAGTCCGACGGTGTAAATATTGTCTTATACTCTATATTCTCTATCCTGTGGTTTGTATGTATTAATACAAGCATAGCTGAAGCAAGCAGGAATGTTAATAAAAAACTTAAGAATAAAGACAAGGTATTTTTTTTATAAAATATTAAAAACCTTCTGTGCAGTACAATTTTGTCTTGTCCGCCCATTATTATGCCCCTCCTTTTCCTGGCTGCAATTTTATACAATCCGTCCATCCTCTATTCTTATAATCCTTCCTGCAAGCTGCGCAATTTCTTCATTATGTGTAATCATAATAATTGTCTGGTGGAACTTTGTGCTTGTAAGTTTTAAAAGCCCAAGCACATCCTGGCTTGTTCCAGAGTCAAGATTTCCTGTTGGCTCATCTGCAAGCACAACCGCAGGCTTTGTAACAATTGCCCTTGCAATTGCAACCCTCTGCTGCTGTCCTCCTGAAAGCTGGCTTGGAAAGCTTTTTAACCTGCTATTTAAATCCAGTGCTTCTGTAATACTTTCCACATATGAATTATCAGCCTTTCTTCCATCCAGCTTTAATGGCAGTATAATATTTTCATACACATTTAACATTGGAATAAGGTTATATTGCTGGAAAATAAAACCTGTTTTACGCCGCCTGAATACTGCAAGTTCCTTTTCAGACAATTTATCCAGCCTTTTCCCATCCACAATAACCTCTCCGCTTGTAGGCACGTCAAGCCCGCCTGCCATATTTAAAAATGTTGACTTGCCACTTCCTGATGTTCCAACAACTGCAACAAATTCACCCCGCTGTACAGTTAAACTAATACCATTTAGTGCATTAACCTGTGTATCACCTTTTCCATATACTTTTGTTAAATTTTTAGTTTCCAATATTACCATTTTAGCCCTCCATGCAGCCAGTACAAATATCTGTTATATAACGCCAGCAAATACATATATACCAGAACTTTCCAACCTAAAAACAGCCTGTATAACAAGCTGGCATCTTCAACCTGTTATACAGACTATACCATATAAATATACCATACTGGTTTCCAGAATATATCACTTATGTGACAATTCATGTTTTAAGAAAAAAAGGGAAAATGTACTGCCTTTTCCTTCTTCTGATATAACTTTAATATAACCGTCCTGCGCCCTCATTACTTCCCTTGCAATATAAAGCCCTATGCCTGCACCTTGTTCCCCATGTACCACACCAGAACGGTAAAATCTTGTGAAAATTTCCCCTTGTTCTGCTTCTTTAATGCCTATGCCGCTGTCTGACACATCAAGCCTTATAAACATGCTGTATGGTATAACACTTACATGTACAGTTCCTCCTTCTGGCGTGTATTTAACCGCATTGTCCACAATATTAGCAGCCGCTTCAATTGTCCACTTCCTGTCAAATACAGCGGTTTCTTCTGAATTTTCTACCTGGAATTCTATATTTTTCTGTTTTGCCTTTAACTTGTACTGCTGCCCTAAAGCCTGCAAAACACTGCTAATACTCTGCTTAACAGGCTTTACGGAAATAATTCCGTTCTCCAGCCGTGACAGCTTTACAAGCATTTGCAGGAAAAAATCCATTTTGCCTGCCTGTTCCATAATAGCATGTACACTTTCCACTGCCTCTTTAATATCTGGCCTTTCAATTGAAAGAAGTTCCTCTTCAAGAAGCTGTGAATACAATATAATATTAGAAACTGGTGTAACTGCCTGGTGGGAAATATCTGACACAAGTTTTTGCATCTGTTCTTTTTCATCTGAAAGTTCCATATAAACCAGCCTGTTATCACAAATATAACGCCACATTGTATTTTCAAGCAAGGAAAGCTTTGACTCATCCAGGTGTTTATCCTCAAATACTCCCAGTACAGCTTTGTCAAGCATATCCTGCATACGGTTTGCCATTTTTCTTTCCCTTTTTACAAAATACACTATAATCCCAATACAGGCAAAACATAGAATAATACTTACCATATGTAACCAGCTCCATATACAGTCTTAATATATTCTGGCTGGTCTTTATCAACACCAAGCTTTTTCCTAAGACGGTTAATTGCAACAGTCAGTGCATGTTCCTCTACAAACTCAGACTCTCCCTGCCATACCTCATCAATAAGCTGGCTTCTGCTAGCAACCCGTCCTTTATTAACAATAAGACAATGTAAAAGCCTCTGCTCTGTCCTGCTTAAATCTAAAACCTGACCTTTATATAAAAACTCCATTTTATAAAAATCAAAATAAAAATCCCCATCCCTGAAAATATCTGTATTATGCCCATCCTCCCTTAGCTGCACATTTACCCTTGCACGCAGCACCATAAGGCTGAATGGTTTTGTAATATAATCATTTGCCCCTTGTTCAAGACCTGTAACAATATCCATTTCCATATTATTTGCTGTAAGCATAATCACTGGTACATTACTTTCCCTCCTGATTTCTGCAAGGTAATCCATACCATTGCCATCCTTGAAATTAACATCCAGCAGAACCAGGTCAAACTGCCTCACATCAAAACCGTCCCTTGCATCCTGCAAAGAGTAAGCCTGCGAACAGGAATATTCACTACGGAATGCAAGCCTTATGCCATTACTAAGCTTTTCATCATCCTCAATAATTAAAATTCTCTTCATAATAGCCTCCCATGCCGCCTTCAGGTGGCACAAATAGTGATGAAAATGCTGGTTTTGCATATTTCCACACTTCCTGTATTTATTATAAACGGTGCAATATATAGTGTCAATAATACTAAAAATATGTGTAAATTTATGAAGCGGACGTGATTTTTTGATTGACACTTCCCTAAATATATGATAGATTAGATATGTTGTAAGCTTTGTACATGGACAAAGCGTTTTAATATTTTTTCAGTTTTAGGAGGCATTATAATGAGAGGTACAGTTAAGTGGTTTAACGCAAAAAAGGGATTTGGATTTATTTCAGATGAAACAGGCAAAGATGTATTTGTACATTTTTCAGCACTTCAGATGGATGGTTTCAAAGTCCTCGACGAAGGTGAAGCTGTTGAGTTCGATGTTGTAAACGGAGAGAAAGGGCCACAGGCTTCAAACGTAGTAAAAGTTGGCTAATTAATAATTACTCCAGTTTTACTTTGCGTGTTATAATCAATGCGTGGATTCATCTTAATTTTTATATAAAGAGATTTATTTTAAAAGTTTTTTGATTTTCAGACAGGGTTATAACGAAACAGGGACTGTTTATACAGTCCCTGTTTTTTTACTTTATATATGTTACTTATATTCTTATTATTTATATTTTTATTGCAATCCTGCTCTTCATAAAACTGTTTTTATTATGGTATATGCTTTTATTTACATATTACATAAGTTTCAGGCGGTAAACAACTGGCTTGTCACTGTCTACGAATGGCGCGTGTATTGTCATTTTGTCTGCATCCCTTGTAAACTCTGGTTTTTCGTTATATCCAAGCACTGTAAATTCTGAAATAATGCCATGAAAATCCTTGCTGTTTTCACCCATATTGTTTACTATTATATCTTCACCATGCTGCTGCATAGGTATTATATATATACAGTCTGCTTTGCATGTAAACCTTATATCTGAAGATTTATACTCATTGCGTTTTTCTTCAGAGAACATGCCTTCTACAGCCTCTGTTTCCCCTTCTTCCTGTACTCTCCAGGGATGTGTGCCATATATAGCTTCCCCGTTTACAGCCATCCACTCACCAATTTCATTTAGTATTTTTACTTCTTCATCACATATTGTCCCATCGGATTTTGGTCCTACGTTTAAAAGCAGGCATCCATTTTTGCTTGTAATATCCACAATATCCTGTATAATATGCTTTGCCTCTTTAAAACGGTTCTGCTCTGTATAACACCATGAATTAAATGCCATTGAAGTATCTGACTGCCAGTAAAACGGCTTGGCATTAGCAAAGTGTCCTCTTTCAATATCCAGTATGCCTGTTCCTGTCATCATTGCATCATGTTTGTATGATATAGCTGCTGGTATTCCCCACTCTGCTGCCCTGTTATAATAATAAGCAGCGAACTTCTTAAGATAAGGTTTTACAGATTTATGCTGTATCCACCAGTCAAAATACACCATTGAAGGCCTGTACTTCTCAACAATTTCACAGTTTCTGGCAAGCCAGTCTTCTAAAAACCCTGTTGGAGGGTCAGGACTGTATAAATCCTGGTTTTCAGGCTCTGGCATAGCAGGCCAGTAAAAGTCACCAAGTTCCATTGGCTGGTTTACATCACTTTCAAATTCACGGCCATGCCCCATAAAGAACGCATGTTCTACGCGGTGGTTTGACTCACAGAATACAAGCTCTTCTTTCTCAATGGCTTCTTTCAGTTCACCAAGTACATCACGTTTCATAGCCATTTTTACACTTGTCCACTCACTTATCTCACTGTCATACATCTGGAAACCGTCGTGGTGTTCTGCCACAGGTACTATGTACTTTGCCCCTGCATTTTTAAATAACTTTACCCATTCTTCCGGGTTAAATTTATCCGCTGTAAACATTGGTATAAAGTCTTTGTAACCAAACTTTGTATGTTCACCATACGTATCACGGTGGTGCTGCCACTCTTCCATATCTTGTATATACATGTTTCTTGGATACCATTCATTATTAAATGCTGGTACACTAAAAACTCCCCAGTGTATAAATATGCCAAACTTTGCATCTTTAAACCACTTTGGTGTTTCATAGCCAGACAGCGAAACCCATTCAGGTTTATATGGCCCTTTTTCAATTACTTCATCAACAATTTTTAAATACTTCTCCTGTACAGTCATTTGCTTTCCCCCATAATTTCCACCTGTGCGGTTACATAATTTTAATTTGCTTTAATACGTATTATATCCATTTCATCTGCTTTCCCGTCAAAAAGCACCTCTATTTCCTGTCCTGGATGCGGGCAGCTTTCTATATGTGTACCATTACTGTCACGCATATCCTTTACACAGGCTGTAATATCTTCCCCAGACGGCTTCATAATCTCGACAGTATCACCAATACAGAACTTATTCTTCTGTATAAGCGGTGTGTAACCGTCACTTGTTGTTTTTCCTGATATGCCAAGGTATGTATAACCCTGTACATATGTGTTATTATCATAAATCTGCGCATCATGTGACGCTGCACCATAGAAAAACCCTGTTGTAAACTGCCTGTATGTGCATTTGGAAATTTCCTGCATGTAATAATCCAAGCGTGACTTATAAAGTTCTGGCGACTGGAAATAATCGTCTACCGCCTGCCTGTAAGTCCTCGCTACATCTGCTACATAAAGTGCTGTTTTCATCCTTCCTTCTATTTTAAAGCTGTCCACACCAGCTTCCACAAGGTCTGGTATATGCTCTATCATACATAAATCTTTTGAATTAAAGATATAAGTGCCTCTCTCATTCTCTTCTACAGGAAGATATTCCCCTGGACGGTTTTCTTCCATTATATAGTATTTCCAGCGGCATGGGTGTGTACATGCCCCAAGGTTTGCATCCCTTCCAGTAAAATAATTGCTTAAAAGGCATCTTCCGGAATAAGATATGCACATTGCACCATGCACAAATGTTTCTATCTCAAGGCTGTCAGGAATGTTCTTTCTTATTTCTTTTATTTCCTCCAAAGAAAGTTCCCTTGCAGACACAACTCTTTTTGCCCCCTGCTGCTGCCAGAAAAGATAAGTCATATAGTTAACATTATTTGCCTGTGTGCTTATATGGATTTCTATTCCAGGACACACCTGCTTTGCAATGGCAAATACACCAGGGTCAGAAATAATAAGCGCATCTGGCTTCATTTCCCTTAATTCATAAAAATACTGGCGCACCCCGTCCAAATCTTTGTTATGCGCCGTTATATTAGCTGTTACAAATACCCTTTTCCCATGCTGGTGTGCATAGCGTATGCCCTCTTCCATATCCTCTTTTGAAAAGTTCTTTGCCTTTGCACGCAGCCCGTACATTTCACCGCCTATATATATTGCATCAGCACCATATGAAACAGCAACCTTTAACACTTCAAGGCTGCTAGCAGGCACTAAAAGCTCTGGTTTCCCATTTGCCAACATAATCAGTCTCCATTCTGCTGCCCTTTGCTGTTTCCTGTACTGCCACTGTCCTGTTTAACAGAAACAGCCACACCATCACCAACTGGCAGTATTATAGTGTCCCATTCTTCCGAATGTGAAAGATAATATAAATATTCCCTCATCCTGCTGTGGATTGTCCTGTCACGCCTTGTTACTGCATAGCGTGATTGTATAATATCCCCGTCCTGTAACACATTGTCAGTTACAAGCATCCCGCCAGTAACCAGCAGTTTATAAACCGGTTCTGCAAAATTCATATACTGCCCTTTTGCAGCATCCATAAATACAAAACCATATTTCTTTTCCTGCTCTGCAAGCTGCCATAAAACCTTATTTGCATCACCTTCTATAAGGTTTATCCTGCCCTCTTTGTTAAATTTCTGAAAATTTTCCCTGGCACTTTTAATCCTTGCAGGCACTTTTTCTATAGTATCTATAATAGTACCAGGACTTGTATATTCACTGGCAAGCATTGCAGAAAAACCAATTGCTGTGCCAATTTCAAGAACAGCAGCAGGTTTTGCCATTCTTAGAAGAAAAGCAAGCAATGTCTGCGTAGAACGCTTTATAACAGGTACTTCTTCTTCAAGTGCTTTTTTCTCTGTTTCCTGCAGGTATTCTGGTATATCCCACAACAGTGAATTTATATATACAGAAAGTCTTTCATCAATAACCATATAATTATTCCTTAAATGTAACCTGGTTTATAATTGTAGCATAATCCATGCTTGTATTTAATGTATATACCCCGGCTTTTAATATAGTTTTATCTGCATCCATAAGCCTTGTACGTATATAAAATGCATACCTGTCTGTAATAATGCCCTCCTCTTCAAGCCTTTTTGCAACGTCAGGCATGCCATCCCCGTCCTTTACCTCAAATATTTTATCCTGCCCTGGTGCTTCTTCTGCAACTACAGGCCCAAATATCCCATAACAGAAGTTATAGCCCTTGTGGCATGTATAGAAAGTACCATATAATACTAATATTACCACCAGTAAGTTTACGACAAGGTACAGGCTGCCTTTAAGCATAAGGAGCAGGTATCTTCTACTATGGACATTTTTCAAGTTAAACCTCCAGGAAATCTGTTTCAATCTTTATGCCTTCAAGAAACTGGTTCTGAAGGCTGCGTATCATTACACAATACTGGTGTTCCGCAGAGAAAAACTCATTTGACAGTGAATTATTCTGCAAATCATAGTATTCTTTTTGCAATTTATTATTTTCATGGATAAAATTCTCACTCTCTGACATCTGCATTGCAAGGCTTCTCCTGTGGTATTCACCTATCCTGTTATACAATTCAGGCTGTGCCTTTACACTATCTAAAAGATTATGGTACTGGTTATACTCCCTTGTCCCTTTTATAGCCCTGATAAGGTTCTCCATTACTTCTTCTGGCTGCAATAAAACCACCCTTCCTTTAATATCTTTTCTTACTCCACTTCCATAATAATAGGAAGTATCATAGGGTTTCTCTTCATCTTCTTCCAGAGGTAATCACTAAGGCTGTCCTTCACCTCTGTTTTAATCTTAGTCCAGTCTGAAACATTGTTGTCAAGGCATCTTTCCAGTGCAGCATATACAATATTTTTAGCTTCATCCATAAGATACTCTGACTCACGCACATACACAAACCCCCTTGACACAATATCAGGCCCTGCAAGAAGCTGGTTTGTGTATTTTTCAAGGGTAAGGACTATTATAATCAGCCCGTTTTCAGACAAATGCTGCCTGTCACGTAAAACAATGTTACCAACATCACCTACACCAAGACCGTCAACCATAATTCCCTGTGCCTGTACTTTGCCCACAAGCGCGGCATGTTCCTGTGTAAGCTCTAATACATCACCAGAAGAAAGGATTTTTGTATTTTCCTTTGGTATTCCAAGCTCCTGTGCAAGCTCTGCATGGTATTTAAGATGCTGGTACTCACCATGCACAGGTATTGCATATTTAGGTTTTGTAAGTGTATAAATAAGTTTAATTTCTTCCTGTGAGGCATGGCCTGACACATGTGTATCCTGTACTATAACCTTTGCCCCTTTTTCTGCAAGCTCATTAATAACTTTTGACACTGACTTTTCATTGCCAGGTATTGGCCTTGAACTGAATATAACCGTATCTCCTGGTTCTATAGACACTTTCCTGTGTATATTTGCCGCCATCCTTGAAAGCGCTGCCATAGCCTCGCCCTGGCTTCCTGTTGTAATAAGCACAAGCTTCTCAGAAGGGTAATTCTTCATCTCCTCCATGTCAATCATAATATTTTCAGGCACATTAAGGTATCCAAGCTCTGTAGCAGTGCTAATAACATTTACCATGCTCCTGCCTTCAACTACTACCTTGCGTCCAAATCTTTCAGCAGAATTAATTACCTGCTGCACACGGTCAACATTGGAAGCAAATGTTGCTACTATTATACGGCTTTTCTCATTATCTGCAAATATATTGTCAAATGTCTTGCCTACTGTTTTTTCTGACATTGTATAACCTGGCTTCATAACATTTGTGCTGTCGCACATAAGTGCAAGCACGCCTTTTTTGCCAAGTTCGCCAAATCTCTGTAAATCAATTGTTTCACCATTGACAGGTGTATAATCAATCTTAAAATCACCTGTGTGCACAACAATTCCTGCTGGTGTAAATATAGCAAGCGCCGCTGCATCAGAAATGCTGTGGTTTGTTCTTATAAACTCCACACGGAAACATCCTAAATTGACTGACTGCCCGTATTTAACTACTTTACGTTTAACAGGCCTTGGAAGCACATGCTCTTTAAGCTTGTTTTCAATAAGCCCCATAGTAAGCTTAGTAGCATAAACTGGTACATTAATCTCCTTAAGCACATATGGAAGTGCACCTATATGGTCTTCATGCCCATGTGTTATAACAAATGCTTTTACTTTATCAATGTTCTCTTTAAGATAGCTTACATCTGGAATAACAAGGTCTATACCAAGCATATCATCTTCCGGGAATGAAAGCCCGCAGTCAACCACTATAATAGTGTCTTCGTATTCAAAAGCTGTTATATTCATTCCAATCTGTTCAAGACCGCCAAGTGGTATAATCTTTAAACCATTCCCTAAACCATTCTTAACCTTTTTATCCTCAGTCCCGCTTTTCTTTATAAATGGCTTCTTAAATGGTGCTATCTTTTTCTCCTGGTTTCTCGCCACCTTTTTCCTTGCTGGTGCTGGCTTTCTGGAAGTTTCTTCTGGCTCATAAATAGTTTCGCCAAACAGAAGCTCCGTATCTGTTCCGTTTTCTTTTTTCACTAAAATATCCTGCCTTTCTTATTATTCCTGATAATACCCATATAAAGGCAGGCTTAATAAACCCCTTTTACTTTATATTTTCTGTTTTAATCAAGACATTAATTATTATAGTAACAAAAGGTCAAATTAAGACTGTCATAATACGGCTATCATTATATTATATATAACTTATATATCTATATTTAATATCCATTAAGTTTATTTTACTTTCTGATATACCCTGCTATCCCTTAAACTAATGTCCAATTTCAAAATCTATATCCTCAAGCGTTTCCATAAAAACCTTTGAAATAGCATTAAACTCTTCTTCGTCCTCAACCATGCCAAACACACTCTGGCTGCCTTCCTCGCCAGTTTTCTTCATAATATAAGCATTCTCTTCGCCGCTTCCGTCCCCGCCATCTGTAACAAGAAGATACTCTGTCCCTGCAATTACCACCTGGCAGGTTACAGAAAAAACTTCCTTTTCCCCATCTTCTGATATAAATTCTATTAAATCTGGTTTTTCTTCCATATATAAAATTCCTCTGTCAAATAATATATGCCGCCCATAAATACATATACAAATATGCCGGCTTCCTGGTTACATTTAATTGCCACTGCTTTGCAGGCTGTCAAGATAACCCTGTAAAATCAAGGATGCCGCAATCTTATCTATGTATGCCTTGCGCTTCTCCCTGCGTACACCACCCTCTTCAAGTACAGCATCAGCCGCAAAAGTTGTAAGCCTTTCATCCTGGAATACCACTTCAATGCCAGTGCGCCTCTCAAGCGTTTCTGCAAATTCACGTGTCACCTGGCAGCGTACACCTTCTTTATCATCCATTCCAAGCGGAAGGCCGGTTACAATCTTTCCAATATCATATTCCATTATAAGTTCTTCTATTCTGGCATAAGTCTGTCTCAGTTTATTTGCACGCTCTCTTTTAATAGTTTCAACAGGCTGTGCCGTCAGAAGCATTTCATCACTAATTGCTACACCTACTGTTTTATCTCCATAATCCAGTCCCATAATCCTCATAGCATACTCTCTAACTTTCAAAATTATTTTTAATATAGAAATCTAACAGGAGTTCTATAATCTCATCACGTTCTACACGCCTTATAAGGCTTCTTGCACCATTATGGCTTGTAATATATGTCGGGTCTCCTGACATAACATAACCTACAATCTGGTTTACAGGGTTATACCCTTTCTCCCTTAAAGCCTCATAAATCCTTGCAATAACATCTTTTACTTCAATTTCCTGTTCCTTCTGGACTTTGAAATATTGTGTATTATTAATCTCTTGCATAAAGGAACTAACCTCCATTCTTTCACGTACAAACCTTATACCACTATAGTAATATATTTACACTAAAAAAACAACTCTTTTTTAATTATTCTGCTGGACGGTTTCCGGACACATGATAATTTACAGTTATCTTGTATTTATAACGGACGCAGGGTTTCCAATGTTCTGCTAAATTATTACATGACAGGGCACGCTTCCGCTACGTCAAGCCACGCAGCGGCACATAAAGCCATATAATTAATGTTCCAAAATAAACTGATGTTTCTTTCGTAACATTAATTATATGACTTAAATGCCGGCGGGCTTGAAGTGCCTCTGTCATATAATAATACTAGCCAGAACATATGAAACCTGCTGTTCCCTGGCAAAATTACAGAAAAAACTGTAAACCACTTTGTGTGGTATTTTATTCAGAC
The DNA here is from genome assembly GCA_910588655.1 of uncultured Lachnospiraceae bacterium. GTDB lineage: Bacteria > Bacillota > Clostridia > Lachnospirales > Lachnospiraceae > Butyribacter. The sequence continues at coordinate 73,676 of CAJUPJ010000007.1, read as the reverse complement.
ATACGGAAATGTCCAGCAGAATAATTTCTGCCTCCTTAATTTGCAGTTATCCTGATGTTCCATGTTTTATTGTGGGTTTATGGGTTTATAATGGCAGGTTTTACGTGCCAGATGCCAGTAATAATTACGTACAGGGGTACTTTAAGCCCGCCGGCATTTAAGTTCATATGTTACAAAAGAAACGTAAGTTTCTTTTGGGGCATATGGGCTTTATGTGCCGCTGCGTGGCTTACCGTAGCGGAAGCGTACCCCTGTGCGTAAGTTATTCTGGCTCTGGCACTGGAAACCGTCCGTAAATCCACACAAACACAGAATAACTGTAAATTATCCCATATCCCCTGTTAACATTCCACTGTCATCCCTGCCCATAATACGGACTTTTCCAATAGTATTACAGCGTGCTTCTGCAAAGGGAATTTCTTCTGCTGGCACAGCAATACGTATATATCTTTCATTATAACCAACAATATATTTCTTACTACCTGTTTCTATAATTTCTTCAAAAAGTACATTTTCATACTCTTTTAACGCCTGTTCCTGGTACATAAGCCCAAGCTCTTTTTCCAGCGCAGAAAGCCTTGCACTCCTTGCGGCTTTGACAGGCTCTTCTAACTGCCCGTCCATTTTGTCTGCTATTGTACCATAACGCCTTGAATATTTAAACACATGTATTTTGGCAAATCCTGCTTTTTTTGCAAAATCCATTGTTTCTTCAAACTCTTTCTCTGTTTCTCCCGGAAATCCAGTTATTATATCAGTAGTTATTGCAGGGTTTTCAAAGTATTTTCTGGCAATGCCAAGACCTGCAAGATATTCTTCTGTTGTATAATGCCTGTTCATCCTTTTTAAAACTGTATCAGAGCCGCTTTGAAGTGACAAATGGAAATGCGGGCATATCTGTGGTACAGAAGCAAGTTCCCTGGTAAAATCCTCACTTATTATCCTTGGTTCAAGAGAGCCAAGGCGTATCCTCTCTATGCCCTTTACCTGGCTTATAGCCTTAACCAGTTTAAGAAGTGGCATGCCCTTTAACTTTACAAACTCATCTGCATTATCTGTAGCTGCACCATACGAAGAAATATGTATACCTGTAATTACAATTTCCTTGCACCCGCCTGCTGCAAGCCCTTCTGCCTCTTTAACAACGCTTTCCACATCACGGCTTTTTAAGCTGCCCCTTACATATGGGATAATGCAGTATGTACAATACTGGGTACAGCCATCCTGTACTTTTATATATGCCCTTGTATGCCTGTCATTAGCTTTTATTGTATCTTGTTTTTGTGTATTTTTAATGTCCTGTTCCCTTTTTGCAATTTCATTACATATAATATTTACAATATCCATTTTATCTTTATTAGGTATAAATATATCTACGCTCCCGTCCCTTTCACCCTTTCTAAGCGCAGAGTCAGCATAACAGCCTGCTGCAGCAATAACAGCACCTGGATTAAGCTTTCTTGCCTTATGCAGCATCTGCCTTGATTTGCGGTCGGCTATATTAGTAACTGTACATGTATTTACAATATACACATCCGCATAATCCTCAAATGGCACAACCATATGGCCTGCTTCTTCAAATAATTTTATCATCTTGCCAGTTTCATAAGAATTTACCTTACATCCTAATGTCAAAAATGCTGCTCTCACAATTTACCTCCACAGTATTTTGTTTCTGTTAATAGTAACTATTAATTTTGCTCCAAAATTTATCAATTTGCTAAAATTTTGCCAATTTTTTTTGTATTCCTAATTTTTGGCTAGTTTAATGACCCAAATTTTGGCTAGATTGTATATTGACTTTTCCAGCCGTAATGTTACTATAGAGAAGTAAAATAACAAAGGGAGGTAACTAACATGAAAACTGTTAAGATTTCTTTAAACTCAATTGACAAGGTGAAAGCATTTGTAAACGAAGTTACTAAGTTTAACACAGATTTTGACCTCGTATCTGGCAGATATGTTATAGATGCAAAATCAATTATGGGTATTTTCAGTCTTGACCTTTCAAAATCAATCGACTTAAATATTCATGATGATGATGGTATTGATAACATACTCTCAGCACTGGAGCCATACATCGTTGAGTAATAAAACAGTATCTGTACTGTTACAGCAAGTACACAGACTGTTTTATTACAGCCTGGAAGTACAAGGTTCTGGCATTAAGACAGGAAGTTCTTGAGAACACCACAGGGTGTTCTCTTTTTTTGCCTTAAACACTTAAAACCTATTCATCTGCTTCTATAACTTCTGCTGTATTAATTGCTTCCTTTACCATCTCTTCTATTTTATCTTCTATTTTCTTTTCTGAATTTCTTATTACCTTTGCTTCTGGTTTTGTAACAGGGTGTTTTGCCACAAATATTGTACAGCAGTCTTCATATGGCTGTATTGATGTTTCAAATGTCCCTATTTTTTCTGCAATATTTACTATATCCTGCTTGTCAAATGCTATAAGCGGACGGTATACTGGCAGGCTGCACACTTCATTCGTTACAGCAAGGCTCTGCATAGTCTGGCTTGCTACCTGCCCTATGCTTTCACCTGTAACCAGCCCCATACATCCATTATGGACAGCAAGCTCCTCTGCTATACGCATCATATAGCGGCGCATTATAATTGTAAGCTCTTCATGTGGGCATTTCTCATAAATATACATCTGTATATCAGTAAAATTCACTGTAAAAAGACGTATTTTCCCTGCATAACGTGACACAAGCTTTGCAAGCTCTACAACCTTTTCCTTTGCACGTTCACTTGTATAAGGAGGTGCATGGAAATATACTGCATCAAGGGTTACACCCCTTCTGGACACCATATAACCGGCAACCGGGCTGTCAATACCGCCTGACAAGAGAAGCATTGCCTTCCCGGCAGTCCCTAATGGCATACCGCCTGCACCTTTATAAACCTTTGAATAAATATATGCCTTGTCCCTTATTTCCACCCAGATATATACTTCCGGGCTGTGCACATCCACACTTAGCCCGTCAAAACGGCTTAAAAGGTACGCCCCCATTTCAATACATATATCTGGTGATGTATATATATAATGCTTATCACTTCTTTTAGCTTTTACCTTAAATGAAAACCCTGCATCACCATACTGTTTTTCAATAAAATCCCCTGTTGCCTTTGTTAAATTGTCCCATGACTTGTCTTCTACAACCTCCACAGGGCTTATTGCTGATATGCCAGGTACTCTTTGTAACGTTTCTATTACTTCATCAGTATCAAAATCCCCTGAAGCCTCTGCATATATCCTTCCCTGCTCACGCACTACATTATAACTGCCATCAATCTTAGAAAGTTTTATCCTTGCCTGTTCACATAGTGCATTTTCAAATTTATAGCGGTTCTTTCCTTTTATCCCTATTTCCGCATATTTTAATAAAAATCCTTGTACCATAAATAATCCCCCTGTTCTGTGCCTTTAATGGCACAAACTATAATTATTATAATATCCAGGGCATGTCTTAATAGCAGGTATGGCATTTATTTACGCGTAAACTTCCTTAAAACAGGAAGCTCTTCTTCTAACACATCCGCTGCATAATCTATTTGTTCTTCCTCTGTAAACACCGAAAAACTAAACCTTAACACTGAGTCAAGAAGTGAATTCTTTATACCAGCTGCCCTTAATGTACCACTTATTCCTGGATGGTTTGAAGAACATGCAGAACCTGAAGATACAAATACACCTTTTGCTGCAAGGGCATGTAACAGCACCTCGCTTTTTACGCCTTCAAAGCTTGCACTAACTATATGCGGCGCTGTCTGTTCCAGTGCAATGCCATCTGTTCCATTTATAACCACACCATCAATATTTAAAAGCCTTCCAACCAGCTTTTTCTTTAACATATAAAGCTTTTCTGTAGTGCCTTCCATTCCATATATAATCTTTGATGCAAGCCCAAGCCCGGCTATTGCAGGTACATTTTCTGTACCAGACCTCATTCCCCTCTGCTGTCCGCCGCCAAAAATAACAGGGTTAATTCTTGTTTTATCTTTTACATAAAGGAACCCGCTTCCCTTAGGTGCATGGATTTTATGCCCGCTGGCAGAAACAAGGTCTGCACCAAGATTTTTAGGAATTATCCTGTATTTGCCATATGCCTGTATTGCATCAACATGGAATAAAATCCCGGCATCTGCTTTTTTAACAATACTGCTTAACTTCTTTATATCTTGTACTGCACCAATCTCATTATTTACATACATAATTGATACAAGAATTGTATCATCCCTTATTGCATCTGCAAGTACATCCCCATCTATAAGCCCGTTGCGGTCTACGGGCAGGTATGTAACTTCAAACCCCTGTTTTTCAAGGTATGTAAGAGGTTCATAAACCGACGGGTGCTCTATACTTGTAGTAATAATATGCCTGCCATTCCTGCTGTTAGCAGCTGCTGCCCCAATAAGTGCGAGGTTATTAGCTTCAGTACCACCAGAAGTAAACACTATTTCCTTTGGCTGGCATTTCATAAGCGCAGCAATATCCTCTGCTGCACCTTTAATATACTTTTCTGCTGCCATTCCCTTTGTATGCTTTGATGAAGGGTTTCCATAATCCTCTTCCATCACTTTTACCATAATGCCGCACACCTCTGGCAAAACAGGTGTGGTTGCAGCATTGTCAAGATACGCTTCCATAAAAAATATCTCCATTCAATATTCCAATATTAACCAGCCACAGGCAGGTCAGTAACACACCCTGGTTTCTTCTTAATAGTTATTTATCATTTATCTATACCTGTTATTCCTGCATCTGGAACATCATTATAGATAAAACTGCCATTCCTGCTGTTTCTGTGCGTAAAATCCTCTTTCCAAGGGAGACTGGCTTAATACCCCTGTTTACAGCTTCTTGTACTTCTTCCTTTTCAAATCCGCCTTCCGGTCCTATAAAAATACCTGCACTTTTCTTACCACATGCCTCTTTTATAATTTCCCTTGACCTTCCCATTCCGTCCTGTAACTCATATGGTATAATATTGTACTCCAAGCCCGCCGCTATGTCAAATGCCTCTTTTAATGTTACAGGGATATTTACCTCTGGTACAATGCCCCTTCCTGACTGTTTAGCAGCGGCTTCTGCCACCTTCTGCCAGCGCTCCTGTTTTCTTAGTGCCTTCCCATTATCCAGCTTTACAACACACCTTTTCATAAAAACCGGCACAATTAAAGACACCCCAAGCTCAACAGATTTCTGGACAATAAACTCCATTTTATCACCTTTAGGAATTCCCTGGAACAGTACAAGCCTTGTCCCAAGTTCTGTACCAGACTCCTGTATCTTGCAGATTTCAAGCTTAATGCAGGCACTGTCCATATCCTCAATCCTTGAAATATAATCCACTCCCATGCCATCACATGCAATAACCCAGTCCCCTTTTTCAAGGCGCAGGACATTTTTAATATGGTTTACATCAGTTCCTGTAATATGGATATTCCTGTCATAAATATTACCCTGGTCTATATAAAAACGGTACATAATAATCTCCAGTCTGCCCATCAGGCAAATAATGCAAATAATAAATGTTGTAATATTATAACATATAATGGGAAAATGTAAATATCCCCTGTACCTGTGTAAAATGTGTAGAACAGGATAATTGTAAATTACGCCATATCCAGCATATTATGATAAATTTTGCCAAATAAACATTAATTTAGTTTAAAAATACTTCCATATATAATACTTTAATGGTATAATAATTTACGCAACTGGCAAGTCTTGCCTGTACAGGCAGATTTACATGACAAAAGAAGGAGGTAACAAATGGAAAATGATTTAAATGGACAGAACAAGCCAGACCAGGATGGTGAATGGCATTCTTCCAGCAGTACAGATAATAATGCTGCATGGGGACAGTCTTCTGCCCAGACAAGCTCTTCATCACAAAATATGGCAGGCGCCGCCAATACATATCCAAACCAGGGAGGGCTGGCAGAAAAACCAGTTAATATTGTAACAGGCATTGCAGGTGCATTTGTTGGTGTTCTTATTGGTGTCGTACTCTGGGTTGTTATATACCAGTTAGGCATTATTGCTGGAATTGCAGGTTTTGTAATGATGATTTGTGCTTTTAAAGGATTTGAACTGCTTGGGGGAAGGATGAATTTAGCTGGAGCAATAATATGCATTGTACTTGTTTTAATTGCTGTTTATTTTGCACATAATATTTCTGTTGCAATAAGCATTATGCAGGAAATGGACGGCGTCAGTTTCTCCAGTGCATACAAGTCTATTTCTGAATTCCGTGAGCTTTTAAGTGAATTTAATGAAGCATATTTACATGACTTACTAATTGGATATGGACTTACACTGGTTGCCATTATTCCATCAATAAAAGGTAAGTTCAGGCGTTAAACGGAAGCATAAGACATACCAGTATATAAAAAATTAATCCCCTCTGTTTTCCATACATAACAGAGGGGATTTTTAAGCTATATAAATCCAGCACCCACGCTTAATGCTTTACAGATAACCGTCCAGCTTCTGTGCCACATCAAGCAGTTTTTCCATAAATTCTGCCGCCTGTCCAGCTTCTTCACTACTTGTCTTGCCAATGCTGCCAGCCTCCAGGGTATTTGCAGCAACCTCTTCACTTACTGCCGATATCTGGCTGATACTATCAACAATCTGGTTATTTGCAGAATAAATATCATCAATACTATTCCCAATAACCTTTACATTATCTCCCAGCATGGTTACAACAGTATGTATATTTGAAAAATTTTCACCAGCAATCCCAATATTTTTCTTCTCTTCTGCTGATGCATCAAGCATTTTTGAAACACTCCCTAATGTTTCATTAGTATTTTCTTCCAATTCCCCAACAATGCTTCTGATATTTTCTGTAAGTTTCCTTGTCTGCTCTGCAAGCACACGTATCTGTTCTGCCACAACTGCAAAACCACGTCCAGCCTCACCAGCCCTTGCACTCTCTATAGAAGCATTCAGGGCAAGCATATTCGTCTGGCTGGAAATAGAGAATATTTCCTCTGTAATACTTCCAACTTTTTTAGCATTTTCAGATAATATCTGCATAAGTCCAGCCGCCTGATGGTTTGATTGTTCAATAAATTCTGCCTGCAAAAGCAGCTCTTTCATAGACTGCTGTCCTTCCTTTACTGCCTCAAGACTGTTTTGCGCATTTTTAACCATCTCATCAGAAATGTTCTTTGTATTTATAATCTTTTCCTGGATATTACCTGTCATCAGTGTCTGTTTTTCAATACTTTCTGCATTTAATGAATTTCCTTTTGAAATTTCTTCCAATGAATCAGAAGTTTTTAATGTTGCATCTCTTAAAGATGAAATTTTTTCACTTGCTGAAACAGAATTTTCCCTGATAACAGTTGCAATCCCAAGAACATCACTGAGAAGCTTTTCACTTTGTTCTTTCTGTCCGGCAATCTGTTTAAGTTTCCTTACATTAATCTTATTGGAAATCAATGTTGCCTGGCACATCGCCACTAAGTATACTGCCATGCCTGCAACCTGTAATAATATAGTAGAAAGGCTGATTGGCAGACCAGAAGGCATTGTTCCTTTATAAAGGCGGAAACAGACATATATAATATTTATTAAAAATACACCTATACTTGTTGATACCATAAACTTTAAATCAAAATACAGCATTATAACCCCGGTTAATGGTACAGCAATAATAAACACCAGGTCATTCTTTGCACCCAGCATGGCCACTAAATATAATACTGCATATTCTATAACAATTGAATGTTTAAGAGCATTGCTTTTCTTATTTATAAAATAAATTATGTTATTTGCAATACATATAAATGCAGATATTGATGCAACTAAAACTGCAAATCCCCACGTTATATTACCGTCAGCCGCATCCTTTAAATATCCGCCAAAAAGAAAGACGGATATAACAGATACAACAATTAATGCCAGACGGTTTATATGGATAAGTTCCTCATCCTGGTAAGCAGCATTGCCAGAATCCCCTGTTCTTTCCCTGTATTCTTTCATAATTATAACTCTCCTGTAATTATATAAATATTACAATTTTCTTGTACAGCCATCTGGATTATATCATAATTATATAGAGATAGGCAATATTTAAATAATTTTCCACATAATAATTTTTTATATATCTGGCATTAGTATAACAGTAAATTTCTTTTACTTATACAAATATAATGTTATAATTGCCTATACAGCAGCTTTAGTAATTTACTATACTTGTAAAATCATCTTATATACAAGCAGCAGATGGTTACAATTATTTCTTTGCCCATTCTGCTTATATCTGTCACGTCTGTTTAAAAAGAAACAAAACGCCTGTTAACTGAAACAGACCGCACTCTGGATAACATTGCATTTTCACCTGGATTCAGCAATGGAAATTATTCCAGTAAAGTATTTAAAAAGAATACTGGCATTTCTCCAAGCTACTACCATTCTACTATAATTAAATTTATATCAATTAGGACTTTCATTTATTTTTTGCCAAGCCTTTCATTTTTTGTTTTTTCTATACCTGCATCTTTTGGAAGAATTCCAAATAAAGATTTTGCAGTCTGGACTCTGTCCATATATGGATTTGTAAGTTTTGCTATTATTTTACCATTTTTTGTAATAAAAATATCTTCCGTTTCAGATAACATCAGATACTTTCCTAAATTATGCTTAAATTCTGCTATTGTAACTGACATAAAAACCACCTCCAGGCTATAATTCCTTTATCCAGAAAAACCTTAACTAATCTCCGCTTTAATTTTCATATCACTTTGTGGCACAAACTCCATAACAGGTCTGTTTCCCCCACTGGTTCTTTTTATTAATTCATCCTGCCCTATTACCTTAACAAGGTTTGCAATTTTCCTTCCCAGTTCTTCTTTACTATGGTAAAATATAGTTGTATGTACATTATCATTTAATATTAAATCCCTGAGAATATCCTTATCAGTAATATCAAGTGAATGTCCAAAAATATAAAGATTATGTTTATTCAGATAATTATTTTTTATTTCTTTTGCCCGCTGTTTCATAGGAAATATATTATCTTTATACATATTAATCCTTTCTAATTCCATTTTATATTCTTGAAAATCCTCATGTATTACACTTACCCACTCTTTGTATTTACACCCTGTCCCTTTATAAATCCTTTGGTAATATTTCTTAAAATTAATAAATTCTGTATCCTTATTTCTTCTATCTTCTGGAAGATATTCATCTATACCAAGAACCATATTATTATCTTCTACTGTATTATCTTTCCTTGCTTTTCCATGAATATAATCAATATTTATTTCATTGTAATAGTATTCTTTAATGTAAGTATTAGTATAATTAAAATTTAGAACTTTGATAGAAGGACTAACTATATCAATTATGTCAGAAGACATTTTTTCTATTTTAACCTTGCCAATAACCTCTGTTAAATATATTTCCAATGCGCGTGTCAGACGGTTCAAATCATCCAGTAAATAGTCTTTTATCTCTAAATAAGTAACATTCCCTAACAATTTAATTTCTTTACATTCCTCAATTATATCTAAAATTATTTCATATTTAATGGGAAGTTCATATGAATTTCCATCTCTGAAATTGTATACTGTTTTATATAATGAAATATTATATTTTTCCATTGCTTCGGTTATTGACTTTATTACATTAGATATTTCACTCTCAAAATCTACCCAGTTTTCTTTGCCATGCCTGTCACACTGGATAAAATAATAAAACCATATATTATTATCAATAAGCGAAAATAATTCATCTAAACCTGGATATTTTGTCTGGTATTCCATTTTACTATTTCTCTTTCTGCTTTTAAATGCTTCATCCAGATAATCTTTTATTTCATTATTAATTTCCCAACCCTCTAATACTTCCGTGTAATAATTAATAACCGGTTTTCCTTCTTCTTTATATATTGGCATTACCCTTTCGCAAAATTCCAAAAAATTAATATAACCAGTTGGCAGTCCATGTGCCAAGTCAAATCCATTTCCTAATACTAATATATCCATATTTAATTTTTATCCTCTTCCTTAAGCTGCTATTTATTTTTATCTATAATTAAATTGGACTGATATTACCATACAAGAATATAATTGTAAATATATTTATCATAAAAATCTAAAATAAATACATAAAAAATGTTTGACAAGAAAAACCCTGCGTCCGCCCAAAAATAATATCCCTCTCCTTTACTTTTACAAATATAATGCTATAATTACCAATACAGCAGCTTTAGTAATTTACTATACCAGAAAGGCATATTTTTATAATGTTAAATAGTATTAACAATATTAATAATATTAATATCAAACAATCCATTCTTATATTAGAGGATGATGAAGACCTGTCTGATGGCATACGCATGTCCCTTGAAAGCCCTGAGTTCTGTTTTACATGCTGCCACACAATTTCGGAAGCAAAGAAAGCCCTTGATTTTAATAAGTTTGACCTTCTTATTCTGGATATAAGCCTTCCAGACGGAAGCGGGCTGGATTTCTGCAAAGAAATCCGCAAAACCAGCCATGTTCCTGTTGTCCTGCTTACTGCAAAGGATATGGAACTGGATATTGTAATAGGGCTGGAATGTGGTGCAGATGATTATATTACAAAACCTTTCAGCCTTATGGTACTGCGTGCAAGAATACGTGCATTGCTAAGGCGCAATGACAATTTCCAGAGAGCAGGATACCAGAATGAAACATTCTGTTTCCATTTTGATACAATGGACTTTTATAAAAACGGAAAACCCATAGAATTAAGTAAAACCGAGCAAAGGATTTTATATACCCTGGTTTCCAATGCAGGGCAAATCCTTACAAGGGAACTGCTTCTGGAACGCGTCTGGCCCGATGGCACAGAATATGTTGAAGACAATGCCCTTTCCGTGGGCATCCGCCGTTTACGGGACAAGCTGGAGGACGTTCCTTCAAAGCCCGGATATATTAAAACAGTCTATGGAAAAGGCTATATATGGGAGAAATTTTAATGGAATTTATGGTGTTTATAATAATTATAATAGCAGTATTTTTATCCGGTGCACTTCTGGCAGCTTTTGTGGCAGGACATTTTTATAACAAAAAAGAAAGCCAGATATTTGAAACCATGCTTTTAAAGCTTGACAGGGCTCTGGGCGGTTCCCCGCTTGAAATATCATATAATGAGCTTGCCTGGTCAGCAATAGACGAACGCTTAGAAAGGCTTGCTTATATTTCACAGGACAGAAAGGAGAAAGCCGCCAGTGAAAGGGATGCAATAAAATCACTGGTTTCTGATATTTCACACCAGGTACGTACACCACTTGCAAATATTATGCTTTATTCGGGTCTTTTATATGAAAAAGAACTTGATATTGAAACAAGGCTTTTAGCCAGCAAAATACATAAACAGGCTGGAAAACTGGATTTCTTTATGAAAGAACTTGTTAAATCCTCTTATACAAGCCAGCAGATGGTTACACTCCATCCTGAAATGACAGAAATAGAAGAAATAATTAATATTTCCTGCCAGGAAACAGAACTTGCCGCCCTTAAGAAAAACATACGCATAGAAAAAGATATGCCAGGCGGTTTGTGTTATGCAGATAAAAAATGGAGCATTGAAGCACTTGCTAATATTTTAGAAAATGCCATTAAATACTCTCCTGAAAATTCCCTGGTAAAAATCCAGACTGCCACATATGACTCCTTTATATGTGTAAGTGTTGAAGATGAAGGAATGGGAATAAACGAAGAAGAACAGGGGCTTGTATTTGAACGTTTCTACCGCTCCAAAGATGCCGGCAAAGAACCTGGTTTCGGGATAGGGCTTTATATTGTAAGGGAAGTCCTGTCAAAACAAGGAGGGTATGCAAGGATTAAACCAGCTCCAGAAAAAGGAACTATTGTCCAGATGTTTTTATCGCGCTATCCTGTATAAAACCCTGAATCTGTCAAAACTGTCACTTTTAAGAAAGATTTGTGAAAGATTTTTCTGTTATGCTCTTCCTGTCTGAAAATATCCCGCCTGCAGGGCTGGAAAATATTAAGGAGGTATTATATGGATATACTGGAAACCAGGAATTTAAAAAAATACTATAAGACAGGAAACAACGGAATAACCGTAAAAGCACTGGATGGAATAGACCTTTCTATTAAAAAAGGGGAATTCCTGTCTATTACAGGAACTTCTGGAAGTGGCAAGACAACGCTGCTGCATATGCTTGGAGGGCTTGACACACCAACATCAGGCAGTATTTACGTTGACGGCAAAGACATTTCAAACTTGGATAAAGATGAACTTGCCATATTCCGCAGGCGTAAGATTGGATTTGTATTCCAGAATTACAACCTGCTGCCGCTTATGAATGTATATGAAAATATTGTACTGCCTGTAAGGCTGGACGGCATAAAACCAGATAAAGTTTTTATAGATAAAATTATTACTGCCCTTGGCTTACCAGATAAAAAATATTTTATGCCTTGCCAGTTATCTGGAGGCCAGCAGCAGCGTGTTGCACTGGCAAGGGCACTTGCAGCAAAACCATCTATTATACTTGCTGATGAGCCAACTGGCAACCTTGACAGCCGCACAAGCTTAGATGTACTTGGTCTTATAAAAACCTGTGCGGCGCAGTTTGGCCAGACAATAGCCATGATTACACATAATGAAGAAATTGCCCAGATGGCAGGCAGGATTATACGCCTTGAAGATGGCAGGATTTGTGGAGGTGGCTGTACTAATGATTAAAGTAAATAATAAACCAGTTATAAATGAAATAGCTTTAACCACTTATAAAGCAAATAAAAAAAGAAACATACTTATAATTTTTGCAATTTTCCTAAGTACATTTTTAATTGCCTCAATAATTTCTGTTGGCACAAGCTACTGGAAAACCACAATGCAGCGCCAGCTTTACACATCTGGCATTGACTATGATATTGCACTGACCGAGCCAGAAGATGCCCAGATTAAAAAAGCGCGTACACTGGAAGAGATAAAATACGCCGGGCTTCTTGTAAAATGTGCAGTCCTTGAAAAATACCAGCAGAAAATGCTTGATAAAACAAGGCTTTACTTTGCAGATAATACATGCTTTGACAAAATGGTACTGCCTGCGCTTGAAACATTTACAGGCACTTATCCCACAAAAGAAAATGAAATCCTGCTCTCTTCCAGAACCCTTGGAAACATGGGTATCAAAAAACCAATTAAAGGCATGGGGCTTAAATTATCTTATTATACTTTAGAGGAAGGCACAGATGAAAAAATCTTTGAAAAAGAATTTATACTTTGTGGCTGGTATACTGATTATACAGGCAAAAACAAGGGCTATATTTCAGAAGAATTTTATAAAAAATCAAATGTAAAACCAACAGATTTTACCCAGGGCTCATTAAAAATCAAGTTAAAACAGCCATTATATACTGAAAAGGATATATTGTCATTACAGAATACACTAAACCTTAATAACAGGCAGATTATCGAAGCTGATACAAGCATAATTTCCTATTTTATTAAGATAACAGCCGGGCTGGCTGGAATACTGTTTATGGTTTTTGCAAGCAGCTGTCTTTTTATTTATAATACTTTATATATTTCTGTAACTAAAGATATAAGGTATTATGGACAGCTTAAAACTATAGGAATGACATCAGTACAGTTAAAAAAATTAATTAACAGGCAGGCTGCATGGAATTCACTGGCTGGAATACCTGCCGGGCTGGCTGTTGCAATTATGCTTTCTAAAATTATTATCCCTAAAATAATAAGCATTATTGATTATTCATATAACGCAAATAATACTGTACCTTTAAATATATGGGCTTTTCTTATAGCTGGCATTTTTGCAATGATAGTTAATAAATACAGCAGCTATAAACCTGCAAAGATTGCCGCGGACTGCTCCCCCGTTGAAGCATTAAATTATACTGGTATTTCTGCCAGACCTGGAAAAAGTAAACGTGAAAGAGCTGGCATTTTTGCAATGGCGGTACAAAATATATTCCGCAATAAAAAACAGGCATTTGTAATTTTCCTTTCATTTGTAACTGCAATATCTGTCTATCTATGCACTTCAATATATATAAGGGCAAATGATGCAAAATATATTTTAAATGAAGTTTTAGACTATGATATACGTTTCCAGAATGAAACAACACTTGAAGAAGAAAAACCATTATTTACAAAAGAAAAAACAGAGCAGCTAAAAAAACTGCCAGGAATAAAGTCTGTAAGGACAGTAAGCTCTACAGAAGCAGTTGTCCCATACCAGGAAGAAACATTTGGCAGGTATTTTAAAGAACTGTATTCTACAAGATATTTTCCTGACGCTGATTATAAGAGTGATATGGAAAAATACAAGAAAAACCCTGAAAATGGTCTTTTTACATCACGCTTTATTGGCATTGACGAAGCAGGATTTGAATACCTGAATAAAAATATTGGAAATATACTGGATAAAAATGACTTTGAAGCTGGCAGGACTGCTGTAACAGTCCGCACATTTACAGAGGGTGACAGCGGAATGACAGGAAAAACAATGTATTTCAGGCTGCCTGGCGGCTTAAAACCTGAAAAAGAATATTCTGTTAAAATAGCCGCCGTTGCCAGCCTACAGTCTAACCCTGCATCCTTTGCAGGCGGAATTGCACCAGAAATAATTGTTAGTGAAAAATTTGCAGAAAAGCTTTTAGGTGAAACATATATTGAAGCTGTACTGGCAGAGTATAAAGAACCCTATAATGAAGTAACAGAAGAAGAAGCAATATCCGTTTTTGATGGGATAAGTGGAATAAGCTCTGAATCCAGGCTGCGTAATTATAATGAAATGAAATCCACTGAAAATAAAGCTAAAGTGCTTGGCAACAGTATAAGCATTATTATGGCAATACTCGCAATACTTAACTACCTGGATATGATGGCATCTAATGTACATAGCCGTTCCCAGGAACTCGCAACTCTTGAAAGTATTGGCATGACTTCAAAACAGGCTAAAAAAATGCTTGGGACTGAAGGAATAAGTTATGCTGTTATCTCTATAATTGCTTCACTGGCAGCAGGCATTCCATTAAGCTATGCTGTATTTAACGGGATAAACCTTTATGCCGGGGTCTCTTATTCTATCCCCTGGGGAAGAAATATAGTATTCTTTGCAATAATTTTAATTATATGCATAATAATACCTGTCACCATATACCATAAAATACAAAAAACAGGTTTATCCACACGTTTAAGGCAAAACCAGTAAAACCTAAAAACTCCTGCTTATATTACCAATATATAAGCAGGAGGATAAAATTCCTGTAAAAATGGTTTTACATATACCCGCTAATAGACTTAGAACCTGTTGAACCAAGCAGGGAATAAGAACCATCATATGTATATGATGTACCACGTGTATTTGTGTATGCTGCACTGTTTGCCAGGCGTGCGCTTGCTGAAGCCCTTGCTGAAACTGATGAACCATATGAGCCGCTTCCAGCAAATAATGAATTAATTGTAGTTACATTAGCCTTGCCAAGCTTTGTTTCATCAAGTTTTAACTTGTTATCATCACCTATTGTAATGCCTATATCAGCAAGAAGCCCTGAATTCTTCTTTGTACCCCTTACAATATCAAGAGTCTTGCCTAATATACTTGTAGAATTTAACTTGCCTGATGACTCAACAAATGAATTATAAGACTCAACAAATTTCTTAACAGCACTGTTTATCTTTTCTGTATCATAAACAGCCTCTCCTTTTTCACCAAGGATTTTGTTGCCGCTCTCATCTGTCTTATTCTTATATAATGACCTGTTCCCAAGTTCTTTAAGCGCATCCAGAAGTTCTGTGGCATCAGATGAAACAGTCTGGAGGCTTCCAGCAGAATCTTTTGCTGCACTTGCCTTTGCGGTAGTAGTACCTTTGCCTTCTTCAGCTTCACTTTCCTTTACTGTTGCATAATATGAATTCAGAAGCTTTTTATAAGCACCGCTCTTTATAAGTGACATATCACCTAAAGCGCTGTTGCCGCCTCCAAAAAGACCTGCTGAATTATTCTTGTTGTTTGAACCTGATGTATTAAAAAACATGCCATAAAAATCATTATTTGAGCCAGATACTGAAAAAACTGACATAATCCTCACTCCTTTACATTAAAATTCTAATTACATAAACCACTGTGTACTTGCCATGTAACACTGGAAATACTCTTTCCAGTCCACTTTCCTATATATTATATCGAAATATATTTAAAATAATTAACTGCTTTTTCCAAATTTCTGTTACAAATTGTAAAACTATACCAGTGATGTTATAATAGTTTCACCATTAAAAATTGCAACCACACAGATGGCAAAATTATATTAAAGTTATGCACTTCTAAAGTGCAGGATTGGAGGAGATTATGGATAAATCAAAAGCACCGCTTGGCTGGAACAGCTGGGACTGCTATGGTGCTGCTGTTAATGAAGAAACTGTCAGGAAAAATGCAGATTTTATGGCAAAGCACCTTAAAGAATATGGATGGGACTATATTGTTGTTGATATCCAGTGGTATGAACCTTCTGCCAGAAACCATGAATATAATAATTTCACACCACTTTGCATGGATGAATATTCAAGGCTTATACCAGCAGAGAACCGTTTCCCTTCTTCTGCCGGGGGCAAAGGTTTTACAGAGCTTGCTGCATATGTACACTCTCTTGGGCTTAAATTTGGAATACATATAATGCGTGGCATCCCGCGCCAGGCTGTACATGCTAATTCAAAAATTAAAGGAAGCCAGAAAACTGCACGCGAAATTGCAAAAATGGCAAGCATCTGTGAATGGAATACTGATATGTATGGCGTTGACCCTTCAAAAGAAGGTGCAAAGGAATATTATGACAGCATTTTTGAACTATATGCATCATGGGGTGTTGATTTTATAAAATGTGATGACATCGCAAGGGAACTTCCACATGAGGAAACAGAACTTATACTTCTAAGCAATGCACTTAAAAACTGCAGAAGGGACATGGTATTAAGCCTTTCACCAGGGCCTGCACTTCTTGAAAAGGCAGAGCTTTATAAACAGGTTTCTAATATGTGGCGTATTACAGATGACTTCTGGGATAAATGGGATGCACTCTATGAAATGTTTTCACGTGCTGAAAAGTGGTGCACGCACTCTGGCGCAGGCCACTGGCCAGATGCTGATATGCTGCCTATAGGCGCTATACGCCAGGATTATGACAAATCTGACTGTACAAAATTTACACAAGATGAACAGGTTACTATGCTTACATTGTGGTCAATTTTCCGTTCACCACTTATGATAGGCGGTGAAATGACTAAATTTGATGATTTTACAATGGGGCTGGTCACTAATAAAGAAATATTAAAAATGCATAAAAATTCCCGTAACTCACACCAGGTCTGGAGAAAAGAAATTAATGGCACAGAGCATATTTTATGGACAAGTACAGACTGTGAGGGCGGTGTGTATATTGCAATATTTAATACAGGGGACAGTGGCAGCAGTATTACATTAAACCTTGAAGATGCAGAAATAAATACTGCTGATGTGCTGGAACTGTGGAGTGGTAAAGAAATTGCAAAGGGTGTTTCTTCAATAAATGTAAAACTTCCTTCACATGGTGCAAAGGCTTACCATCTGGGATAACCAGAGGTTAATATTATAAACAGATATGTAACCAACAGACAGACAAATATTCTGTATTTATTAATACTGGTACATATTTCCGCCGATATAACCTATATCATTAATGAAAGACAGCTATAGAAAGGGGTGCAATATTATGGGAATATCAATTTTTGCCGCCAGTAATAATAAAGATGGCTTATTTGTAACAAACAGGCATGCAGAAAAGGACAGCCATGACTCTAAAAATACCAAAGGCGGAAAAAGTATTTTTGCTGGTGATTTTAATGCACAGAACAAAAATACTATTGAACTTAAACGTAAACTTGCTTATAAACGTGCTATGAAAATCCTTAATGATACCTTTGCATCAGAGCAGGATATAGATAACAGCATAAAGGGGCTTAAGGAGCAGCAGGAACAACTTAAGCAGGAAGCGCTTAAAGATAAAAAAGCCGCAATTAGTGTGCAGGATGAGCGCGCAGAGCTTATGGAAAGATATGGTGTAACAGAAGACTCAGAAGAACAAAAGGATTTAGAACTTCTCAGGAAAGAATTCCAGCCAGATACAGTCCTTACAGACAGCGAAAAGGAACGGCTTGCAGAGATACATAAAAAAGGACTTACTGAATACCAGAAAAACATGATGGAGCTTGACGGCAAAGAAGAAGTCTACAGGCAGCGTGCTTCGCAAAAGGAGTCATCAGCTAATGCAATTTCAAGTTCAATCACTGATATTGAACTTGAACGCCTTAAAACACACCCTGTAGCAGATGCTACACGTGAAGCAGATGAAATAATGGACGCAGCTAATAAAGAACTTATTGGCGGACTCTGGGCAGAAGCCAAAGACAATATTGATGAGAAGATGGAAGAAGCTATGGAGAAAGCTGAGAAAGAGGCTGAAGAGAAAGAAGAGGAAGAGAAAAAAGAAGCAGAACGCAAGAAAGAAAAACTTGAACTTGAAAAACGTATTGAAGAAGCCAAACTTTCTTCTTCAGTTGCTGAAAGTACAAGACCAGATACACCCGTTATTAAATCTGATAGTACATCATTTGATACAACAGAAGTACACGATATTATACAGGAAAGTTCTGGTAATAATTCCTCCGCTTCCAGGGCTGAAAAAGAAATACAAAAACTTGTTGAAGAATTAAACCTTATAATGGAAGACCTGAAAGGTGCAAAAGTAGATATGAATGTATAAAACTTCTTGCATATCTAACATGCATGCCAATATTATACTATCCATAAATTTTAGTTACCTGGCAAAAAGTTCCACAATAGTAAATATTACTGCTGTGGAACTTTTTTATAAATATACATTTAATTATAAATAATTATAAATTCAGGTACTGCACTTAAATATCCCTGCTGCCTGCTTTATAATTTCACATGTCCGTTCTATATCTTCATCTGTATGTGCTGCTGATATAAACATTGCCTCAAACTGCGACGGTGCAATATATATCCCATTCTCCAGCATATATGCAAAATATTTTGCATATTTTGTTGTATCAGAGCTTACTGCTGTCTTATAGTCTGTAACTTTCTTTTCTGTAAAAAATACTGACATAAGTGAACCAGCCTGGTTTACACATACGCTGCTGCCAAATGCCTCTTGTGCCGCCAGCCGTATTTTTGTAGTATTTTCTTCTATTTTATCATAAATGCCTGTATCTTCCTTTAAAATCCTTAAAGTTTCTATGCCCGCTGTTACTGCAACCGGGTTTCCTGACAATGTGCCAGCCTGGTATACGCCGCCAAGCGGCGCAACCATCTCCATAATATCCCTGCGTCCGCCATATACTGCAAGTGGCATGCCACCGCCAGCGATTTTGCCAAGCACTGTAATATCTGGCACTATGCCAAAGCATTCCTGCGCACCTCCCTTTGCAAGACGGAAACCTGTTATTACCTCATCAAATACCAGAAGTGCTTTATACTGTTCTGTTATTTCCCGCAGCCCTTCCAGAAACCCTGTAGCAGGGGGCACAACACCCATATTGGCAGCAACAGGTTCAACAATTACTGCTGCTATTTCATTGCCATACTTTTCAAAAAGACTTTTTAAAAAAGAAATATCATTATATTCTGCAACTAATGTACTTTCTGTATACCCTGCTGGCACTCCCAGGCTGTCAGGAACAGACTGTGTTAATGCGCCAGAACCAGCTTTTACAAGAAGCCCGTCAGAATGTCCGTGGTAACATCCCCTGAATTTTATAATCTTATCCCTTCCTGTAACCCCCCTTGCCGCCCTTATTGCACTCATAACCGCCTCTGTGCCGGAATTTACAAGGCGTAGCATCTCCATAGATGGCACTAGTTCCTGTATAAGCGATGCCAGCACATATTCCTTTTCTGTAGGTGCGCCAAATGTCAGCCCGTTATCACATGTTTTCTTTACAGCGCTGGTTATACGGCTGTCTGCATGTCCAAGTATTCCTGGCCCCCATGAACACACATAGTCTATATATACATTGCCATCAACATCATATATCTTTGACCCCTTTGCCCTTTCTATAAAAACAGGGGTCTGGTTTACTGCCTGGAAAGCACGCACAGGGCTGTTTACACCACCTGGCATTATCTCTTTTGATTTCTTAAATAAAGCTTCTGATTTACTGCCAGCCATCTTTATGCCTCCTTAAGCCATTTTGCTGCATCTAATGCATGGTAAGTTATTATAATGCCTGCACCTGCCCTTTTAATTGAAACCAGGTTCTCCATTACAATCCTTTTTTCATCAATCCAGCCGTTTAAAGCCGCCGCTTTTACCATTGAATACTCCCCGCTTACGTTATAAGCAGCTACAGGGTAATTTGTACAGCTTGAAACTTCCTTAATAACATCAAGGTAAGCAAGGGCAGGCTTTATCATTATAATATCTGCCCCCTCTTCAATATCATTTTCACATTCCCTTATAGCCTCACGCCCATTAGCCGGGTCCATCTGGTATGTTTTCCTGTCGCCAAATGAAGGAGCAGACTGTGCGGCATCCCTGAATGGTGAATAATACCCAGATGCAAACTTAGCACTATAAGCCATTATTGGAATATTCTTAAAACCTGTAATATCAAGTGCTTTCCTTATGTATGCAACATGCCCGTCCATCATATCTGAAGGTGCAACAATATCCGCCCCTGCTTTTGCAAGGCTTACAGACATCTTTGCAAGCGGCTCAAGTGTTTCATCATTTAATATTTCACTGCCACATATAATTCCACAATGCCCATGAGAAGTATATTCACAAAGGCATACATCAGCTATAACAACAATATCTGGTGCTTTCTTTTTAATCTCCCTTATTATATTCTGTGTAACGCCATTGTCATTATACGCCTCACTTCCAAGTTCATTTTTATGCTTTGGTATGCCAAATACAAGAATTGCCTTTATACCTGCGCTAATTACCCTTTCCAGTTCTTCATCAAACCTGTCATGTGAATACTGGTAAATCCCAGGCATTGATTCAACTGGTTCTTTAATATTTGTACCCTCTTTAATAAATACAGGATAAACAAAATCATCTGTTGTAACTACAGTTTCCCTTACAAGGTCTCTTAAACTGCTATTAGCCCTTAACCTGCGCATACGTACCATAATATTTTCTAACTCCGTTTCATATTCTATTATTTTGCTATTTTTTATTTGATTATTCTAAACTAATTATCCTTAAATGTAAATAAAATATCAAATATAACATCAAAAAAACTATTATTCAATCCTTCCAATAAATTACGGCTGTATTCATCTAAGGAATAAAGATTATGTACTATAAGACATCTGACATTATATAAATTATTAGCCGTTTTATCAGGATTTATTTTCTTTCCATTTTTCTCTAACAAATCTATACATAACTCATTAAGAATATCTAATTTCTGTGCCTCAATTCTGGAAAAGTCATTAAAAAGCCATACTACTCTGTTCTTTTCTGTAGTAATATCACTTAGTTTTTCTCTTTTATCAAATAAATCATTAGCAGAACCTGCTATCTCATAAATTAATTCCTGTATTTTATAATTAAAAACCACTCCAATTAATATTTCTATAATCTGGTATAATAAATGAAATTTTGAATAACTTGTTTCATGTAATGGTATAAGTTCCTTAAATAATACATTTATATATGATATATTTCTTATAGGAACAGGCAATTGTTTAATTTTAATATTTTTATCTAATTCTTCACTTTCTGTAAAAACATTCCCTTGTCCATTATATGAATATCCGTTATAAAACAAACTTACAGTATATTTTGAAATATCAAAATCTTCTATACTCTTTGTATTATTTGTATCATATAAAAGCAGTTGTATATTATCTGGAAAATAATCCAGAATACTGAAATCTGAATATTCCTCATCTGTAAAACTAATCATCTGTAATAATTTATATAAAGCAATATATGCATATTTTAAATAAAACTGGTTTCCTGCATAGTCATGCTCCCCTGACTCTAAAGACTGTATTGGAAATATCCAGCCAATACGTGTATCATCAGCATATACCTTATAAATACTGTTCTCTGAAATCCTGTAATTACTATTATATAAAAAGTAAATCTCAAAATCATCAGGATTAAATGAATTATCTATTTCTAACTGGGGTTTATACATAAAAATATTGCCAGTAATCTTATCTCTAATTTCAAATATTCTATCACAGTACTTTATTTTAGTATTTTCATTTACTTTATATTTTATCATTATTAATTTACCTGGCTATCATATTTTCTATATGCATTCTCCGTTGCTATAAGCAAGTTTGCATAAGAATCACTTTCTTCATTTAACAATTCTCTATAAAAATACTGTAAGAACATTCTCTGCGCATTACCAATTTTTTTAGAATAGTTTTTTATCATGTCCATTTTCTTTAAAAATTCCATAAACCATTCCCCATCATTATCTTCATAATTTTTATCAATGTCTTTCACAATTTTATCTATTGAATTAAAATCTTCAATTAACCCTTTATCCTTCATTATGCCTAATGCTGAACCATAACCTGTCATTGCCTGGGATGTTGCAAATGCAGCACTTGCTTTAGTTGCAAACGGAGAACCGGATATCTCATATTCATCCAGTTTATCCTTGTCTATTTCCAGATTTCCTGTTTTTTTACATAATACATCAAATATCTTTACGTAACTTTCTAAAAATGACTTAAATATATCACTTGATATCCTTTCTTCTGACATATACTCTAACATTTTTATATTTTCTAACATTTCCTGCCTGTCCATAGGAAGCTCATTTCTGTTCATATAAGAATTAAATCCATCAATTGTATTTTTAAATACAAATTCCTTCTTATCTGCATATGCAGCGCCATCAACTTCCTTAACAAGTTTTACACCTTCAATCTCAGTATCCAGCATATCACTATAAAGCATTTCCATCTGATGCCTTGCAGACATTGGAGTCTGTCCAGTATTCAATGTAAGCATTCTATACAAAACTCCAAATTTATTTATATTTACATAGACCTCCAGCCTTAATTTATAATTGTAAAATTTATCAGTATTTTTCTGCCTTATAGCCTCATTTTCAGCATCTATTAAAGTATGTGTTCTTTGCAAACCATCAAGAATTAATACATTACTGCGGTTCTTTTTTATATAATCCTGTAAACCATCATTGCTTATATTCTTTAAATTATCATCATATCCTACAATTGCTAACACTAATGGCGGAATTACACAACCATTTAATAAATCTGTTTTCAACAAAGAATAAACTGTTTTAGATGTTTTTACTCTTTTTCTCTGCAAATCATTGTTCTTAACCAAATCCCTTGCATATTGCAAATATTCTCCAAATGTTGTTTCAACATACAAATTTAAACTATTTATTCTATAATCATTTATATTTGACATTATTTCCATTTTCTCTTTCCTCTTTTCTATTATTGTATGCGTATTAGTAATTTATATCCCGCCTATACTTTCATCTCCTGTTATAACATACTATATTCCACATTGTTTTCTTAAAATTATATGGTGGAAAAACGCTATATCCCTGAAAGCTGGTATTTCTTCTGCCTTGCTTTCAAGTTCAAACATATCATTAATCCATTCTGGTTTCTCTTTAAATTCATTTCTTTGTAATGCAAAAAATATTCTTACACCATATTTATTCCTGGCAATAAACTTTCCACTGGTATAATTATCTAAATCATTATCACTATATTCATTAATTGTACCAAAATTAACAGAAACTGCATTTTCATTATTTAAAAGTTTTAATGCTGTAGAAATATCATTTTCAAAAACCACTTTCTGCATAATCTTACCCTGCTTGTTATGTTTTACTATTGATAATTCACCATTACTTTTTAACAGTCTGTAAAATTCTGCAAAAACCTCTTCCCTGTTTTCAATATATTCTAAAACATTATGGCAGATAATTACATCAAAATAGTTATCTGGAAGCTTTCTTAACTCTTCCACCCCTCCTGTTAACTGCTTATAACTATTACTGCACATCCTGTATTCAAGCATTCCACTAGAAGGTTCTATAGCAGTTACATTATTTTTTTCTGCTAAATAATCCGCCATAATTCCAAAGCCACTTCCAAAATCAAGTATATTCCTGTCCTCATAATCCAGATGGTTCTTCAGCAGCTTATAAAACAGCTTCCCCCAAGGCATATTTACTGTATCCCAGTAACCCTTTATATTAATTTTCATTCCTTCTTCCATTTATACACCCTCCCTTAATACATTAATAATTCCATCCACATTATTTATCTGTGCTGTTATTATATTTTTTTCTTTGCCATATTCTTCTTTGGCTGCCTTTTTTGTTACCTCACCTATACATACAAATTTTATACCATCTGGCAGATATTTTCCTGTATCTTTTAACAGCCTTGAAAATTCTTTTACACCCGACGCACTTAAAAATATAATGCTGCTTAATTCTTCCAGCCTGTCTGCCCCTGCCAGCAAATGCCCTTTTACATCATATACTTTTATTTCTCTAAAACATATATTTTCCTGTACAAATATATCTGTTAATTCACTGCTGCCCCTTAATGCCCTTGGCAAAAGTACCGCTTCTCCAGGAAGCATTATTGCAGCAAGTTCTTTTGCAAAAACTGATGATGTATATACTGATGGGATAAAGTCTGCATTAATGCCAAATCCTGCAAGTACTTCCTTAGTACCGCTTCCTATAACTGCAAATTTAACCCCTGCAAGCCTGCGTATATCCATATACAGGCTTTTAAACGTTTCAAAAAAAACCTGTACACCATTCCTGCTTGTAAATACCACCCACTTATATTTCTCTATATTTTCCAGTTCCTCCCTAAGCTCCCATGTCCCAGTATCAAAAATTTCCATCCTGCATACAGGCACACACTCTGTATTTTCCAGTTCCAGCCCTGTTTCCAGCTTCTCCATTAATGCATTTGTTGCAACAACGCCAGCTTTCTTCTGGCAAATCTTTCCGCCTGCCATGCTGTCCCCTTCTGCATTTTTATTGTAAACATAATTATATGCTGCTGTTTCACCTATTACTATTATTGCTGGTGGTAACATATTTCTTTCTGTTACTTCTTTTGCAATATTACCAAGGCTTGAACGCAAAACTTCCTGTATTTCTGTAGTACCGCCTGAAATAACAGCCGCTGGCATCTCTTCTGCCATTCCCTCTTTAATAAGATTATCTGTTATTTCTTTTATATTGGAAAGTCCCATCAGGAATACCAGAGTGCCACCTGCATCTGCCAGTGCCTTATAATTACAGACTGGAGAGCCTGTATTTGTATCTGTATGACCTGTTATTACATGGAAACTTCTGCTTATGCCCCTGTGTGTAACAGGAATTCCCGCACATTCTGGTACAGCTATAGCCGATGTAACCCCTGGTATAACCTTATAAGGTATATTGTACTTGTTTAAAGCTTCTATCTCCTCTGTACCCCTTCCAAATACGAAAGAATCACCGCCTTTAAGCCTGGCAACAATATTATCTTTTAATGCATATTCTGTTAATATCTGGTTAATTTCTTCCTGCTGGATGTAATGCCTGCCTGCCTGTTTACCAGCATAGATTTTTATACAGCCTGGCTTTAAAAATCCAAGAAATTCCTCATTTGCAAGCCTGTCATATATAACAACATCACATATCTTCAGCTTTTCTATGCCTTTAAGGGTTATAAGCCCTTTATCCCCAGGCCCTGCACCGATAAAATATACAATTCCCACTGGTTAATATCCTTCTTTCAAATATTGTATTGCCCTGTCTGTAAGGCTGGCGGCATCCCCGCGCCTGCCAGTCTGCTTAAAACCATTGTTCCGTCCATTTAAAACATCTACACAGAGAAACTCCTCATTACCCTTATTATAAAAATAACTTATAACCCCTATGCTGCTATTACATCCTGCACCTGAAGCTTCAATTATTTTTCTTTCATTCTGGAAATGTATAAATGTACCACTATCATTTATATCCCTTAAAATCCTGCCTGTATATGTATCTTTGTTTACATCTTCATTCCTTGCCTCAACAGCTATTATCCCCTGTCCGCCAGCAGGCATTATTTCTTCCATATCAAAATATTTATATGATAAATCCTTCTCCTTGTCAAGGCAAAGCCTTTTTAAACCTGCAGCAGCAAGTATTATCCCATCATATACACCATTACGCAGTTTATTTATCCTTGTATCTACATTTCCACGTATCCCTCTAAATTCTGTATTATTGCAAAGCTTTAGAAACTGCATCTGGCGGCGTCTGCTTCCTGTACCAATAACCACACCATGTTTATTCTTCAAATCCCCAAATAAAGTACCCGCCCTTGTTACAAGTACATCTCTTGCATCTTCCCTTGGCAGTACACAAGGTATACAAAGCCCCTCCTTTAATTCACCAGGCAAATCCTTGGCGCTATGTACAGCCATATCTATACTTCCATTAGAAAGAGCTTCTTCAATTTCTGCAATAAAAACACCCTTATCACCAAAACTTGAAACAGGCTTGTCTGTTTCCCTGTCACCCTTTGTGCTTATTATCACCTTTTCAATAACTGCACCAGGATATTTTGCCTTAATTGCAGAAACCACAAGCTCTGTCTGTGCAAGCGCAAGCGCACTCCCCCTCGTTCCAATCCTGGTTAATCCCTGTTTCATTATAGTATACTCCTTTCAGTGTTCTGCTAAATCATTCCATTCCAGGTACGCCTCTGTTACGGTGCAATGTTATTTAGTTAAGAGGATATGTTTAAAAATTACATGTACTGGATGCGCTGGCAAATCCAAAGTGCCTTCCATGAAAACAGCACGCTTCCGCTTGGACGTCACACGCAATGGATGCATAAAGCCCTTAATGTTCCTACGGAACATTTTAAGACAGGGCTTAAGCACCAGCGGTTCCGTACAGCTTTTTCATGGAAGCACATTTGGAATTTGCCAGCTAATTTACACTTTGGTAATTTATAAAAACATTTTCTAACTACACTCTTAACTAAATGACATTGCACTACACCAAGCCATCAGACATTGTATAGAGTTCCTGTCATGGAATAATATTAACTGGAACACTGAAAACCCGCTGGGGGAGATGATTTAGACATACGGAAGCCAGCTATATTTGCTATGTTAATATATCACAGTAATTCTTTCATTACATAATATGTGACTAGCAAAATAATTTCCACCCCCACAATTTACAGTTATTTTACTATTCCAGATTTTAGTGCAAATTTATAATGACAGGTTTCATGTGCCAGATGCCAGCAATATTCCGTACAGGGGTACTCTTCAGCTACGTGGCTTAACATAACGCAATGTCATTTAGTCCAGAGCTCAGATATTTCTATAAATTACCAAAGTGTAGATTGCTGGCAAATTCCAAATGTGTTTCCATGAAAAAGCTGTACGAAGCCGCTGGTGCTTAAGCCCCGTATTAAATGTTCCGTAGGAACATTAGGGGCTTTATGCACCATTGCGTGCAAGCCCTTGCCAAACCAGCGCAAGCGTGCTGTTTTCATGGAAGGCACTTTGGATTTGCCAGCTCATCCAGCACATGTAATTTTTAAACATCTTTTCTGGACTAAATAACATTGTTTTATATTGACGTAGCGGATATGTGCCCCTGTACGGAATATTCTGGCTCTGGCACAGAAACCGTCCATCATACACAAAATCCACAAAAAACCAAATAACTGTACAATTTTTATTCTTATTCTTTTATTATATTTTTTATGATATTTTCTGGTATCTCCCCGCCATGTTCCCTGCCATATAATACCAGTTTTTCAAATATATGTTTTCTGGCGTCTGCCCCGCCATCTTTTGTATTTGCAATTACATAGTCCCTTGTTTTTTCAAGGTTTTGTGCAAGCCTGGCATAGTAATCTGGTATTATATCTTTTATTTCATTTTTAATGCCTGCGGCTAATGCCGGGCTTGCCCCTCCTGATGAAACAGCCACTAACAGCGGTTCTTTATGGATAATTGCCGGGAATATAAATGAACATGCTTCTTTTATGTCTACAACGTTTACAGGAATTTTCTGCTTTTTACATATTTCGGAAATATGGATTCCAAGTTCCCTGTCACCTGTTGCCGCAACTACAAAATCCATTCCATTTATATCATTGTCTTCAAATTCCCGCTGCCTGGCGTCTATTCTTTTATTGCTTTCTGCAAGTTTTAAAAGGCTGTCACATACAGATATTGCCACAATATGTATATTTACATTATATTCCGACAGTATTTGTGCTTTATGCAGTGCAATGCTCCCTCCTCCTACAACCAGGCAGTCCATATCCTCTATATCTGTTATAAATGGAAAATATGCCATTATTCCCCTCCTTTTGTTTCCCTGTTGTATATCTTTTCCAGCACATCCTTAAACCCTTCACTTCCCATTACATCTTTCAGATAATACACCATGTTCCTGAACCATTTTTCTTTATTAAATTTATCTGAAAGGACTGCATTTTCTTTTATCCTTGCCAGGAAACCACGTATATATATTTTTTTCATTGTGGAATCTGCACATTCTTTTACTGCTTCTTCTGCCTTGCCAAGTTCACCAAGCTTTATATTTGTATTTTCTTTGGAAAGTGTATTAAAATAATCTATATCAAGAAGTTTTATATTTTTAAGCCCTGCAAGTTTCCTGTCTATATCATATGGGACTGCAAGGTCAATTAAAAGCCTTTCCTGGTTATCTGCTGTACTTTTTATATACTCATTGTATGTCAGTGTATAATGCGGGCTTGTTGTTGCACTTACTACCACACATACCTGGTTTATGTATTTATACCGCTCTTCAAAACCTGTTACTTGCACAAGCCTGCTGCCCTGCCACCATGTGCCAGCTTCCAGTCCGCGCTTCCTGGTTGTCCCTGTTACCTGTATGCCCTTGGCAGCCAGGTCTCTTGCAACAATTCCTCCAGTTTTGCCCGTTATACCAATAACCAGCACCCTTTTGCCAGGAAAATTATCCCTGTTAATATTGTCCCTGATATATTTCTCAATTGTATTGGCGGTTATAGTCCCGATAGAAACAGGGGTCGTAGAAAGCCTTGTCTTTGATTTGCCAGATTTGGCACAGTTAAGTGCATCCTGGAATATTATATTTAATTCACTGTCTGTATGGTGCGCGTTAAAAGCAGCAAGATATGCCTCTTTAACCTGGCGCAGTATTTCATCTTCACCAAGCAACATTGAATCAAGACCGCATGTTACATTAAAAAGATGGCTGGCTGCCCTGCTGCCACCATAAAAAAGACAGTACTTTTTTATATTACTGTCACTTGTATTTTTAAACAATGCAAGGGCTTTTACTACTTCTTCAGCAGAATGGCTGCTTCCTGTAAAGTAAATTTCACTTCTGTTACATGTAGATAAAATTACCCCGCCTTTTATTATATTATCTTTAATAAGGTTTTTAATAAATATATACTGTTCTTCCTTTGAAAAAGCAAACCCCTGTCTGGCTTCCAGCGGGGTCTTTTTATAACTGGCACTTATACAGAACATACACTACAATCCTTGTCTTTCTGGAATTTTACAGTACGGAACTTCATACCCAGTGCATCAAATACAAGCATCCTGCCTGTAAGCAGGTCTCCTGCACCTGTAATATATTTAACAGCTTCCATTGCCTGTAAACTTCCTGTAACACCACAGACAGCACCTAAAATCCCAGCCTGGTTTCCTGCTGGTACAGCTCCTTCTGGCGGCGGTTCTTTAAATAAACACCTGTAACATGGCGAGCTGCCTGGCACATAGGTAAAAAGCTGTCCCTGGAAACGTGTTACACCTGCATGTGAAAATGGTTTTCCTGCTTTTACACATGCGTCATTAATAAGAAACTTTGATGAAAAATTATCAGTTGCATCTATTATAAAGTCATAACCTTCTATTAATTCCATTATATTGTCTTTATCTGCATATATTTTATATATATTAACTACAGCATAAGGGTTTATTGCTGTTACTGCCCTTCTGGCTGATTCCGCCTTCGGTCTGCCTAAGCTGTCTGTTGTGTGCATTATCTGCCTTTGGAGGTTTGACAGTTCCACCAGGTCGGGGTCTGCAATGCCTAAAGTACCCGTGCCTGCTGCCGCCAGGTATAGTGCTGCTGGTGAACCAAGCCCTCCTGCGCCTATTACAAGAACCTTTGCATCAAAAAGTTTCTGTTGTCCTTCCCTGCCAATTTCATCTATAACCAGGTGACGCTGGTATCTTGCCATCTGTTCTTCTCTAAATTCCATTATAATCCCCCATGCCGCTTTCAGGCGGCACAAATAGTGATGAAAAATAATGCTTCCTGTACAGGTTTATATTACATAATTATCTATAACCTGCCCGTCTGAAAGCAAATCTGCAATAGTTATATTGTCAAAATATTCATTAATTACTTTTTCAAAACCTTCCCACATCTTAAGCGTCTTGCAGCCTGTGGCATTAACACACCTGTTTGGTTTCTTTTCAAGGCATGCAACTGGTGCAAATGAACCCTCAGTTACCCTTAATATTTCCCCAACTGTATATTCCTCTGGCTGTCTTGCAAGTTTGTATCCGCCGCCCTTGCCACGCATTGATATAAGGATATCATTTTTACTAAGTACCGAAACTATTGATTCAAGATATTTCTCAGATATGCCCTGCCTTTCTGCTATATCCATTAAAGTTATAAAACTGTCTGGATTCTGCTCCGCAAGGTCAACCATAACCCTTATAGCATACCTGCCTTTAGTTGATATTTTCATGCCAGTGCCTCCATAAACATTACACCAGTAATTATTTTATCATTTCTTTCTGGTATTCCTGTCTGTGTTCTGACTTATCTTTATACATGTTTTTATCCGCAGACAATATCATATTTTCAATGTCAATATCATCTTCCATATGGCAGCAGCACATTCCAATGCTTGCACCAACAGGATATTCCTTGTCTTTCACACCTTTTGTATTATTTATATTATCTAAAAGCCTTTTATAAAATTCTGCTGCACTGTATTCCCCAGAGCCGCCAGCAGTAAATGCACATACAAATTCATCACCGCCGAACCTTGCACATATGGCATCTTCCCCGCTTGTTTCACTGATTGCAGCTGCTACTGTTGTAATTGCAAAATCGCCTTCTGCATGCCCAAAATTATCATTAATATATTTAAGCCTGTCAATATCTATTGAAAATAAATAAAGATACCTGTCTTTGTATTTATGGCTGGCAGCAAGCAAATCAATTTTTTCATAAAAGCCCCGTCTGTTATAAAGCCCTGTCATATAATCTTTTAAATATAAACCGGCAATCTTATTATATGCTTCCTCAAGGTTATTATTTAACTTTTTAAGGTCTTTATTCATACTTGCAAGCTTATGGTTATGGATAACATTATCAACTGCATGTGTTATAAACATTGCAAATTCGTTACACCTCTGCATTGCACGCTCTTCTAATACAGGATATCCTTCAACAATATAGCCATACACATTCCTGCCTGAATTAAACTGCCGTACAAAAAGCACATCAATGCCATTATCTTCTGCCATAACCTTATCAATGCCTGGCATAAATTCCTCAATCATGAACTTCCTGCCAGTTTCATGGTATGTTCCATTGCTTACATCTAATATTGTCGTCATTCCAGAATATGTTTCTGCTACTTCACAGTTTGTAAACAGGCTGGATTTAAAACATGCAAACCTGAATACACTGCTCCATAAATGTGTAAATTCTGGAATACAGTCCACTATATCTGTAATGTTTTCCTTATCAAGCAGGGCTGTAATCATGCCACTCATTGCTATATTATGCCATGAACAGTCCCCTACAGAATGTGAAAGCGATGAAATTACAGTATTGATTTCATACATTGTCTTTGGCAGGCAGCCACATGACTGGCTTTTCTTCACCTTAAAATTTACTGTACACCTGTCATTATCCTGTGTATTACTTGTTCCCCAGCTTCCTATTTTATCCATAATAAATTTTATGGCACTTTCATAGTCAGGCTCACATGTTGAAATTACAGGGAAATGGTATCCTGCCCCTATTGTCCCGTCAAACCCTGTAACAATAATATCCTCTGGTACTTCATAGCCATATCCGCTTAAAACTGAACAGGCTGTCATCGCCATAGAATCATTGGCACATACTATAGCATCAAACTCTTTACCTGATTTTAAAAAACCTTCAACTGCTTTTTGTGCAGGACGTTCCCAGAAATCCCCATATGCAAGCCGTTCTGGTTCAAAAGGAATTCCATTTTCCACAAGGACTCTTTTATAAGCATCAATCCTTGCATCTGAATACTGGTTGCCCTTAAAACCAGCAAGCATATTTACTTTGCGGCATCCATGGTATTCTACAACATGGCGCACAATATCCTCAAAGCCATCATAATAATCACAGTTTAAACTAATAGCACCCTCTGCGTCACCATCCAGTGTAAAAACAGGTATATCCCTGCTATGCCCTATTTCTACAATCTGGTTAATAATTTTCATATTTTTTAATGTTTCTGACATAACTATAATGGCACTCAGGTTTACATATTTTGCCAGTTCATATAACTGGCTCTCCCCCACATACCCGTCTGTTTCTTCTTCATCATCTGAGTTTGAAGAAAATGCTATTATAAAGTAACCCTCTTTCTCACTCTGCTTTTTTAACGTATTAATAAACTGCATAGGTATCTGGTTAAAAAGCCTTGCCCCGCATACACCAATAATTTTCTTCTCATTATACATAATCTACCGCTCTTTCTATATTACATAGATTTCCAATTTTATTTAAAAAAGACCCTTTAACCTCTTAAGTACGTGTTACATCATTAAGCCACTTATATGTTTTATACCTCCATGTTGAAACAGGTATTTTTAAAACTTCATCACAATAAAGAATAAAAGCCACTGCTACTGCTGGCAGCCCAAGTATAAACGCTGCTACATACCCTATAATTATTGAAACTCCCCACATAAACGCCACATCAAGGAAAAAACCGAACCTGGTATCACCACCACCCCTGAATATGCCAACAATAAGGGTTGTATTATATGCCTGTGCTATTACATAATATGACATTATTAAAATCATTATTGATAACAGTTCCCTTGCATCATCTGATAAAACAAGAACTGATAGTATAACAGGTCTCGCACAAAGTATAACCAGGCTTCCAAAAACGCCTGTACCTATTGACAGCTTTATAAAACGCCCTCCGTATATTTTAGCAAGCTCTTTGCTGCCTTCACCTATAGCCTTGCCAATCATTACAGCGGCAGCATTTGCAACACCAAACGCTATAACTGTCGCAAGGTTGCGGCATACCTGTGCTACTGAATTAGCAGCAGTTGCGGCACTTCCAAGATGCCCAATAATTGCAGTCATTGTTGAAAGACCCAGCCCCCACATAAGCTCATTAGCAATTACGGGTGCTGAAATTTTTAAGAAATCACTTTCCAGCCCTTTGTTCTTAATTTTAAGATATTTTAGGTGGAATGTAAATACATCATTAAATTTTTTGTCATATATTAATACAATTATAAACTCAACTATCCTTGCTGCGACAGTACCAGCGGCAGCACCCACTACCCCAAGTTTTGGAAAACCAAAGTAACCAAAAATAAGAAGTGCATTAACTATTATATTAGTAACCAATGAGAATAAATATGTTACTAAGCCAATACCTACTTTTTCCATGCTTCTTATAGAATTAAGGTAAATCATGGTTAAGGCATTAGGTATATAAGAAAAACTTACAACCCTCAGATACATAACCCCGTTTGCCATTACTTCATCATCATTTGTAAAAAACGACATCAGCACCTGCGGTACTGCCAGTGCTGCAATTGTAAACAGGACACCTGCTGCCAGTGCTATTTTTACTGCTATGGAAAATACTGTTTCGATTGAACGCATGTCACGTTTGCCCCAGTACTGCGCCATAAGCACAGCAGCACCCGAAGTAACGCCAAAAAGAAGAAGCCCCATTATAAACTGTACCTGTGCGCCCAGTGAAGCACCAGAAAGCACCTTTTCCCCAACCTTGCCAAGCATAATTACATCAATAGAAGAAATACCTACATTAATAAGGTTCTGGAGTGCCATAGGTATTACAAGGGCTAATGTCTTTCTATAAAAAGTTTTACTTTCCTGTGACATAATACCACCTGCTTTCTATAATTTATCTTTTATATGTAAGAAGAAATTCACATAGCTTTAATTCATCATCTGTATCAAGGCTGTTTATAAATCTTACACTGCCCTTTTTGCTGCCCTGGTTTAAAAGCCCTGCCTCCGCAAGCCTGCGTTTCATTTCACGTGCAGTGCCCTCACCTCCGTCAAATACCATAACACCATCACCTGTAATTCTCTGTATTACATCCTTAACAAATGGATAATGCGTACAGCCAAGCACTACGGAATTTATATCTTTATTAACAGAGCCAAGCAGACTTTCCAGGTATATTGTTAATTCTTCCCCGTCAAGTATTCCACGCTCTACAAACTCCATAAGCCCAGGGCATGGCAGTGGTACTATATCAGCCATATTTTCATACTGGTGCATAAGGTTCTGGAATTTCTCCTGTTTTAATGTCATGGGTGTTGCCATAACAACTATACACGAATTTTCTTTATACATTACTGCTGGCTTAATTGCAGGCTCTATCCCTACAAGCGGCACATCCGGGTACATCCTCCGGAGCTGTGCAACAGCGGCACTTGTAGCTGTATTGCAGGCAACTACTATTGACTTTGCCCCATTTTCAAGAAGAAAACGCACATTAGTAATTGTAAGCTGCCTTACCTCTTCTAAAGGCTTTGTCCCATATGGTGCATGTACAGAGTCCCCAAAATATATAAAATCTTCACCCGGCATCTGTTTTACAAGCTCCCTTAAAACACTTATGCCGCCAACACCTGAGTCAAAAACACCTATAGGTTTCATACTGCTTTCCATAATAATCCCCCTAAACACCATGCAAACAACAAACCCTGCAATCCATAATATATAAAATGCAGGGCATGTAAAATACGTGTCAGTCTTTATCAATTATTTCTTTATAAAATCCTGAATAATCCTTACGTCCTTCTTTCATAGCTGCAATTGCAGCCCTTGGATGCTGGTTTAAGTATCCTGTAAGCAGGTATGGTATGTCAAATCCCCATTCTACGCCTGCTTCCTTTAAAGGAACGATATTATTTTCAATAAACTGGATTACAGGGAATAATTTATACTTAGGGTTCTTAAGGAAACCAAGCAGCAGTTCCATAGGGCAGTTGCCTGCACCACGCCCCATGCCGCTCATGGTTGCATCAAGGTAAGAAACACCCTGTGCACACGCCTCTATTGTATTGGCAAATGCAAGCTGCTGGTTATTATGTGCATGTATGCCAATATATTTGTCATATTTGTCACCAATTTCCATATACTGCTCTGCAATAACCCTGGTCTGTTCCGGATATATTGAACCATAGCTGTCTACAATATATATGCCGTCTACCGGGCTCTGCCCAAGCATTTCAAGTGCAGCAGCAATATCCGACTCCTTGGCATTGGATATTGCCATTATATTACATGTTGTTTCATACCCCTTCTTATGGGCATCCTCTATCATATCAAGGGCGGCTGGCATTGCATTTACATATGTAGCTATACGTACAAGGTCAACCGGGCTTTCACTCCGTTCATGTATATCCTCTTTATAATTACAACGTCCCGTATCAGCCATAATTGCAATTTTCAGTTCTGTGTTATTATCTCCTACTATGCTGCGTATATCATCATCTGTTGAAAATTTCCATTTGCCAAAACCCTCTGTATCAAACATTTCCTTATCAGCACGGTAGCCAAATTCCATATAATCAACTTTTGCCTTTACATTTGCTTTATATAAATCCTTTACAAAATCATCTGTAAAATTAAAATCATTTACAAGTCCCCCGTCCCTTATAGTTGCATCCACTACTTTTATATCTGGGCGGAATGTAAGTAAATTACCCTTCTGTGCCATGTCTTTTACCTCCTTTGTTATGCCGTTAATAATACAGCTTTATAATTCTACCAAAAAAGGGGCTTGTTTACAAGCCCCTGACAGAAAAAACAAACTTAAAGAAGACCCCCAAAATGCCGGTTCCTGAATTTTGAGTCCTAGCAATTAAGCCAGGTGGGCAACCGCATCTGTATATCTGCCTTCCACTCAGAGGAGGCCTGGCATCAATACAAAAATGTAGGAATCCCAATCAACAGGTGTAGGTTCAAAATGTCAGGAGTATCGAACACCCCAGGAAATCTTTCTACAATATAGTATATACATTTTTCGCGGAAATTACAACTATAAATTTTAAATAATTTACAGTTATCTTATTTTTATGTTTTACTGTATATTTATGGTAACAGGTTTCACATAAATATAAATTAGTAAGGAGACAGTGTTTTATGGGTAAAACTATTATAAAAAAGGCAATAGGTTTTATTTCTGTAATATGGTTTTTGTTTATAAGCATAATTTCCCCACTATGGACTGGCTGTATATACATGTATATTACAGGACATAGCAAAGGATATGCATATGACCTGGGTTCTGAAGCTGATGTTTCAATATTTCTGGGAATTATACTGCTTATATTCTGGCTGCTTGCAATATTACCTGTTACAGCCCTGCTTTGCAAAAAGTGCTACAATAAAAGGAAATCTTTTATTGTGCTGCCCTTGCTTGCCTTTATAATATTGTATGCTGCTGTGGTTTATATTTCAGGCTGGAAAGAATTCCTTAAATTCTTTGGATGCTTCTAATTATTTATAGTTTACTCATATTCATCCATTGAAGTACATTCATCAAATACAAATGTAAATTTAGTTCCTTTGCCTTTCTCACTCTGTACTGATAATGTCCCGTCATGCTTTAATGCTATCTGCCTTGCAATCATAAGCCCTAGCCCTGTGCCTTTCTCATTCTGTTTTAATTTGGACTTATAGAACTTTTCAAATATAAATGGCAGTTCTTCTTTAGATATACCTACACCTTCATCTTCAATACTTATATGGAGTTTTTCATTGCTTTTATATATCTCTGTTGTTATAGTCCCATTTTCATGTGAGAATTTAACTGCATTATCTATTATTATAAGAAACATCTGGCGCAAACGCACATAATCACCAAGTACCATACATGGGTCATTTTCAGGGAAACTGCTTTTAAACTGGATATTCTTCTCCCTGCCTATTACCTTGCTGCTCCTGCCTATATCTCCAAATACCTGCATAAGGCTTACGGGCTCTTTCTCCACCTGGAAATCAGGGTTCTGCATCTTAGATAGTATAAACAAGTCTCCTACAAGCCGTTCCATCCCCTGGCACTCGGACAGCATACGCTGGTACAGGTCTTCTACTGCACCTGTATCAGTTATAACACCATCATTAAGCGTTTCTGCGTAACCACGTATAACAGTAATTGGTGTCCTTAATTCATGTGATACATTAGCAAAAAAGTCCCTTCTTACCTGCTCTAAACTCTCACGCTCTTTTTCAGCCTGCCCAAGCTGTGTAGCAAGCCTGTCCAGTGTAGTTTCAATCCTTCCAAGCTGTGTCTGGGGCTTTTTGGGTGCTATTGAAGAATAATCCCCTTTTGAAATCCTGTTTATATTCCTGCTTATTTTAGCAAGCGGCTTTGACAGATACTGTGAAAATAAAAATGCGACCACA
The DNA here is from genome assembly GCA_910588655.1 of uncultured Lachnospiraceae bacterium. Classification (GTDB taxonomy): domain Bacteria; phylum Bacillota; class Clostridia; order Lachnospirales; family Lachnospiraceae; genus Butyribacter. Next base: position 35,871 of record CAJUPJ010000007.1, on the reverse strand, counting down.
AATGATACAAGGAACGACAGGAACAGGCTTAAAATTATAAGGTAAGTACCCTTGTCAATACCCATAGTCTGCTTGTCAATCATTGATACCATCATAACAGCACCGCTTGCCTCGCCTGTTTCCTTATTAAAAACTGGAATGGCAACCCTTAAAGTAGCCATTCCATAGATATCATCAAAACTGGAACTGGAAGAAATCTTTCCTTTATATGCAGCATAGAGCACATCATATGCATCTGCAAGCACACCATTAGCTGTGTCCATAGTATATTCTTTATTAAGAGGTTTTACTGCATCTTCATTAGAAATTATCCAGACATCAGTATTTTCCGCACCTTCAATTTCATCAATATATGTACTATACTTCTGAAACTGTTCAATCCTGCCGTTTCTCTCAAAACTTGCTACCCTTCTTGCAATCCTGCGTCCCTGTTTTGCAAGAAGTTCTGAATGTGAACGTATATAGTTCTGTCTGTATAACCTGATAAATATAATTCCTGTAAGCAGGCTTGTAAGCACAAGCACAAATGTAAAGGATAAATATATCTTTACTACAATATCGTTTTTAATTATAAACTGCCATACCTTTTTAATATGTGACTTTTTAAGGAACTTATTCCATATGTCTTTTATCCTGTTATACATATGCTGCACCTTTCCGCCTATACATCACTATCATTTATCTCAAATTTATAGCCTACTCCCCATATCGTCTTAATGCTCCATGCCGGGTGCTCTATTGTATCAATTTTGGCACGGAGCCTTTTTATATGGGAATCAACTGTCCTGCTGTCACCATAATAATCATAACCCCACAGGCTGTCAAGAAGGTTGTCCCTGGTAAAAACCTTATTGGGGTTGCTTGCCAGTGTCCACATAGTTTCAATTTCTTTCTTTGTAAGCGGTACTTTCTTATCCCCTATCATAAATGAATATTCCTCGAGGTTTACAGTCATATTGTTAATCCTTAAGATTGTATCAGAATTTTCTGATACTTCTGTAGCAACAAACCTGCGCAGTACAGCCCTTAACCTCGCCATAACTTCACTAGGACTGAAAGGCTTTACTATATAATCATCTGCCCCTATATCTAACCCCATTATCTTATCATAATCTTCACCACGTGCAGTAATAAGTATTATTGGCACACTTGATTTCCTGCGGATACTTTTACATACTTCATAACCATCCTTTAATGGCATCATAACATCCAGAAGGAGCGCTGACGGCTTATAGCTTTCATAAAGCTTTTCTGCCTCTATTCCATCTCCTGCAACCACTGGTTCATACCCTTCCTTTTTTACATATACAGAAAGAATATCTGTAATGTCCGGATTATCATCTGCAATCAAAATATACTGCATACAACACCTCATTTCTATAGTAATTGTTTCTCTACATGCTTATTATAATATTAAATTGCGGAATAAATATGGCAAAAAAAGTAATTTATATGACACTATTCTGACATCTATATTTTTTATTATTTTTAAACAGTATAGTATATGTTAAAAAGTTTCTTTTTACACATCTGCTATGCTAAATCTATATCTAAGGAGGACAAAATGCGCAAGATATTACGTATCTGTATGCTGGCCTTATTAGCTGTTTCTGTTATATTTCCTTGTGACAAGGCTTTTGCATCATCTGATACTTTTATCAAAACTGCCAGCGTGTCTAAGTATGCTAAACGTGCCGATAAAACAGAACCTTTTCTTAAAAGGGACAGCGTTTCAATCTTAACTGGCACAAGCGATATCCTCACTGTTTATAAGGTACCTGATAACAGCGATATCTCGTATAAAAGCTCAGATGAATCAATTCTTACTGTTAATCCAGGAGAAGACAACACTTGTGAATACACTGGCGTTGGTGTAGGTACTGCTACTATTACAATTAAAATACAAGAACCAGTATTCCTTTTTGTAACTAATACATATACGTTAAAGTTAGAAGTAGAAGTAACACCTAAAGCTGTAAGCGTAAAATTCCGCAAAACAAAGTATAAACTGGGCATCGGGGAGAGCAGGAAACTGCAATATACATTACGGCCAAGCATTACAGATGAAATTCCAAAGTTTGAAAGCTCTGACAATGACATAGTTTCTGTTTCATCAAAGGGCAAAATATATGCAAAAGCTAAGGGTACAGCATATATTACAGCTACTATCCAGAATGGCAACTATGACACTTGCAAGATAACTATTAATTAACCCTGGAAAGGTACCAGACAAAACAATACCACCAGCAGCCGGCATCTGCTGGTGGTATTGTTATACCCTGGAATAGCCCGTCATATGCATATATTCTGCCAAAGCCTCTTTCCACTCTTTCATACGGTAACTTCCCGTAGAATTAAGTCTTTTATTCTCAAGGACAGAATAAGCTGGCCTTGCAGCGGCTTTTTTATTTTTCATGTATTCTTCTGTTGTTACAGGCACGATTTTTACGTCTTTACCTGCCTGTTTCATTATCTCACATGCAAATTCATACCAGTTTGTTTCACCTTCACATGTCCCATGATATATCCCATACTGCCCTGATGGTATAATATGGAGTATCATCCTTGCAAGCTCAAGTGAAGAAGTAGGCGTGCCATACTGGTCATTTACAACTGTAATACAGTCCATTTTATCTGCAAGCCCAAGCATTGTCTTTACAAAATTATTGCCATCCCCATAAAGCCACGCTGTCCTTACTATAAAATACTTTGGACAGTTTTCTATAACAGCCTTTTCCCCTGCAAGCTTTGTCCTGCCATATACACTCTGGGGATTAGTCTTATCCTCTTCGGTATATGGTCTTCCTGCATTTCCGTCAAAGACATAATCTGTTGATACCTGCACTATCTGCGCCCCTGTCCTGCCTGCTGCTATTGCAAGGTTTCCTGCTCCGTCTGCATTAATCCTTTCTGCATTTTCTGCATCAGTTTCACATTTGTCAACAGCAGTATGTGCAGCACAGTTTATTATTGTATCTGGCTTATGCTTTAACACAAAATCTTCTACCTGGTTAAAATTGCATATATCAAGTGTATCTGCATCTGTTACAATTACCTCAGTATCTGTTCCTTCTAACAAACCACAGAGTGAACGTCCCAGTTGTCCATTCCCCCCGGTTATCAGTACCTTTTCCATATCCATAGCTGTCCTCATTTCTGTAAATAATTTAAAATCCATAATACAACTAATATTCTGGATTATAATAGTATTTTATCAGTATTCCAGGAAAATATCCTCTGAAAAACCAGGATATTTTTTGTCTTTCTCTGCCAGCTTTGGTTCTTCTCCTTCTGGTACTGGCCATTTTATACCGATTACAGGGTCATTCCACATAATTCCTGCTTCTGACGACGGGTCATAAAAGTCTGTACATTTATATAAAAATTCTGCTGTTTCTGACAATACATAAAAACCGTGCGCAAAACCTTCTGGTACATATAACATATTCTTCTTCTCTGCGCTTAATACTACACCAGCCCATTTTCCATATGTCTCCGAACCTTTACGTATATCAACAGCCACATCAAAAACTTCACCACTAATTACACGCACAAGCTTGCCCTGTGTATGTTCTTTCTGGAAATGAAGCCCCCTTAATACACCTTTAGTTGATAATGACTGGTTGTCCTGTACAAATACCATATCCAGCCCGGCTTTTTTAAAATCGTTATAATTATATGTTTCCATAAAATAACCTCTTGCATCACCGCGCACTTCTGGCTGTACATGGTAAAGACCTTTTATCCCGCCATAATTTTCAAATATAAAATTGCCCATAAAAACCCTCCACAATGCTATAGTACTATAACTATACCACTATTAGACAGACTTGGCAAATAATTTTCTCTTTCTGGGCTTGCTTTCTTCCTTTTTCTTCTTGCGCGTACCTGCCGGTTTTGGTTCATTGCTTGCAGCTGCTTCTGGCATTTCACGCCTTACTTCATCTAATATCTGCTGTAGTAATTCCATCTGCTTTTCCTGTACCTCCTCCTTTTCCCTCATCATATAATCCATCTCCTTCATAATTTTTGTACTTACCGCTTCATAAATCCGTTTCTCAGATGCTGTTTCATTCTCGTTTACAATACGTGAAACCATATGCCTTAACATGTTTTCAAACTGTTTCATCTTCTCTTCACTGCTTTTTTTAGCTGGTGCCTGGGCACGCCTTGCTGACTGCAGTGGAACTACATTCTTATCCTGCACTTCTTCCTCCCTTAAAACCTGCTGGTTCAACTCTTCCCTTAACTGGTACACTTCCTGCGGGCTCATATCACGTACCCTTGCAATATCAGGCATAAGAAGCTTTATTGCTTTAAGCTGGAAACCCTGCTCCTTTAAATCTTTTATGGTTTTAAGCGCCTGTATATCACTTTCTTTGTAAAACCTGTGTCCTTTCGCATTTCTTTCAATCGGAAGCATTAATTCCTCTTCCCAGTACCTTAAAACGTGGTTTTCAACCTCCACCTGCCTGGATGCATCCGAAATACTAAATCTCTTTTCCATACTAATAACCATGCCCTTCCTGCCTTGCCTTTATTTTTAATCAGCTAAATACTCTTCTACAAACTCTTCAAAAAGTTTGAGGTCTTCCATTGAAGCAGCAGCTTCATCTTGCTGGTCTGTCTGTTCTTCATTCTCAAAATACTCATTCTGGTATTTCTTCTCTTCCTCAGGATGAAGATATTCCTTTTCGAGCTTAGGCTGTAGTATATTTTCGAGATAGTCTGTCATCTGCAGCTGCAAAAGCCTGTATTTCCTATGTATCTGGAATAATATTTCTGATGTTACAAGAAGCACTATAACAGCAGTGGCTGAAAGCCCGGTTAATGCATGCCATTCATAAGGCATATGGAAGTAAACTCCCAGAAGCAGGCATGAAACCAGTACCATAAAGACAGCCGCAATCCCATAAATTCCCATATTCTTCCAGCCAGCGGCTGAAATCCCAAGGAAGCGCATATTATACATGCTCTTGTCCACAATACATTTTATATTGTGTATTTCACGTTTTAGCTTATATGAAGCAGTAATTTTACCCACCAGTGCCTTCATATATTTATTCTGGGTACTACCCATCTGTTCTGCCTGGCAGATAAGCTTATAGTATACTATAGCTGCAATGCTTTTCATCATAATTGTAAGGCAGCCTAAAGCCGCCATTGCAAAGACCATGTTATAATCCTGCAAAAACTGTTTCATAGTATTCCTCCATTCTGCATATACTATTTTAACTGCTCACTACAGCTTTCTTTATATTAAATCTTAAATACATAATTTAACAGTAGCCTTTATATACTATATAGTTCTTTAATCCGGCATTATAATTCCATATATCTTTATAAATGCCCTGCTTCGTAAAGTTCCGGGGAGTTTCTGCAATATTTGCTTTATTTCCAGTTATCTTGTATTGTGGTGGACGGACGCAGGTCTTTTTCACAATTTACTTGTATTTAACATTATGCTGATGTAAAATACAAAATAAAGTTTAATATAATTTAAAAATGAGTAATGCGCATTGTCCAGCGCAGAAAAGAGGTAATTTATGGATAATTTTATTGAAAGCCTTACAAATGTCCTTAACGCTGTTGACGACTTTGTATGGGGGCCTGTCATGCTTGTTCTTCTGGTTGGTACAGGCATATTCCTGACAATACGCACAAAGGCATTATGCTGGCGCAACCTTCCTTATGCAATTAAAAGTGTTTTAAGCAAGGAAGCACGCCAGAAAAAGGGTGATGGTGATGTTTCCCCGTTCTCAGCACTTACAACGGCTCTGGCAGCAACGATTGGTACAGGTAATATAGTTGGTGTCGCCACAGCAATGGTATCTGGCGGGCCTGGTGCTCTTGTCTGGATGTGGATTTCTGCTGCATTTGGCATTACATCAAAGTTCAGTGAATGTATGCTTGCTATTAAATACCGCGAAACAAATGAAAAAGGTGAAATGTCCGGCGGCCCTATGTATACGATGAAAAAAGCATTTAAGAATAAAACGCTTGGTTCTGTACTTGGATGGCTGTTCGCATTGTTTGCTGTTTTAGCATCCTTTGGAATAGGAAACCTTACACAGGCAAATTCCATTTCAACTGCATTAAAATCTACATTTGATATACCATTTACAGTTACTGGAATTATAATTACAATACTTGCACTTCTTATAATTATCGGTGGTATTAAATCCATATCAAAAATATCACAGGTAGTTGTGCCACTTATGGCTGTATTCTACATAATAGCAGGAATGGTTGTTATAATAGGCAATATAAGCAATGTGCCCTCTGGTGTTGCCATGATTTTTAAAATGGCATTTTCTGTAAAAGCTGTTGGAGGCGGTCTGTGTGGCGGAATTGTTGCATCAATGATGCAGGCTTTGCGTTTTGGTGTTGCACGTGGTGTATTTTCCAATGAAGCAGGAATGGGTTCTGCTGCCATAACTGCTGCCGCCGCATCTACTAATGACCCAGTACGCCAGGGATATATTAATATGACTGGCACATTCTGGGATACTATAGTAGTATGTACAATAACAGGCTTATGCATTGCAAGTTCAGGTGTGCTTGGCACTACTGATACAGCAGCTACAGGAAATTATGCCTATACAGAAGAAGCAGACACAGGCAAATCCTCTGTTTCAATTACTTCAAAGGAAGAAGATATAACTAAAACTACATTGTATTCCGCAGAATTAACTTCAGAGGATAATAAAACAATACTAAAATTAGAAAACTTAGAAGATAACAAAGAAATTTCCCTGTCAATGGATGCAGCTAATGCTAATGGCACAATAACTGGCACATGGACTGACACAACCGGCAATGAATACATATTCGGTGATGATTTTTCTTATGAATATAAAGTACTTACAGAGGGTTCAGCTCTTACTATAAAAGCATTTAAAACTGTACTTGGAAGTGCTGGCGGATGGCTTGTATGTATCGGTATTACCTTATTTGCATTTTCTACAATACTTGGATGGGAATACCACGGCGAAAAAGCATTTGAATATATTTTTGGTACACATAAATATAATATACTTTACCGTATTTTCTTCTCTTTAATTGCATACGTTGGCGCTACAACAACTCTTGAAATAGCATGGAAATTTTCAGATATAGCCAATGCGCTTATGGCAATACCTAACCTTATATGCCTGCTTGCATTAAGTGGTGTGGTTGCTGAAGAAATAGAACGTTTCCAGAAAGTAATAAAGATGGAAAAGAAATAATCTTACAAAGCTAATATTTACATATAAACAGGCAGTAAAAACCACTGCCTGTTTTTTAACCTCATTAAGAAACCAGACTGGCTATATTTACTTGCTGCCTGTCCCGCTTGTAAGCCCGTCTAATATCAAATCAATAGCTTCTTTAAGTTCTTTAGTGTTTTTCATCTGGTACTTAGCAATAATCTTTGCTGAGTCAAGTGTCTTGGCATTAATTGCTTCCACAGCTTCTTCAAGAGTTATAGTCCCATCTGTTTTACTGCTGTTATTATCCGGACTGGCAAACATTGACTCTGCTGCCTTTTCCATCTGCCCCCTGCTTATTACAAGGATATCATCCAGCTTATCATAAACAGATTTTTCAAGCCTTATCTGTTCATCCAGCTTATTATTTAATGCCTGGAATTTTTTCTCATAATAACCAGCCTTTTTGTTCCACTCTTTCTCCTTGCTGTTATTTATATCTGTTATAATGCCATCTATTGTAAAATATGCTGCCACAATAACTATAATCCCAATAACTATACCAAGCACAATGCCAGGTATGCTTCCTGCCAGGGCATCATGGAAGATTATCTCTGACATAAGCCCTGCCACACATACTATAACTGATAATAATGTAGTCTTATCAAGTTCCATAATCCCCTCCTCTTCCATACCTCAAAAAATGCTTTTATATTAAAGTGATGAACTGTTAAGGTATTCCTCCTGGAATGGTGTCAGTACATCTATCTCTTTGCCAAGGAAACCAAGCTTGCGGCGTGCAACTTCCATATCAACCTCTTTAGGCACATCTATTATTTTGCCATTAAGTTCTTTCTCATGCTCTGCAAGATATTTTGCGCTAAGTGCCTGTATTGCAAAACTCATATCCATAATTTCTGCCGGATGCCCGTCACCTGCTGCCAGGTTTACAAGACGGCCTTCTGCAAGTACATATATTGTAATGCCATTTGTGAGTTTATACCCCATAATATTATTGCGCATTTCTTCACTATTTACAGCAATTTCACGCAGGCGTTTCATATCAATTTCAACATCAAAATGGCCTGCATTACAAAGAATTGCACCTTCTTTCATCTCCATAAAGTCTTCTTCATCAATTACACCTGCACATCCTGTAACAGTTACAAAGAAATCACCCTGTTTAGCTGCTTCTTTCATAGGCATTACTTCAAAGCCGTCCATTACAGCTTCTATAGCTTTAACCGGGTCAATTTCCGTAACAATAACACGTGCTCCAAGAGCCTTTGCCCTCATTGAAACACCCTTGCCGCACCATCCATAACCTGCAACAACCACTATTTTTCCTGCAACAATAAGGTTAGTAGTCCTGTTAATGCCATCCCATACAGACTGGCCTGTACCATACCTGTTATCAAAAAGGTGTTTGCAGTCTGCATTGTTAACAAGAACCATCGGGAATTCAAGCTGTCCTGCTGCTGCCATAGCCTGAAGCCTTATTATGCCTGTAGTGGTTTCCTCACATCCGCCAATAACATATGGAAGCTGGTCTCTTTTAGATGTATGCAGCATATGTACAAGGTCTCCGCCATCATCAATAATTATATTTGCCTGGTGCGAAAGCACTTCTGATATATGTCCATTATATTCTTCCTCTGTTGCCCCATGCCATGCATATACATTCAGCCCTGCCTCCACAAGAGCAGCTGCCACATCATCCTGTGTTGAAAGCGGGTTGCTTCCAGTAATATACATCTCAGCACCACCTGCTGCAAGCACCTTGCAAAGATATGCCGTCTTAGCCTCTAAATGTATTGAAAGTGCTATTTTCTTGCCTGCAAATGGTTTTGTATGTGAAAATTCTTCCTCTAAACTACGCAGAAGCGGGCAGTTCCTGCGCACCCATTCAATTTTATGCCCACCTGAAGGTGAAAGTTTTATATCCCTTATCTGGCTCATAATAATCCCCCTTACCCGCCTTACAGGCGGCTGATAATTTATGTTTTCATTTACTTATTAATTATAACATACAAACGATACGCTGGCAAATCCAAAGTAACTAGCAAAATCATCTCCCACCCCACTTACAGTTATCTTATTATTCTTGATTTTACAGTGGATTTGTGGTGAACTGTAAACATACTATCCATATTGACCATGTGCCACCTTGTGTGTACAATATAGTTACATTAAATCTTATTTTTAACAGGAGGTAGTTATTATGGATAACAGCATGTCTATGAAGGATTTTGAGAATGAGCTTGAACGTTCTTTTAAGGTTTTAAAAGAAGGTGATATAATTGACGTTAATGTAATTGGTATATCTGATACAGAAATAACCGTTGACCTGGATTATTATACTGAGGGCATTATACCGCTTGAAGAATGCAGCCATGACCCTGCATTTTCAATTAAGAATGATATAAATATTGGTGATAATATTAAGGCTATGGTTATTGATTCTGAAAATCCTGGTGGTAATGTCATCCTTTCTTTAAAGGATGCTAATGATATACTGGTATGGGATGAATTAAAACAGGATTATAAAAATGGCACTGTTTTCAAGGTAAAAATAAATGAGGCTGTCCCTTCTGGTGTTACAGGATATATAAAAGGCATACGTGCGTTTATACCAGCTTCCCAGCTTGCCCTTCAATATGTTGAAGATACAGAAAGCTATGCTGGCATGACTGTTGATGCTGTAATTATAACTGTTGAACCAAATACACATAAACTTGTGCTTTCGGCTAAGGCAATAGAAAAAGAACGTGCACTTGCCGAAAAGAAACAAATAGCTGGACGCCTGAAAACAGGCTCTATAGCAGAAGGGACTGTTGAAAGAATTGAGTCCTATGGTGCATTTATCAATATAGGCGAAGGTCTTACAGGGCTTTGCCATATTTCACAAATAACTAATAAGTTTATTAAATCCCCTAAAGAAGTGCTGAAACTTGGAAGCACTGTAAAGGCTAAAATTATTGGAATAGAAGGTGACAGGATTTCATTAAGTATTAAAGCCCTGATTGAAGATGAACCTGACAATAGTGATGAAGAATATGATATCCCTGATGAATACAAGGCTGGCAGCAGTTCTTCTAATGAAGCAGCAGATGAGAGCCCATTTGCAAAGCTTTTGAAAGATATTAAGCTGTAGATTATTATAACAGAATGTTAATACAGCACCAGTCCAGGCAGATTGCAGATATCCGCCTGGACTGGTGACTTATACATGCTTTAATTGTATTAATTATTATAATTACTGGTATTGTGAAATTGTAATCTTTCCATTCTGGCTGCGTTTTACTACTATATAAACTGTACCCTCACTATTGCTTGCTGCGCCAGCAACTTTTGTCCCATATTCGTCTTTTTTGAAATATTCATCTATTGCTATTGACCAGATATTTTCTTCGGGATTACTATTTCCTGTTACATCTAATGAATATGACAGCATTTTGCCATACTGGCTTGCCGGATATGTTTTTGCAGAGCCTTTTATTAATTTACAGTTTTCTTTTATATTTGCCCAGTCCATTTTATCTTCTGTATCTCTTGTATTTTCCTGGTTTTCTTTATTGCCACTATCACCTTTTTTCCATTTAGCAAGAAGTTTCTCTGCTTTTGCTTCATCTGCTTTAGATTTGTCAAGTGGCAGTTCAAAAAGTGCATTTATGCCTTTATAGTTTTCATTACGTGTTATTTCACCTGTTGCCTTGTCAAAGTTATAAGCATCCCTGTCATAGAATGCATCGCCAAGTACGCCAAGGTATACGCCCCTGCCTGCAAATGCTTCTATATTATCATGGTCTGCAATGTGGTATTCTACACCATCCTTAACAAAGCTTGAACAGCCGCCATTCATATAGTAAATATTTAAAAAGGCAGGGTCTTCACCTTTAATAAAAGGGCTGGTAAGGAAATTATTTTCATAATTATCATCTGATGTATCTGGCATAGGTGAACCATCCTTTTTCTCAATGGAAATAACAGAATACGTCCTGTCTGTAAGGAATACCCCGTCATCTTCAACCAGGTAACTGCTAAGTTTATCTCCTGAAACAGTTCCCATTAATGTAATTTTATAATCCCCATATTCCTGGCTTTCATTAATATTAACTGCCCCCTTCTCCTTAAAGGCATCTGCAAGTTTTTTATCACCAGTTTCTTCAGCAACCTGTTCTACAGCAAGATATTTCCATGCCCCGTATGCTGTCAGGCTTCCTGTTGCAAGTACTGCCGTTGCAATTGCTGCCACTACTGGTATTGTCTTAAAAAATGGTTTTCTCATATTATTAACCTCCGCTGCTTTTCTTAAAATCTCCTGGTTCAGCTGTGCATCTGGTTTTTCTGACGGAATAAGGGCTTCTTTTAATAATTCATCTATTTTAACACTCATAATATACTCCCCTCTTGCACAATTGTGCATAGTTAGTAAAAGGCTCTATGCAGATATTGTTATTCTGCTGCAAGCTGCTTCTTTAATATTTCCCGCGCCTTATATAGCCTGCTTTTTACAGTACCTTTGGGAAGCTTTAATATTTTTGCAATACCAGCTATTGGTATTTCTTCCATATAATAAAGATACACTGGCATACGGTATTTATAATCCAGTTTTTTTACTGCCTGCCGTAACTGCCTTATCTGCTCTTTCTTTAACACTTCTTCCTCAAGCGTGTTTCCATTTACATCCCATGCTTCCTGCGTCTCTTCTTCCAGGCTGCTAAATCCTGCTATTCTGTTGCGCCATGCATATTTTCTCTTTTGGTTTTTCCATAATCTTATGGTTATAGACAAAAGATAGCTTTTAGGGTTATTTTCTGCTTCTATGCCACTAAGGAGTTCCATTGCTTTAAGAAAGGTATCCTGGTAAAGTTCTTCTGCTTCCTGCTGGCTATAGGCCAGATGCACACAAAATGCATAAATATCATTTCCATATGTTTCAATGCATTTTTCCAGTTCTGTTGTATTCATTATTCCCCTCCGGTATATGACGTCATTTCCTTTGGATTACCCTTACACCTATACATTGTCATAACTTTATATATGGTTCACTAAATAATAAAAAATAATTAACAATGCAAAACTCCCCTGGAACTTTTACATTCCAAGGGAGTAAAAAAGGATTTATGCTAACAAAAGGGAAATACCATTATTTAGTAAGGCAGTAACACAACTGCCAGAACCATTACAAGTGCAATTGCCACAATAGTTGGTACTGCTGTACGTTTCAGTATTCTTGCCAGGCTTACACCTACAGTTGATGCAACAATCATTATAACTGCTGCCACTGGTGAAATTGTCCTTGAAAGGTTTGCTATCATCTGCATAGGAAGTGTAATTAACATTCCATGCACGCCTGCTGTAGCTGCTATTCCTGGTATCATTTCAATAACTGCGTAGAACATAGCCAGGCCGCCGCCACTAAGTATACCAAAGAGACATGTAGCAAGTGCAAATATAACCATTGTTACCAGTCCAGCAGAACTTGTGTGCTGTACTGCATTTGTAAGGCTGTCGATTACACCTAAAGCCTGTATGCCACTTGTAAATAATGAACCACCAACTACAAGGATTACACCCCTTCCGAAACCTTCACCAATTCCGATAAACATTTCAGAAGAAGCATTTACTACACTCTTTAATTCTTTTGTCCTTATAGTTTCAAATATAATTGCAACAATGAATGATATAAATGTCAGGATAAATACATCCATAGTTATTGATGGTACAACCATTGCAGCAATTCCTACAACAAGGATAAGAATTAATGGCAGTAATGGGAGTAAAGCATATATTTTAGGAAGGTTTGCAACTGTTTCCTGTTTCTTTAACTTAGACTCATCCATCCCAGTCCCCTCACTTTACTTTGAAATCCAGAACCTCTTCTTTCATTGGAATAGACATTGCTGCACCTTTTCTTGTTACAGCAATGGCAGAAGCTTTTGACGCCATATCCAGAGCTTCTTTAACAGGCATGCCTTCAAGCCTTCCAGCCATAAAATAACCTGTAAATGTATCACCCGCGGCTGTTGTATCTGTTACATCTGCTTTATACGCATCCTGCCAGGCAATACCCTCTTTTCCTGTATATACAGAACCCCTTTCCCCAAGTGTCAGTACAATTTCTGCCCCAGGGAATTTTTCACTAAGTTTACTTATTAATGCAGGGCCATCTGCCTCTGCACCTGCAAGTGCCTGCCCTTCCCCCTCATTTAATATAAAATAATCAATATAGCTTAAGTTTATTTCAAAAATCTTCTCATTTACTGGTGAAGGGTTTAAAACAATCTTCATTCCCTTTTCATGTGCCCTGCTGGCAATATAAGGAATTTCATTAATTTCATTCTGAAGGACAATCCAGTCCCCGCTGCCAAACCCTTCAATTACATTATCCACAAATTCCCTTGTAATTTCCTGGTTCGCACCGCCATACAGTATTATGCAGTTATCCCCTGCACTGTCGTTCTGTATAATTGCATGGCCTGTACGCACATTCTGTAATTCCTGTGTAAATTTTGTATTAACCCCTGCCTCCTCAAGTATCTCTTTTAAAAACGCCCCGTCTGTTCCAATAACCCCTGCATGGTAAACCTCTGCCCCCGCCCTGCTTAATGCAACCGACTGGTTAAGACCCTTGCCGCCGCCATAAATATTTAACATATCCGACGCCTGTGTCTCACCCTTCTGTACAAAGTGGCGGACTTTATAAATATAATCAATATTTAGTGAACCAAAATTTAATACTTTCATAAGCACCCCTCCATATACTGCCCTTTCCCCCGGCAAAACACATTACAACCTGCTTATGTAAACCCCTGCTTTTTATGTTTTACAAAAATATCCAGATTCTCTGTCTGTTTTTATACGGTTTTGTAAGGAAACAATTTTCCGAAAATATTTTCTTGTTTAGTATTCTATCATCCCTTTTATGTTCCGTTAATAGTTTTTATATTATTCGTATATTTTGACAATTTTCATAGTGATAATTTGTGCATATTGCATAATTTGATTTGCGTTTATCTTATTTTTATACAAACTTTACGCTGGCAAATCCAGCATATGTAATTTTTAAACATCTTTTCTTAACTTAATGACATTGCAGCGCAGCACAAACGCATCCTGTAATGGAATAATAATTATCTGGAACACTGGAAAACCCTGCGTCCCCAGCCCACCACAAAACAAAACAGGGCAGCTGTAAATCATCATATATTGACACTTTTTATCGCAAATAATATAATATTATTACAAATACACGCAAAATAAACTTTAGTATATCTTAAGAAAACGGGGAAATATTTATGAACATTAAAGAAATTGCAAAACTTGCGGGTGTTTCTGCCTCTACAGTTTCAAAAATAGTCAACCAGAAAGATGAAAGCATTAGCAGCGAAACCAGGGAAAGGGTTCTTAAAATTGTAAAAGAATATAACTATACACCTTATGCTTCTGCCATTGTGCCCACACAGAAAACATGGGTGCTTGGTATACTGCTGCGCTCTTCTGTTTCATTTGATACAACATTAAACGGAATAATAAAAACAGCACAGGATAATGGGTATATTACAATAGTATGCAACAGTTCTTCTGATACAGAGCAGGAACTAAAAAATATTACTGCTATGTGCAGCAGCCATGTTGATGGCATATTATGGGAAGCAGTTAATGAACAGAGCTTATCTTTTTCCCACTATATACAGGATAATAATATCCCTTATATTACTACTGGGCCTTTTGGCGGCAGCACTTCTATCCAGCTTCCCTATGAAAAAGCAGCATACAGCATTACACAGGAACTTATAATGCGGCATCACACAAAGATTGCATGCCTGTATGCAGAAGGCAGGCGCACACAGGCATTTTTATCCGGCTACCGCAACTGCCTGTTTAATAACCACCTGCCAATGGATGAACAGCTTGTTTTCAGCGAACTGGATGAAACGCTGGTTTACAAAGCCAATACACACCAGATTAGCGGAGTTATATCTTCCCATTACCTGAAAGCACTTGAATTTTACCAGCTTATGAATTCATTACACTATAAGGTACCAGAAGATTTTTCCCTGGTATCGCTTAAAAATGACAAACTGGAAGCCCCTGAAATACCTGAAATCTCCACATATACAATGCCCAATACAGAATTTGGCGCATACCTCTGCCAGAAGCTTATCCACCTGATAGAGAAATCAAATAAGAAACTCCCAACATTTCCCCAGGCTTCCAGGCTTGACAATGATACAACACTTGGTGTTCCTTCTGGCATGAACACTCCTAAAATTGTAGTTATAGGAAGTATTAATATAGACACATATCTCAATGTCGCACAGCTTCCCTACACGGGAAAAACTGTAAGCACCTCATCATCATTTGTTTGTCCTGGCGGCAAAGGCATTAACCAGTCTATAGGCGCATCCAAGCTGGGACACCATGTTTCACTAATAGGCAATGTAGGGTTTGACCCTGGTACTGATAATATTTTCAGGGCATTAAATGAAAATGGCGTAGATACATCTGGCATAGCACGATGTTTTTATGCAGATACCGGAAAGGCTTATATCTTCGTTGAGGAGGGCGGGGATTCAATGATTTCCATTCTGGCTGGTGCAAATGATATTTTTACACCTGATGCAATACATGAAAATGAACGTTTATTTGAAAACACCGGCTACTGCCTGATACAGTCAGAAATTCCAATAGAAACAGTACAGGAAGCCTGTTATGCCGCCCGTAAACACAATGTAAAAACAATACTTAAACCATCTGCGTGCAGCCACTTTCCAGAAGAAGTACTGTCAAATGTGGATATAATTATACCAAACGAAAATGAATTAAAAGTATTATGCCCATGCCAGGCTTCTATGGAAGAACGCGCAAACTATCTTATGGAATATGGAATCGGGACAGTTATTGTAACCCTTGGTGAACGTGGATGTTATGTTAAGACAAAAGAATGGGAAGACACATTTCCTGCGATGCATTTATCAGCGCCCTTGCTTCCTACCTGCTATATGGGTACACATTAAAAAATTCTGTATATATAGCAACATATGCTGCCGGGTTCTGCATTTCCAGAAAAGGTGTTGTACCTGCATTAATAGACAAAAACAGCCTTGAATCTTATATACTCCAAAAAGAGCCAGGGCTGCTCCGTCCAGGTACGGACAGGAAATAGCAAATCATTTGAAAACAGGTACAGCAATAACATAAATGCAAATTTCTGCTGTACCTGTTTATTTTATTGCAGCTTGCTGCACCCGCTGCATCCCTGGCACTTTCTGCCTGTATCCCCTGCCTCTTTTGTGGCATCAAAACTATAATCAAACATAGAACTGACTGAACATACTGCCTGTGAAGCAATCCCTTCACCCGCACCTGTAAACCCAAGCCCTTCTTCTGTTGTAGCCTTAATATTTACCTGGTCTTGTTCCAGCCCCAGGACACCAGCAATATTGGCACACATCTCATCTATATACCCACTCAGTTTAGGTTTTTGTGCAATTATAGTAGCATCAATATTTTCAATAATATAACACTTGTCTTCCAGCATTTTCCCTACACATTCCAGCAGTTCCATGCTGGATATCCCCTTATACTTATTATCGCTGTCAGGAAAATGCCTGCCTATATCACCAAGCGCTGCTGCACCAAGAAGCGCGTCCATAACAGCATGTAAGAGCACATCTGCATCAGAATGTCCAAGAAGCCCTTTTTCATATGGTATACAAACCCCTCCAAGAACCAGTTTTCTGCCTTCCTCCAGCCTGTGCACGTCATAACCCGTACCAGCCCTCATAAATCCACCTCATTTCTAACAAATAATATTATGGTATTCCAGCTTCAACCATTACTATACTGGTATATTTAAACAAAAAACCCGGCAACAATCTTACCGGGTTATGTAGTAGCGGGAAAGGGATTTGAACCCATGACACCACGGGTATGAACCGTGTGCTCTAGCCAACTGAGCTATCCCGCCATATTCAGTTAATACAGTTTACACTGCAATGGGACCTACAGGGCTCGAACCTGTGACCCTCTGCTTGTAAGGCAGATGCTCTCCCAGCTGAGCTAAGATCCCAAAGGCAAAATATATTATATTTATGCGACTTGTTAAATATACCAGATATATCAAATTATGTCAAGTGATTTTTTAAATTTTTTATAAAAACCTGCCAGGCTAAGCAAACCCTGGCAAACCAGACCTGCTGTTTAAGCAGCAGGTCTGGTTTAATCAGGTTAAAACTGCAAATTCTTCTGCTGGTGTCCTCTGTCAGTTGTAAAATCACGTGTTGTTACAGACACAAAAAGCCCGTTCATAATATGGTACAGGACAGTACCTGCCACAACACCTATAAGGAAAATAACATAATCATCTATAGCACACCTTCCAAGCCCTGTAACCTGTTGTAGAAGCTCAAGAACAAACGGGAATGCAAAACATGCAAACAGCCTTATTATAAAATGGTGCTTTCTAAGGTATATTCTTGAGAAATATCCAAAAGGCACTCCGAAACATGCAATTTCTGCTATATAAACTATAACCGGCACAAGACTCTGCCCCGTCCTGGCTGTTTCCTCAATATATTCTGCCGTTGCCATAAATGGTACAAACAGGCGTGCCCCGAACTCTGGTGCACCATATGGAGGAACAAAAGGAGTAATAAAGTATTGTTTAAGTATTGCAAGTATATATATTACTATAAAGAACTTACTCATTCTATGGAAAAATAAATTAAAATCATCAAAACGCGGCCCTCTGTCAAACAAATCCCTTAAACAGCAATATAAAAAAGGAATAAGCCAGTTAAGCAGTACGAGCACAATAATTGAATAGTCATATTTTATCCACTGGTTTGGCTGTATAATATAAACGATAATTCCAAATGCAAGTGATGTAATAACCATAAACGAGGCATGTATAAAATTGTAGTCATAATTTAATGATGACTCAAGAAAGAAGTGCGACAGGCACAGTGAACACACAACGGCAAATAAAATTGCAATATAACGCTGTGGAACAAAATAATATATACATACCTCCATTATAAAGCATAGAAGGCTTAACAGAATTACAAGACTGCTAATGTTGACTGATTGTTTATTCATGATACATACCATCCTTATGTGTTTTAGCTTAAATTAGTAATAATATTTCTTTACCAGTATACCACACTTTTTAGTATATGTGGACGTTGTTTGTAGAAAAATAGGATTTTTTTTATTTTTGTTAGTATTGACAATTAAATATGGAGTATAATAGATAGTTTCTGGTTATCCTGCTAAATTATACTCCGTTTTATTATAAATTATTACTGTTTTTAACTATTATTACTATTTTTAACTCTGCCAGTATTTCCTGTATTCGTTTATTCTGCCAGCAAGTATCTTTATTCCTTCTATTGTATGGTTAAATAATCCTTTTTCATAGAATTCTTTAATAACCATGCCAACAGGTATTCCAATTATAAGACCAAGCATGCCTGTAATCCTGTATCCAATAAACATTGATATAAGCGTAAGGAACGGGCTCATTCCTATGCTGTCACCCACAAGCTTAGGCTCTAACAGCCTGCGCACAATCATTGTTACAAGATATGCCATAACAAGTGCCAGCGCCTTTAAATACTCACCTGTAATTACAGAATAGACCGCCCACGGCATAAGCACTGTGCCAGTCCCGATAAACGGCAGGAAATCAAGTATTGCTGTTATAAGCGCAACAGGCATGGCATAATCAACTTTCATAAATAAGAAGAACAGAAAAAGTATAATAAACATAACAATCATTATCTGGAAACATGCCTTCAGGTAGCCGCCTATTGCAATAAACACCGTATTCTTAATAATCTCTACTGAGTCACTTATGCTTTTTGGCATGCATTTCTTTACAAATG
Organism: uncultured Lachnospiraceae bacterium; assembly: GCA_910588655.1. Taxonomy (GTDB): domain Bacteria; phylum Bacillota; class Clostridia; order Lachnospirales; family Lachnospiraceae; genus Butyribacter. Next base: position 16,787 of record CAJUPJ010000007.1, on the reverse strand, counting down.
CTTTTATTTTATCACTCCCTGCTGTAAAGAAATATGCAATCATAAGTGTAAGTATTGATATAATAAATGTGTCAATAATTGAACTTGCCACTGAACCAACCGCTGATACAGGGCTTGTACTTAATGAATTAAGTGCTGCCAGTATATATTCATTTATTTTGCTTTCATTACCTGCAAAGAAATTTTTAATATTAGCTGGTATTATATCATATTTTTCATGAAGGGATGATGCAAACTGCTGCAAGTTATCCATTACATTTTCATAAATACCTGGAAGTGTCCCAAGCATTGAACTTACTTGTGTAAAAAGCGCCGCTATAACTGCATATAATAGAAATGCTATTGCAACAATAACAATTATAATTACTATTGCAGACCCATGTTTCCTCATTATCTTAATACGTTCTTCAAGAAAATGTACAAGCGGGTTCGCTATCATTGCAATAATCCATGCAATAATAAGCGGCGCAAAAAATTTTGCCAGCCCTGGCAGTATAAATACAATGAATAATAACCCGCATAATACTATTGCCAGATGTGCACATATCTTTTTGTACATTTCCGTTCTGCCCTCTTCTTCCATAAGCACTCCAATCTGGTTTTATTTGCCAAGCTGCCTTGATGCAAACACTCCTGCCACAAGGCAGACAAGCCCTGTTAAAACCGCTATTATATTAATATTTCCCATATCGGTACCCATAAGTATAACTACTGGTGAGGAAATTACAAGTCCTAATATGGCACAATATGTATGTGCCTCAAATTTCTGTAATAATATCTCAATAATCTTTGCAATAACAAAAATACCGGCAACCACACCAATGCCAAAAGGTACAAGTGAACCACATATATTTAACATTGTATTCCAGTCACGCTCTGCAAGAGCTGTAACAAAGCCTGTAATTGCATTTATTATAGGATTGTAATACCCTAATATCATCATCATCATTGAACCGCTTACCCCTGGAATTACCATAGTTGCAGACGCAAGTATCCCAATAAAAAATATCTTAATAATAGAAATAATATCCAGTGAAAGCACTACATCCTTTCCACTCCCGCCAAAATACTGCATAGCAATAATTGAAACCAGGAATAAAAGGAAAAGCAGTATATGCGAAAGTTTTAATGATGTTTTCTTTACATGCTCATAAAGCATAGGCACACCGCCAATTATCAGCCCGATAAACACCATACTTGTCTGGAATGGAAAGTTTGCATACAATGATTTTATAGAAAAAGCCAGACCAACTATTCCAATTAACATTCCAATAAAGTAAGGCAATAATATCATTATGCTCTTTTTAAGCTGCTTAAATAAATGTGTAATACAAAATATTATATCATCATAAACTCCCATAGATACCATCATTGTACCACCACTAACTCCAGGTATTGCATTAGCAACTCCTATTACAACTCCCTTAAGAATATCCTTTAAAAACTTCATTGTCACCTTTCCTTCCATAAATTATTAAAAAAATTGTAATCATTGCTCACAGAATATTTGACTTTTTGCTAAATTTCTGCCACACTATTCATGTAAGTTCTTATTACTACTAACTATTGTATAAGGATTTTAGAATTATATCACAGAAAATAATTTAACTCAATGTATTAAACAACATTAACAAAATATTAATAATTATGGACAGAAACAATTTTTATACAGGATATAATTTCAGAGAAAGGAAAATGTTTATGGTTAAAATCAAAATTTCCAGGTACATAAGCCTGTTTTTAACAGCAAGCATTTTATCCACAGGCGCAGGCACAGGTGTTTCTGCTGCCCAGGACAATAATGCTGAAACCCTTAATGTACTGTCAAGAGTTATAGAAAGTGAAAACAACGGGCTTTTAAGATATTCATATGTAAATGAAGATGGCGAAAAACAGGTTCTTTCTTCATCTGCACCAGATGAAGGAACTGGTTTAAGACAGGCATCTAACCTTCCATCTAAATATGACCTGCGCACCAACAGCCTGTCAACATCTATTAAAGACCAGGGTGTTACCGGCGCATGCTGGGCATTTGCTGCAATTAAGGCTTCGGAGTCAAACTCAATACTTAAAAATATTACTGGCAGCAATAACACTGATTTTTCAGAAAGCCACCTTACATGGTATTCATATAATGGCATTACAGACAGGTCAAACACCATGTATGGCGACAGCATAACACCTGTTTCAGCACCATCCAATATACCACATATTTTCCCGTCATTTGAAAATGTATCTTCCACAAAACCTACAGCATACGATATTGGTGGAAATGCACTTACTGCAATTAGCACACTTGCACAGTGGTCAGGAATAGAAACAGAAGAAAATGCACCATTTACAGCAGATAACTACAAACAGGAATATGAAATGGCAGACAGCATGGCATCAGGCAGCAGCACTTCACGCTACAGTTCTGTTGCACACCTCCAGAATTCAGAATGTTATGATAACAGCTCCAGAACAGAGATTAAAAAAGCATTAATGGAACATGGTGCTATAGACATATCTATGTTCTATGACGCATCTGGTTTTGAAAATAACACTCTTAATGGTAAATCCTTCTACCAGACAAAATATTCTGGCACAATGGCACAGCGTATGGCTAACCACTGTGTAACCATAGTTGGCTGGGATGACAGCTATTCCAGAAACAACTTTAAAAGTAAACCTTCTGGCAATGGCGCATGGCTTATTGCCAACAGCTATGGTTCAAAATACAATGATAACGGATACTTCTGGTTATCATATTATGAGCCGTCAATATGCGATATTTTTACATTTGATATAGAGCCTGTTTCCAATTATGACAATAACTACCAGTACGACGGGATTGGCTATGGTGACACAGTGTATATAAAAAATAAAAAAATCCAGGGTGCAAATATATTTACAGCAGACAATGACAGTGCACAGGAGTTAAAGGCTGTATCATTCTACACTCTTACAGACAAACAGGCATACAACATTAAAATATATAAAAATGTTTCTGGCAGTTCACCTGTAAAGGGCACTCTTGTTAAAGAATGTACAACAAACGGTACTGCCCAGTTCAGCGGATACCATACAGTAACATTGCCAGAAAGCTGTACAATTAACCCTGGGGAAAAGTTCTCTGTTGTTATAACTTATAAATACAACTCTTCTACTGGCAGCCAGGCATACCTTCCAATAGAAGGCCAGGATATATCATCCAGCAGCGTAAAATATAACTATTCATCCAAAAAAGGGCAGAGCTACTATTATCTTAACAGCAAATGGCACGACGCATCAACAAGAGGCTTAAATAATATATGTATTAAAGCATTTACAACAGATTTAGACAAAACCAATGTAACACCTTCTGATACGCCGATACTACCAGCAGCAACAGAAACACCAGCAGCATCTGCTACCCCAGGTGCAACTGCAAGCGCATCACCAGGTACTACTCCCATGCCTGCTGCTTCCAGTACACCTGCCGGAAGTGAAGAACCTGTAAATCCAAGTGAGCCGCCTGCCAGCACCACTGGACTGCCGGCTGCAACAACTGCTCCTGCTGCAACATCCACACCTGGCACAAGTGCCCTTCCAGTCCCTACTGGTTCACTTATACTTGACCAGGCAAGGATAAAAATATCCAGAAACTCCGTTACCCTTGGCAAAAATGAAGATTATAAGCTTGGAGTTTCACTAAGTGGAAGTTCATCAGGTTTATCAGTAAAAAATATAAAATATACAAGCAGCAATAATAAAGTTGCTGTTGTAGACAGCACTGGTGTAGTTACTGCAAGGTCTGCCGGCACTGCAGTTATAACAGCATTTATGGACAGGGCTGAACCTGCAAGAATAGAAATTATAGTTAAAAAAGCACCTTCTAAAATTAAACTTGCAGCACCAGCACATAAAAAAATCAAAAGAGGCAATACTTTTAAAATCACAGCAAAAGTCCCATCAGGAAGTGCAAGCTACCACTTTAAATATTCCTCTTCAAATAAAAAAGTTGCCAGGGTAAATAAGAACGGAAAGGTAACAGCAGTAAAAAAAGGAACGGCAATAATAACAGTAAAGACGTATAATAATAAAAGGGCTACAATAAAAATAACGGTAAGGTAATTTTTAGTTATACCTTATCTGAAAAAGGACGCAGGGTTTCCATGTCCAGCTAAACATTTTCCACACAGAGGCACGCTTCCGCTACGATGGCATACGCAATGGCGCATAAAATCCCAAATGCTGAAAAAATGCTACAAAAAGTTAGCATTTTTTCAGCATTAAATACGGGATTTAAACGCCAGCGATGCCAAAGTGCCCCTGTATGAAATAATGTTTATCTGGAACACTGGAAACCTGCTGTTTCTTGGCAAAACTACAGAAAAACAGGCTGGCAAATAACTCTCCCCATTTTCAGTTATCTTATTTATTATATATTTTATTGTAGATTGACGGGGACAGGTTTTGCGTGCCAGATGCCAGCAATTATTCCGTACAGGGGCACTTTAACCCCGCCGGCATTTAAGTCCATATGTCACAGAAGAAACATAAGTTTCTTTTGGGGCATATGGACTTTATGTGCCGCTGCGTGGGTTATCGTAGCGCAAGCGTGCCCCTGTACGGAAAATTCTGGCTCTGGCACTAAAAACCGTCCGTTTACATAAACACAAAATAACTAAAAAATTATAATAACTGCAATAAAGAAAAGTGATAATAAAATGAAAGAAAAGAATAAAGGAATATTATGTATAATCTGTGCAGCATTTTGCTTTGCACTTATGAATTTATTTGTTAAGATGTCAGGTGATATCCCAACTTTACAGAAAGCGTTTTTCAGAAATATTGTTGCTGTATTTTTTTCACTTGCATTAATATTTAAAAACCATGTAAAAATCACTGGATGCCAGGGAAACTGGCATCTGGTATTTTTGCGTTCAGCTTTTGGTACTCTTAGTTTAATATTTAACTTTTATGCTATTGACCACTTAAATATTTCTGATGCGTCAATGCTTAATAAACTTTCACCATTTTTTGCAATACTGTTCTCTTATTTTATATTAAAGGAAAAAGCAAAGCCTTACCAGCTTGCCTGTGTTTTTGCTGCGCTGGCTGGTACTTTGTTTATATTAAAACCAGGCTTTTTATCGCCTTCTGGCAGCCGCCCGTTTATAGCATTTCCTGCATTTATAGGACTTTTAGGAGGCATGGGTGCAGGCATGGCTTATACATTATTACGGAAAGCGGCTGGAAGGGGTGTGCCAGGCAATTTTATTGTATTCTTCTTTTCACTTTTTTCATGCCTGTGTTCACTTCCGTATTGTATAATGAACTATACACCAATGGATTTAAAACAGCTGTCATTCCTGCTTCTGGCAGGACTTGCCGCAACAGGCGGGCAGTTTTCAATTACTGCTGCTTACACATTTGCACCAGCTAACGAACTGTCAGTTTATGACTATTCACAGGTAATATTTGCAGGCATACTGGGATTTCTCTTCCTTGGTGAAATTCCCGGCATATTAAGCTATATTGGTTATGTGGTTATAACCAGTGCGTCAGCCGTCATGTTCGTTCTGCGTAACAGGCGGGATACCTAACGTATCAGCAAAAAATTCAGGACACATTTCTAAAAGTGTGTTCCCTTTCCTGGCAGGGCTGAACAAATCAAGTACCGGCTTCATAACACGCTCAAATTTCTCAGGGTCTTTAGACAAACGGAGTATTTCGGCAGTATTTACAGCATCTGATAATGCCGTATGCTCCGCACCTGTAAACTTATAGTCTGCTGCCTGTACTGCCTGTTTTAATTTAATCTTTTTCTCAATCCTTAAAAGCTTGCTGTATTCAAGCTGGAAATCTATCCAGTTTGCTGCCATCCTGCCTATAATTTTACCTTTATACCCCTTAAAATCTGCTTCTACCTGGAACTGGTGGATATCGGACATGCTCCATGAATAAAAAGTTGTCTTTTCAGTGCCTATCCATTTGCTAAAATCATCCAGTGCCTCAAAAAAACAAGGCGCACCCTCAAGCTTATCATCTGTAATGCCAGTAAGTTTTATTATCCTGCTGTTCATTTTACCAAATGAAGGGCTTACATAAGTCTGGTACTGGTCAGTTACATCAAATTTGTCATCCATCTTTACAGCACCAATTTCTATAAGTTCACTCGACAGCTTTTTATCTTCGTGATATTGTTTATCTATTTTATTCATCTCTAAATCTATCATGATATGGTTCACAAGTCCACTTCCTTCCGCCAATTATATATATTGTAGCACAAATTTCACAATATTTAAACATTTTATTAATTTTGCACTAATTATCCAATTTTTTTTGTATATTTTCCCAATGCTGCTTATGCTGTTTTCTGTAATTCTGTCCACTTTTGTGAAAATATTATAAAATAAAAATTTTTTTCTGCTTTAAACATTGTTTACTTTTTACATTGGTTTTTCGTCTAAAAGCCCTGTAAAATTGACTTTTTTGTAATTTTGTGCTAAATTAGCTTATGTAATATTAAAGATTATTGTAGACATACAACGAAAGGCAAAGGTGAAAAATGAGCCAGACAGATATAAACAAGGTAAAGTTATCCGTTGATAAAAATATTGGCAGTAAAGTTAAAATCCGTGCAAACCGCGGCAGACATAAAATTGATGTAACTGAAGGTGTTATATGCCAGACTTATCCAAGCATATTTCTTATCCAGGTTGAAAACAAAGTGGATAACACTGTCCACACCATTTCTTTCAGCTATACTGATGTATTAACCAAAGATGTACAGATGCAGCTTATATAAACTATATGTTTTGCTTATAACAACAGGAGTAATCTTTAATAAAGATTACTCCTGTTGTATTTACATGTCAAACTTCATAACAACCTTCGTACCAAATCCATAGTTGCTTGTAATATTAATACTGCCACCAAGGGAAACAATATTATGGCGGATAACATCCATACCTACGCCACGCCCTGAATAATCATTCGCTTTCTCTGTTGTGCTTACACCGCTTACAAAAAGCAGGTTAATTATCTCTTCTTCTGTGTATTCCTCTTCAGGCTTCTTTAAAAGGTTATTCTCTTTAGCACTCTTAAGGACTGCATTTTTATCAATTCCTGCACCATCATCTTCAACAGATATTACCAGTTTTCCATCTTTATTATCAAAGCCCAGCCTTACAATTCCAACTGGCGCTTTTCCCATACGGTCACGTTCATCCATATCTTCAATTCCATGGTCAACCGCATTTCTTATAACATGCACAAGTGCACTTGATATCTTTTCCCTTTTTGATTTTTCAACAAGGGAATGTGAACCTCTTGTTATAAGTTTAACTGGTTTATTAAGCGTCCTTGACATCTCATCAACCACAAGTTCCATTTTCTGGGCTACTGCCACAAAATCAGACTTTGTAAGATGGTCTGCCGCAATTGACAGCTCATGTCTTATATTTTTCAGCATCATTAAATCTTTATGCCTTATTTCTATGCTCTTGTCACCTTTAAAGCGTGCTTCTATAGTCTCCATAAAACTATTATAGTGCTTTATGCTTTTATACATCCTGTCAATATCATCCTGTTTTACCAGTACAACCTCGCTACTAGAAGCCTGTGTTTCATGTTTTGGCTTCTCTGCTGCCTTTTTCTCTTCAGTTTTCTTCTCTGGAACAGGAGTGCTTTCCGTATCAGCAGCGATATAATATACCTGTCTTGGCTTCTTGCCTGCTTCTTCATGTACAGGCTGTGCATCATCATGGTCTTCCTTATTATGCTCTTTTTTCAGCCTCTCAAGGTAATTCTTAATATCATCCTCTAAATCCTTATGGCTTTGTTCCAGCTTTTCGCCTTTAGCAAACTTTTCAATATCTTCTGAAATATAATTAGTATAATTTACTATTATTTTGTCAAAACATTCTTTATCTGTAATATCAATTTTATTGTTCCTGAAAAAAACAAGCAGACTTTCAAGAACCTTGCTAGGTACTGCAATAGTATCTAAAAGCATCATTGTAGAATCCGCTTTCATCGTATGTATAACGCGGAAAACCTTTTTAATATAATCTGCATTATAAGTCTGGCAGTCTTTATAATCTGTTATTACGCTATTTAATTCATTAGTTAAAGATACTGCCTCCTCATAGAAGATTTCCATCATAGAATCCACAATATATTCCTCCTAATCCTTGTTAACTGCCTTTCTTCCTTCTAAGGCAGGCGCAGTTGTTTATGGACTTTATTAAATATCTCCATCATATGCGGGTCAAATCTTTTTCCTGTTTCATTTCTCATTATTTCAAGGCTTTCTTCATTAGAATATGCCTTTCTGTAACACCTGTCGCGGTTCAGCGCATCATATACATCCACTATAGCCATAATTCTTGCAGAAAGTGGTATTTCATCACCTGCAAGCCCATATGGATAACCTGTTCCATCCCAGTTCTCATGATGGTATCTTGCAATATCCACTGCCATATCCACAAGTTCATTATTACCACTGTATTTATATATTTTCTCAAGATGTTTAGCACCAGACTCGGAATGCTGCTTAACAACTTCCCACTCTTCTGGTGTAAGAGAACCTTCTTTTAAAAGTATATTATCCCTTATTGCAAATGTTCCTATATCATGCAGCTGTGAAGCGACTTCAATTGTATCAATAAAACTGCTGGTTATCTTTTTATCAAACTTTGGTGAAAACTGGAGGCTCATAGCCAGTTTCCTGCAATTAGCGCCTATCATGCGCAAATGGCCGTCACCGCTGCCATACCGTGATTCAAGCAGGCTCGCAAGCGCATAAAAAATATTGTTCTGCTCTTCTGCAACCATCTGTATCTGTGTATTTACTACTTTATGAAGCTTTTTATTATATGTTTCAAGCTCCTGCTGCATCTTATAAATCTTAAGATGTGTATCAAGCCTTAACGTAACCTCTTCTTTTTCAAATGGTTTTGCTATATAATCAACTGCTCCAAGTTTAAACCCTTTTATTTTATCCTCAACAGAATCAAGGGCAGATATAAAAATTATTGGTATATCCCTTGTTTTTACATCAGCTTTAAGCATTGAACAGAAATCAAATCCATTTATTTCTGGCATTGTTATATCAAGCAGGATAATATGCGGGCTTTTCTGGTTTATTGCTGCTAAAGCCTGTTTTACACTTATAACAGGACGTGGTACATATCCTGCTGATTTTATTATTTCTGATAAAAGCACCAGGTTAGCTGAAACATCATCCACTATAAGAATATTTGGCTTCTGCTCCTTGTTTGCAGGCATATATTTATCCCTCCTCTTCACCAAATGCCTCAATTATGGCTCTCTTAAGTTCATCATACTGCTCAATGGCGGCTTCATGCGCCCCCTTCCTTACAGTCATCTGGAGACGGAAAGCTTTTCTCTTAAGGTTCATGGTATCTTCTGCAACAAGCTGTTTTATATTATCTGCAAATGTATCTGCCCTGTCCCAGTTCTCCATTTCAATACAAATAACCAGTTTCTCCATATTTGCATTAATTTCTTTAATATTTTCAGCAGAACCAAGTATATAGAGTTCTGTCCCTTCCTCTTCATCATCGGCAGAAATATCACCAAGATTAAATAAATATGAACTTTCCTTTATATCCTCTGTTTCACTGCTGGTATCTGGTTCTGTCTTTTTAACCCTTACTGAAAATGAAAATGTACTTCCTTTGCCCTTTTCACTTTCAACATTAACACTTCCGCCCATCATTTCTACAAGGTTTTTAACAATACTAAGCCCAAGGCCTGTACCACCAAACCTTCTTGTTATTGATGCATCAACCTGTGAAAAGCTCCTGAACAGTTTATCCATTTCTTCTTCTGCTATGCCTATTCCTGTATCAATAACCATGAAAAACAGTTCAAACTCTTCGCCGAGGTCAATTGTCTTTACAACATTTATAACTATCTGGCCTACACTTGTAAACTTCACTGCATTTGACAGAAGATTGTTCAAAACCTGTGTAAGCCTTAACTCATCCCCTATAATCCTGTCTGGAATATCTGCTGAAACATTGCAGATAAGTTTAATACCTTTTGCTTCCACTTGTGGCATATTTACTTTAACAAGTTTATCCATCATCTGGTGGAAACTAAACTCATTGTACTCAATAGTAAACTTTCCAGACTGTAATTTTGAAAAATCAAGGATATTATTTATAATTTTAATCATATTGGAGCAGCACTGTTTAATAATATCAACTGACTCCTTCTGTTCAGAAGTCAAATCAGTTGCAAGCAGGTTCTGCGCAAGCCCCATTACCCCGTTTACAGGCGTCCTTAATTCATGCGTAACATTAGCAACAAACTCATTGCGTTCCTTATGGACTTCCTCAACCTCTACTTTGGCAGAAATCAGGTCTTTTGCCGTTTCTTTGTATTTACCTATATTGCGGGCGCAGCACATTCCATAGCACCCTGTTTCTTCCTCATCAAGAAAACATATATAAGCACTTGCTGGTATACATGTCTGGTTCTTCCGGTATACTGCTGTTTCAAAACGTTCTTTCTCTGGCTTTCCTGCCAGTTTTACCCTGCCATCCTCCAGTTCAAAAACTGAAGGAAAAATCTCTTGTATAAATAAAGCTTCTTCCTCTTCATACTCAAGCTGGTTTGTAACAAGATGGTTTCTCTCACAGACATAACCATCTGGCTCAAAAAAGAAAATCATCTCTTCCGGCACATCCAGCAAAGACCTGTACCGCTCCATTCTCTGTTCAAAACTAAAAAACTCCCCCATCGTATCACACCTCCGCTAATACAAGCGTCCTCTCCAAATACATATTCATATAAGTGTGTTTAAAACATAAGTGCGTTTAAATATTTGCACCACAGCACTTTTTATATTTCTTGCCGCTTCCGCATGGACATGGGTCATTTCTTCCAATCTTTTTCTCTTTAACTATAGTCCCTGACTTTTTCTGCTTTAAATAAAGCTCTTTCCTTCGCTCCTCTGAAAGAAGGGTATTCCATGCAGGAAGACCATAAAGCCATTCTGCTTTTGCCTCAACCATATTATAATAAAGCTTTTCTAAATCTATATCCAGTTTTACTTCTGTATCCTCTGTCATATCCTCAATTGGATTTGGCTCTTTGAGACTGTCATTAATACCATCAAGAAACCCAACCATATACTTAAGTTCCATATTGTATTTCTGCGCAAGTCCGCCTACAGTGCCGCTGACAATGTCGGATGGGTCTGCAAGAAGCTGTTCATAAACAGCTTTCTCCTCCTTAAAATATTTATCCCAGATAGCTTTTCCTGCTTTAGAATTAATGTCTACGCCATATGCGTATTCTCTCCAGTCCTGTAATAATCCCATAGTACCGTCCTCTCTTAACTAAAATAAATAAATTAACGATTATCTCATTATACCATTAGCAACTTAAAGTGTAAAGCCTGAAAGACGAAAAGAACACATACATTTCATAAATTTTCAGTTAGCTTGTACTGGCAGACGGACGCAGGGTTTCTGCACATTCCACTAAATTATTCCATAACAAGGCATGTTTGCACCATAGCGTAAACGTACCTCTGTACATAATATTCTGGCTCTGGCACGTAAAACCGTCCATCTTACTCTTACACCAAAAAGATAACTGTAAATTACCCTGCAAAAACAAAACACAGGCTAAGCTTTACGCTTAACCTGTGTTTCTTTATATAATGCATATTAAATGATTGGCATATTAATACTCAAATGTTTCCATATACTTCATATACTTAACTACCATAAGTGCTATCTTAAAAGTTATTGCATCATCAAATACCCTTAAATCAAGCCCTGTGCTTTTCTCAAGCTTATCAAGCCTGTAAACAAGTGTATTCCTGTGTATATAAAGCTGCCTTGAAGTTTCTGAAACATTTAAACTGTTCTCAAAAAATTTATTAATAGTGGCAATTGTTTCCTCATCAAAGTCATCTGGTGATTTATTGCCAAATATTTCTTTTATAAACATTTTACATAACGGCATAGGAAGCTGGTAAATAAGACGGCCTATTCCCAGGCTGCTGTAAGCTATCACATGCTGGTCACTATAAAATATCTTGCCAACATCAAGCGCCATCTTCGCCTCTTTATATGAACGTGAAACATCTTTAATTTCATTAACAATAGTGCCATATGCCACATGTACCATTGTCATTGCTTCTGTATTAAGCATATCAAGGATAACTTTTGCTGTCTTTTCCATATCGTCATAACTCTCGTTTTGCTTAACCTCTTTTACAAGAATAATATTCCTTTCATCTACCTGTGTAATAAAATCCCTCGTCTTGCTTGCAAAAAGCCCTTTGACTGTTTCAAGCGCGTTTATATCTTTTTCATTCTTAGTTTCGATAAGGAAAACAATCCTTTTGATACTTGTGTCAATATGGAGTTTCTTTGCACGGTTATATATATCTACAAGAAGCAGGTTATCTAATAACAGGTTTTTAATGAAATTATCTTTATCATATCTTTCCTTATATGCAACTAAAAGATTTTGTATCTGGAATGCAGCCAGCTTACCAACCATATACACATCATCACTGTCACCCTTTGCAAGGATAACATACTCTAACTGGTGCTCATCAAACACCTTAAAAAACTGGTATCCCTGTAAAACCTGGCTGTCTGCTGGAGAGTCTACGAAAGCCATAACAGCTTCCTCATATTCTTCAATATTATTTATAGTAGTAGCAAGAGCCTTGCCCTCTGTATCCATAATACATATATCAATCCTTGTGATATTTTTCAATCCATCTATTGTCGTTTGAAGGACCTGGTTTGATATCATAAATATACCTCCAATTATTCCTGTGTACTCCCCATTGTTATATTGCATAACTCCATGCCGCGCTTTCTGCGGCCCAGACAGCTATGAAAAACGTTGTTTCTGCGTTTTTGCAACCTTAGAATGATTTTTCAATCTAACCTGCCCTGCAATATATCTTACCATCAATTTGCACAAAAGTAAAGTATATTCAGTTAACTTTTCATATATTTTTATTACAGATACAAGTAAAAATTGTGCACTTTACCATATTATGCCATTATGCACAGAAATATCTAATAAAAGTTATGGCATTTTAATCTATTGGCATATAAGTATCAAGGTATTCCAGTATTTTCCGCATATATTCCACATACACTTTAGTGTCATTTTAAACCTCCATTCCGTCCATTTGATTTTTCCAATAAAGTGTGCTAATATCTCTATAAAACATTTGTATCGCCGATATAATTGTATCATCACTTATTGAAAAATGTCAATAGGAGGGGAAGAAATGAGACAAAACAGTAAAACTGTATCACCAATGAGCAATGAAGGAAGAAATATTTATGTGACAGAGCATATAACAAATTCTCTTCTGGCACTATTGGAAGAAAAAACACTGGAAAATATTTCCATTAGTGAATTATGCAATAATGCAGGCATTGGACGGGCTTCTTTTTATAGAAATTTTAATAGTAAGGAAGATATTTTAAAAGCATATATCAATAAACTATTTGATGAATGGAAAGGTAACTGGGAGAAAAACAGCTCCCTGCCTCTTAGTTCAGCTATTGGCATGGTATTTTGCCATTTTGAGCAGCATAAGGCATTTTACAGTCTTTTGAATAAACACCATCTTATCTATTTGCTTAAAGATGTAATTCTGGATATTATGGAATTAAAACCCGGACTTCCTAAAGGTGAAGCTTATGCAAAAGCATTTGTGGCATACAGCCTGTATGGCTGGATTGAAGTATGGTTTGAAAGGGGTATGCAGGAGTCCGCAGAAGAAATGAAACAGTTATTCCAAAGCCAGGGGCTATAAGCAGAACAGAAAAGGTGGAGAAATGAATATTAAAAAATTAGGAATTGTAATCTATGGAAAATGCAGCCATAGAAATGGTTTTTGGGAAGAATGGCTGGACAAAGCCAAAGAATTAATTTATATAATTGGACACACAGCAACCCATATAGGCGTTACAGGAACTTCTTTTTCTGAAGACCTAAGAACTCTTAAACATTGTGAAGGAAAAGTTAAAACAGTTATAGCCAGTGGAGAACCAGTTAAATCTTTATCTGTGTATTCATTGCCTAAAGATTACCATACCTGTTTAGATGATAACTGCTGGCTCTGCCTTAGCATTACCCATAAATCTGAACAATATGAAAAATACCAGAATTATGCATATTGCGAACTTAATTTTGATGAATGTAACGAAGAACTAGTTAGACAGATTAAAAACATGCTGCTTGGTTTTATTGAAATAGAAGAATGTGAAATATTTACAATGGATAAACCACAAGTCCCGTTTAATTATGTTTTTAAAGGTATGGGAGAAGATATTAGAAAATACCCTACACTAAATATATTACAAAAAACATGCAGAAGTTAAAACTTACAGATATCCATGTGTGCTGTTCTATGGTACATTCCAAACCACAGCAAGGCAGGAGCTGCACTTTTAAGTGCAGCTCCTGCCAGGTGTATGTTTTATATTCTATCTTTATTAGTTAGTAATTACCTTTTCTGTTTCCTTGTCGAATACATGGATTTTGCTTACATCAAGCGCAATCTTAATTGTATCGCCAGGACGTGCTGTAGTACGTGGGTTTACACGGACTGTAATATCAAATCCTTCTACTGTGAAGTACAGGAACACTTCTGCACCAAGCATTTCATAAACTTTAACTGTAGCGTCAAGTACGTTATCTGTTCCTGAATTAATGTAAATTTCTTCATCCTTAATATCTTCTGGACGTATACCCATAATAACATCTTTGCCGATATATCCGCCCTCTATTACCTTCTCTGCCTTTCCTTCTGGAATTTTAACAGAGTATGAACCAAATTCAAGCTTAACATCTGAACCATCTTTAACAGCTTTGCAGTTTACAAAGTTCATCTGAGGTGAACCAATAAATCCTGCAACGAATACGTTACATGGCTTTGTATAAAGGTCGATAGGTGAAGCAACCTGCTGCATAATACCATCCTTCATAACAACAATACGTGTACCAAGTGTAAGCGCCTCTGTCTGGTCATGTGTTACGTATATAATTGTAGCTTCAAGTCTCTGGTGGATTTTAGAAATTTCTATACGCATCTGCACACGGAGCTTTGCATCAAGGTTGGATAAAGGCTCATCCATAAGGAATACTTTAGGATTACGCACGATTGCACGTCCCATGGCAACACGCTGTCTCTGTCCACCTGATAAAGCCTTTGGCTTGCGGTCTAAAAGATGTTCGATATCAAGAATTTTAGCTGCTTCATGAACTAATTTGTCGATTTTCTCCTTTGGAGTCTTTCTTAACTTAAGTCCGAATGCCATATTATCATAAACTGACATATGAGGATATAATGCGTAGTTCTGGAATACCATTGCGATATCCCTGTCTTTTGGCTCTACATCATTAACAAGTGTATTGCCAATCCATAACTCACCTGCTGAAATTTCTTCCAGTCCAGCAACCATACGGAGTGTTGTAGACTTACCACAACCTGAAGGACCTACGAAAATAATAAACTCCTTATCTGCAATTTCGAGGTTAAAATTTTTAACCGCAACAAAACCATTTGGATATGTTTTATTAATGTTCTTTAAAGATAAACTTGCCATTATGAATTTCCTCCTAATTTGTCAAATATAATTGTGCCGTATCAAATATACGCTTTCTTAATCTATCAACTATAATACACTAACAAGCTCTTTTTTACCATAGACCAAATATCCAAAGAAATTTTTTAGTTTTTGTGCAATGCGTATAAAATTAATTTTTTAACCTCTAAATACATCAATTTTTACAAAATTTTTACGTTTTTACTGTCTGTTTTGTCCAAAACCTTCACCAAATACTTCCCTTATTTCAGAAATAATTACAAATGCATTCTTATCTACATTCTTAACAAGTCCTGTCAGCTTTGCAATTTCCTTTTTTGCCACAACACAAAGCAGCATAGGGCGGCTGTTATTTGAGTACATGCCTTTAGCCTCAATTAATGTTGCCCCTCTTTGCATTTCCGCAAAAACCCTTCTGCTTATTTCTTCATATTCAGGTGAAATTACAAGCACTTGTTTACATGCTTTTCCCCCTGAAAGTATATAATCCATTACACTTGATGTTACAAAAACTGCTATCACTGCATAAAATGATACATATAATCCAAATACAACAGCACCAGTAATTATAACTATAGAATCCACTATAAATAATACTGTTGATACAGAATAATATGGAACATACCTGCATATTATGGCACTTAACAGGTCTGTACCTCCTGTAGAATAACCTGTGGCAAATACAAGCCCCAGCCCAAGCCCTGTAAGCACACCGCCCACAACTGCCGCAAGCAGGTAGTCATGCCTCCCAGGGTCTATAACTGGCATTGTATACATAGCCAGTGAAAAAACTGTATTGGCAAATAATGTCTTAGCAATAAACCCCTTGCCTTTTATAAAAATTCCCCATATAAATATAGGGATATTTAATACAAAATTGCTAATCCATACTGGAAATGCAACGCCTGACAGCCTGTAAGACAATGATTTGACTACTATTGAAAGCCCTGACAGCCCCCCTGTAACCATATCAAGAGGCTCATATATCCAGTTTACTGCCGCTGCCATTAAAGTTGTCCCCATAGCGAGACAAAGAAGTTCTTTTAATAATAATTTATACCTTCCCATATATTACCTCATCCCAGTAAAACAGGTATTACCTGTAATAATTTGTTTATATAGCATATTTCCATATAAATCAGAACCACCCGTAAAACGGGTGGTTTGCTCTGCGGCTAAAAGCCTCTG
>CAJUPJ010000006.1 GCA_910588655.1 uncultured Lachnospiraceae bacterium | reverse complement strand
ATTTTTATTTTTAATTGATTTCATTATTTTATTTTTTCAACCGCACAGGTGGAAATGGTTTCCAGAAGTTCTGTACGTCCAGCCCCTACAAGGCCGTACAATCCAAAAATTTCCCCTTCTTTTACATCAAATGAAACATCCTGCAAATAAGGTTCAAACTTTGTAGAAAGATGCTGTATAGATAAAATAGCATCCTTAGGTGTATTATCAACTGGCGGGAAACGGTTTTCAAGTGAACGTCCAACCATAGCCGCAATCAGTTCATTCATATCAGTTTCTTTACTGCTCTTTGTCATAACCAGGTTGCCATCACGCAGTACAGATATCTCATCACAAATCTCAAAAATTTCATCCATTTTATGTGAAATATAAACAAGGGCAATCCCTTGTTCTTTTAACATCCTCATCATTTCAAAAAGTTTATCTACTTCCTGTACTGTAAGTGAAGAAGTAGGTTCGTCAAGTACGATTACTTTTGAATTATAGGAAATAGCCTTGGCAATCTCACACATCTGGCGTTGTGACACAGACATATTACGCATAGGCTGGGTAAGGTTTACTGTCATTCCAAGCTTCCTGAAAAGTTCAGAAGCTTCTTTTTTCATTCTGCCTTCATCAACCACACCAAAAGAATTAACAGGATAACGTCCAAGGAACAAGTTATCCATTACATTTCTTTCAAGACACTGGTTTAATTCCTGGTGTACCATTGCAACGCCATTTTCAAGGGCATCTTTAGGCCCTGAAAAGTTGGTTTCCTTTCCATCCAGGAAAATAGTACCCTCATCTTTCTGGTATGTACCAAAAAGGCATTTCATCATTGTTGATTTACCAGCACCATTTTCACCCATAAGACCCATAACAGTTCCACGTTTAACATCGAGGTTTATATGGTCAAGAACACGGTTCCTGCCAAATGACTTGCTCATGCCGTGTATTGATAAAACAATATCATCTTTGTTATTTGCCATTGTCCGCTACCTCATTTATTATTCTTTCCAGGGCGTGCCGCAAAGCACGCCCTTAAAACCTGTTTTGTGCCTGAAATACCTAAATGGTATTACTGGTTAAGTAAAGCTGTATATGAAGCTGCATTATCTATTTTAACCATGTTAATAGCAAATGCATCATACTGTCCTGGGTTTCCAAGGCGGTTTGTAATGTTAGATTCTGTCTGTCCGTCACCACCGATGTAATCAACTTCCAGGTTAAGAAGGTCATCATAATTCTGGAGAAGCGGCTGGTATGTGGAGCTTAAGAAGTTATCAGAAGCATTATAAATATTCAGCCATACTTTCTTTGAAGGATGTGAGCCGCTGTCAAGCTGTTTTGATACAGGTTCAAAAACTTTTGTGGAGTCTGTGAAATCCTGGTAATTTTCAGCTGTAACTGCAACGTTTAATGCATAATAAGAACGCTGTTCTTCATTGTATACATATACGTCGCTGGAAAGTACATTGCCTGCATCATCCTCTTTGCCAATACCTGAATCAATTTCAGCACCATCAAGTGCATTACGGAGTACACGTAATGTAAGGTATGCCTGTACATCTGCGTGCTGGCTTATTGTCCCGCCGTAACCATCTGCGATTGCAGCAACTGCATCATTGTTAGCATCATATCCAAATGTAGGTACTTTATTATCTTTTGACCATGCATTAAACATTGACATTCCCATGCCGTCATTGTTTGATACTACTACGTCAATGCTGTCACCAAATGATGATGACCATGTGCCGATTGCATTACCTGCTGTAGCCGCATCCCATGTTGCACCTGCTGAGTTCTTCATTTCCTGGGAAGCAAGTTCACGTACTACATATTTCTTTCCGCCTGCTTCAATCTCCCCGTCCTTTACAGCAGAAGCTGAGCCATCTGTATTTGTACCTACTGGTTCACTGTTAATATCACCATCTTTTTCAACACCTGTACCAAGTGCCTTACGTACACCCCTTGTACGTGCAATAGAGTCGTTATGCCCTATATCACCGATAGCAAGTACATAACCTATTACACCATCACCATTGCGGTCGATTTTATCAATATTATCTTTGATATAATCGCTTACCATTGTACCCTGGAGTTCTGCACCCTGGTTTGCATCAAACCCTACATAATATGTCTTGTCATTGTATGACAGTGCTGTCATATCAAGTTCGCCTGTAGAGCTGTTAGATGGCTGGCGGTTAAACCAAACTAAAGGTTTATCCTTGTTTGCCACCTCTGATGATGAACCTTTACTGTTACTGCTACTGCTGCTGGTATCCTTGCCGCCTGATGATGCATTATCAGGGCCAGAACCACATCCAGCCAGTGAAAGACCAAGAACTGCTGCCATTGTCATTGAAATAATTTTTTTCTTCATACGTTTTTTCTCCCTTCTCTTGACACGTTTATATGTGTTCTTTGTTGATAGTGACAGTATATAAAAAGTAACAGGAAGAAAACATAGAATATTTTTCTCTGGTCATTGAAATTTTTAAGATTTTTATTAGTAGTATTTAACAATATTTTCTATAAAATAATATCGTTTTACCAGCATTTTGCCATATAACAGCATATTGCCACTATTGCAGCATTTTTAATGCCTGCCTGTAAATTCCCTGCGGTATTGTCCTGGTGTTATTCCTGATGTTTCCTTAAATACCCTTATAAAGTAACTGCTGCTGGAAAAACCAGACTGCTGTGCAACAAGTTCCATGCCAGCATCTGTAGCCGCCAGTATTTTCTTTGCATTTTCTATCCGTACTGCCATAAGGTAATCTGAAAAGTTTCTTGCAAAATGTTTCTGGAAATACACACTAAAATATTTTGGCGACATATGGAATTTATCCCCCAGCATTTTTAATGTAAGCGGATACTGGCAGTTTTCCTGTATATATAGCGAAATTTCCATAAGCGTGTCCATACATGCAGAATTTTCCTGCCTGCGGCTTGCCAGCCTGTCCCTGTAGATATAGTAATAAAAAAGTAACATCCCTGCCTTAATCCCAAGCCATGCACCCTCCCCATCTTCCTGGTAAAGTAAATAAATTTCCTTTAAAACTTTAACAGCACCCTCTGCTGTCTGTGCAGGCAGGCAGTTTATAATATATGTCCCCATTTGCCCAAGTGGTTTTAAATACTTCTCTCCTGCCTCGTCCGCCTGTGCAAATTGCAGCCATTGCAACGGGAAAATAAAGGCCAGGTAAGTGCAGTCATGTGTCAGGGAATTCATCCCATGAAGTTCACGCGGGTTAATATAAAAAACATCTCCTTGTCTGCCTGTATATAAAACATCCTTTACCATAAGTGAAAGCCTGCCTTTTTGTATCCATAATATTTCTACATTATCATGCCAGTGGTATGGTACATCAATTTTTCCATTAACATCATACATTTTGTATATTTTTAAAGGATGCATTGGTGTACCTTGTTTTCTTGTTTCTTGTAACTCTTTTCCTCTTGCCATGCCTGTTTCCCCTTCCATATATTATTTTAGTCTTCTGTTTCTTTATCCTGTCTGTTTATATGGATATTTTAATATAAATAATGGATATTTTGCAACAAAACTATATTGCAGCAGGATATACTACAATTATTCAAAACGGGCAGGCATTTGCCGGCAAAATATTAACCACTAAATTATTTATGCTGCCAGCATAAGGTGGCGGAATGGGGGATTATTATGGAACATTGGCTCGAAAAAAGTATCTTTTATGAAATTTATCCACAGAGTTTTTATGACAGTAATGGTGACGGCATTGGGGATATTCCGGGAATCACCAGCAAACTGGACTATATAAAAGAGCTTGGATGTAATGCATTATGGCTTAATCCATGCTACTTGTCACCTTTCGGGGATGCCGGCTATGATGTTGCAGACTATTGCCAGGTAGCACCCCGTTATGGCACTAATAAAGATTTAACCAGACTTTTTGAAGAAGCACACAAACGGGAAATGCATGTTATTTTAGACCTTGTGCCAGGGCACACATCTATAGAACATCCGTGGTTTAAAGAGTCATGCAAGGCAGAACCAAACGAGTATTCAGGCAGGTATATCTGGAGTGACAGTATATGGACAGATGTAACAGGTTATGGGAGCATAACAGGTTCTTTAAGAGGGCTGTACCAGCGTAACGGAAATGTTGCAACCAACTTTTTCTCAAACCAGCCTGCGCTAAACTATGGCTTTGCCAATCCATCTGAGCCTTGGCAGAGCGCAGTAAATTCACCAGAAGCACTTGCAACAAGACAGGCAATGAAAGATGCAATGCACTTCTGGCTTTCAAAAGGCTGTGACGGCTTCCGTGTGGATATGGCAGGTTCTCTTGTTAAAAATGACACAGACAGCACAGAAACAATTAAATTATGGCAGGATATACGGGCTTTCCTTGATAAAGACTTTCCAGATGCGGTACTTGTTTCAGAATGGGGAGAGCCAGATAAATCCCTTATAGGCGGATTTCATATGGATTTCCTCCTACATTTCGGCCCTTCGCACTATCTGGATTTATTCCGCTGTGAACACCCATATTTCAGCCGTGAGGGCAAAGGGGATGCCTTTCCTTTTATAGAAACTTATACAAAAAACTATAACCTAACCAATAAAAAAGGCATGATGTGCATACCTTCTGGCAACCATGACATGGAACGTATAAGAAAATACCTTGACTGCCAGGAACTTAAACTTGTATATGCTTTCCTTATGTCCATGCCAGGCGTGCCATTTATATACTATGGTGATGAAACCGGGATGCGCCACCTTGAACTAAATTCTGTTGAAGGCGGATATGACCGTACTGGTGCAAGAACCCCTATGCAGTGGGACAATGGAAAAAACTATGGTTTTTCAGATGCACCAGCAGATAAACTCTATATACAGCAGGATTTACAAGAAGATGCACCTGTTGTATCCGCTGCTATGGCAGACCAGGATTCACTATGGCATGAAATACAAAAGCTTGCAGGAATACGCAGGAATTACCCTGCCTTATGTGCATCAGGTGAAATTGAATTTGTGTACTGTGAACCAGCAAAATACCCTCTTGTATACTTAAGGTCTGCCGGGGACTGCAGGATATTAATAGCACTCAACCCTTCATCAGAAGACGCAGGCTGCCCATGCCCTTATAACATGGGAGAGGTAATCTATTCACTTGGCAAAGATACAACAATAGAAAACGGAATGTTGCATATAGCAGGGGAAAGTGCAGCATTTATAGTATGTTAAAATTAATATTTCCAACCAGGACACAACCCGCCATTCTTACAAAAGGATGGCGGGTTTTTATATAATTCATTAAAAGCAGCTATTGACATTATTGTATATAGTGTATATAATGTGTATATCATAACAGCACATTAAAACAGGAGGGCATATACCATTTGAAAATAATAATATCCAATAACTCTGACAGCCCGCTTTACCAGCAGATTAAAGACCAGATAAAAGATGCAATATTAAAAGAAGAACTATCTGAAGGAGATGCCCTTCCATCCATACGCACATTTGCCAATAAGCTTAAAGTAAGCGTCCTTACAATAAGGCGTGTATATGACGAACTGGAACAGGAAGGGTTTATCACAAGCCATGCCGGGATAGGTACTTTTGTATCTGCTGGCAGCCCCGGGCTGCTGCGCGATTCACAAAGGCGGCTTGTTGAACAGCAGATGCTTGATATGCTACATACAGCAAAATCCCTTAAAATCAGTAAAGAAGAACTTAATGCAATGATGGATATTTTATATGAAGAAGATTAGTTCCGCAGGCTTTGGCAAGAATGGAGGAGGATTAAAATGAACAATATTTTAGAAGTTACCGGTTTAACCAAATCATATAACAATTTCTCACTTAACAATATAACATTTTCCATTCCAGGAGGGTGTATAGCAGGATTTATTGGAAACAATGGCGCAGGCAAAACAACAACATTGCGTACTATCCTGGGGCTGGCTGGCAGGACATCAGGCAATATAAGTTTCTTCGGGCTTGACATGGATAAAAATGAAAGCCAGGTTAAAAACCGTCTTGGCATTGTTTTAGAAGATGGAGGGTTTTATGAAGACCTTACACTGGGCGAAATGAAAAATCTGGTTTCTTCTGCTTATAATTCATGGTCTGAAAAAGATTATAAACGGTATATGGATATGTTTTCATTAAACCCTGCACAAAAAACAGGCACACTTTCCAAAGGAATGAGAATGAAATACGCACTTACCCTTGCGCTCTCCCACAAAGCAGAAATGCTGGTTATGGATGAACCCTCAAACGGGCTTGACCCTTTAACCAGAAGCCAGTTAATTGATACTCTTGCAGATTATATGGACAATGGCGGCAAGGGAGTCCTTTTCTCCACCCACATCACTTCTGACCTTGATAAAATTGCCGACATGCTTATTATGATTGATAACGGCAATATTATTTTCCAGGAAGATAAAGATACACTTTTAGACACTTACAGAATTGCCAAAGGGGATACCAGTTCACTTAACAGCCAGACATATGGGCTTTTCTTAAAAATATCCAAAAATGAATTTGGATTTACAGGAATTACAAAACATGCTGAAAAAGTAAAGCACTATATCCCAGATGCCATAATTGAAAGGCCATCTGTTGAAGATATTATGCTTGCGAATATCAAAGGAGGGGATAATAATGTTATTTAACCTTGTTAAAAAAGATTTTATAATTTCAAAAAAATATGTGTATTTTATGTTTTTTGCCGCTGCTGCCATGCCCCCATATATATACTTACGTATGCCTGAATACAAAGGGACGCCTGGCTTTATACTGTCTGCTGTTTTTACAGTCCTTATGCTTATACAAAACGTATCCCTTAAAGAATACCAATATCCCAAAGCAGCAATGTTACTGTGTACAGCCCCTTTCCCCCGAAAAATAATTGTACTGTCCAAATACATCTTCTGTATAGCAGTTT
Organism: uncultured Lachnospiraceae bacterium; assembly: GCA_910588655.1. Classification (GTDB taxonomy): domain Bacteria; phylum Bacillota; class Clostridia; order Lachnospirales; family Lachnospiraceae; genus Butyribacter. The sequence continues at coordinate 124,736 of CAJUPJ010000006.1, read as the reverse complement.
ACACATTCTGCTGTATTGTATTTGCAATTGAAACATTATTTATCCCTGCTTTTGGAGGATTAGATATCAAGCTGCTTTTAATTATGTTTTTTGTAATTTCTGTTTTTATAGGAATATACCTTCCCATACAATATAAATTCGGCTACGAAAAAACCAGGCTTGCCATACTTGGAATAATTATGTTTTCACCTGTAATCACACCTGTAATGCTTAAAACAGCCAAAACAACCCCTGTAGTTATTCCATATATCCCGCCGCTCCTTATTTACAGTACATTGTTTCTTTCATCTATAATTATACTGCTTATATCTGCTTATATATCTGTATATTTTTATAAAAAAACAGATATAGCTTAATAATATGATGCTGTGGCAAAAGGTATTTATCCTTGCTGCATCTGGTACTTAAAACTATTTTTACAATATGTTTACACTTTATTCACAGCTTACACATTTGTAATTCACAAACCTTGAATATAATATACCTATCAAATGAAACAAAAACATTTGATAAGTGCTTAAATTTTTTCATACCTTCTCCTTTAAGAAACGCTTCTCCAGGCGTTTCTTTTTTTATTTTACATGGACTTTATAAAATATACAAAGTATATCTTTATTATCCTTAGACAAAAACAACAGTCCCATTATATAACAGAACTGTTGTTTTACTAAATCTGCACTTGGAATTGCCAGAATATATTAATCAGTTGTATAAGGCATAATTGCCACATGGCGTGCACGTTTAACAGCAACTGTTAAAGCCCTCTGGTGCTTTGCACAGTTTCCTGTAATCCTTCTAGGAAGGATTTTGCCTCTTTCTGATACATATCTCTTTAATTTATTAACATCTTTATAATCAACTATATCATGCTCTTTATCCGCACAGAAAGCACATACTTTCTTTCTTCTGCGGGCAGGTCTTCTTCTTGCGCCTTCTTTATCGCCTTTATTGTAAGCCATGTCTAAACCTCCTTTAATTATTTAATGGTAATTAACACTTAAATGGCAGTTCTTCCTCAATAGCATCAGGAATATTCATAAAGCCATCCCCTGCTGCCTGTGCTGGTTCAGGTCTTGCTGGTGCTGCTGCCTGCTGGTACCCGCCAGTTGGCATTGCTGCTGCCTGTGCTGCTTTGCTCTCAACAAATTCCTGTTCCTCAACTACAACATCTGTAGTATAAACCTTCTGTCCATCCTTATTAGTGTAACTGCCTGTCTGTATACGGCCTGTTACTCCGATTTTTATACCCTGGTGAAGATAATTTTCAGCAAATTCTGCTCCTTTTCCAAACACAACACAACTGATAAAATCTGCGGTCTGGTCATCACCCTGGCGTTTAAACCTGCGGTCTACTGCAAGTGTATATCTTGCTACCGCTGTCTGTGTTTCTCCTGAAGAATACCGTATATCAGGGTCACGTGTCAGACGTCCTACTAAAATAACCTTATTCATATAAGGAAACACCTTACCTTTCTTATGCTTCCTGTCTGACGCATAAATATCTGAGTACATTATCCATAATGCGTACAACCTGCTCAACCTTACCTGGCACTTCAGGTTCTGCATCAAACTGGATAAAGTAGTAAAAGCCTTCTTTCATATGCCTGATTTCATAAGCAAGTTTCTTCTTGCCCCATTCCTCAACATTTGTAATGCTGCCGCCGGCCTTTGTTACATAATCTTTTGCCTTTTCGACAGTTGCTGCTCTTACTTCATCTTCAATCTTAGCATCGACAACTAACGCTAACTCATATTTATTCATAGCTGTCTGTACCTCCTTCTGGTCTCTGGCTCTTCCCATGACTCTGGCCCTGTGTGATAACCAGAACCATTGTGTTTTATAACACAGTATGTCCTAACAGGGAAAAACAAGGAAATTTAACGTATCACAATCAAATACTCTAGCATAAATTAACATTTTATGCAAGTATTTTTTTATAGTTGTCTTATGTTTTTGTAAAAACGGACGGTTTCTGCCAGTGCCAGAGCCAGAATATTCCATTAAAGGGGGTACTTTAAGCCATGCAGCGCAATGTCATTTAGTTAAGAATTTATGTAAAGATATTTTTATAAATTACCAAAGTGTAGATTGCTGGCAAATTCCAAATGTGTTTTTTTCATGGAAGGCACTTTGGATTTGCCAGCAGACCCAATATATGTAATTTTTAAACATCTTTTCTGGACTTAATGAGATTGTACCGTAGCAGAAGCGTACTCCTGTACGGAATATTCTGGCTCTGGCACAGAAACCGTCCGCCCACTAGTCCACATAAACACAAATACAAGATAACTGGAAATTATCAATTTACCCTTGACATTTGAAACAAAAAATTTTACAATAAATAATAGTTGCAACAATATTAACAGACCCGTAAAATATTATATGGCATATGCCATATCTAGTAAGAAAAGGAGGAACTTATGGGAATTTTAACACGTTTTAAAGATATTATGTCTTCAAATATCAATGCACTTCTTGACAAAGCAGAAGACCCTGAAAAAATGATTGACCAGTGCCTTCGTAATTTAAACAGCGACCTTGGCAAAGTAAAATCAGAAACCGCCGCTATTATGGCAGATGAACAGCGTGCAAAAAGAAAACTTGATGAATGTAAAGATGAAATCACTAAAATACAAAACTATGCTGCTAAAGCTGTTTCAGCAGGCAATGACAGTGATGCAAGGCTGTTTCTTGAGAAGAAACAGACACTTGTTGCCAAACAGGCTGAACTACAGCAGATATATGACGCTGCACATGCTAATTCAGAAAACATGCGTGCAATGAATGACAAACTTGTAAAAGATATCTCAAAACTTGAAGAAAAGCGCCACTCTATTAAAGCCAAAATGAATATTGCGCGCACACAGGAACATATTAATGAAATGGTCTCAAGCTCCAATGGCGCAAACAGCTCAATCAGTGCTTTTGAACGCATGGAAGAAAAAGCAGACCAGATGCTTGACAAAGCAAATGCAATGGCACAGCTTAATAATGCAGGACATGACGAAATAGATGACCTTAAAGCCAAATATGACAGTGCCCCAGGCACTAATTCTGATATAGAGGATGAACTTGCAGCACTAAAAGCAAGCCTTGGCAAGTAATTATAATATCCTTTAGGAAAGGAAGCTTATGGTAATCCAGTATAAATGCCCTGGCTGTGGTGCAGACATGGTTTTTAACAGCCAGACGGGAAGGCTTCACTGTGATAACTGCGGCCATAGTGAAGAAATAGAAAATTACAAAACAGAGGACTTCCGGGAATTTGAAGAACATTTCCATTCTTCAACATTTGAAGGTGATGAGGTAAACCAGTACCAGTGCAATAATTGTGGTGCAATACTTCTTACAGATAAAGATACAACAGCAACAACCTGCAGTTTCTGCGGTTCACCTGTTATATTAGGCGACAGGCTTTCAGGTGCACTTGCCCCCTCAAAGGTTATACCTTTCACCATATCAAAAAGTGAGGCAGAAGCCGCATTTAAAAAATGGTGCCATCATGGTCTTTTAATGCCTAAGAACTTTAAACAGGCTGACAGGATTAAAAGCCTGACAGGCATGTATGTGCCATTCTGGCTCTATGATTTACAAGGACAGGGTGAGGCTTTTGCACATTGTACACGAATCCATACACATGATGAAGGGGATTATATCGTTACTAAAACAAGCCATTTCAATGTATACCGCAAAGTTGACTTAAGATATAACAATGTGCCTGCTGATGCATCTGAAAAAATGCCTGATGACCTTATGGATAAACTTGAACCATTTGATTACCGGAATTTAAAGAAGTTTAACACACCATACCTGGCAGGCTTTATATCAGAAAAATACAATTACACTGACAGGCAGATGTTCCCACGTGTACAGCAAAGAGCAACACAATATATAGAAGATTATATTTCTGGCAGCATACAGGGATATTCCACTAAAAACATACTAAACAGGGAATACCATACAAAACAGATAAATGCAGAATATGCCCTTCTTCCTGTATGGATGGTATATTATGATTATGACAACTCAGAATATACATTTGCAATGAACGGCCAGACTGGCAAAATAGCAGGCAAACCGCCTTTAAGTGCTGGCAAGGCAGCAGGTGGTGCTATTGGCATAACATTACTGCTTTTTATTATCTGCCGGGTGGTTACTGTTATTATGGGAGGGCCTTTACTATGGTAATTTACAGAAAACAACCAGGTTACATATTAAAATATTGCAGATATGTATTTATAATTTTAATGGCAATAATCCCATTCTTAGCAGGCTGTAAAACTGCAGGTGCAGAAACAATTATACAGGATGATGCAGAAATTATATCATCAGATGAAGAGAAAAAGCTACAGGGTTTATGCGATAAAATCCTTAAGGAATATGATACATCTGTCTATATATGGACTGACAGCAGCATCAGCGGCAGCAGCAATTTTGGCTATGCAATGGAACAGTTTGTTGCAATGTACCCTGAAAAGGATGTTATAATACTTATGGTTGGAATGTGCCCTGGCGACCGTATATATGAAGTACAGGGATATGGCATTGCACAAGAAATGATAAACAATAAGAGATGTGGCAAAATATTAGATGATATGCATAGTGATATGTCAGATGGAAATTATTATTCTGCAATGCAGATATTCTGCCAGAAGTCATATACATACCTGGGCAGGCATCCCCGTTTTGACAGCATAATATTTTCGCCAGTTTTCCAGTTTGTCATATGCCTTATTGCAGGTATTGTCCCTGTTGCAGTAATTGCATATAATTCTGGCGGACGTACAACGGTAAACAGCCACACATATCTTGATATAAATAATTCAAGGGTAATAGGAAGTTTTGACAGATATACACACACAACTGTAAAACGTACCCCAAAGCCACGCGACAATGGCAGTTCTGGTGGTGGCAGCAGCGGTGGCGGAGGCGGCGGAGGCCACAGCAGTGGCGGAGGCAGAAGTTTTTAAAATACTTATTTTAATCTGGGAGGTAATTTATGGGACTTTTTTCAGGACAGTTTTCAAATGTAGTTGAATGGGAAGAATGGCGTGATGACATGATTTTCTGGAAATGGGCAAACCGTGAAATCAAGAAAGGTTCAAAGCTTATAATTAAACCAGGCCAGGACGCAATATTCCTTTATAATGGCAAAATTGAAGGTATTTTTAAAGATGATGGGGAATATGATATTGAATCACAGATTATACCGTTCCTTTCAACCCTAAAAGGTTTTAAATTTGGATTTAACAGCGGTATGCGTGCAGAAGTCCTTTTTATAAATACCAAAGAATTTCTAATTAAATGGGGTACAAAATCCCCTGTAAACATCCCTGCCCCAAACATGCCTGGCGGGCTTCCTGTGCGTGCAAACGGCACTCTGGCATTTAAAGTGGACGACTATGTTGCACTTATAGACAAAATTGCTGGTGTTAAACAGCAGTACCATGTTGAAGATGTAAAGCTCCGTATAACTTCCGTTATTGACCAGCTTCTTATGAAATGGATTACCAAAGAAGGCAAAGATATGTTTAACCTCCAGGCAAACGCTTTTGATATTGCTAACGGGATTAAAAGCGACCTTGATATGCAGGTTATGAAAGACGGAATAACAATAACAAACTTACAGGTTATGAGTTTTAATTATCCTTCTGAAATACAGGATATGATTAATAAAAATGCAGCACAGAGCATGGTTGGTGATATAGGAAGATACCAGCAGGTATCTATGACGGATGCAATGGCATCTGGAAATTTAAGCGGTGGAAGTACAGCTGGTGATATGGCTGGCATGATGATGGGCATGCAGATGGCAGGCCAGATGGTTAACCAGATGAACATGGGTACACAGCAGGCACAGTCCAATACACCAGGTACAGGCGCACCTAATTTCTGCCCGGATTGCGGACAGAAAACATCTGGAAGCAAGTTCTGCCCTAACTGCGGCAGGAAACTTGTGTAAATATGAATAATTCAAATTAACCCAAAAACTCCATTATAAAACATGAATATACATGCCACACATGGAGTTTTTGTGTTTTTGCCAGTAAAACTGCCTGTGGTTACATTTTCACGATTTTATATTTTTTTATAAAATTACACTTTTTTAACTTCTTTATAGCCCGTTTTCCTATTTACTATTATGCTTTTATATAGCATTTTCATTGAAAATACCCCAGTTGCAAAATATAATACAACCCATAGACAGCAAACAACGTAAAACGAAGGGGGAAACGTTTTATACCAAACGAAAGAAAAAAAGATGGCAAAAAAATAACTATATTATAAATATTGAACATTTAAACAAACAATTTCTAGTAGATAAAAAAAACGTACAGGTTCTTAGTGATATTAACCTCTGCGCTGACGCATTAGAACAGTTTGGCTACCAGGCAATTACAGGGCTCTGGAGGAATATGTACCTTTCTGCTGCATATGAGCTCCGCAATCCAGAGACCGCTGCAGGGCATAATATATGCTACATGGACAACAAAAATGTAATACCATACATTTCCGCATCATTAATTCTTGATTACCAAAGAGGCAGCAGAAATCATTGCAATATTAAAAGAATACGTTACAGATACAAGCCAGTACAAAGGTTTTAGTATTATTGGAACGCTTAATGCAGAATAATCCAGCCAGAACAATCCAGTAATGTAGAATTAACTAGAAAAAACTTGATACCAGATATAAAAGTGTAGTATCTGTAAACTGGAATTCCACCAACTACGAAGTGGATGAAATATTATGCGATGGATGCAAAGTTGCTTCAACTGCTGTTAATTACCTGATAAGCCTTGTATATAAAAAAACAGGGTATGTTGGCGACTGCCGCCCTATGCTTACCACCGTAAAACTTCCTAAAGAAGAAATGGGAAAGTTTGCCCTGTACCTGCTGTCGACCGGTTAAAAAATGGACACTCCAGTGTAGTACGCATGGAATTAGAAGGAAAACTTATGATAAGGGACAGCTGCCGGAAAATTTCAGGTATATAAAAATAACCACAACAGAACCAGCTATATTCCATTATTTATATTATAAAAACCTGGAATAATGGAATATAGTAAATATCACATTAAATACCATATATCCTTTATATTCTTTGTACATTTAAAATTTCTTCTAACATTTTTTCGTTATCCTTATTTCCTTTCAATAATTCATAAACAATTTTACCATCTTCCAGAAATAAAACCCGGTCACTAAAGCTGGATGAAACAGGGTCATGTGTGACCATTAATATTGTAGTTCCAAATTTTCTATTAATCATTTTAAAAGTTTCCATTAAATTTATTGAAGAACGTGTATCTAAAGCTCCTGTAGGTTCATCCGCAAACAAATACTTTTTATCATATATTAATGCCCTTGCACATGCACAACGTTGCTGTTGTCCACCCGAAACCTGATATGGATACTTATCCTTTATATCCAGGATATCAAGCTGCTTCATAATATTTTCAACCATTTTTCCAATTATTTTTTTATCATATTTATTCATAATAAGGGGTATACATATATTTTCCCTGATTGTAAGGGTATCTATCAAATTATAATCCTGGAATATAAAACCAATATTTTGTTTTCTGAATTCTGCCTTTTCATCATCACTCATAACAGTAATATCTTTTCCTTCAAAAATAATATGTCCGGCAGTTGCAAAATCAATAGTAGCTATTATATTTAACAATGACGTTTTTCCTGACCCCGACTTTCCCATAATACTGATAAACTCTCCATTTCTGACATTAAACGTAACTCTTTTAACTGCTTTAGTAAAATTTCCATCATAAGCATAATACTTCTCTATATCAATTACATTTATTACATCTTCCATAATACTTATATTTCCTTTCATAACTATTGTTTAATATCTATAATTTTATCACAAATTTTAATAATTCTTTCATCATGTGTAACAATAATTATTATTTTTTCTCTCTTTTCTTTTAATAAAACCTCTTTTAAATTATTTACAGACACATAGTCTAAACCTGTAGTTGGTTCATCTAAAATCAGCAAAGAAGATTTTTTTTGCAAAATACGCACAAGAGATAATTTTTCCATTTCCCCTCCTGAACATAAATTTATATTATCCATACTTTCTATTACTGCATAATCATCCTGGAAGAAGCAGGAAATTAAATTTTTTTCTTTTTCGCTATCTACATCATCAATCCCAAAACGTATATACTCTTTAGCAGAAATATTTAATTTTTCTGCATTTTGTTCCAAAAATGAAATTTCTGCCTTTAGCATCCTGTCCATATCATATTGTTCTAAATTTTTATTATTATATAAAATTGTACCATCACAACACTCTGGATATAATCCAATAATTGCATCTAACAGGGAACTTTTACCTGTTCCATTCTCCCCATAAATCCCATATATATTATTTTTTTCAAAAATACAATTAAACTGTTTAAAAAGCACACTATTATCATAAGAAAACTGTATATCTCTTAATTCTATTCTTTGGATTTTTTCATAAATTTTATCATTTTTATTATCCATTGGCAGCTCTTGCGATAAAATACCATCCATTCTGTCCAAAGCAACTTTATATTCTGGTACACTGCCAGAAAAATCAATAATATCAGAAGTTGCAGAAATAATCATAGTTAAGTAACTATTTATTATAGTAAAATAGCCTACTGTTATATGCCCTGTCATAACTTTGTAGCCACCAATCCCAATTATTAACAAATAACAGGTTGTCATAATCACACGGTTAAGATTAGAAAATAAATACTGCGTTTTTATTTGCCCTATAGCACACTTAAGCATATTCTGAAATGAAACCAAAAACCTTTCCTCCATTTCCTTTTCTAATGCATTTTCTTTTACAAACTTAGTACATCTTATTTGTTCTGTCCCTTTAGATGTATAATCATTTCCAGCTTCCTTATATAGTTGTTCATTTTGATACATTTTATTTTCAAGCTTCTTATATGTAAAAAAATAAACTGGTATTGTAATTATTATTAGAATCCCAAGAATAAAATCAACCTTAAATATAATAACTGCACTGGCAATTACTAAAACAAGATTATAGATTAAATCAGGTATTCCATTTAATATAAATTCTGCAATAGTAGCAGCATCCCCTGTAACCTGGTCAGTCAAAAATACAGAATCCTGGCTGCGGAAATACTTTAATGGCAATTTATAAATTTTTTGGAATAATGAATTACATATTTTATAAAGAAATGTATTATTTAATTTTGTTAAAATATATGTCATACAGAAATCTAATATCATTGAAGAAAAATTTAATATACCAATTCCTGCAACAAATAAAACAACTGCAGAATGTCTGCCTAATAAAGAATCTATATAACAACCTCCAGCATATGGAACTATTATTTGTAATATAAGAACCAAAATATATGTTAATAAAAATCCAAATATCAGATGTTTAGCCATATATATTTCTCTTTTTATTATTTTATGTATTTTCATCACACATCTCCCAATAATTAATACAGAAATACCAGACATAATCAAAAAATTACCATGATTATGCCTGATACCATCATTATAACTTACCTTATTTAATTAACCAAAAATTTTATAAAAGCAAGTATATCTTCTGCACCCTTTTGAAGGGCAGCTCTTCTTCGCTGCAAGTGCAACCGGCTTCTGAATTACTTCCATTTTAAAAGCCTACTTTCAATCTATTTCTATCTTTTAACTCGTATTATATGGGGGTAAATCCACATAACATTTTTACCTTTGTACAAGAAAAAAGATTAGATTCAAATCCTTAATACAACAAACTAATTATCATACCAGCAGACTTTCCATGCTGGCTGTTTCTTTTTCTTTTTTTTCTTCTTTCCCCACTTCTTAAACATATCCTTAAGACCCTTGATACCTGTATTGTATACAGGACAAGTATAATTACAAGAAGAAGAACTTTTTGCAGCTACACATGGATTAACTAATATACGCATTTATACCTCACCTCCAGTCTGAATTAATTTTCTTTATCTGTTATTTTTCGGGCATACTCTAGTAAAAAACCATCTATATTATACCGGTATTGTTCACATATCTGGTTATTTTCTAGCCTGCTATGTGGACATCCCCCCATACATATTGGAAGATACTTACACTCACTGCATTTATTATCCTCTGTAGGGTCAAATAACATATATCCATTCATTACTAATTGTGATTGTGTATCTGTAATTAAATTGTTTCCAGACACATTATGACCAAGCATTTCATCCAGTGTCATAATACATCTTTCACTAATTCCGACATCACTCCAGCATTTATATACATATCCATCTGCATCAATTACATATCCCAGTACATAGTCTGCCCCACAATAATTACCAGATGGTTTAGGATAAAATGACTGTAATGGCATTTCATTATTAAACATAAATTCCAGGTTAAATTTAGAATACATTTCTGATGTCATGCAAGTACAATTATTACATTGTCCATTAGCAGATGTAACCAGGCCAAGATAACAAAAGACATCCTTATATATATTCCGTTCTTTTAATTCATTAACTACTTCCTGTACCTTATCTTTATTAAGCTTGTCAACATTAATACGTATACTTATACCAATTTTTCCATGTATCTCTTCAAGATTACTTATTATTTTTTCATATGAACCAGCTCCATCAGCTAAAGGACGTCTTTTGTTATGAGTATTACAATCCCCATCTAAAGTAATCTGTACATCTCCAACATGACATCTATCCAGTTTTTCACACATATCTGTATTTAACAAATAACCGTTTGTTACCATAGATGCTGAATAATCTACATTATGGTTATCACATATTTTCTTAAGCCTTGGTGTAAGCAGTTCAATTACATCCATAGCAAGAAGAGGTTCTCCGCCATACCATGTTATAACCAGCTTTTCAATATGGCAGACTTCTTTTTCTACTAATTCAATAATTTTATCCTGTACAGATATACTCATTTTACCATGTCCATAGTGACCATTCTCAAAACAATACACACATCTGAAATTACATGCCATTGTTGGAGTAATTGTCAACGACAGCACAGATGTATCATAGCGTGAACTCAATAACCGCATCTTAATATCTAATTTTTCATCAAAACCATCCTCAACAAGAAAACCACAATATTTAAGCTGTGATAAAAAATCATTATCTAATTCCGCTTCATCTCTTATAAATAAATCATATTGCTGTTTTTTATGTGGTTCAACAACTGCCAGGCTGCCCATTCTTGTATTATAAAAAAGAGTGTTGCCATCTTTCCCTTCAATAATAAAATTATACTTCGACTCTTTCATAATTTACCCCTTTCTATTTATCAAAAAAGATATTTCTCCTAAAAAGTAAATCTGCCAATATGTAATATGCTAAATAAATAACTGCAATCCATATTAGTGATAATAATAAATATTTTACATATGCTACAGACATCCCCACATTATATACCATAGTACGGCTGATATATAAAGAAATTGTCCCTCCAGTTACCAAAGCAAGAATAGCTGGAACTAGATAACTTAATGCGAGCTGCTGGTGAACCAGTTTATTTATTCCAGATTCTTTCATTCCTAATCTGGCAAGAACCATATATCTATATTTATGGATTTTTGAATCACTAACTAACTGTATTGATAAAACTGCCATCGTTGCACATAAAAAAACCAGGCTAATATATGCAAATGGAAATAATAAAACTGATATAAGCGATTTTAAACTGCCTTCTATCTCAGTTTTTACCAATACAGGGCTTGCATATAAAATATTATGATTACTTCCATATTTAAAATTATCTGTTCCTGTATTTATTTCACTTAAACTACTACTTACTTCTGAAGAAATAATATCACTTGTCTGTAAAGCATAAACTGAATAATATGGCTTTAAACTGCTGGCTGCCTCATCTGGAATAACAATTATATAGTCAGCACCATTGTGTCCATTTTGCTCAAATTCATCTGTACAAATCTCATATGGATATAATGTTTTGTTACCAATAACAATATCTTTATTTGTAAATCCAAATGATAATTCTTTAGATATACGGTTTTTAACCTGTAAAATATATTTATCACTTCCAAGTTCTTTTTGTGGAAAGCCAAGCATTTTTCTTAATTTATTATAATCACTTAATTTCATAAAAGTATCATACTGGTAATATACATCATAATCTGGATTATTATCTAAAACCTTCTGGTTAATATTATAACTATTTTCTTCCCATAAACTGTTAAAGTAATTTAAATGTGTATACAACCATATTCTTCTATACTCTGATGAATTTTTATAAATAATATACTCATGTTCTGTTTCTAGTTTAATTCTATTTGCTTTTAATACCTCTTTTTCTTTAATAAAGTCTGGAATACCATCATCATGGTATATTAATAATGAATAAGGAAACTCTGCATCAATCTGGTGGTTTTGATAATCCGTATAAAACATTGCAATAGTGCTGCCTGTTAATGAACACGCAAGCAACAAAGTTGTAATAAATATTACTCTTTTCATGGTTTTCATTTTTGAAGTTACAGTACGATATAAAAATAACCTGTTATTCTTAAGCAACAGAGTTCCCAGTTTTTTATTGGTTAAAGATAAATTTTTATTAATAACTGTCTGCTCTGTCTTTCTGTCCGCTATTAATAACCCAGCAATATCTAATTTCATAAAATATCTTCTTATACTTACCAGAGCTGCAATATAGCATATAATATAAAAAATATAAGAAAGTAAAATACATCTTAAGCTTATATTTATTTTAATTTTATACTCTATACGGAAAAGATGGTAAAATATATCCATTAAAAACTGTTGCAGCAGACACCCAGCAAATAGTCCGGTAATCCATGAAAAACATGCCTGGCAACAAGTTTCTTTACAATAAAGCCAGAAAATTTCCTTTTTCTTTATACCAACTGACATATAAATTGCAAATTCCCTGCCCCTCTGTTTTAATATGTATTCCATAATATAATGTACAAGCCATGCATTGACAAATACAATAATTCCAGACGATACTAATAATAAAATATCCATTGCATAGCTTTGTTCACATAACTCTTTAATATCTGGGGAAAAAAGCATTGAATTAAACGCAAACATAATTGATGCAATTAATGTCATAGTGAAGAAATAAACAGGCTCTTTTTTTATAAATGCCAAAACATTATTTCTAATTAAATTACCCATTATGTCCTCCTGTAAATCTTAACCATATACATACTATATCACTATTTCCATATAATACATATTTATTATTCTTTCTTAAACCTTACAATTTTGAAAGGTTTCTTTAAAAAAATTTTTTTCTTAAAACAAAAAATTATTATAGTATATTTATTTTCAACTGAATCTGCTATAACTTCTATATCCAGCTTTTCAGCCATCTTTTTTACTAAATATAATCCAATTCCTGTAGATTTTGAAACGATATGTCCATTCCTGCCCGTAAATCCCTTTTCAAATATCCTTGGTAAATCCTCTTTACATATACCTATGCCATTATCCTCTATACTTAATTCAACAGTTGTATCTTTTTCAATTATTTTAATATTTATTCTGGCATTTTTCTTTGGTGAATATTTAACAGAATTAACAAGCACCTGGTTTAACATAAACTTAATCCATTTACAATCGCTATATATTACTATATCTTTATCACATATAAATCCAACTTGTATTTTATTATTCATTAATAATATCCTGTTACTACTTATAACATCTGTAATAACAGCATTTAACTTTACCTTTTGCACAAGATAATCTTTATATGCAGTACCAAGCCTTGCATAATACAAAGCACTTTCAACATCATTCTCAATCCGTTTTAGTTCCATAACTATTTCTTTTTTTATAAATTCATCATTTATATTGTTATTTATCAATAAATATAAGAAAGTTATAGGGGTTTTTACCTCATGTATCCAGTTCTCTATATATTCTTCATATTCTTTCTGTCCATCTTCAATTCTATGTATTTCTCCAATAACTGCTGCACCTATATTATGAATTACTTTCTGGTACTCCTTATCTTCAAGACTGAAAGAAACGGGCATAACCTCTGAAACAAGCCAAGGCTGTTCTAAAACATTAACACGGTTATTAAGTTCAAGAAAATACTTATTCCTTCTGTACCAGCAGACAGTAATACAACTACATAATATAATAAACCACAAAATATCGATAAGGATAATTGTTGATGCAGTATTGCCAGCCATGCCAAGATACTCTGATATGCATAACATTCCTACTATATTCAATAATATAAGAATAATTTTATCCATACAATAATCACTAAATTTCATTATTTTATCCCTCTTTCAAAAACATCTGGTAACCCATTCCCCTTTTTGTCAAAATAAGATTTTCCAAGTTTATTTCTCTTAATTTCTGTCTTATACGGCTAATATTGATACTTAATGTATTATCATCAATAAAATTGCCACTGCCCCATAAATTGTCCATAAGTTCCCCACGGGTAACTATCCGCTCCGGATGTCCGAATAAATATACCAGAATATGTAATTCATTTTTTGATAATTCTATTTCCCTGTTTCTATAAAAAACTTTAGCTGATAAAATATCCAGTTCAATTTCCTTGTAATACAATACCTTTTCCTCATTACCAGATGTTCTTTTAAGAACTGCTGCTATATGTGCAAGTAAAACTAATGGTTCATAAGGCTTTGCAATAAAATCATCTCCTCCCAGTGTCATGCATTCTAATTCATCCATAGAAGAATTTTTAGAAGTAACAAATATAACAGGTGTTTTATCACTTTCCCTAAGTTTTTTACATATAGAAATACCATCCTTGCCAGGTAATAAAACATCTAATAATATTAAATCAGGATGGCACTTAGTTATCTGAAATGCAACATCTTCAAATACTTTTATAATTTTAACTTTATAATTTGCATTTTCTAATAAAACTTTCAATTCATTCTGGATTTTAATATCATCCTCCACAACACATATTTTATACATAAGTATCTCCTTGTTTATTATTTGATTTTAAATTTATCCTAATTAAGAGTATAACATATACTACATTATTATTCTATATAAATCTTATTTATTATCTAAATTGTATCTATAGTATGCCCTGCTTAAGAAACATAAATTAAAAAGAATTATGAAGCCTTATGCCCCATAATTCTTTTTAATCTTATATATAATACACATTTACTTATACATATGAAGTTTTGATGTTTTTATCGAATATGTATTCTTATATCTTGGTGAAATATTTTCTGCTGCAACAAAACTAATTAAAAATATCAATGCACATATTATAAACATCCATACTACCAAACGCTTAGAAATCTTAAAATCCTTCATCTTTCCCAAAGTTACTCCCTCGTAATATAATATTAGCAGATAAATATTCTTTATATATAATAATCTACATAATCTGTAAAAATAAAATACGTAAAACTAAAGTTTAATACCCTGCTTAGAATAATATATCACAAAAAACGGAATTTATTCCTTAAAGCTTCCTTACATTTATAAATTGCTAAACAGCATTTATCCAGCTGCATAGTTTCCTGTCAGTTTTCATTATAAAATAATAGTACCATGCAAAAAATATAATAAATATTTATTTTATATAATTTACTGCCATTACCACAACACCAAGTACTGCCAGCACAACCCCTGTAAGCCTGTTTAGTGTTACAGGCTCTGCATTATTAGCAAATTTTGCGGCAATCCTTGCCCACAAAAGCGTTGATATTACACAGAAAAGCAAACACCACACATCTGGCAGCCCTCCGATTGCAAAATGGCTGGCAGCACCTGTAAACGCTGTAAATGCCATAATAAACACACTTGTACCAATGGCAGTTTTAAGTTCATAACCAAGTACACTTGTAAGAACCAGAAGCATCATCATGCCACCACCTGCCCCGATAAAGCCACAGATAAAACCAACTACTGCCCCGCATATGGCAGACTGCATAAAACGCTTACTGCCTTCCACAGACTCCATACTCTCCTTTGTTGTCATTACAGGACGTACGATAAACTTAATTCCAAGCAGGAATGTCATAAATACTGAAAAATTCCCCATAGCCGTATTGGGAACAAGACTTGCTATAAAACTTCCAGCTAACGTAAAAACAAGAACAGAAAGCATCATAATAATCCCGTTCTTAATATCAAGGTTTTTGTTCTTCCAGTATGTATACGCACTGGCAGCACTGGCCAGCACATCACTAGCAAGTGCAATACCAACCGCTTCATAGGCAGGTATTCCAAGCAATGTAATTAAAACCGGGCTTATAACAGCAGCCGCACTCATACCAGCAAAACCAGTCCCTAAACCTGCCCCAGTTCCTGCAATAAAACAGATAATAAATTTATATGCCATATTTTCCTCCTTGCTGTATAATTCCTGTATAAATATTTATTACAAAGGTAATATTACATAATTATATTGATATAATAATACATTAAAAAGCATATGTCAAAACCAGGATATACAGCTAAAACCTGTTTACCATATATACCAAAGCAGGACAATAATACATAATTTCTGGCAATATTTTTATTATATGGTATATTTTAACATTATATTTCCTGCTGGCAGATACTTATTTGTTTATAATGCTTTAAACCACATAGTATATATTATAATTAATGTATAAAAATTTAGTCTTTCCACATAATAACTCCATAACCAATTATGAAAAATAACCACAGACATATATAACATTGCATAACTGCATCTGTCTGTGGTTTAACAGAAATGGAGGATAATTAAATATATGAAAGCAACAGGAATTGTGAGAAGAATAGATGATTTGGGACGTGTAGTCATCCCAAAGGAAATCCGAAGAACTTTAAGAATCCGTGAGGGCGACCCGCTCGAAATATATACTGACCGTGAAGGCCAGATTGTTTTAAAGAAATATTCCATGATGGGAGATTTAGGAGAATTCGCAAAACAGTATGCAGAAGCTTTGTCACAGACTACAGGCCATATTGTAGCAATAGCTGACAGGGATATAGTTATTGCGGCATCAGGCGGCGCTAAGAAGGATTTATTGCAGAAACCTGTAAGCAAAGACTTAGAACAGGTTATTGATGACAGACAGAGTTTAATTGCATCAGGCGGCGAAAAGAATTATAAAACTATTGCAAACGAAGAAGAACATTTTTCTTTTGAGGCTATAAGCCCTATTATATGTGAAGGAGACGCAATTGGCGCTGTAGTCCTTCTGTCAAAAGAAGGCAAGGCACAGTTTGGTGAAACTGAAAAGAAACTTACAGCTACAGCCGCTAGTTTCCTTGGAAAACAGCTTGAACAATAATATAAAAAAGAATTTATAATTATATTTGTGTCTTAGCCAGATTTAAAGTTTAGATGTCTGGCTAAGACATTTTTCATAAATTTTTACCTGCAGTTCTAAAAACTTATTTTAAATGGCATAAAAATATAACCCCTTTTATTGACATATTATACCTTTTTTATATAAAATATATTAAACTTGTATAAAATAATAAATACAGAAAAGAGGATTAATATGGTGAAATATAAAATAAAACCTTTCAATCTGGATGACGAAGATTTGTTATGGGAAAATTTTATGTGCTTTGCAAGGCAGCTTATACCCTGGGAAAGTCCCCAGCTTGAACAATTATCTGACAAACAAAAAGTTCCTTTAATTGCATTTATCTATTCTTCAGAAGTTATGGGTGATGGCCATATTAGTTTTCTGGATTTATATAGCAAAGACATCCTGTGGACGGATATTATTAATGCCTTTAAAATATTGTCTGTACCAGATAAATACATAAAAATTCTTGAAAAAATACCTGGAAATTACACGCCTGTATCTGAAATTGCAGATATGTGCCAGGATGAAGAAGCATTTATAAATGAAATGGATAAAACAGATAAAATTTATGATGAGTCTGATAATTTATTTTACCAATATGGTGATGAAATAATAACAGATAAAATAACCAGCTATGTACGCCAGAACCACTTGGATTTTTTTGAATACATAAGCTGAATACTGCCAGAAACTATATTAAAACAGCCTGGCAGCTCCTTAACTATCTGGAGCTGCCAGGCTATAAATTAAACCACCCTTGTATAAAGACTATATAATATCATCAACTTCATTTAATGTGTCTTCATCACCTAAATCTACTTTCTTTAGTTTCTTTCTATAGAAGATATCATATAATACAGGTACTATAAATAATGTCATAAATGTTGCATATACAAGACCGCCAATTGTAACAATTGCCATGCCCCTGCTCATTGCAGCAGTGCTGTCCTGGCTCATTGCCATTACTGACATTGCAAGTATTGTTGTGAGTGCCGTCATCATTATAGGACGCATACGTGTCTTTCCTGTTTCAATAAGTGCTTCCTTTTTATCCATACCATCAAGGCGTAATTTATTAGCATAGTCTACAAACACAATACCATTATTAACAACTACACCGGAAAGTACAAGGAATCCCATAAGTGCCATTACAGAAATTTCCTCACCTGTTATAAGAAGTGCAACAAGACCGCCAGTAAATGCAAGTGGTATTGTAAGCAGTATTATAAATGGTGATAAAAGGCTTCCAAACTGGGCTACCATTATAAGGTAAATAAATATAATTGCAAGCCCTATCATTGTAAGCATACTTGTTACCATTTCAATATTTGTTTCACTTTCACCAGCAATCTTTATTTCATAGCCATCAGGTGTGTCATACTTGTCAACCAGCTTCTCCAAATCCCTGCTAAGAAGCGTTGTATTATAACCCTCTTTTGTTGAAGCTGTTACTGCTATATAATTAACAATATTTTCCCTTCTGATTGCTGCTATTGATGTACCTTCTTTTAATTCTGCAAATTCCTTAAGCTTATGTTTTTCTTTCTTTGTTTCACCCTTGTCGTTAGTCTTTGTAGTTTCAAACTCATAATCCATAATATTTTTAGTATTGAGTTCTTCTCTTTCATCAACTATCTTTACATCATATTTTTCTTCATCAACGGTAATGCTTGTAGAGTCTTTATCTGTTGCCAGCCCTGAAGCCAGTTCTGCATATACCTGTGCTACAGTAAGCCCAAGCCTCATTGCTTTTTTCTTATTTACTTGTACAACAAGCTCTTTATCTGCCTTTTCCTGTCCATTTGAAACTTCCTCAAAACCTTCAATGCTTTCTGCCATCTTCTTGACATCTTCGCTTATCTTAACGAGTTTATCCAGGTCATTTCCATAAATATCAACCTCAAGCCCGCTTCCCATCATGCTTGACATATCCATATTTGACTCTGATACAGAATAGTCCTCAAGCTTCTTATCTTCAAGTATTTTCTCTATTTTAGCAGCTATCTCCTTATTCTGGTTAGCATACTCCTCTTCAAGCAAAATCATTGCTGAATATGATTTTGTATCTGTACTTGCTGAGCCCATTACAGAAGTTGCACTGCTAAGCATTGTACCTACAGTTTTTATGCCTTTTATTTCCCTTATCTCTGCTGCTATATCATCCGAAAGCTTATAGTCTTCCTCTGTTGATGTGTCATCAGGCGCAGTATATGTTATAGACATCTGTTCACTTCCCATTTCAGGGACAAATACAATACCCATCTTAAACACTTTGTTTACCGAAAATACAAGAAGTATTATTGCAATTACTAAAGGTACTATCTTAAACCTCAAGCAGAAACGCGCTGCTTTCTCATACACATTAACAGCAGCATCAAACCAGCGGTGCTTTTTCGTACTTGCTTTTTTAAGGACTGTTGCTCCCATGCTTGGCACAACGGTAAGCGCTACAACAAGGCTTGCACACAGGCTGTATGCTATTGTAAGGCACATATCCTGCATTATCTGCCTGGTAATACCATCCGTAAACACTATTGGAAGGAATACGCATATTGTTGTAAGTGTTGAAGAGAAAATAGCCCCTGCTACCTGGTTTGCCCCCATAACAGCCGCACGTGCTGCACCAATGCCTTTGCTCCTTAACCTGTAAATATTTTCAACTACTACTATTGAGTTATCTACAAGCATACCAACGCCAAGCGCAAGACCTGACAGCGATATAATATTTAATGTAATATCTGTAAAGTACATAAGCACTATTGCAAATAATACACTTAAAGGTATACTAAATGCTACTACAAATGTTGGTCTTATATCTTTCAGGAAAATAAAAAGTACAATTATTGCGAGAAGTGCACCCCATAAAAGGTTTGATAATACTGAGTCTATTATAAGCCTTATATAGTCACCCTGGTCCATAAGGTTTGTAAACCTTAAACCTTTATTATCCTTTTCAAGTTCCTTAAAAGCATCATTACAATCATCTGATACATCAGAAGTCCCTGCTGTACTTGATTTGGAAATACTTAAAAGCACAGCATCATTGCCATTAACCTTTCCATATGAATCAGCAGAATTATCTACTATATTAATATCAGCAACATCGGAAAGCTTTACGTCACCAATATCATCAATATTACAGAGTACAGCATTTTTCATTTCATCAATGCTGCTATATTCATCACCAACTTTAATGAGGTATTGTGTTTCGTCCTCATTTATGTAACCTGCTGGCATTGAAAAGTTTTCTGCTGTCAGTATATTAGAAAGCTGCTCCATTGTAAGAAGTGCATCAAGGTTTGCACTTTCAAGTGCCTGTTTTTTGGACTCTTTAAATGATTTCTGCGCATTTTTTAATTCATTTTCACTATTCTTAAGTGTTGCTTCTGCGTTTGAAATCTGTGCATTAGCAGAACCAAATGCTGCGGCTGCTGTAATCTTTCCAGACTCCACCTCTTCGTACTTTTTCTCTGCTTCTGCTATTGACTTTGTAACCTCTTTTACAATAGCCTCTGCGGCAGCAATCTCCGTTTTCAGGTTAGCAAGTGCCACATCAATTTGTGGTATTCTTGTTTCCACAATATCATAAAGCATTGAAAGGTTTTTCTTAGTAAGGTTCTTAGCAGCTTCCTCCTGCCCCTGTGCTTTCATTAAATCCTGTAATGCTTTTAATTTATCTGGATTATCTATTGCATCCTTAACACTCTCTGGAAGCATTTCCAGCTGTGCAGCAGCCTGTTCACCTGCTACCTTCTTTGCCTGCTCATCTGCCTGTTTTAAATATTCATCAGCAGCGCTTCCAAGCTGTCCCAGATACTGCTCCATAATCTTGTCAATATTTTCTACAGTAACTTCCATTTCTATGCCAGCAGCATCCAGCGCACCTTGTGCCATTGTAACAAGGATTTGTTTATATACTGCATCATAAATTGCCTTATAAGCTTCTCCGTCCTCCTGTAAAGCTTCCCTTAAAGCCTTAACCATATCATTCATCTGGTTATATGATTTCACCACGCCATTATCTTTATATGCCTTTTTCTCAGTTTTTAATGCAGTCTGGCTTGCCTTAAGGCTTGTAAGCTGTGAAGTATATGCCGTTTTTGTGGCAACTGCTTCATTCATCATTTTGCTGAACTTCGCAAGTTCTGCTGACTGTTTATCCTGCTGTTCTTTCAGGCTGTCTTTCTGCTTTTCAAGTTCTTTCTTGCCCTTTTCAAGTTTTTTCTTTGCATCATCAATTTCTTTTTTAGCTTTAGCAAGTGTTTTATCTGTCTTAGCAAGCACTTCCTCATTAATGCTGTCAATCTTTTCCTGGTTAAGAACAACCTCTATAGATTTTACAACACTTCCTGAGTCTGAAACACTTGCAACACCATCCTGCCTCTGTATTTCTGGCAATACAACATCTTCTACAAATTTTGAAAGCTCAATCCTGTCCTTGCCTTCATAGTCAACACTTACAATCATTGTAGCCATCATATCCATTGATATTTCCATTATCATAGGATTTCCTGCTGTATCTGGAAGTTCCAGCTGGTTTACTGCTGATGAAACCTTTACCATTGCGGCATCCATATTTGTATCATCTTCAAATTCAAGAGTAACCATGCTTGCATTTTCCATTGACTGGCTTGTTACATTTTTTACGCCGTTGACTGTACCTGTACCACTTTCTACAAGTTCTGTAATATCCTTCTGCACCTTTTCAGGTGACGCACCTGGATATGTGGTTACAATCATCATATACGGCAAATTCATATTCGGCAGAAAATCTGTCGTCATTCTTGTAAAACTTACCACTCCAAGTACAAGTACCATTAAAACTGCTACAAGTACCACAAATGGTTTTTTTACACTAAACTTTGGCATAAACTCTCTCCATTCCTGTGTACTAAAAATGTACACTTTTGCCTTAAAATTGTCACATAAATAAATTACACATTATTCTTTCAAATGTCAAATAATATAAACTGTATAAACTTAAAATAATATAACCTGTATCTAAAATTTACTGGCAGGGCTGAAAAATATTTTTTATTTATTCTTAATTTCTTAATAAAAAATTAATATATATACTCCTTTTCCAAAAATCTTACAATATCAACTGCCTTTGGCGGACATCCTGCAAGGCTTTTCTTAAAACAGCTTGTACAGCTCCCTATTCCCACTTCACCACTTTTGCCCTTATACCCCTGCCCTATACACACAGAAGCCTTCTCTATATTTCCAAGCCCATGCTTCTCCTCAAGCCTGCCAAGTGCATAAATTAATGAACCATAACATGCCGAGCAGGCATCTGCTGGATTTGCGTACTCTGCAAGCTTTGAAACCCTGCGTGTACTGTCCAGCTTCTTTATAGCTGGCATCCCTTCATTCAAAGCAATATAATGCGCACCTGCCACATCCATGCTTCCAATACCAAGCCTGTTAGCAAGCCTTATATATTCAATATCCTGTGGATTATATCCAATGCTTTCCGCTGCAAAACTGTCACACAGGACTGGGTCTTTAAATGCAAGTACCCTGTCCATAACAACAGGGTTGCCGCCATCCTCAAAATCTAAGTCACCACATATATTATCCACAAGTATATAATCCTGGTGTATAACCGTATTCAGGTGTGCAATAGGCTTATGCAGCCCAAGCGTGTGAAACCTGCGTTTTTCAGAATTAGGAATTAACCCTTTGCTGTTTTTTAATGCACATGTAACAGTTGTCTGGCAATGCCCTTTTAAAACTGGTATATTAATTAAATAATCAAGTGCCAGTGCCTGCTCACATACAGCTATCTTCATGCCTGCTGCATCCAGTGTTTTTGATTTATCCTTCTGCAAATCCACAAATGGCACATTATGCTTCTTACAAACATCATAAATCCCGCATGTTTTAACTGCCTTTGAAGTAATGTCACCCACCCATGACCCCTCTAAAACTACAAGGTTTATAAAACCCTCATCCTTTAGATAAGTTATAACAGCATCCACAAGTTCAGGATGTGTAACAGCACCATCCTGTGCCTTCTTTGCACCAAGGATATTTGGTTTAATACCAATTCTTTTTGTTTTATCACCAATATCACCAGAAAGACCAGAAGCACAAAGCACTTTAATTGCCATCTGCTTATAATCCTTACCTTGTATCATATAAATATCATTCTTTTCCATATATCCAATACCCCGCATCTATAATAAATACTAAAAGCGCCGCGTTTATTATAACAATATTTATAATATAGCACAACCAGGTAAAATATAATTATTATTTACAGTTATCTTTTGTTGGTTTTTTTGTGTGTATTGCTGGCATCATGGCACGTGAAACCTGTTACCGTAACTCTACAGTAAAACACAAAATAAAAAGATAACTGTAAATGAGAGGGTTGGAATTATTCTGCTAGCCACTTATCATATTGCGCAATTTAATAAAGACATATTTGTTTTTTAGCTGGATTAAAAGGTAGTTCAGTTATCTCCAATAATTCATTATAAATAATTTGTGGAATTCCCTGTTCAAATTGTATTAAACTGCTCTCATGATGCCCCCTCATTGCATATTCAGAAGGCTGCATCCTAGGATTGCATGTAAAAAAACATATAACCTCTGAATGACAAGTTTGAATTGAATCTGGCATTATCCCGTAATTCTCCATTAATGCTATTTTAGTGTATTTCTGTCCTATTGGTATATCACATTCCGCATAGGAATGATGAAAATACAGACTATTTACTGCATATTTATTTTTTTGAAATGTTTGATAAGCAACAGGGAAGCTTACACCATATTTCATAATATTTTTTTCAATATCTGGTATTAGCCTGTTTTTAACAATTTCCGGACTGAACCATCCCCATAAAACCAGCCTGTTTTGTTCTGCCATTTTCTTATCCTCATTTAATTCTTAAATAAAGTTACCATCTACAAATTTTAGTTTATCTGTTCAAACCTTATGTGTTATTTCTTTTTGTTATAAAAAAATGCACAACTAACAGCCACAAATAATCCCAACAGAATCCATGAGAATGCCGCTTGAAAAAACTCATACATTTGTATGCGCCTCCCTTCTTAATTAAATTATTTTCCACCGCTTTTATACTGGCTATATTTTACAAAGAATATAGCGGATATTATAATGTACATGGTTAGAACACCACCAGCAAATGCAGCTATAAAATAATTGTGTGTGTCAAACAGGCTGATAAAAAATTGTGGTAATAATACGAGAAAAAATATAATTAACAATGGCAACATTCTTCCTTTTAATACCCGTTGCATCATCTGAAGTCTTGATTCATCATCGCAAAAAATTTCTTCTGCTATACCATCGTCAGAAACAACTTTTCTAAAATAACTGTAACCAAAATAATCCTGTATGTATTCCCAGCCACAGTCATCAAACATTTTCAAATATTCATCTTTATGAGCACGTCCATCTTTGTTATAATCCAGTTGATAGACCACATCTTGAGGAAGGCATTTTTCAAAATAGTACATTCCCAGGCCCGTTACCTTAACAAATTTCCAACCTGACTTGTGCATTTCCCGCAAATAATCCTGTTCTTTTTCATATTCAAATATTGTAAACCATTTGAATTGTTTTTTTACTTCCATTCTACATCTCCTCCTGAACTATCTTATATAAACGTTCAATCCGTTTCCGTTCAAGCTGTAAAACTTCTAATCCTAAATCCGTGATTTGATAGATTTTCCGTTTATCTTCTTCACGAATAAAATGGATTATATTGTCTTTTTCCATTTTTGATAAACTCCCATACATCGTGCCGGGCGTAAGCCTGATAGCACCATCAGTCATTTTTTCAACCATCTGGACAATACCATATCCATGATTAGGTTTCCGTAAACATAGTAAAATTAAAAAAGCAGTTTCTGTCATAGGAACATACACTTTTTTAATATGTTGGTTCATTTTACACACCTCCCGTCAATTTCAGTGCGATACATTGCACTTCAATATAGTTAGTATATCGCAGTACGATATAAAAGTCAACGGCTTTCGTAAGTAACTCATACCATAAACCGTTGCTTTCATCATCAATGTAATTATCCAGTGTGAAACCATATAAAGGGATAAGGCGGACACATTGCTGTAAATCCTTTATTTCCAGGGCCTTTGGAGGATTTTATTGATAACATGTGAAGAGCAATAATCACTCATAATTTTAAGGTTCTCAAATTTATATTTACATTTTTTGTAAATTATTCTATATGGATAATTATAACACACCTAAATTAAAAATGTGATAAACTATTACCAGTACAAAGCCATAATCTTTGATTAGTAAATTTCTTTATTCTTCCGTGCGTCTGAACTCCCTCCACCCAGCATAATTTCCAGTTATCTTGTTATTCTGGGTTTGAGTGATTTATAGTAACAGGTTTCAAGTGTCATGATACCAGCAATATTCCTTACAGGGGTACTTTAAGCCCGTCGGCATTTAAGCCAGATATTTAATGTTGCAAAAGAAACGTCAGTTTATTTTGTAACATTAGGTATCTGGCTTTATGTGCCGCTGCGTGGCTTATCGTAGCGAAAGCGTACCCCTGTAAGGAATATTCTGGTTCTGGCACAGAAACCGTCCGTTAATCCAAACAAACACAAGATAACTGGAAATTATCCTATATTTACATTATTTACAGAATAGATGAAATTTTCACATATTTTTGCCACAACCATTGTGTATATATATTAAAGAAAAATAACTACCCAGATTTTACACTCTGGGGTCTGGAGGATTATATGAATAGACATAAGATATTATGCAGGCTGTCCGCCGCCTTATTATTACTACATAGCACCGTTTCATATGCTTCTGCTGCCACCCCTTTTAGTACATATACAGACAGCACCACAACTGGCAGTGCTATTTCAGGCAGTGCCGTAACAAGCAGCTTAGCCTCTGAAAATAGCAATACAGGCAATGCAATGAGGGAAGAACTGCTTACTGCACCTGTAGCCAAAAAAGCATTGCGGAAATCATCCCAGACAGAAGGTCTTTTTGATAATAAAACATATACCCATTCTGATGTTTTTGATGGAATGAATATATATAATGGCATTGACGTGTCATATTATAATAAAACAATTGACTGGGAAGAAGTGAAAGAGTCAGGTGTTGATTTTGCTATTATACGTGCTGGCTACCGTGGGTATGGTGCTTCTGGCACACTTTGTACGGACACTAAATTTGTGGACAACATCGAAGGGGCACTTGATGCAGGCATACAAGTAGGTGTTTACTACTTTACTGAGGCAGTTAATAAAAAAGAGGCTATAGAAGAAGCAGAATACTGCCTTGAAAAAATTAAGGACTATGATGTAACACTTCCTGTAGTTATTGATTATGAGTTCCCTACTGATGCAAATGGCCCTATTGGCAGGATGTATAAAGCAAACCTTAGCAAGTCTGCCGCAACTAATAACTGTATTGCATTTTGTGAAACAATAAAAGATGCAGGCTATGAACCTATGATATATGCTAATCCAAACGATTTTTCCAAACTTATTAATGGAAAAAAGCTTGGACAAAGTTATAAAATATGGCTTGCAAACTATACTACAAAAACTACATATGCTAACCCATATGAATACTGGCAGTATACAAGTTCTGGCTCAGTGGATGGTATATCAGGGAAAGTTGACTGTAACTTCTGGTATACAGATACCACTTTAGATGGCAGTTCTGGTGGAAACAACTCTTCTGGCAGTAATGAGGATGATGATAACAACAATGTAATTACTGTACCCCCTGCCGCAATTGCTACACCTGCTGTAACAGAAAAGCCAGAGCCAACAGCTACTCCTAAGCCAACAGCTACCCCTAAACCAACAGCTACTCCTAAGCCAACAGCTACCCCTAAACCAACGGCTACTCCTAAACCAACGGCTACCCCTAAACCAACAGCTACTCCTAAACCAACAGCTACCCCTAAACCTGTTAATACGGAAAAACCTGTTGAAACTATTAATTTAGAAGGTGCAGTTGTGCAGGAAATTCCTGATGAAACATATACTGGTGATGAAATTATGCCAGATATAACCGTTTCGTTAGATGGCAATGAATTAATAGAATATGAAGATTATGAGGTTACATATTCTAATAATATAAATGCAGGCAAAGCTTTGGTTACTATTACTGGTATTGGGGATTATGCAGGCACTGTAACATCAGGGTTTATTATTAAACCTGGTAAAACAAGCTGGTTTACAGGAACTCCTGCTAATAAGAATATAACACTGGAATGGTACAATGACACTGGAGCAAAAGGATACCAGATTTACAGGGCTGATGTTTTTAAAGGCACATACAAGAAAATCAAAACTATTACAAATAGTTCAGTAACATCATTTAAAAATGCTAAGCTTCTGCCAGACCATGAGTATTACTATAGGATACGCTCTTATGTTAAGATTGATGGCAAGCCATATTATAGCGGTTTTACAACACTTACTGCCGCTACAATGAGTACCAGGAAAGCTGCTATAACAAACTCCAGGCTGAATTTATTAAAAACACCTGCTTCTGGTTCTGCAAAGTTAATTACCCTTCCAAAAAGTTCTACTATAGAGTACCTTGGAAGAACATATTTAGCTAATAACACATCATATATGCATGTAAGCTATATGGTAAAGACAAGGACATATAATGGCTACCTTCCAGCTAAAACTTCACTGAAATTTTATTCATTAGGAAGGACTACTGCGGCACTTAATATACGTAAAGCAGCAGGCACTAATAAAAAAGTCCTTGCTGTCATACCGGCAGGAACTCCTGTTGCACTACTTAAAAAGGTTAATGTCAAATCAAAAATATGGTATAAAACAAATTATTATGATGGAAAGAAACTTTATACTGGCTATATAGCATCAGGCTATATACAGAAATAATTATTGCTATCCTCCTAATTATAATTTTATTATAGATTTAAAGTAAAAATAACCAGAGGCAAAACCCCTGGTTATTTTTATAAGCTGCTGCCTGTTTTAAACAAACAGCAGGCATGTATTTCTTATTTGCTTTCTTTATAATCATATTTATAAACTGTTACAGATAATGGCGGCAGGTTTATCTCAATAGAATAATCCTTCTTTTCACATTCAATTTCTTCTGCAAGTACAGTTTTAGCATTTTTAACGCCTGTACCACCATAGCATAAATCGTCAGAACTTAATACCTTTGTATATTTGCCAAGACATGGCACTGCTGTCCTGAAACCATCGTATTCTACCGGTGTAAAGTTGCAGATAAAAAGAAGCTGGTTCTTTACAGATGAACCACGCCTTACAAAGCTTACTACACTCATATTGGCATTATCACAGCTCATCCATTCAAACCCGATAGGGTCATAATCATTTGCATACATTGCCTCATATTCTGTATAAAGTTTATTTAAGTCCTTTACATATGTCTTCATTTTCCTGTGCATATCATAATCTAAAAGTTCCCAGTCAAGGCTGCGTTCCTCGCTCCACTCACGGAACTGTGCAAATTCCTGTCCCATAAACAAAAGCTTCTTGCCAGGATGTCCATACATAAAGCCATATGCAGTCCTTAAATTTGCAAACTTGTCCTCATACTCACCAGGCATTTTCTCAATCATTGAGCATTTGCCATGCACAACTTCATCATGTGACAATACCTGTATAAAGTTTTCACTATAAGCATACTGCATACTGAATGTAAGTTTATTATGGTTAAATGACCTGAAATAAGGGTCAAGCTTCATATACTCCAGGAAATCGTTCATCCAGCCCATATTCCATTTAAACAGGAAGCCAAGCCCATCAAACTGTACAGGTGAAGTTACACCTGCCCATGCTGTAGACTCCTCTGCTATTACTGCTGTTCCAGGTGCTCTGTCTTCAAACTGCTTATTCATATGCTTGAAAAGGTTAATTGCATCAAGGTTCTCCTTGCCGCCATTTTCATTAGGAAGCCATTCACCATCATTCTTGCCATAATCAAGATAAAGCATTGAAGCCACTGCATCAACCCTGAGTCCGTCAATATGGAACTTCTTAAGCCAGAACAGCCCGTTTGCAATAAGGAAATTTTCAACTTCCTTATAAGCATAGTTGAATATATAAGTCCCCCAGTGAGGATGCTCACCCCTGCGTGGGTCTGGATGCTCATAAAGAGGCTGTCCGTCAAATCTTCCAAGACCATGTGCATCCCTTGGGAAATGCGCTGGAACCCAGTCAAGTATCACATGGATGCCCTTTTTATGCATATAATTTACAAAATACATGAAATCTTGTGGTTCACCATAACGGCTTGTCGGGGCATAATATCCTGTAACCTGGTATCCCCATGAACCATCAAAAGGATATTCAGCAATTCCCATAAGTTCTATATGTGTATAGCCCATTTCAAGCAGATAGTCTGCAAGCATCGGCGCAAGTTCCCTGTAATTATAAAAACCATCCTCTGTGCCATCATCCTTCTTTTTCCATGAACCAAGATGTGTTTCATAAATAGCTACAGGCTCTTTCCTAAGGTCGTCCCTGCTCTTTTTGGCACGCTCTTCCATCCACTTATCATCATCCCACTTAAAGCCTGTAAGGTCTGCAACTACAGAAGCATTATCAGGACGCATTTCTGTATAATTGGCATAAGGGTCAGCCTTCAGAAGGATTTCACCCTGCCTTGTAAGTATTTCATACTTATAGATTGCACCTGGTTCAACACCTGGTATAAATAATTCATAAACCCCTGATACTTCAAGTGTTCTCATAGGGTGGAGCATACCATCCCACATATTAAAGCTTCCAACTACGCTTACTGCCCTTGCATGTGGTGCCCATACTGCAAAATATGTGCCCTTTACGCCATCAATAACCATAGGATGTGCGCCAAGTTTATCATATATTTCATAATGGTTTCCCTCAGCAAATACATATAAATCGTCACTAGTAATCTGTGGCTTAAAACAATAAGGGTCAACAAACTCAACTATATCATTATCTGAATACTGGACACGCACTTTATATGGTGCTTTGTATTTATGGCCACTCACATATTTTCCAAAGAAACCCGACTCCTTCTCAACTTCCTCAAGCCGTACAGCGTTATTGCCATCCATATCTGTAATAAGTACACTCTGTGCATGTGGCCTGAATACTGTAAACACCTGGCCTTTGTCAAAATCATGAAGCCCAAGTATATTATGTGGTGCATTATGTTTGCCAGATACTACCTCGTCAAACTCCATCCAGTTTATCCACCGTTCTAATTTTTCCTGCATTCCCATTCCTCCGTATAAATTAATTTAGTACTGCGAATATTTTGCCAATCAAACAAACTGCCAAAAACCTGTAAAGAGCCGCCATATACAGCAGCTCTTTACAAGTAATGCCATCCAGGCAGATAATATCCAGCCTATGACATCTTTTCAACCATATCTGTAACAGCCTTTGCCATATCTGCTGACTTCTTGTCTGCATCCTCAAGGGAATTTCCAACAACACCATAGTAGAATTTAATCTTAGGCTCTGTACCAGAAGGCCTTACACACATCCATACATTATCTGGCATATCAAAATACAGTACATTTGACTTTGGAAGCCCTGTAGGTTTAACCTCACCTGTTTCAATGTCTTTAACTGTATCTGCCTGGTAATCACGGAATGAAAGCACCTTATAACCATTAATCTCTTTTGGTGGGTTTTCACGGAGATTTGTCATAATCTCCTGTATCTTGTTAAGCCCTTCAATTCCCTTCATAGTAACTGACTGTACGCCGTCTTTATAGTAGCCATACCTGTCATACATTTCAATCATGGCATCCCATAAAGTCATACCTTTTGTCTTATAATAAGCAGCCGCCTCACAAAGTGCCATAGTTGCAACAATAGCATCTTTGTCACGTGCATGTGTGCCGATAAGGCATCCGTAACTTTCCTCAAAACCAAACAGGTATGAACCCTTTCCTGTTGTTTCAAATCCAAGGATTTGCTGCCCTATAAACTTAAATCCTGTAAGTACCTCTACAAGTTCCACATTGTAATACTTTGCAATTGCATCTGCAAGGTTTGATGTAACGATTGTCTTGATAAGCTTTCCATCCTCTGGAAGGCCCTTTGTCTCTTTAGTCTGTGAAATCTCATAATCTGCAAGCAGGCATCCTGACATATTACCAGTAAGTGTAATATATTCACCGCTCTTTGTATCTTTTACATATACACCAAGGCGGTCAGCATCAGGGTCAGTTGCAAGGACAAGGTCGGCATCTTTTTCTTTAGCAAGCTTAAGCGCAAGCTCAAAAGCTTCTGCTGCTTCAGGATTCGGGTAGCTGACAGTAGGGAAATCACCATCAGGAAGCTCCTGCTCTGGCACAACATATACATTTTCAAAACCTATTTCTTTTAGTACACGCCTTGCAGGAATATTTCCTGTCCCATGTAAAGGAGTATAAACAATCTTTAACTTGCTTCCTATCTCCTTTATGCTGTCCCAGTGTATAACCTGTTTTTTAAGTTCTTCAATATACTTGTCGTCTATTGCTGCACCAATCTGCTCATAAAGCCCTTTTGATATTGCTTCCTGCTTGTCCATAGTCTTTACATCTGCATAATCTGTAACAGCCTTAACCTCTGCCATAATGCCTGTATCATGTGGAGGTGTTATCTGTGCACCATCCTCCCAGTATACTTTATAGCCATTATATTCAGGAGGGTTGTGGCTCGCTGTTATATTAATGCCGGCAACACACTTTAATTCCCTTACTGCATATGAAAGCTCTGGTGTAGGTCTTAATGACTCAAATACATATGCTTTAATGCCATTAGCTGCAAGGCATAATGCAGACTCATCTGCAAATTCAGGTGACATATGGCGTGAATCAAATGCAATTGCAACACCCTGTGCAGCCTTTCCAGCCTTAATAATGTAATTAGCAAGGCCCTGTGTAGCTTTACGCACTGTATAAATGTTCATGCGGTTAGTACCTGCACCAATAACCCCGCGGAGACCGGCCGTACCAAACTCTAAATCCTGGTAGAAACGTTCTTTAATCTCATTATCATCACCAGATATTGATTTTAATTCATTCTTTGTTTCCTCATCAAAATAAGGGTTGGCAAGCCATGCCTCGTAAACCTCTTTGTAATCCATTAATTATATCCTCCTCTTATTTGTTTTAATTTTAAATACAGAAAGCATTGCTTCTATATAATATATTATATTAACCAGAGTCTTCTGCCAATTCAGAAAAACCCAGTTTAACATTTTTATCATCATCCAGGACATCTATAGAATAACTTTTGGTCTGGTATCCTGGTTTGCTCAATGTAATAGTCTGTGAACCAATAACCTTTGTAAAAGAGCATGGAGCTAAGCCCTTATAAACATTATCAAGGTAAACCTCAGCGCCCTCTGGTGAAGAAACTGTTATTGTATGGTCACTGTCTATCTTTTTAGTTGTTACATTATCATCGTCCTTCTTGCTGTCTGTCCCGCCCGAAGGCTTAGGGGTGCTTGTAGAAGATGCAGAGACTGATGCATTTTCATCTATCAGGTCAATTTTTATTATACTCTCTGCTTTCTCAACGTCAAGCACACCAGTATAAGTTGTATATCCGGTCATCTCAACCCTGATATTATATTCACCATAATTTAATGCAACAGGACTGCTATAATCAACAGCAGAACCATTTATATACAAGTCAGCCCCGTAAGGTTCTATTTCAAATGTAATATTGCCTGCATTTTTAACCTCTGTCCTGTACTCACTAAAATCAAGTTTTGTTTCTGCCCCATCCTTTACAGTAACATTTTTAACAGCCTTTGTACCACCCTTGCCAAGCACTACACGGTATGAACCCTCGCCAGCAGCGATAAGCATATTATCAGTAACAGGAAGTATTATACTGTTGCCAACATTTACAGTACCCCCTGTAAAATAGCTGTAATTCGCCAGCCTTATATAACCATGTCCCTTTGTACGTGTAACAGAATATACCCTTATCCCTATACCCCTTACAGTAACAACATCATTATCATTAAGTTCCATCATCTGTATTTTACTGTCAAGTGATGAAAAATATGTCTGGTCTGTATACTGGTACTTTTTGCCTGCAAAACTCATTGCACTTTCTTCACTGTCAAATGCAAACTCGTCAACTTCCTGGTATTCCCATACATCCTCTGGAATACTCATGGAAATAACTTTTGAAGTACCAGGGTTATATGTTACATCCATTATCTGCCCGGGCTGCAGTTCATCTCCTGCTATCTGTACACCATATTTATCTATAATTTCAGATGCAGCATTATAATCAAGTATTGTATCAACGTCATAATCCAGCTCACGCAATGTAACCTGGCATAAATCCTTGTCAACATTAACAATAACTCCTGTCAATGCCTGGCTTTCTGTTTCCTGTACATCTCCAGTTACATTAACATTCCTTCTGGTCTGGCTTTTTTTCTTAATACTGCATGAAGCAAGCACCAGGATAGCCAGCATAAAAATTATAAATACTGCTGTTTTCTTACCATAAACCCTGTTAAACAACATGGTTTTCCTCCTTATCACAACGATTTTACAGAATAAAGCAATACCCTTTCACTATTATACTACATGGAAAGCTAAATTAAAAGCCTTTTTGCTTCTTTAAGAAATTTATGGCGTTCTTCCTCCTGGCTGCATATACGTTTCAGTTTCTCATAGTTTTTAGCAGACATCCACGATTTTTTGCCATTATAATAAAAATTTACAAGTTTCCAGTATTTCTCTGGATATAAAAGCAGTGCATAAAGAACCTTCCGTTCTTCACTTCCCAGCTCCCGCTCCCTCCTGTAAGCTTCTATAGCATTAATCCCTATATCTATGTTCCATGAATTTTTTTCCATAACTTTCCTGATAAAATCATACAAATCAATTACCTGAAGCCCGATATCTGCCTTTTCAAAATTTGTTGTGATAACCTGTTCACCTGATACTATAATATTGTGGTAATTATAGCTTCCATGCAAAACCTTTCCCTGGCTGACAGCTTCATTGCAAAGGCTGCTGTAACCACTTTCTTTTAAAAATTCCTCTGCTATAATCCCCTGCCCTGAAAAATTTTTATAAGAATTTAAAAGACAGATTTCCATTTCATTTTTCTGGCGCTTTTCACGTATATATCCATGAACCCTTTTAATTTCTTTATTATGGCGCAGAAAAAGGGCCTCTATATCTAATTTATTTGTTTTGACATGAACCTGTGTATCATCTTCACTGCCAATAACCATTAATTTATGTATAACTGCCATATTTGATGATGCAAACACTACTTTTTTAATATCTTTAATATCACATTCTACACCATTGTACCATTTCTTTACCAGCCATTTATTGCCACTCCCATCATCTGTAAGCAGCTCACCATCAATATTTTTTACTGCATAATCAACATTTGCATACCCGGCACTGGTTAATGCTGCCTTAACCTTTTCTTCAAACAGAAGCCTCTTCCTGCTTGCTGTATACATCTTTGCCATATATATGCCTTTGTCTGTGTCTAAAAGTACAGCTCCCCTTATCCTGCGCCTTGATTTTACTATTACAGGATATTTTTTAATTACTTCATCAAGTTTGTCATCCATAATGCCTTCTCCTTCCCTAGCTGATTACATAAAGACTGCATGTTTAATCCTATGCAGAAGGAAGAAAAAAAGAACTGTTATACCTAATATCTTTAAGTATAACAGTTCCCTGGCAAAGGCTGCTGCCTGTCCATGCTGCTTATACAACAGCATGCGGCTGCCCGCCTGTTAGAAGTTACTGTAAAGCATCTACAAGTTTCTGTACTGCTGCAAGTGCTTCGTCTGGAAGCTTATCATATCCGCTGTTATTCTCAGCAAACCCCTTAACAGCATCTACACGGTTCTGCATAGCGCCCTTTAATGCATTTTTATATTCTGCATCATCAAGATTTGGAACAAATCCTTCCCATTCCATAATCTCTATATCATCAAAGTTACCCCATTTCTTGAACTCTGCTTTGCCTTCTACAATAGCTTCAAGAATTCCAAGTGTGTCTTTAGGCTGTACTTTCTTACCCATAAAGTCACCTGTGTTAACAATATAGCAGTCTACATTCTTCTCTTCTACTAACTTCTTGAACTTGTCATAGTCATTTACAAGAGGATAAGTCCTGAATGGGTTAGCATATGGCACAATACGGAGTGCATTTAAGTCTGTTCCTGCTGCAACACGCTCTGCTGTAGAAGTCTTTGTTGCAAGTGTAGCCCCCATAACTGAAGCTAACGCAGAACCCTTTAACTTAACTACAGGAGGGATAGTAGGGTCTTTCATAATCCAGATTATTGAATTAACAGGCTCATTAATCTTATCTACACGGTTTGGTGACCAGAGTTTAGACTTAATAGCACGTCCGTTACCATTACGGATATCCTCTGTAACTAACTGGATTTTGCCATCTTCATCCATTGTAGCTGAACAGTTCTGTGCAGTTAAAAGATACTGGTTATCAGGGCAGCCTGTAGGATAATCTGCTGTCTTATCAAAATAAGTTGGCTCAAGCGCTACTGATGCACATGTATCTGAGTTAATAATAAACGCATCATCATGAAGAACAGTAATAGCATTATCGCCATATTTATTATTATGCTTTGCATGTGTAAGTGTAGACTTGCCTGAACCTGAAAGGCCAAATACTGATGCAACATATTTCCTGCCATCAGGAAGTGAATATTCTTTCTGTCCGCCGTGGCATGATGCATAACCGTTACGGTTAGCAATAGCCCATGCCATTGTAAGAGTACCTTTCTTATGCTCACCGAAATATTTCATGCCCAGGATTGCAGCACAGTTTTCGTTGGTATCAAAGTAGCAGAGTGTCTGAGGGTCACTTAAACAGCTATAGTCAACGTCTGGAGCTGGTACTGGAGCCCACTGAGGGTCAGAGAAAATATAAATATCAGCTTCTTTGCCGTCACCTACTGGCTTAGACTCTTTATACATCTTTACATACTCATCTGACATATACTGGAAGTTAAGCATCCAGTTATACATAAGCATTTCTTCCCCTTCTGGAATAAGAAGATGTGCTTTAACCATGAATTCAGGGTCAAGTCCAACAAAAACCTGTGCATGGTATAATTTCTTAAAGCGTGTTTTATAAACAGCATCCATTACTACCTTATCAAGCTTGCCTTCATCAACACCAGGATATCCCTTAATGCGGCGTGCTGCTGCATAACGTCCTGTTACAGCACCATCATTAAACAATAAAACTTTAGCATCTGATTCAAGTCCAAACTCTTCGCCCCTGTATACAGGCATATCTGTAACAATAGCACCAGGTGTGCTCTTTGCTAAGTTATAAGCTTCTTTAAGAGTATTTACCTTTACTACATTGTTGCCATAAAAAGCAGCTTCAATAATAGAACGTGTTTTTGAAAAACCAACCTTGCCAGCACCGATTTCTTCTAACTTGTAATTAGCTTTTGTTGCCATTTTATAAAAACCTCCCTGTGATATAATTGGTCTGCCATATAAAACCCATATGGCAGGGGTTATTGGTACAATGGCTATTATAAAAATATAATAATTGCCATTTTTATCTAAGTATAAATTTTTTATGGTAAAAAGTCAACGGCAATTCCTATTTTTTCTTAAATAAGGAAACCGCCAGCAGCACCGCAATATCTACTGCATAACTGATAACAATTATATAAAAATTAAGACTGTTAAATTCCTCTCCTGGTCTTACAAATAATAAAATACTGTAAATTATGCCACATACATATGCAATTCCCCATCCTATATATGGCTGTATAGTTATATATGCTGACAGTACCAGGATAATTATAAACAGGACTGCGGCAGTCACCAGGCTTGCCTTATAATACCCGTCACTTATTAAAGAACTAACACCACTGTTAAATAACCTTAACAAAATCTTTGGTATAATTGTCAGGGCAAACACTGGCAAAAGTGCAATTGTTAAAAAAACAACTATTTTATCCATACCAGGTTTCTCCATTACACACCTCCTGTGTTGCAAATTATGTCTTTATGCCTATATTTGTATAAGATACCACAAAAATGGAAATTGCACAATGCTTTTGTGGAATTTGCTTCCAGTGAACTACTGTATGAAGCCACTGGTGCTTAAGCCCTGTATTAAATGTTCCACAGGAACATCAGGGGCTTTATGTGCCGTAGCAGAAGCGTGCAAAAACCCCGCGTCTATCAACCAGACACTTGCCAATTATCTACATAAAGTGTATTATGTGCTTATGCATCTGCCCAGCAATTCATACTGGCTTTATAAAGCAATCCTTCCAGATATAACATAAAAGTTATCCATAAAATAAAACAGAAACGGGGATATCTATGATTTTTGGACTTACACCATATTTTATTTTAATGAATTTTTATATTTTCAGTTTTTTTGGCTGGATTTATGAAAGCACTTTTGTTTCTATAAGAGACCATAAATTAATTAACAGAGGGGTTTTAAACGGGCCTCTGCTGCCTTTATATGGGACAGGCGCAACCATTGTTTATATACTGTTAAGACCATTTGAAGCACATCCATCATTGTTGTTTATACTTGGTATGGCAGTTGCAACCATTGCAGAATATATTGTTGCACTGCTTCTTGAAAAACTTACCCATGCCAAATGGTGGGATTATTCAAATGAACCATATAACTTCCAAGGCAGGGTAGCTCTTATACCCTCACTGTTCTGGGGATTTTTATCAATTTTTTTATTCGATTTCCTAGAACCATTTGTTATAAAAATTATTGGTTTTATTCCTGAGAGTATCGGCGTATATCTATTAATTGCCGCAACTATACTGGCACTTGCAGATTTGGCATATACTATATTTACTACGATAAATTTCAGCAAACAACTGGAAACTCTTTACAATTTCCGCAATGAAATTGAAAACCAGTTACAGGATATACGTTTTAAAACACTGTATGAAACAATAACTTCTAAAAGCAGTAATTTTAATAGTAAAAAAGAAACAGTATACCAGAAGATAAATTCATTAAAAGAATTACCGGGCACTGATGCCAGGCTTTTACATCTTGAAGAACGTTTTAAAAACTATTTTGACAAACATTCAAAGTTCATTAAAAAGCACCCGCTTAATGGAAACATCCGTATACTGGACGCATTTCCAACAATGAAGTTTGTGTCTAAGAATAAAAAACTCGTGGATGTCAGGGAATTTCTAACTAATCTTAATATTAAAACTAATAAAAATAAAGGTAAAGATTTAGATATGTAACAAATAAACACATAAATCCAGAAACCAGTATAAAGCCATCCCGGAAATGCCCATTTACCAGTATTTCCGGGATTTTATCTATTAGAATTTCTTAGTTAATCCTTTCCTCTTTTCTTTCCCTGTTAACTCTCTCTTCCATTTCTTTACATATACGAACCATGCCTCCTTCCCCATAATATGTTTATTTTTATTATAACATTTTTCCTTATTTTTCACAACCTGGCTTCCAGTTATGCTCACATATGTTTCATAAATTTCCAAACACATGATAATTTACAGTTATTCTGATGTTTTATGTTTTGTTGTGGATTTATGGTGACAGGTTTTATGTGCCAGATGCCAGTAATATTACATAAAAGGGGTACTTTAAGCCCTCCAATATAACAAGAATTTATAAAACGGACATACAATATAATGTTATATATTGCAAACCATCACAATATATGGTAGTATATATTTAATGCCCACAGATTACAGCGGGCACAGAGCAGGATTTGGCAGGAATGGGGGATATTTATGAAAATTATTAAGCGCAGCGGAACAGAAGAAACATTTAATATTGATAAAATTATTGCCGCTATAAGTAAAGCTAACAAAGAGGTTGCTACTATTAACCGCATGTCTGAAGAACAGGTAAGTGAAATTGCCCAGAACGTAACACAGATATGTGCTGATATGAACAGGGCTCTTAATGTTGAGGAAATACAAGACCTTGTTGAAAACCAGATAATGAATAAGCGTGCTTTTGCAGTTGCACGCAAATATATTACCTACCGTTATACAAGGGCGCTTGTCCGTAAATCAAACTCCACAGACAAGCAGATTATGAGCCTTCTTGAATGCCAGAATGAAGAAGTGCTCCAGGAAAATTCTAATAAAAACCCAGCTGTAAACAGTGTCCAGCGTGATTACATGGCAGGCGAGGTCAGCAAAGATATTACCAGAAGGTTTCTTCTTCCAGAAGATATCGTACGTGCACATGAACAGGGGATTATACATTTCCATGACTCAGACTACTTTGCCCAGCATATGCATAACTGCTGCCTTGTCAATCTTGATGATATGTTACAGAATGGCACTGTTATAAGTGAAACTATGATAGACACTCCTAAAAGCTTCTCAACAGCATGTAATATAGCAACCCAGAGCATTGCCCAGATTGCAAGTTCACAATATGGCGGCCAGAGCATTTCCCTTGCACACCTTGCACCTTTTGTCAATGTAAGCCGTATGAAATTCCGCCGCCAGGTAAAGGAAGAATTTGAAAAGTCTGGCATAAACTGTACAGAGGAACAGATAAATAATGTTGCAGAGCTGCGTGTTAAAGATGAAATTAAACGTGGTGTACAGATGATACAGTACCAGGTAATAACACTTATGACTACTAATGGACAAGCCCCGTTCGTAACTGTATTTATGTATCTTGATGAAGTGCCAGAAGGAAGGCTGCGCGAAGACCTTGCCATGATTACAGAAGAAATACTGCGCCAGCGCATACTTGGCGTAAAAAATGAAAAAGGCGTATATATTACACCTGCATTTCCTAAACTTATATATGTACTTGAAGAAGATAATATACGTGAAGGCTCTAAATACTGGTATTTAACAAAACTTGCCGCAAAATGTACTGCAAAGCGCATGGTTCCTGACTATATCTCAGAAAAAATCATGAAACAGCTTAAAGACGGCAACTGCTATACCTGCATGGGATGCCGCTCTTTCCTTACTGTTTACCATGATGAAAATAACAAGCCTAAATTCTATGGAAGGTTTAACCAGGGAGTTGTAACTGTAAACCTTGTTGATATTGCATGTTCATCAGAAGGGGACATTGATAAATTCTGGGAAATATTTAATGAGCGCATGGCTCTTTGCAAACGTGCCCTTATGTGCCGCCATAACAGGCTTAAAGGCACACCATCCGATGTTGCGCCTATCTTATGGCAGTATGGTGCACTTGCCCGCCTTAAGAAAGGCGAAAAAATTGACAAGCTTTTATATAATGGTTATTCCACCCTGTCACTTGGCTATGCAGGGCTTTGTGAATGTACACGCTATATGACAGGCAAACCCCATACTAACCCTGATGCCACACCATTTGCACTTGAAGTAATGCAGAAACTTAATGATTTCTGCGCAAAATGGCGCAAAGAGGAAAATATTGATTTCAGTTTATATGGCACGCCACTTGAATCAACCACATATAAATTCTCCAAATGCTTACAGAAACGCTTTGGAATTATACGCGGGGTTACAGATAAAAATTATATTACCAACAGCTACCATGTACATGTAACAGAAGAAATAAATGCCTTTGAAAAGCTGAAATTTGAAGCACAGTTCCAGCGCCTTTCACCAGGCGGGGCAATAAGTTATGTTGAAGTCCCAAATATGGAAAACAACATTGACGCTGTACTTGAACTTATGA
Organism: uncultured Lachnospiraceae bacterium; assembly: GCA_910588655.1. Lineage (GTDB taxonomy): Bacteria > Bacillota > Clostridia > Lachnospirales > Lachnospiraceae > Butyribacter. The sequence continues at coordinate 83,692 of CAJUPJ010000006.1, read as the reverse complement.
AATATATTTATAATAATATTATGTATGCTGAACTTAATACAAAAAGTGATTACTGCCAGGAATGTGGTTATACAGGGCAGATTGAAATTGTTACAGACATACATGGCAAACTGGTATGGGAATGTCCAAACTGCGGCAATACAGACCAGAATAAAATGAATGTTGCACGCCGCACATGTGGTTATATTGGCACACAATTCTGGAACCAGGGGCGTACCCAGGAAATAAAAGAAAGGGTTCTCCACCTTTAAATAGAATTAAACATAATTATGGAGGGGATTGTAATTTATGCTTTGCGGAATACAGCAGTTACTACCATATCCCCTCCATTTATTTCTGCAAATATATCCCCATCCATTTTATACATAAGCTGCCTGCAGATATACATCCCAAGCCCGCTCCCCCTGTTGCTGCCTGCATTAGAGCCACGCCAGAAACTGTCAAATATATGTGGCATTTCTGTTTCTGGCAGCGTGTTCCCGCTATTCCGGACAGCCACAAGTATACAGCCTTCTTCTTCCCGGATATTTATGCCAATGCTTTTTCCATCACCATATTTTATGGCATTTTCTATAATATTCTGCAAAACCTCTTCTGACCTTGAAATATCACCATACAACAGGCAGTCCATATACCTCCCTATAGTAAAACTTGTATTACCCAGCTTTAATTTTTCACTATAATATACATCTATTTTACTAACAACAGCCGAAAGAAAAAACTCCCCTGTATTTACATCAAGGCTTAAATACTCTTCACTTGTAGCCCTGGCAATCTGTGAAACAAACTTTTCTATTTCATCCGCCTTTTTATTAATATTTTCTGCAATTTCCAACTGCCTGCTGCTGTCATTATAAATATTCAAAGCCAGTGCCCTGGAATACAGTTTTATTGCTGATAAAGGCGTTTTTATATCATGTGAAATTGAAAGCAGCAATGTATTCTTATCCTTTTGCAATTTTAATTCCCGCTGTTTCTGCTGTTCCATATTTTCGCGGAGCAGTTCCACACCCCATAAAAATTTTCCAAAATAATGGTTCTTGCTTTCTTTGACAGGGACTACAAGATTTCCCTTTGAAAGCTCATATGGCAAATCTGCAAACTGGGTGAACGGCAGAAGTATTTTCTGGCGCACAAAGACAAAAACAGCTATAACAGCCAGTGCCATTATTCCAATTATTATATCCGCCTTTACCAGCATACCCATATTATTTTCACTTTCATGGATATAATCAAAACGGTAAAGCACATTATTTATCTCACAGATATAATAATCACTGTTTACATTATAAAACTGGCTGCTGCCGTTATATTCCCCAACACCTGTAACATACTGGCAGCCAGACAAGTCTATATTATTGCTTCCATTTTTCTCTATTTCAGAAGCAAGCCGTTTAATTTCCACCCGGTACTGCCTTCCGCTATATGGGTTACTGCCAGACACCATTCCAATATTAAAAATGGCAGCTATTATAATAAGCATTATAATTGTAATTATAAAAACCCTGTCAAATGTTTTCATATAAATTTATACCCCATGCCCCATATAGTAATTATTTTCTCTGGTTTTGAAGGATTATCCTCTATTTTCTGGCGCAGCCACTTTATGTGTACAGTTAATGTCTGTGGTTCTGAAAAACTGTCACTGCCCCATATACTGTTAAAAATATATTCCTTGCCAAGTGCCCTGCCCCTGTTTTCCATAAGCAGGCACAACAAATCAAATTCCTTGGCAGATAATGCAAGCGGCACACCATCTTTTTCAACAGTATGGCTTGCCTTGTCCAGACAGATATTTCCACAGGAAATCCTGTTATCTTTATCTGAATACCTGCGTTTAAATATACCTTTTATTTTAGCAAGCAGTATATCAATATCATACGGTTTTTCAATATAATCATCTGCACCAAGGTTTAACCCTCCGAGTTCTGACTGTTTATCATTCTTTGCACTAATTATTATAACAGGTGTATTGCCATCTTCACGTATTTTGCTGCATACTGCAAAACCATCAATCCCAGGAAGCATAATATCAAGCAATACAAGCTTTGCTCCCTCATCCTTATATAAAGCCAGTGCCTTTTCCCCGTTTTCTGCAATACACACAGAATACCCCTGCACACATAAAAAATCATAAAGAAGCCCTGCTAATTCTTTATTATCCTCAACAACCAGTATATCCACCATAATTATTCCTGTACACCCAGATTACCAGCCCATTTCCATAAGCCAGTTACTAACCTGCCTTTCCCTCTCCCTGAGTTTCGTGCTTCCAGTACACCTGCCAAGGTTATACTCCCCTTCAATATTGCCATCAGCTATATAAAGCAGCCTTGTACACCTTGCCGCAACCCTTACATCATGCGTAACAAGCATTACTGTTGTACCCTCATTATTAATGCATGCAAGTTCCTCCATAACCTCACCTGATGCAGTCCTGTCAAGCGCCCCTGTTGGTTCATCAGCAAAAATAATATCCGGCTTGTTAATCATGCTGCGGCATATGCATGCACGCTGGAGCTGTCCTCCTGAGACCTCATTAATATCATTATCTGCAATATCACTAATTCCAAGCTTACGCATTAAATCCCTGCCACGTCCTGCCGTTTCACTGTACCTTTCCTTTATTTTACGTGACTGCCTTGCAGGAAGTATAATATTATCAAGGATGGAAAGGTTTTTAAGCATGTACATCTGCTGGAATATAAAACCCATCTTATTAAGACGTAATTTTGCAAGCTGGTTTTCATTCATCCCAGGAATATCAGTACCACAGAATTTTACTTCGCCAGCAGTAATATTGTCCATCCCGGAAACAGAATATAAAAGAGTAGATTTTCCAGAACCAGAAGCCCCCATAATTGCTGTCATATCCCCGGCCTTTATTGAAAAAGTAACATTTTTAAGCACATTATTCTGTCTTTTATTTATAATATAAGTTTTACATAAATTCTTAACTTCTAATATTGTATCCATAAAAAATCCTCCATTTATTCTATATCTGATGCCTGTGAAGCTGGTATTTTCCTTACGCCCTGTGATGATACAAATGCAGCAAATGAGGTTACAGCAAATATTGCAGACGGATATAATAAATACACCTCTAAAGCATTAATATCAAACTCTATACTGTATGCACCCATCATACGGAAAACTGGTGCTATAAGAAGCTGTGAAAGCGGGGTTGATAGTAAAATGCTTAAAACAGCAGAAATAAAAAGTATTATTACAATTCTTAACGTCTGCCAGCAGGCAAGCTGTATATTATTAAAACCAACTGCTTTAAGAATTGCAATCCCGCTTTTTTCTTTAGTTATAAAGCTTTTTGACATAAGCACCGTAACAAGTATATTAATACAAAAAACAATACAAAGTATAAGGTTTTTAACCCCGTCTATCTGCCCTGTAATATCTCCCATCATAACAGTTATATATCCTCCAGCAGTATAAACATTATCATCTGGATAAAACTGTTCCAGCAGCTTCTTCCTTTCTTTTAATAAACTGCTGTCTGGATTGTCATTGTATTTTACCTGTATGCCTAATACGCCTGCCGGCAATATATCCCTGGTATCTTTATTGTGGTAAATACGTATACCCGAACCCATATTTTGCATTGACTGGAAAACTGCTGTTATAATATACTTTTCTTTAATACTGCCAATACTGGCTTCTACATAATCACCAATTCCAACATCCATTTCCTTTGCAACAACACTAGTAACCGCAATTTCATCTGGATTTGCAGGAGGTGTTCCTTCTATATACTGGTATATCCCATCATCTGTATCTCCATTCCCCTGCTCTGCCAGTACTTCCATTCTTCTGTCATTATATAAAATATCTGCTTTAAAAAGAGCTTCCTGGAATACCACCGCATCAATATTATTCCTGCCAAGTTCTTTTTTCAGGCTTTCTATATTTTCTTTAATGCTTTCTGTACCAGAACCATCCTCCTGCAAAAGTATTTCCTGTGAGATAACATGGTCACTCTTTGCCATTCCAAATAATTCTGTAAGTTCGCCTGAATGAAGAGTATTTATGGTATTAACTGGAATAATTATTAAAAGTATGCCTAATGTAAAAACCAAAGCCATTGAAAAATATCTTCCTGGCTTGCTTAAAATATCATTTAATGCCATAAAAGGGACAGGCACAAGCCTTGATTTCCAAAGATTTATAACCCCTTTCCTTGCATAACGTTCCCCTGTGCCGCCATTCCTGATAGCAGAAACAGGAGAAATCTTATTTATATTCCTTGTACAAAAATAACAGAATAATATTACAATAAATACTGTAACAAGTGCAAGCAGGAAATTAAGCATATAACCTGTATTGCCAGAAACTACAATATTTCTTGAAATACTTTGCAACAGGATATTTCCAAACGGAATACTAAGAATAAACCCGGCAGCCGCACCAGTAATAGAAATTGCAAGGTATTTTACAATATATAAAAGCTTTATGCTTCCGTTTCTAATACCAACCGCCTTCATAACACCTATCTCACGGAACTCCTCATTCATGGTAAAATTAATTGTAAAACGCAGCATTACCATTGATATAAGGATAATACATATACTAACAAGCAGGACTGTTGCTGCAACAACTACATCAACAATATACATTAATTTAATTCCATCATAATCTGACCTTGTCAGAGAACTAAAAGCAACTTCTGAAACTTTTGTATTGTAATCCCTGTCATCTGTATAAACGCTACATTCCCACAACAAGCCAGAACTTCCAGGGTTTCCAGATTTTAAATAATTATAATCATTCCTGCTGATAAGAACTTTAGTAATGCCCATCATAGATGAAGAACAGATTGCATTTTTAGCATAGTCTTTAAGTATAAAATCCCTTGTTTTTCCATTTAATGTTATCTGCATCTTACAACCTGTTTTAAAATTATTCTTTTCAGAAAAAAACAGGCTGGATGTAACATATATCTCCCCATCATTAACCGTTGTAATTTCATTATCCATGCTGTCAAAAATATTTAACGGGTCTTCCAGAGTTTCAATACAGATAACATTTGAAAAATCAAGTTTCTTTCCATTAACCTTAATATTATCTGCACTTGCTGAAACCATTTCATTAAACTGGAAATCATAATTATTACCAGCAGCAAAATCCTTGTATTTGTCCTTATTCGCCATATCATTAAATATAAGCCAGTGAAAAGGTACTTCCGCCATTTCAAAATAATTATCCAGTGCCGAAAAAATTGTTACCATATTGCTTACACCACTTGCAATAAACATAGAAGCAAGTAATACAAATAAAAGCAATATAATGTTCATGGTTTTTTTGCGTTTCAAATCTTTCTTAAGTATGTGCCAGTACATATTTTAAGCCCCTTTCTTAATTTGTGGCTTAATTATAACAGGTAAATTATTAAGTAATCCTTAAATAATAAAAATATTTAGTTGTTAATTTACAGTTATCTGATGTTGGCGTGTGGATGACGTGCGCAAGGTTCCCATGTTCCATTTAATTATTCCATGACAGGGCACGCTTGCGCTACGGCAGCCCACGCAACAGCACATAAAGCCCATATATCCCAAAGGAAACTTACATTTCCTCTGGAACATATGGGCTTAAATGCTGGCGGGGCTGAAGTGCCCCTGTCATGGAATTAATATAAATGAAACACTGGAAACTTGCTTTCTGTTGGCAAAACACCAGAAAAAACATAAACCAGCAGATTTAACAGGATAACTGGAAATTATGGAGAAACTGCAGGCGTTTCAGACATATGGAAATTTTTTGATATTATATACATACAACTGTTCCACTTCTTAATAAGTATCTGGCTAAATAATTCTATTACATAATAATAACCGCCATGACCTGAGAAATCCAACGGTTATTTTAACTTAATATTTCAATGGGCTGACCGTCTACCGATAGCTCCTGTGGGACATCTGTTACCAGCAGGTGTCCTTCTTTGCATTTAATATACCACAATCCATATATTGTTTCAAGCGGTTTATTTGTTTTTTCATCATGGTTTTTTCATACCAGGATGTTGCAAAACCTTTCTAGCTGTGTTATATTATTCGTATAAAAGGAGCAACTGCCCAACAAAGTGGTTGACCTTCGTTATAGGTTATAAGCCTGCCTCGGCTGCCAAGTACAAGGCAGGCTTATTTTTTATTTACGCTTGTTATTCCTACTGTCTATGTAGGCAAGCAACGCAACGGGAAACATTCCAGCTTGTAACACAGTCACTCCATTCCTGGATTATACCATATCTGTTAAACTATACAATAGTCATTCTATTTATTTTGTTTTTTCTTTTATATATTCCTCTGTTATTTTCCTTATTTCCTTAAACTGCTGTTTTGTAACTTGGTTATCTGTCTTAAAATCCAGAAGTTTATCCAGATATCCCTGTTCCTTCGCAATATAAAAGCTTTCAGGAAATACAAGTTCAAATACAAGTGCAATATATGCAGCAATATAATCAGCAGGTGTTTTTTTCAAGCTTCTTAATACAGCATGTTTTTCCCTTAAAGCCTGCATGACGGCATTAGTAACCTCTGCCTTTGGGATTTCCTCTTTATCAACACTATATATATCTTCTAACGGAGTATCATTTACCACCTTGAAAATGTCAAGTTTATCTGCATCACGTATTATATTACAGAACAAAACCTCTCTTTCACACAATCCTTCCTCAATTTTGTACGCACTATGGTTATATACAGCTTTTTTAATAATACCAAGGCTTTCACTTAATCCTGCACTACATGTATTTTCATTTTCTATATAGTTATATATGCCAGGATTTGCACTTCCAAAGTAATCCATAATCATTCCCTTGTCAAATAATAACTCTGACGCATAATGTGCATGGTCAACTGAATCTGCATCTGAAAATGTACCATACTGGCGCACCTGGTCAAACCTTCCAATATCATGCAGCATACCAATAGCCCATGCCAGGTCAATATCCTCCACTGCAAGCCCAAGGCTTCTTGCTATTCTGTCACATAATCCTGCAACCCGGTAAGTATGCTCCACTTTTAACTTTATTTTCTCATCACTGATATCATAATCTTTTGTATAACCTGCAAATTTATCCATTATTTTCTTTCTGTCTATAATAAACTTGTCCATCATTATCCTCCATTATATTTTTATATAAAAATGCCATAGCATTTATGGTAACTAATACCAGTTGTATACTATGGCATATTTTTTAAACTTTTTTAGTCAATCCATATAATTATTTTGAAGGAATCATTCTTGCAATTCTTCCTGCAAATTCATTAAAGTTCTGTGTCTGGAGTATAACCCTGCCCGGACCTGTAAGTTTTGTAAGGAAAAGTCCCTCACCACCAAGAAATATATTCTTAAGCCCTTTTACAGTTTCTATTTCATATGTAACACTTTTATCAAAACCTACTACATTACCTGTATCAACCTTAATAACCTCACCTGGCTGAAGGTCTTTTATAACCTTGTCACCATCTATTTCAAGAAATACCATCCCATTTCCTGTAATATCCTGGAGAATAAAACCTTCACCACCAAAAAATCCAGCTGAAAACTTTTTAGTAAATGTAATATTCAGATTAACACCTGGTTCTGCACAGAGAAATGCACCTTTCTGGCAAATAAGCCCGCCTGTTTCACCTATATTAACTGGAAATATTTCTCCTGCTACAGTTGATGCAAATGCAATAGATGCCCCTGGTCTTGTTGCTGTATAATTTGCCATAAATAATGACTCTCCTGCAAACATTCTTCCCACGCCTTTAAGGAAACCACCATTGGTATTGGTATTCATCTCAATACCTTCTGACATCCACGCCATCCCTCCTGACTGGGTGTACATTGATTCTCCTGCTGTATCAAAAACAACCTCCACCGCTGGCATTGTACTTCCAACAATCCTGTATTTCATTTTTCCTCCCTTTCTATGCATAAACGCATACATGTTTAATAACTTTTATATAACCAAAACATATGTTGCAACCGTAATTATACCATAAATTCCTTTTTATTGAAAGGAATTTTTATTAACTTCTGCTAAAACTATGTTATAATTAAAAAGCAATATGTTACTCCAAAAAATTTAAAATATAAAACATAAGGAGGGAAAAATAATGAAAATTAAAAGAATTGTATTATACACTTCTGTTCCTGCTATATTAATTGCTTGTTTTATCTTCATTTATAAAACGGATTTCACAAGCAATAAAAGAACGGGTAATACCATCAACACAAATGCCAGCCAGAAGCCAATTCCAATAAATGAAAATGCCACCTCTGAAACTATTAGTAAGAAAAATCCTGTTAATACACCACCCAAAGAAGAGTACAACATTATTAATCCTTCTGGAAAAACACTTGCTACAAGGATTAGAACACCAGAAGGATACAGACGTACCAAAGCCAGCAGAAACAGCTTTAGCAGATTTCTAAGAAACTACAAAATGAAAAAACATGGCAAGCCTGTACTTCTTTATAATGGCAGCAAAAAAGCAAACCAGTCTGCACATGCTGCAATTTTTAAACTGCCTATAGAAAATGAAGATTTACAACAATGTGCTGACTCTGTAATGAGGGTTTATGCAGAATATTTCTGGCACACAAACCAGAAAAACAGGATAAAATTCCATTTTGTTGATGGTTTCCTTGCAGAATACGGTAAATGGCAGGCGGGAAGCCGGATACAAGTAACAGATAATGGCTCATATTGGACTAATTCTTCAGCAGCAGACAGTTCATATGAAACATTTAAAAAATTTATGCGCATTGTATTTGCATATTCTGGAACTTTATCTATGGAAGCAGAGGCAAAAAAAATAAATAAAACAAATATGAATACAGGAGATATTTTCATAAAAGGAGGCAGCCCTGGACATGTTGTAATGATAACAGATACATGTAAAAATAAAGATGGAAAAAAAGCTTTCCTGCTTGCACAAGGATATATGCCAGCCCAGGAATTTCATGTACTTAAAAACCCATCCCATGAAGAAGACCCCTGGTATTATGAAGAAGAAATCAAATTTCCATTTGTAACACCTGAATATACCTTTGACAAAGGAAGCCTTAAAAGATTAAACTACTAAACATATATCATTGTAAAAACAACACAGGCAGACACCTTTACCAGATAACGTAAGGCATCTGCCTGTAATAATATCTATATTATGCCATTTCCAAATTCTTTTATCCATTTGCAAGATAATAACGGTATTCCATCAGACGTTTTTTAAATTCAGTAAACTTTCTCGTACTTAGCATAACCATATCACCATTATTCATTTTAATATCAGTCTTGCAAAAACTTTCTACACATCTTAAATTTATCAGAAATGACCTGTGTACCCTGTAAAAGCCCTCATCTGCTAAAGCCCGCTCCATTTCAGAAATCGCTGCATCACATGTAACAGCATCATTGCCCATATGGACTATTACATTTCTTTTTATAGTTTCAATATAAACAATATTTTTTATTTTAACAGTGATTTCCCTTGCCCTTATAACTTTAAGCATTATTGTTTTTCCACTATTAAGTTTCCTTGCTGCACTCTTTAAAGCTTCTGGAAGTTCAGACACCATAGAAGGCTTGTCTATATATCTGAACGCTTCAAAAATAAAACCCTTTTTTGCAAGGTCATCATGCGTTGTAAGAATTATAATAATTGTATCTGAAAACCTGGTTTTATACCTTTCTATAGCTTCAAAACCATCCATAACAGGCATTTCAATATCCATTAAAACAATATCAAATTCCTCATTTGCATCAAGAAAACTTTTGCCTGACAAATAACATAAAATACTTGTCTTTTTATCCCCATAGTAAGCAAATAAAAACTTTTCTATCTTTTTCAGCCATAGTTTTTCATCATCAACTACTGCAATTTTCATAAGCCAATCTCCTCCCAGACAGCAATATTTCTGCATTACCACTAAGTTTTAATTCTAAGCCTCAATATATTTTAAATTCATGGATAAAACATAGGAAAATAAAATAAACATACATTAAGATTGAATACATTTTACCAGACATCTACTAAAATGAAAAGAAAGTTTACAAAATTATGTAAACTTTCCTCCAATAGTACGTACTACCTTTTCCAAAGAAAAAGAAATACAATTTGCTTACTTTTAATTACTATACCTATAAAGAAATAAATAATAAAACATCACTACTAAACTAAAGAAATATACCTAGCCATTTTCAATAAATATAAATAAACTTCATTCTAGTTACTATGATAAGAATTCTGCACACATCTATTTCTTATTCATTAAAAACTGCTTCTAACAATCAAATAATTGATTAAATATATTTATCATGTCCACAATAATTCAGCAACAAATTCAAAAAAAGATAATGAATATGGCATCACTCTTAACCACCTCCCTATGAATGATACCATTATCATAAGTATCAAAGGTATATTTTTCAATACCATTTACACTAATGTATATATTAAATACATAAATGTTTACATTAAGTTTATTTTTTTAGTTATTATTTAGCTTTTAATTATTTACTAATGCTATCAATACCTCAAAAATACCATTCTCAGTTTTTATCTCAATGCTACCACTATATAGCTCAACGCTTTTCTTCACATTACTAATTCCAAAACCATGATTTTTAGTATTTTTATTTGTTAAAATTTTATTCTTATAAATATTTAGTTCTCCCAAATAAGGATTTTTCACATTACAATAAATCATCAAATTATCATAACGAAATGTCATTTCTATCCACCTTTTCTCTCCTTCAAGCCTATCTACTGCTTCTATAGCATTATCAAGAAGATTTGAAATAATCGTACACAGGTCAAACATTACAATATTACAATCCTTTGGCATTTTTCCTTTTATCCTAAATTCTATACATTTCTTATCCATTTTTTGCAAATAATAATTAAGTATGGCATCCACAAAACTATTACAAATAGATATATACTTATTGTACTCATTCAGCCTTTCTGATATATTCTCTATATAAGTTTCAACATCCTCATACCTCTTCTCCTTACATAGAATTTGTAATAAATTCAAATGATTTCTATAATCATGCCGAAACCTTTTTGTTTCCTTCTCCCTATATTCAAGGTACTCATAATTTTCCTGTTGTACATGTAAGTATTTAAGATTTAAATAGTGCTGAAACTTTAAACCCTCATTTGCTATAGTAATCAATAAAATTAAACTATACTGCAATAAAATACTAACCGAAACAATGATTGAAACAATAAATGCGCTTTTATCCATCTTTCTCATTATTATTAAAACACAAGTTAGCAAAAGAAAATCTGCAAAACCTATAAATAAATATGCTATATAATGTACTATAGAAATTTTATGTAATAATTGAACTTTATCCTTAATAAACTTACTTATGATTAATAAAAAAATCAAAACGATTGCATAGGTAAACATTTTAGTTATAATTCGGTTTTTAATATCAAAATAACCAAATGCACTTATTACAGAATTATATACCATTGCATCTAAAATGTTTAAAAAGATAAGTGCCCAAAGTTGTTTGGAAAATAGCTTTTTATAATCTGTTTCATTATATAATATTGTTATTTCCATCATAAAAAATACAAAATATACTAATAAGTAAACAGGACTCTTAGTCTTAAATGCCCACAAAAACGAAAACAAAACCAATGTTACAAAACTAAACAATATATTTTTTCTTGTTAAGTCTGCCCTCATTTCAAAAAACGTAATAAAAACAATAACTATTTCAATTATTTCTATACCATTATCAATAAAGTAATACACAAAATTTCCTAAAAAATCCATAATATAACCAACTTTTCTCTTGTAAATTCTAACTGCTCCATAAATATATACACTACAATATATTTTCTATTTTAAAATTATAATCCTTTTTTATCTTTATGTCACTATAATTTTAAAATCATTCTAAATATATTTTACAAATACAATAATTTTCAAATGTACCAGTAAATATTATTCTATAATAACAGAACTTTAGCACTATACATAAAATATTTACTAGTATATGTAATTTCCACCAGAAGAACAGACAAAACACACTTGCACTATATTGCATTTAATCTGCCATCCGTCTGTCCTTAAATTCCACAGATTAGGAAGTGCCATAATATTTAAGAAAGCCCCATTACAGTGAATAAAAGCTGTATTGGGACTTCTTTTTAATATTAAATTTTTGGACACTCATTTAGAAAACCAGCTTAATTTATAGCATTATTTATACAAAAGACCACTTGCCATACATAAATGATAATCCTGACCCTGTTTGTCCATACAAAATTTGTTACATGCCATCTTGCTAAATATATCTTCTTATGGCACATTTCCCAGGATGTGTAATTAATGTGTAAATAACATTATTCTATATTACAAATCTCTGGTTTTCTGTTGTCCTTACTGTTACTTCCCCTGTACCAGCTGTAAAATAAACTGTACGCCCTGTGCCGCCTCCTGTCATTTCTGCAGTTATGGGCACGCCAAGTTTTAAAAGATATTTTTTTGTTTCTATTACATTTAATGTACCTATATCTGCTGCCCTGTCAGACATGTCAAATTCAAACATCCTTGCCCCGCCAATAATTTTAGCCTTAATCCTGCCAATTCCTGCACCACGCCTGCATAAAAGGCGGTAAAGCTGTATAATTCCAGTATCAACATACTTATATGAATTTGCCAGCTCTGTGCATATACCTGATTTGGGAAGCATAGCATGCAACATCCCTCCTGCCTGTACTGTTTCATCATACATACATACCCCTATACATGAACCAAGAGCATATGTAACAAGTTCATCACTCCCGCTTCCAACTTTCATATCTGCAATACCTACAATTATCTGCCCCATTTATATACAAACCTCCAATACTATGTAAAACGTAAATATTCCTATATGTATTATTTTACTATATTTATTACAAAAATGCACCATGTTTAAACTTATTTTTATTGCAAAATATATTAAAATGTAATAGAATGGAGAAGTGAAGATTGTAATATTTGCTAATCATATATTTTAATATTATACAGGCAAATATTAATCAAAATATCAATAAATTATATTTAAGAAAGGACGGTTTATAAAATGAATAATCTGCCAAAAATGAAAATTGGTATCGTCGCAGTAAGCAGGGACTGCTTCCCTGAGACACTTTCAGTAACAAGGAGGGAAAATCTTGTAAAAGCGTACACAGATAAGTATGGTGCTGAGGATATTTACGAATGTCCTGTATGTATAGTTGAAAGTGAAATACATATGGTACAGGCCCTTGAAGACATCAAGAAAGCTGGCTGTAATGCACTTTGCGTATATTTAGGCAACTTTGGTCCGGAAATCTCTGAAACACTTCTTGCTAAACATTTTGAAGGTCCTAAGATGTTTGTTGCAGCAGCAGAAGAAACTTCTAAAGACGGAGGTCTTATCCAGGGACGTGGTGACGCTTATTGTGGTATGCTGAATGCAAGCTATAACTTAAAGCTCCGCAATGTACAGGCTTATATTCCTGAATATCCTGTAGGCACAGCAGAGGAATGTGCTGACATGATTCATGAATTTGTTCCTATTGCACGTGCTGTATATGGTTTAACACACCTTAAAATTATAAGCTTTGGCCCACGCCCTCTTAATTTCCTTGCATGTAATGCACCAATCAAGCAGCTTTACAATATCGGTGTTGAAATCGAAGAAAATTCAGAGCTTGATTTATTTGAGGCATTTAATAAACATGCTGGTGATGACCGTATTCCTGGTGTTATTAAGGATATGGAGGAAGAGCTTGGTGCAGGCAATAAGAAACCTGAAATACTTGAAAAGCTTGCACAGTATGAACTTACTCTTCTTGACTGGATTGAAGAACACAGAGGCTACAGGGAATTTGTTGCTATTGCTGGCAAATGCTGGCCTGCATTCCAGACACAGTTTGGATTTGTTCCTTGTTATGTAAACAGCCGCCTTACAAAAATGGGAATACCTGTTTCTTGTGAAGTTGATATTTATGGCTGCTTAAGTGAATTTATCGGAACTGTAGTAAGCGAAGATGCTGTTACTCTTCTTGATATTAATAACTCTGTACCTGCTGATATATTTGCAGAAGATATTGAGAAGAAGTTTAACTATACACAGAAAGATACATTTATGGCTTTCCACTGCGGCAACACAGCTTCAAGCAAGCTTTCTTCATGTGAAATGAAGTACCAGATGATTATGGCACGTTCACTTCCTATTGAAGTTACAAACGGCACTCTTGAAGGTGATATAATTCCTGGCGATATTACATTCTTCCGCCTCCAGAGCACTGCTGATGCTAAACTCCGTGGATATATTGCACAGGGTGAAGTCCTTCCTGTTGCTACACGTTCATTTGGTGCTATTGGAATTTTTGCTATTCCTGAAATGGGACGCTTCTACCGCCATGTACTTATTGAGGGTAACTATCCTCACCACGGCGCTGTTGCCTTTGGACACTTTGGCAAAACATTATATGAAGTATTCAAATATATTGGTGTTGATGTTGATGAAATCGGCTTTAACCAGCCTAAAGGAATGCTTTATAAAACAGAAAATCCATTTGCATAACCTTGTCCATTTGCCTAGTCTGGGAATATGCAGTTTATGGGTGGTAGCTTTATGCTGCCGCCTGTTATTTAATTTTTAACAAGTCATACAATATAGAGGGTTATATTACCCGCCTGGCTTAATATGAAAGGATATTTTAGAATGAATTACTTAATTGGTATTGATTTGGGAACTTCTTCCACAAAGACAGTTTTATTTAATGAAAACGGGGATGTCATAGCTTCAGCTGGCAAAGAATATCCCCTGTATACTCCAAATAACGGATGGGCAGAACAGAAGCCTGAAGACTGGCGCGATGCTGCCATTGAAACTATATCAAAGGTTGTTAAAGAATCTGGTGTAAATGCAGATGATATTAAGGGTCTTGGTATATCCGGACAGATGCATGGCCTTGTAATGCTTGATGAAAACGGGGATGTTATACGTCCTTCTATTATATGGTGTGACCAGCGTACTGGAAAAGAATGTGAAGAAATGACAGAAAAAATTGGCGCTAAACGCCTTGTAGAAATAACAGCAAATCCTGCAATGACAGGTTTTACTGCTTCTAAAATCTTATGGGTACGCAATAATGAACCTGAAAATTATGCCAAATGCAGGCATATACTCCTTCCAAAGGATTATGTAAGGTATATACTTACTGGTGAATTTGCAACAGAAGTATCTGATGCCTCCGGTATGCAGCTTCTTGATGTACCAGCCCGCCAGTGGTCTGATGAAGTGCTTGACCAGCTTGGCATTGACAAGAGCCTTCTTGCAAAGGTATATGAATCACCAGAAGTAACAGGTACTATCCTGCCAGAAATTGCAGAAAAAACAGGTCTTTCCACTTCTACAGTTGTTGTTGGCGGTGCAGGTGATAATGCTGCTGCTGCTGTTGGTACAGGTGTTGTGGAAGATGGCAAAGCATTTACTACTATTGGGACAAGTGGTGTTGTTTATGCACATTCAGGCAAGATTTCAATAGACCCGCAGGGACGCGTACATACTTTCTGCTGTGCAGTACCTGGAGCATGGCATGTAATGGGTGTAACCCAGGCGGCAGGTTACTCACTTTCATGGTATCTTGACAATATGGGCGCAGCATATAAGCAGGAAGCAGAAGAAAAAGGCTGTAATGTTTTTGAACTAATTAATGCTGATATAGAGAAAACACCAATTGGCGCTAACAGGCTGCTCTACCTGCCTTACCTTAACGGTGAACGTACCCCTCACCTTGACCCGGA
Organism: uncultured Lachnospiraceae bacterium; assembly: GCA_910588655.1. Taxonomy (GTDB): domain Bacteria; phylum Bacillota; class Clostridia; order Lachnospirales; family Lachnospiraceae; genus Butyribacter. Next base: position 67,876 of record CAJUPJ010000006.1, on the reverse strand, counting down.
CTGCAGAGGTGTGCTTTTTGGGCTTTCAAGTATGCACAGCAAAGCTGATATTGCACGTGCTTTTATGGAAGGAATTTGCTATTCACTTACTGACTGCCGGGATATTCTCCAGGAAATGGGTGTAAAAGCTGATGATATGATGGCATGTGGCGGCGGTGCAAAGAATACTATACAACGCCAGATGATGGCTGATATGTATGGCTGTGATGTAAATACTGTTACGGCTACAGAAGGTCCTGCACTTGGTGTTGCTATACTTGCCGGCGTTGGGGCTGGATTATACCCAAGTGTTGAAGAAGCCTGCCGTAAAATGATTCATAAAGACCTGGATAAAGAATGTAAACCAGATATGGATAATAACGTACAGTACAATAAATTCCATAAAATATACAAAAACCTTTATAACTGCCTGAAAGAACAGTATAAAGAAATCGCAAAACTGTAATAAATTATACAGAATATAAATCCAGTATGCTACAGTTTCCAGTTATCCAGGGAAATTCTTTATCCTGGAACTGGAAGCTGTATAATCTGGTTTTATAAATCCTGCTCTTTTTTATTCTGTATCATTCTTGTTTCATTATCTAATTCATCCTGTTTTGCTTTCTTCTTCATTCTGTATATTCCAAATATTCCAATAACAACTAATGCTGCTATAATAACTATTATAATAATATCTAATGCTGTTGTAACATTTTCTTCCCTTGCATATTCCATATTTGGGTCTTCTATTATCAAATCTGCCTGTGCATATATTTTATTTAAAAGAATACTGCAGGCTGAAACTGCCACACAGGCTGCTTTAGAGCATAATTTATTTATATTTCCCTTTACATTTTTTAACCACATTATAAAACCCCCTTTATAAATAATAATATAATACTGCCTGCAAAATACGAAAAAATATTAGTGCCAAGTGAAAACCTGGCAGGATGTATAAATTCATGTTTAAAGTTTACATAACATCCCCATTCTGACACAACCACACCCGTTTCTATTAAAAGTACCAGGATAATTTTATTAAAATAACTGCCTGCAGTCCAGTATACCAGGTTAGCAGCAGGATTTGTTATAATATTTGCCAGAAAAATAATAAACATTGCCTTTTTACTGCGTTTTCCTGTCAAAAATGCAAAAACTGCCTCAAGTATATATGTAACTGCAAAACATATAATTAATGCTATTATGCTTCCTGTATTAAACACACTCCCCTTTCCCCTTTCCAGCATAGAATGTTATTATGCCTGCCACCATCATAACCAGTGATATTACTGAAAGTATTGTACTGTCCTGCAAAAATATCCCTGTTTTCCTGTAGCTGGCATAATACCCGGCAAACAGGGCAAATGTAAGTATTCCAAATGCAAACCCCCGGCACTTATCCAGTATTCCTGCAAGAAACCACAATGTTACTGGCATTGTCATCTGGAATAAAAAAACTGCCAGAAGTCCCGCTATAACATTTGAAGAAAACATAAAAAGCAATGCTGCCCCTGCAAGTGATATTATGGATGCCTTCAGGCTGCCTGCTTTATCTGCAAACACACCTCCAAGACACTTGCCAGACACTGTCATTATTGTTATAAGCAATGCGCCACAGGCAATGCTTCCCTGCCACGGAAAGTGCATAACCATGCCCATATAAGACCTTATAACCACTACACCAAAAAACATAATAGCTGATATATAATGCCAGGTACTTTTTATACTAAATGAAACTTTCATGTTGCCTGATGATACAAGCTTGCCTGAATATGCTGCTGTTAATAAAACTAATAATGCCATTACAAACAGCAATATTATAACTACAGCCTGCATATATGCCTTGCTGCCAAGCACTTTTCCAAGATAAATCCCAAACGCGCCCATTGACACAAACATACCTGCTGGAAATATTTTTGAACTGCTTATTCCAGAGTTTAATATATCAACTCCCGCGCCAATATGGAACATTGCGTTGCCAAGTCCTGCAATTATAACTACTATAATAAGGTTCTCATGGAAAAAACAGGATAATGCAACAAAAACGCATCCAGCCGTTGCAACAACAGCATTTTTATTAATATAATCTGCTGCAATTCCAATAAATATCTGCATTGCAAATGCACAAAAATTATAAATTAGAAGCAATGCTGCACCTGTTTCCTTTTCCATTACCATCCCTGCCATTATAAATGCACATGAAAAGTCCACAACAAAATGTGCAACAGAATAAACTAATAACTCATGCCCACCTTTTTCCTTCTCTGGACTCATATTCCGCCCGCCTTTCCATTTTACTTCTCTTAATATATTACCATAAAAAAGTTAAAAACCGCCATTAAAAAATTTAGCAGCTTGTATCCACGTCCGTTCTATAAATTCCCAAACATATGATAATTTACAGTTTACCAAGTGGGAATTTATGAAATGGATGTGGCTTATATACAGAAGTTTTGAAAGATTTATAAATTTGTGTTATAATCTTTCTTGTAAAATTTCTACAAACAAATAATAAAAAGGAGAATAACAAAATGAAATTAAGAAAAAAAGTAATTTCTGGTGCTCTTTGCGTGTCACTGTCAGCTACATTATTAACAGGCTTACCATTTAATACAGACAATGACAGCATAAAAGCCAGGGCAGAAAGTACAACACAGTCAGATAATGGTTATGAAGAAGCCACTGGTGTTAATGTCCAGTACCATACACAGGATGAAATACGGGACTATGCCAAAGCCAGCAACGTTGCACTTGAGGATGCTTTGTCATTTGCAGAAGAACCAGGCACAGAAAAACCTTATTCACTTGGAAAATTATCTGATGAAACACTACAGTCTGCAATTAAAATGTTAAACCAGGTCAGGTACATTGCAGGCATACAGGACAATGTGGTATTATCTGATGAATACAGCCAGCTTGCACAGGCAGGCTCACTTGCTAATTATATTAATAAAGAATTATCACATTTTCCAGAACAGCCAGATGGCATGACAGATGAGATGTATGCACTTGCAAAAAAAGGCGCAGGCTCTTCTAATATAGCAATGGCATCATGGAAAAACCGCAGTTTAAATTCCACTATTGTGTCAGGCTGGATGGAGGATGGCGACAACAGCAATATTGACAGGGTTGGACACAGGCGCTGGATTATCAATCCTTCTATGGGTAAAACCGGCTTTGGTGCAGTTAGTGGCGTAAATGGCACATACAGTTCTTTATATTCGTTTGACATGAGCAACACATCCGCAAAAGAGTATGGTGTAATGTGGCCAGCTCAAAATATGCCTGCCAGCTATTTTGGTGAAAAATTTCCCTGGTCTGTTTCAATGGGTTATGTTGTAGATGAAAGTTCCATAAATATTTCATTAGTAAGAAAAAACGACGGACAGAAATGGAATTTCTCAAATTCATCAGCAGATGGTAAATTTTATGTAAATAATGATAATTATGGACAGAAAGGCTGTATTATATTCAGGCCTGGCAATGGAATAGAATATAAAGCAGGTGATATATTTAAGGTTGAAATCACTGGTCTTAAAGAACCTGTATCATATACTGTAAGCTTTTTTGACCTTGAAGCAGCAGACACAGAAACACCAGATACAAGTGCCCCAGATACAAGTACCCTGCCATCCGCAGACCCTTCATCTGTACCTGGTGCAAGTGTTTCGCCATCTGCTATTGCCCCATCACCATCTGCCTCACCATCGCAGATACCTGGCGGAAATACACCATCTGCCAGCCCGTCACCATCAATAAAGCCTACACCTTCACCTGCGCCATCAGTAACTCCAAAACCTACAGTTAAACCTACGGTAAAACCAACAGCAACCCCAAAACCTACAGTTAAGCCTACAGTAAAACCAACAGCAACCCCAAAGCCATCAGTTACACCTTCACCAAAACCGGTAGTTACACCTTCACCTGTTCCTGCTGCAACAGAAGTACCATCTCCTCCGCCAGTACCAGAAACAGTTACTACACCAGCACCTGCAGAAGATAATCCTGAAACTGGCAGCGGTATAAAGAAAGGCACAATAGTTACAGATAAAACAACTGAAACTGTATATAAAGTTACAAACACTGGAACAAACAAAACAGCAGAATTTATTGGAAGTGCCAAAAAAACATTAAACAAAGTTGTAATTTTAGATTTTGTAAATATTAAAGGAGAAACATATAAAGTAACATCAATAGGTAAAGGGGCATTAGAAAAATCCGCTAAACTTAAATCAGTAAAATTAAGTAAAAGTATAACCTCAATAGGCGCAAATGCATTTAAGAAATGTACATCACTAAAAAGCATTACTATTCCGTCTAAAGTTAAAAAAATTGGTGCAAATGCATTTTCTGGATGTAAAAAGCTGAATAATATAACTGTAAAAACCAATAAACTTACAGCCAGCAATGTGGGCAAAAGTGCATTTAGCAAAGGTGCAGCCAGTGTAAAGGTAAAAACAGCTAAAAGTAAATTAAAAGCTTATGAAAATATTTTTAAAGCCAGGGGAATGTCAAGAAAATCCCGCTTTAAAGCAATATAAAATATTAAAAAATTAGATATAATATAATATAATGATGCCAGAGTCAGTATAATTTAATTACAAAACCACAAAAAGCAGGCTATACTTAAAAATATGCCTGCTTTTTTATAGCTAAATTGTTAAATACTAGTATTAAAACTTATCAGACAGCATGTAAGTTTTTTAAAGAAATATCCAGTATTGGCGCTGAATGTGTAAGCGCACCACTTGAAACAAAATCAACACCTATATCAATTATATTTTTAATATTCTCTTTAGTAACATTTCCCGAACATTCTGTAAGTGCCCTTCCGTCTATTATCCTTACAGCCTCTTTCATTTCCTCTGGTGACATATTATCAAGCATTATTATATCTGCACCTGCTTCCACTGCCTCACGCACCATATCAAGGTTTTCTGTTTCAACTTCTATTTTATGTACAAATGATACATTAGCTTTTGCCATCTGGACTGCCTTTGTAATACTTCCTGCCGCACCTATATGGTTATCTTTAAGCATTACCCCGTCTGAAAGATTGTAACGGTGGTTGCTTCCGCCGCCTGCCTTTACTGCATACTTCTCAAAAATCCTCATATTAGGTGTTGTTTTTCTTGTATCAAGAAGGGTTGTCCTGCTTCCTTCAAGAAGCTTCACTATAGAATTAGTATATGTTGCAATCCCGCTCATTCTCTGGAGAAAGTTAAGTGCTGTACGCTCACCTGAAAGAAGTGCCCTTATATCACCTGTAACTACAGCCATAAGTTCCCCATTCTTAACTTTGCCGCCTTCATTGGCGCGCATATCAAAATCCACAGTGCTGTCAAGCATTTCAAATACCCTTTTAAATACTCCAAGACCTGCTATTATACCATCCTGTTTGCATATAAGTTCTGCCTGTCCTTTCTGGTATACAGGCATTACACAGCTTGTTGATATATCCCCGCTTGTAATATCTTCTTCAAGCGCCATACGTATATATCTGTCTGCATTTATTTTTAAAGCCACTGGGTCATTCATGTCTTTTCTTCTCCTTTTCTATTTCATTAAGCACTATTTCCTTATATTCATTACTAAGGGCTTCTATATTGTTGTAATCCTCAAGGCATGCCAGCCGTAAAAAACTTACATCATCTAACTTATTATATTTACCTGCATCTGACAGCATTTCTTTATTTATTGCATCTGCTGCCCTTTCTGCAAATACCATTGATTCAAGAAGCGAATTACTTGCAAGGCGGTTGCGCCCATGCACGCCGTTGCATGAAGTTTCACCTACAGCATAAAGATATGGCATGGATGTCCTGCTGTCACTGTTTACTTTAATCCCTCCCATAAAATAATGCTGTGCAGGCACTACAGGTATGCACTCTTTCACAGGGTCATACCCTTCCTTTAAACACTGTTCCAGTATATTAGGAAAATGTGTGCGTATTTCATCCTCAGGAATATTTTCCATTGACAGCCACACATATGGCATTCCATCCTTTTCCATCTGTTTCCTTATGTCTGCAGTTACTATATCCCTTGGGTTTAATTCGTTACAAAAACGTTCTTTATCTTTATTTAGCAGAACTGCCCCCTCACCACGCACTGACTCTGAAATAAGAAAACGGCGTCCTGGTTTTTCAGAGTAAAGAGTAGTAGGATGTATCTGTATATAATCTATATGTTCTATTTCTATATTATGTTTATATGCAATAGCAAGTGCATCACCTGTAATATGCCGGAAATTAGTTGAATGCTTATAAAGCCCGCCAAGCCCGCCACACGCAAATACTGTATATAAAGCCCTGGCTGCTGTTATACTGCCGTCCTGGCTGCACATTACAATTCCACGGCATTTATTATCTTTGTCACAAATAATGTCAAGCATTGAAGTATATTCAAGTATTTCAATATTTTTTCTTTTGGATACATTGTCCAGTAGCTTGCTTGTAATTTCCTTTCCTGTAATATCTTTATGGAACAAAATACGTGGCATACTGTGCCCGCCCTCACGTGTAAACATAAGGCTGTCCCCGTCCTTCTCAAATTCCACGCCGTATTCCAAAAGCTCTGATGCTATCTTCTGCGATGATTTAATCATTATTTCAACTGACTTGCCATTATTTTCATAATGCCCAGCTTTCATTGTATCTTCAAAATACTGTCCGTAATCATCTTCATCACGCAGCATACACATACCGCCTTGTGCAAGAAATGAATCACTCCTGTCTTTTGCATCTTTAGTTATCATAAGTATTTTTGTATCCTCTGGAAAATGAAGCGCACAAAAAAGCCCTGCTGCGCCTGTACCTACAATGACAACATCTGTGTCTTTAATCATAATACCACCTTGCACCAGCATAGAATGCTGGAGTCTATAGCAGCTATATAACTGCTATCCTTTCCTATGTCTGCAAGAAACCTTACAACATAACCTGCCGAATTTTATATCTTTCTATGTATATGCTGCTGCCCGCCTATAAAACTATAAACTGGCAAGTTCCAGCATATTGTCAAGAGAAGCAAGTGCAGAATTTCTTAATTCCTCTTCCACTTCTACCTCTCCTGTTTCTTCTTCCATACATTTAAGCACTTTTTCTAAATTTATCTTTTTCATATCCTGGCAGACCAGACATGGCGTAAGTGGATAAAACTTCTTATCCGGGTTCTCCTTTTCCAGTTTATAAAGGACACCAAGCTCTGTACCTATGATAAATTCTGCAGCACTGCTTTTAGCAGCATAATCTATTATGCCAGAAGTGCTCCCTATGTAAGCCGCTTCCTCTAAAATTTCCATACGGCATTCTGGATGTACAAGGAGAGGTGCACCAGGATGTGCTCCCTTTGCTGCCTTTACATCATCCCTGGAAACTTCTGCATGTACAGGACAATAACCATCATTAAATATAAAATGCTTTTCCGGGACTTGTGAAGCAACATAACGCCCCAGGTTTTCATCAGGTATAAAATATATATTCTTATTAGGAAGCGCCTTAACTATTTTAACAGCATTTGCCGAAGTTACACAGACATCTGAATGTTTCTTAAGCTCACCAGTAGAATTAATATAACATACTACTGCAACATCACCATATTCCCTGCGTACCTCTTCTATCCTGCCTGCCTGTGCCATCTCCGCCATAGGGCAGCCAGCAGTAATATCTGGCATAAATACGCGCTTGCCATGGCTTAAAATCTTGGCACTTTCCCCCATAAAAGAAACACCACAGAATATTATAGTATCCTGCTCTGCTTCCTTTGCTATCTTGCTTAGATAAAATGAATCACCAATATAATCCGCAATTTCCTGCACTTCACCAGGAACATAATAGTGTGCAAGTATAACTGCATTTTTTTCTTTCTTCAGGCTTTCTATCCTGCTTTTAATACTGTTCATATCATCCTCCGTTTTTCTGTATGAATATACTGTTTCATTATAACATTGCTTGCAAAATGCTACAAGGGATAATTTACAGTTATCTTGTGTTTGTATTGTGGATTGGCGGACGCAGCGTTTCCAGTGTTCCGCTAAATTATTACATGACAGGGCACGCTTCCGCTACGACAAGCCACGCAGCGGCACATAAAGCCATGTAATTAATGTTCCAAAATAAACTTGCGTTTCTTTCGGAACATTAATTACATGGCTTAAATGCCGGCGGGCTTGAAGTGCCCCTGTCATGTAATAATATTAGCCGGAACACCTGAAACCTGCTGTACCCACCCAAATTACAAATAAATACAACAAAATAGATAATGTTATAACTGTAAATTATGATGGACAGAGCGGGTTCAGGCGGACGGAAGCCAGGTGGTATTCTTTTTATATTAATATATGTAACTTATTTATTGTATAATAAGTGACTAGCAGAATAATTCCACCCTCCCTTAACTTGCAGTTATCTTTTTATTTTGTGTTTTACTGTAAAGCTACGATGGCAGGTTTTGTATGCCAGTAATTATGCTGTAAAGGGGTATTTTGAGCTACGCAATGCAATGTCATTTAGTTAAGAACTGGTGGAAGATATTTCTATAAATTACCAAAGTGTAGATTGCTGGCAAATTCCAAATGTGCTTCCATGAAAAAGCTGTTGGTTTGTAAAAGGGCCGCTGGTGCTTAAGCCCTGTATTAAATGTTCCGAAGGAACATAGGGGCTTTATGCACCATTGCATGCGATGTCCAAGCGGAAGCGTGCTTTTTTCATGGAAGGCACTTTGGATTTGCCAGCGTATCCCATAATTGTTAAATTCCAGCATCCCACTTAACTAAATGATATTGCACCGTAGTAAAACATACCCCCTTTACAGAATAATTCTGGCCCTGGCACGCAAAACCGTCCGTTTTTACATAAACAAAAGCAAAATTCTTGCATTTATTCATATATTGCTATATAATAGTATTGTTAGATTTAAACAATAAATTTTATTTCTTATAAATTTTTTTGTCTGTCTTGCACTTCTATATTGCAAGTGGAATGGAATTTGCAAGATAACTAGAATTTATTACACAATAACAGGCAGTTTTACTGTATATTGTGGGGATGGAGGATTTTATGAACATAAGGGATTTTTTAGATGTCAGGAGATTACAGGAACTACAGGATAATTTTTCTGAAGCAACGGGACTTGCTGCCGTACTGCTTGATAATAAGGGCGACAGAGTTACTAAGGAAAGCAACTTTACAGATTTTTGCATGAAGTACACACAAGGTTCGGAAGAAGGCCTCCACCGTTGTATTAAATGCCAAAGTGAAAACTCTGGTGTATATTACTGCCATGCCGGGCTTATGGCATTTTCTATTGATATTATGCTTGGCAGCGAAAAAGTTGGTAAGGTTATTGGCGGGCAAGTGCTTCCAAGAAAAGCTGATGAAGAACAATTCCGCAGGACAGCATCTGAAATCGGGGTTGACCAGGATTCTTACATAAATGCACTTAAAAAAGTTCCCATAAGCACTGAAAAGAACATAAGGGCTGCTGCTGAATTATTCGGGCAGATGGTTAATATGTTTGTAAACCTTGAATATTCACATAACAGCAATGGTGGCAAGCTTGGACAGCTACAGGATGAGATTAACCATGCAACTAATGTTATCCAGAAAATTAATACTAATACAAGCTCCCTTAAATCAATTGCCAATAAGCAGAAAATGCTTTCATTAAATGCTTCCATTGAAGCAGCAAGAAGTGGTGAAGCCGGTGTAGGATTTGCAGTTGTTGCAAAAAGCATGGGTGAGTTATCTTCACAGTCTGCTACAATTTATGGTGATATCGAAAAATCTGTAATAGAAGTTACAGATTCTATTGAAAAACTTGCTTCTTTATTTGAAAATAGTTAAGCTTATAACTCTTTTTTCATATATTTTTCTTTCATCAAAATATGGAGTCTTTACAGACTCCATATTTTTGTATCTGTTAATTCCATTTCCATCCCCATTAAGCAAGTAACTAATACCAGCTTGCAGGCAATGCAGATTGTAAATATCATTTAGAAACGGAAATCCCTCTTACCGCCATTCATTTCATTTAAGTATTCCATTGCTTTTTTTCTTACATTATCATCTGGCACTTTAAGTATTTCCTTTGATATCAGTTCCTGCCCGGTACGCTTTGTATCTTCTGATGCATAGTCCTCAAGATATTCTTTAAGTGTCATAAGTGCATTTGGCTGGCAGCAGTTCACTATCTGCCCGCTTTTCAGAAGTGACATAAACCTGTCGCCTGTCCTGCCCGCCCTGTAACATGCAGTACAGAAACTTGGTATATATCCAAGCTCCATAAGCCATTTAACAACCTCATCAAGAGTACGTGTATCACTTACATCAAACTGTGCAGAACTGTCATCCCTTACAGGTTCAACATAACCTCCTACACTTGTACGTGACCCGCCGCTTATCTGAGAAATTCCAAGCTTAAGGACTTTCTCCCTTGTCTGCTGTGACTCCCTTGTTGAAATAATCATTCCTGTATATGGTACTGCAATCCTTATAATTGCAATGATTTTCTCAAATATATCATCAGGAACAGCATTATCAAAGTCTGCTGTATCAATATCATCAGCAGGACACACCCTTGGAACACTTATTGTATGAGGACCTACACCATGTACTGCTTCTAAGTGTTCTGCATGCATAAGTATTCCCACAAGCTCATAACGGTACATTTCAAGCCCAAAAAGCACACCAATGCCTACATCATCAATCCCGCCTTCCATAGCCCTGTCCATAGCTTCAGTATGGTATGCATAATCATGCTTAGGCCCTGTTGGGTGCAGCTCTTCATATGACTTCTTATTATATGTTTCCTGGAAAAGAATATATGTGCCAATACCTGCATCCTTAAGCTTTGTATAGTTTTCTACAGTAGTAGCAGCAATATTTACATTAACACGCCTTATTGCCCCGTTTTTATGCTTAATGCTGTATATAGTTTCTATACTTTCAAGTATGTATTCAAGGGGATTATTTACAGGGTCTTCCCCGGACTCAATTGCAAGCCTTTTATGCCCCATGTCCTGTAACGCAATTACCTCATTTTTTATCTCTTCCTGTGTAAGTTTCTTTCTTGGTATGTGACTGTTCTTATAATGGTATGGGCAGTAAGTGCAGCCGTTTACACAATAATTTGAAAGATACAGTGGTGCAAACATTACAATTCTTCTGCCATAAAATTTTTCCTTAATCTCTACTGCAAGCCTCTTTATCTCTGCATTAGCCTCTGGATTATCACACTCAAGCAGGACTGCTGCCTCTTTATGCGAAATTCCTTTAGCAAGTTTAGCTTTCTCAAGAATTTCATATACCAGTTCCATATTATCCTTATTTTTCCTGGCATAATCAAGACATTCCAGTATTTCTTCATTATTAATAAACTCTTCTGCTTTCATTGATTTTGGATTATAACCCATCTTTTATTACATCTCCTTTTTCTTAGCTTAAAGTATCTCTTTTATTATTTATACTGTACAGTTTTGGATAAATAACCATACCTGTTACAACCCCACATAATATTCCAATAACAGCCCCTCCGATAACATCTGTAGGATAATGCACACATACATATATCCTTGAAAGAGCCATTAAAACTGAAAAAATAATCATAATAATTCCTAATTTCTTACTGGATATAATAAATACTGGAACAGAGGCAGCAAAAGCTATTGCTGTATGCCCCGACGGGAAAGAATAGTCTGCCTGTGGTCCTACAAGACATCTTATCTGTTCCATTGCATCATATGGACGCACCCTTGCAACTGCATTTTTAAGAAATAAATTAACCACAATAAAACACAGTACAAGCGATATTGCACAGCCAAGCCCTTCCTTACGTGTACCTTTATATGTTATAAGTGCAGCAATTAACAGTACCCATATTAATCCAGCATTGCCAAGTGATGTAAACCACACGACAATATCATTTAATGCATCATTACGTAAATTATCCTGTACATAAAAAAGTATATTGCTGTCAAGTTCCATTAAACTCTGCCACATTAATTTTTCCTCCTAAGTAATTTATACAATTTATGGATTAAATGTATGCCAATGGTGTGCATAAACAGCCAAAGAATTTCCTACATGATATATTATCACAACCACCAGCACGCCGCAATCTATATTTTTCCCTATATTCCCATAAACCCGGTTATCACAACACATGCAGCCATTCCAGCAAATGTACAGATTAATGCACCTGCAAGCATCCATTTCATTCCAGTGACAGGTTTATGTTCTTTATCCCCTGTTGCCATAAAATAAACGGATATTGTATAAAAAATTGTTTCTGAACAGCACATAAGAAGCGATGCCATAAAGCCTGTAACGGAGTCTGTGCCAAAGTTCTTATATATATCTGTTAAAAGCCCTGTTGCTGCTGATGATGAAAACATTTTGATTAAGGACAGTGGTACTAATTCCGCTGGAAAATGTAAATATTTCATATATGGTGATAAGAATTCTCCAAGGACTTCAAGCACTCCAGAAGCCCTTAAAAGCCCTATAGCCATCATAAGCCCTATCAAAGTAGGCAGGATATTAAAAACAACCTTAAACCCGTCCGCAGCCCCACGTGTAAAGGCATCAAAAATATCAACTTTATTTAAAAGCCCATAACCTATAACATAAAATATCAGGACAGGTATAATTAAATTTGATATAAAAGTTACAATATTCATGCTTTCTATACATCCTTTCCATTATTTACCGGCTGGAATAAATTTTTAAAACTGTATTTTATTATTTTTATGCCCACTTGCTAAACATCCATTTTTCTTATATAATTATTATTATTGTTTTATTATATAGTGGCTGTTTTGCGGTAAAAACTTATGTCCTTTATAAGAACTTATGTCTTTACCTGGTTATTTATGCTGCTTTATGGTAATTGCGGTTAAATATGCAAATACCCGCCGTTTTTTAAAAAGGAGGAACAATGTATTCAGTATTTATTGCGGATGATGAATTAATTATACGCCAGGGGTTAAAATGTATAATAGACTGGGAGGCCCTGGGATTTAAAATCACAGGTGAAGCAGCCAATGGCTATGATGCCCTCAATTATATTATTACTAATTCTCCTGACCTTGTACTTATAGATATACGTATGCCTAAAATGCCTGGGCTTGAAGCCGTTGAGGCAGCACGGAAAAATGGATTTAAAGGCAAAGTTATAATATTAAGCGGATATACAGATTTTAAATATGCGCAGTCTGCCATAAAAAATGGTGTAGACTACTATCTTACAAAACCACTTGAAGAGGATGAGCTTACAGAAACCCTTATGGAAATAAAAGAACAGCTTGGCAGGGAAGAAATAAACCAGAACACCCTGAGCCAGTACAGGGACAGGGCTAAAGGAATGATACTGCTTGACATACTGTCTAACAAAATAAATGTACAGAATATTAATGTCAAAGATATAAACCTTATTTCAGATAAATACCAGGTTGTAATATATGAAAATTACAGCCGTCATTCTACCAGCCTGCAATACCGCTTTTCAGACCTTCTGAAAGTAACTAATGAGTCTAACAGTTCATATGATAATATTAAAATAGATAAAAATGAGGTTATTCTATTAAAGGGAACTTTTACGCTTAATAAATTCCAGGAATTTCTTGAGCATTACAGCCGTGAATTAAAGCCACAGCAAAATTCACCACTTGACTCACTGTTTATTGCATATGGACGGGTAGTAAATTCACTTGAAGATATACATATATCTTACCAGGAGGCATTAAAACTCCTGCAAAGAAGGTTTTTCTGTGAAGACAAACAGCATACTATAGGTTTTGAACAGCTTCCTAAACCATCCAGCCAGTCTGGTTACTGCCTTTCGCCCGAAGTCCTTAATAAATACTGTGAGTGTCTTTCTGGATATATACAGGCTTCCAAACGCAACCAGGTTGCTGAAACCCTTCATGAGCTGGAGCATAACCTGTATAATTCGGACAGTGGGATTCCACGTATTAAACTGTTCCTTACTGACCTTTACCTGTCTATCAAGGAAAAAATATCACATCTTTACCATAGTTCTGATATTGCTTTTCCAGGAAATGCAGAAATTATTGATTATATTAACAGCAGGTATTATTTATATGAAATCATGCTTTACTTTACAGAACAGTTTGATATGATAATACGCACTATTGGAAACCCGTCAAGTGAAGGCGTAATGGATGATATAATACATTATATTGAACATAATTATATGGATAATATAAAACTGGAAACTATTGCACCGCTTTTTGGATATAACAGCTCATACCTTGGCAAGATTTTTAATAAAAAGGCAGGCGAAGGCTTTAATGTCTTTGTTGATAAAGTCCGTATAAGGCACTCTAAAGAATTCCTGCTTAACAGTAATTTAAAAGTGTATGAAATATCAGAAAAGGTTGGATATAAAAACGTTGACTATTTCCATACAAAATTTAAAAAGTATGTAAATATGAGCCCTGCTGAATTCAGGAAAAAGAATAAAAAAGAAGCATAAAAAAGGGATTAGGTTTTTTACAGAATTGACATTCCAGCTATTTAATGATAGACTAATAAAGTGTGGTAATGCGGAAATGACGGAACTGGCAGACGTGCAGGATTTAGGTTCCTGTGTTGCAAGACGTGAGGGTTCGAGTCCCTTTTTCCGCATAAAAGACCTGTCTTATAAGCTTATATAAGGCAGGTCTTTTTTAACTTATACTATTAATATATTAGCACATGATAAATCATCAGCCAGGTTGTATACTTTCCCTGTAGTAATCCCTACTACAGTAGGACGCAGTACAGAGCCTTCATTATTTTTAACAACTTTTGCCCTTTCCCCGTTACTTAACTCCACCGCTGTATCTACAGGGTATAATATTACTGTCTTAAAGAAAACCTTCATGGCTTTTATATCAAGTTCTTCTGTCATGGACATAATCATTTCTATTGCTGTACGCTGTGAAAGTGCTTTTTTATATGGACGTTCTGTTACAAGTGCATCATAAACATCAACAACAGAAAGTATTTTTGCAAAGTCAGTTATTCTATCTGCTTTAACCCCTAAAGGGTATCCCCTGCCATTCATTTTTTCATGGTGCTGTAATACAGCAAGTGCAATTGTTTTAGAGAAGTTTTCTTTCTCTTTTATTATCTCATAGCCAAACACCGTATGGTTCTTCATCACTTTAAATTCTTCATCATTTAACTTTGCAGGCTTATTCAGTATTTCAAGCGGCACTTTAGATTTGCCTATATCATGCAAAAGCCCTGCAACTCCTATATTATATATATCATCCTGGGAATATCCCATGTTTTTGGCAATAATCATAGACATAGTTGCTACATCAACACTGTGTTTAAATGTATATTCATCACTGGTTTTTAATGCATTAATATCTACAGCTATAGCAGCATTGTCATTAATTGCTTTATTAAGGTCATTCGTAATCCTTGTAGATGTATTGGCAAAGTTAGCATCATTTGTATTATTATACAAATACTGCATACCTGTTGAAACCCTCTGTTTAAGGCTTTCTGAAAGCTTAATTTTAGCCGGGTCTTCACGCCTTGTCTTATCAATAGTCTTTTGTATTTCTGGTGGAAGAGGCGGTTCTTTAGCTTCTGGCTGCGGGTCTTCCTCGCCCTCACTGACATATATGCCGCCAATTCCTAATTTCTGCAGTGACCCTATCATATAACTGTCTAAAATTGTCCCCCTGGCTATAAGTGTACGGTCAAGCCTGTCTTTTATATTCTGGTCAATGCGCATCCCTTCCTGAAGGGAACGTGTCCTTACAAAATAACGTTTTATCAAATTACTCACCCCAGTCCATCATATGCCTGATATGCCCT
This sequence comes from uncultured Lachnospiraceae bacterium, assembly GCA_910588655.1. Lineage (GTDB taxonomy): Bacteria > Bacillota > Clostridia > Lachnospirales > Lachnospiraceae > Butyribacter. Next base: position 52,058 of record CAJUPJ010000006.1, on the reverse strand, counting down.
GTTATAAGCCTGGCTGCCTTCTGATGTGATTTATATACCGGATGCCAGAACGTACCCAGCCCGTCCTCTTCCTGCTGTAATGGAAGATTCAGGTATGAAATATTCACTTCTGGATATTTCTTTTTAAACAGTTCTGCTGCTTTGCTGGCAGCAGGGCACAAAAGCTGGTCCATAATGCCAAGCATACATAGAATTGCCGCATCTGGATGTATGGCATGTATGTCTTCAAGAAAATCTAAATACCCATTAGTAAATTCATCTGTCCTCCCTGGTATTCCTCTTGTATAGCTTGCATCATTAGTCCCAAGGTTTATAGTGATTATATCTGGTTCAAAACTGCTATGCTCCCATAATTCCCACTTTTCCTGCGGTTCATTAAAGTAATTCTTGCAGCATCCCGCATCTGTATATTTATAAAGCATTGGCAGAAGCCAGGTTTTATCTGGAACAGCATACTCTTCTTCACCTACATACGAAGTTATAATACCCTTTCCATTCCACGCAACAATTTCAAAATCCGCATCCAGTTCATTTGCTGCTATAACAGAATATGCTTTGGCAGGGTTTTCTTCAGATGTCTTTATCTCAAGCCGTTCTACATCCCCTTCCACCCCATAACCACATGTAATAGAGTCCCCGATAATCTGCATACGGCGTTTCTTAGGCGCAGGAGGTGCAAGAAGCTCCGCGCTGTCTGTCTGGATATAACTGATACCGCATACTGCAAATTCTGGTTCAGTATATTTCATTATAGTAATTTGCACTTCTCTTTTTACAGGACTGTCATATAATACTATTTCCTGTTCTGTTTCTTTAAGTTCTATCCTTTTATCTGGAACTAAAGCATTATCTATGTAAACTGCTATCCATGCATGGTATTCTGCTGGAAAACTGTCTGGATTGGAAATAATGCCAGCAGACGCTTTCATGCCATTAAACCTGAAAGAAACAGAAGAGGCAGAATACCCAAGAAAACATATGCTGTCCCTGAATAGTGTCCTGCCTGAAATCTTTACGTTATCCTTTGTAATATTAAATTTCAAAATACCTTCCCCTTTTCTCCTATAAACAAATAAATTAAAAAATGTATAGTTATCTTATATATATAATACGTTATTTTAAAGACTTTTGCAATGATTTCTAACATGTATATCACGTCTGTTTCATAAATTCCCAAATATTGATAATTTGCAGCTATCCTGTGTTGGTATGTGGATTTGCGGACGCAGGGTTTCCATGTCCAGCTAAATATTATTCCATGACAGAAAGCATGTCGCAGACATGGCTTTTGCACGCATTCCGCTACATCAGCCCACGCAGCGGCACATAAAGCCAGATATTTAATGTTCCAGAATAAACTTACGTTTATTCCGTCACATTAAATATCCAGCTTAAATGCCGGCGGTGCTGAAGTGCCCCTGTCATGGAATAATATTTAGCTGGAACACTGGAAACCTGCTGTCTGCTGGCAAAATTCCAGAAAAAAACATAAAACAGCAATTTAGAATGATAACTGGGATTATTATATTGCATTTTATTCAGACGGATGGAAATTTCTGGCAGAATAATCCAGCCACATATAATTTATAGTTATTCTGCTGTTCTATGCTTTTTTTGGTTTTATGTGCCGTTGCGTGGCTTATCGTAGCGCAAGCGTACCCCTTTTATGAATATTCTGGCTCTGGCACTGAAAACCGTCCATCATCCAGCAAAGGATAACTGCAAATTATCCTGCATACAGTTTATCAGGTGGGAATTTATGAAATGGACATGACATGTATATATGGTATTTTCCCTGCTAATACAAAATCTGTACAAGTTTTAATCCCCTTGCTGGTGCTGTAGCCCCTGCCCTGCTTCTGTCACATGATGCAATTATTTCCTCCATATCATCTGGATTTATCCTTCCTTTGCCAGCCTCAAGCAATGTCCCGGCTATTATCCTTACCATATTATATAAAAAGCCATTTCCTTTTACACGTATTGTTATAATACGTCCTGTATTAACCATATTAGCTTCCTGTATTTTTTCTTCCAGTATTTCAAGGCTGTAAATTGTCCTTACTGTTGACTGCACCTGTGCACCTGCTGAACAAAAGCCTGCAAAATCATGTTCACCAATAAATGCTTTACATGCATTGCGCATGTGGTTTATATCCAGTTTCCCATAATAAAAATATGCTGTATTGCGGTACTGAGGAAGCGGGAATTTCCTGTTTAATATTGTGTACTCATATATTTTCTGGCATTCACAGTAGCGCGGATGGAAATCTTCTGGTACTTTTTCTGAACACTGTACTACAATATCAGCAGGAAGCCTCTGGTTAAGTGCATATGAAAACTTCTCTGCTGGTATACGTGAAACCGTGTCAAATACTGCTACATTGCCAAGTGCATGTACACCTGCATCTGTACGGCTTGCCCCTGTAACACAGACCTGTTTTCCTGTCAGATGTGACAATGCTTTATTTAACTCACCTTCTATAGTTGCCCTGCCTGGCTGTAACTGCCAGCCATGATAATTTGTCCCGTCATATGCAACCGTAAGTTTTATCCGTCCCATAAATTCCTCCTGTCCATATACTGCATACACTATACGGCATCCGCCAGCATGTTACAGGCAGATACCCGCAATCCGCATTGCCTGCTCCAGTTAAAATGGCAGATATTTTCCTGTAATTATAATTACTGCAATATAACCAGCCATAACCAGATATGCTGCAATATCCCTGCCCTTGTATTCCAGCGGTTTCATCTTTGTCCTGCCGCTGCTGCCATTATAACATCTTGCATCCATTGCTAATGCCAGGTCGCTTGCCCTCCTTGCTGCAGATACAAACAGAGGTATAATAATTGGCGCCATGCTTTTTATTCTCCTGAATATATTGCCAGACTCAAAATCTGCCCCTCTTGCCATCTGTGCTTTCATAATTTTATCGGTTTCTTCAACAAGGATAGGGATAAAACGCAGTGCTATTGACATCATCATCGCAACTTCATGTACAGGGACTTTTACCCTGTTTAACGGCTTAAGAAGCTTTTCTATAGCATCTGTAAGCTGGTTAGGCGTTGTTGTTAGTGTCATAATTGAAGACCCTATTATAAGGAATATTAGCCTTAATGCCATAAATACTGTTCTTTCTATACCTTCTTCTGTTATAGTTATTATTCCAAACTTTACAATGACATTGCCGCCAGAAGTCCAGAAGAGATTAAGCATAGCCGTAAAAACCAGCATAAACAGGACTGGTTTTATACCCCTTACTACAAATTTAAACGGGACTTTAGACAATTTTATTACACACAAGAAAAAAACTGCTGCAATTATGTAACCACTTAACTGGTTAAAACAGAAAAGTGATATAATATATGCAAATGTACACACTACTTTAACACGTGGGTCTAATTTATGGATAACTGAATCTGTCAGATAATACTGTCCTATAGTTATGTCACGTATCATAAACTAATATCTCCATTCTTTATAAAGCCTATATGGAAAGCCACTTATATATTGCCTCTATGCTTTCATCTGCTGTTACGGGTTCTCCTTTAATATCTGCCCCCGCTTCCTTAAGCTGGTGTATTACCTTTGCTGGCTGTGGCACACCAAGCCCAATCTTTTCAAGTTCTTTTTCAAACTGGAACACCTGTCCTGGCTTCCCGTCAAGGACAATTTCACCTTTATTCATCACAAGCATCCTGTCCACATACCCAGCTAAATCTTCCATACTGTGCGATACAAGTATTATTGTAGTATTACTTTCCTCATGCAGTTTCTTAAGTAAGCCAAGTATTTCATCCCTTCCAGCCGGGTCAAGCCCTGCTGCTGGTTCATCAAGCACAAGGACTTCTGGCTGCATTGCAAGTACCCCTGCAATGGCTACACGCCTTTTCTGGCCACCTGAAAGTGCAAATGGTGATACATCTAAAAGACTGTCATCTATCCCAGCCATTTTCAGTGCATTAAATGAACGCAGCTCAACTTCCAGCTGCGGCAGCCCAAGGTTTTTAGGCCCGAACTGCACATCGTTAATAACAGTTGTCTCAAAAAGCTGGTGTTCCGGGTACTGGAATACAAGTCCTGTCCTGCTTCTAAGGTTCCGCATATTATATGATTTATCATAAATATTCTGCCCATTATAAAATATTTCACCACTTGTAGCACGTTCAAGCCCGTTTAAAAGCTGTACAAGCGTAGATTTCCCAGAACCCGTATGCCCTGCAAGCCCTATAAACTCACCATCATTAATTTCTATATTTATATTTTTAAGAGCCTGTTTTTCCTTTCCAGTACCTGCCCCATATATAAAATCCACATTCTGCAATCTAATTGACATATATTCTCCACTCTGATATAAAAATCCAGTTTATAAACCTCTGGCTTTAATTTTCAATAAAATATCCGTCAGCTCCTCTGTATATAAAATATCTTTTGGTATATTTACTCCTTTTTTGCGGAGACCATTTGCAATTCTTGTGACTTCTGGAATTGACAGCCTGTACCTTGCTAATTCTTCACTTCTTGCAAACACCTGCCTTGGTGTGCCTTTCATTTTGACCTGCCCTCCAGACATAACATACACAAAATCTGCCCCTGTTACTTCTTCCATATAGTGTGTTATAAGTATTATTGTAATGCCCTCTTTTTTATTTAACTCCTTAACAGTTTTTATAACAGACTTCCTTCCAGCAGGATCAAGCATCGCTGTTGGCTCATCAAGCACAATACATTCCGGTTTCATTGCCATTATCCCTGCTATTGCAATGCGCTGTTTCTGTCCTCCTGAAAGCTGGTTAGGTGACTCTTTTCTGTATTCATACATCCCTACGTTTTTAAGGCTTTCCTCTACACGCCGCCATATTTCCTCTGTTGGCACACCCATATTCTCTGGCCCGAAACCTACATCCTCCTCAACAACATTGGATATAATCTGGTTATCGGGGTTCTGGAATACCATCCCTGCTGCCTGCCTTATTAATAAATTATTGCCCTGGTCTGATGTGTCCATTCCATCTACATATAAAGTACCTTCTGTTGGTACAAGCAGTGCATTAAGGTGTTTGGCAAATGTTGACTTGCCAGAACCATTAGCACCAAGTACAGCAATAAAATCCCCTGCTTTTACTTCTATATCAATGCCATCCAGTGCCCTGTTTATTCCAGTTACATTGCCTTCTTCATCACGTCTTGAATATTCATGTACAAGACCCTTTGCATCTATAAATGGTTTCATTATGCAATTCTCCTGCTAAAAATTGTACTATGTAAATACTTATTTATAATGACACCTTTCAGGCTAATTGTCAACTATGCAGTATTTTATAAATTTCCAGACATGGCACGCATTCTGCTACACCAATATAAAAAAATGTCATTAAGTTAAAAAGAAATGTTTAAAAGTATTAATATTGGATGCGCTGGCAAATCCAAAGTGCCTTCCATGAACAAGCACGCTCCTGCTGGTTTGGCAAGGGCATCACACGCAATGGATGCATAAAGCCCCTATGTTCCTGCGGAACATTGAATACAGGGCTTAAGCACCAGCGGCTCTGTACATCTTGTTCATGGAAGCACATTTGGAATTTGCCAGCAATCTACACTTTGGTAATTTATAGAAATATATTGACACAAACTCTTAACTAAATGACATTGTGCTGCGCCATCCTGCGCAACGGTGCTGAAGTGCCCCTGTAATATAATAATATTAGCTGGAACACTTTGAAACCTGCTGCCAGTACCAAAATCCTACAAAAACACAAGACAAAAACAAAATAAATATTATAACTGGAAATTATGCCGGGGATATGCCTGTTTTATATCATAATAACTGACTAGCAGAATAATTTCTCCCTCCCCTTTTTTATGGTTATCTTATTATTTGTTTGTAAATTTCTGACAACAGGTTTATTCTGCCAGATGCCAGAATTATTCCGTAAAAGGGCACGCTTATGCTACGCCACAATGTCATTTAGTTAAAAGTTTTGATAAAAATGTTTTTGTAAACTAGCAAAGTGTAGCTGGCTGGCAAATTCCAAATGTGCTTCCATGAAAAAGCTGTACGAAGCCGCTGGTGCTTAAGCCCTGTCTTAAAATGTTCCGTAGGAACATTAAGGGCTTTATGCACCATTGCGTGCAAGTTCAAGCGAAAGCATGCTTTTTTCATGGAAGGCACTTTGGATTTGCCAGCATATCATATTTAATACTTTTAAACATTTCTTCTTAACTTAATGACATTGTGGCGTAGATAAAGCGTGCCTCTGTACGGAATATTCTGGCTCTGGCAGTATAAACCGTCCGTCTTATACAAACACAGGATAACCTAAAAAAGCTGCCACATTTGTGGCAGCCTGTTAATCCAATATATTTTAATTATACAAGTTCAATAAGCACTTCCATTGCAGCGTCGCCCCTGCGTGGCCCAATCTTAATTATACGTGTATAACCACCATTGCCATTACGTTCAGCGTACTTTGGCCCGATTTCATCTAAAACTTTTGAAACAACATCTATAGTTTTAGTGTTTTTCTTGCGGCCTTTAATTTCTTTTGGCACTTCTGTTACTTTATAAAGTGTCTTACTCATCTGCTTTCTGGCATGAAGCCTTGAAGGCTGGTCTTTCCTGATTTCCTTCTGTACTTCATCATATACAGTAACCTTCTTGCCATCTACTACTTCTTTAACTCTCTTACCATCTTTGTCCTTACGTGGAACTTTAGCAGTTACTGTAACTGTATCATAGTTATTACATTCTTTTATACCTAAAGCAATGATTTTCTCTGCTATCTTGCGGATTTCTTTTGCTTTCGCCTCTGTTGTAATAATCCTGCCATGATACAGAAGATTAGTTACCTGGTTGCGGAGCAATGCTTTTCTCTGGCTGGAAGTTCTTCCAAGTTTTCTATAGCCTGCCATTTGTTTACCTCCTAATTATCGTCACCTAAGTTAAGTGAAAGCCCTAACTCTTTTAGCTTAGCTAATACTTCTTCTAAAGACTTACGTCCAAGATTTCTTACCTTCATCATATCTTCAGATGTCCGGTTGCAAAGTTCTTCAACAGTATTAATGCCTGCCCTCTTAAGACAGTTATATGAACGTACTGACAGCTCAAGTTCATCAATATTCATTTCAAGGACTTTGTCCTTATCATTCTCTTCTTTCTCTGCCATAACAGGAATATTTGAAGTCTTATCAGAAAGATTGATAAAGGATTTCAAATGGTCACTTAAAACCTTTGCAGCAAGACTTACTGCATCACTTGGTTCAATAGTGCCATTTGTATATACATCTAATGTCAGCTTATCGTAATCAGTAATCTGCCCAACACGGGTATTCTCAATCTTGATGTTCACTCTCTCTACCGGTGTAAAGATAGAATCAATTGCAATAACATTAAGTGGCAAATCCTCCCTTTTATTCTTCTCAGAGCTGATATAGCCACGGTTGTTTACAATTGTCATCTCGATATAAAGCTTGCAATCAGGCCCGCCGCTTAATGTGGCAATAACCTGGTCAGGGTTCATTATCTCAATATCAGAATCCACCTGGATATCTGCTGCTGTAACTACCCCCTCACCAGATGCCTCTACATAAGCAGTCTTAACCTCATCAAACTCACTATTATTCTTAATAGCAAGGCTTTTAATATTCATTATAATCTCTGTTACATCTTCCTTAACACCAGGAATTGCAGCAAATTCATGAACTACACCATCAATCTTAATATGACTGACAGCAGTACCCGGTAATGATGAAAGCATAATTCTTCTAAGAGAATTACCCAAAGTCGTACCATATCCTCTTTCAAGAGGTTCTACAATAAAACGTCCATATCTCTTATCTTCTGAAATCTCAGCAATCTCAATATTTGGTTCTTTAAAATCAAGCACTCCAAGTACCTCCTTTTGGGTGTTATGCTTACATACTCACAGATTAATATTACTTAGAATATAACTCGACGATAAGCACTTCATTAACAGGAACATCAATCTGTTCTCTTGTTGGGACTTCTTTAACAACACCTGAAAGGTTTTCATGGTCAGCCTCAAGCCATTCAGGAACTATCCTTCCGTCTGTAACTTCAAGAATATCTTTATATCTCTGTTTACCTTTATGCTTTTCCTTGATTTCAATAACATCACCTGGCTTAACCTGGTATGAAGGGATAGTAACACACTTGCCGTTTACAAGCACATGCTTATGCCCTACAACCTGTCTTGCCTCTTTCCTTGTACGTCCATAACCCATTCTGTAAATAACATTGTCAAGCCTGAGTTCCAGAAGAATCATAAGGTTTTCACCAGTTGTACCATACTTTAACTTCTGCGCTTTAGCAAAATTATTTCTGAAAGGTTTTTCAAGTACACCATATATAAATTTAGCTTTCTGCTTTTCTTTTAACTGAAGTCCATACTCACTCTGTTTCCTGCCAGCCCTGGCATTCCTGTTAGACTTCTTATCTATTCCCATAAATACAGGGTCAATCCCAAGACTTCTGCATCTTTTGAGCACTGGCGTCATATCTCTTGCCATGTCTATTCCTCCTATTTAATATCCAATCAATTATTATAAAACAAGCTGGTTACTGCCTCCGGTAACCGGAAACACCGTTTATGTGTATTATACACGGCGGCGCTTTGGTGGCCTGCATCCGTTATGTGGTACAGGAGTTACGTCCCTTATGCTTGTAACATCAATTCCACATGCCTGTAATGCACGTATTGCAGCTTCACGTCCTGAACCTGGCCCTTTAACCATAACATCTACAGAAGACAGTCCATGAGGAAGTGCTGCCTTAGCAGCTGTTTCTGCTGCCATCTGTGCTGCATATGGTGTGGACTTCTTAGAACCCCTGAAGCCTAACCCGCCTGCACTTGCCCAGGAAATTGCATTTCCTTCAGCATCTGTAAGCGTAACGATTGTATTATTAAAGGAAGACTGGATGTGTGCCTGTCCATGTCCGACATTTCTTTTGACACGCTTTTTGCTTACCTTTTTTGTAACCTGTTTAGCCATTGTCAAACCCTCCTAGTTAGATTTGTACATAATATATCTTAATTATTTCTTCTTATTTGCGACAGTACGCTTTGGTCCTTTACGGGTTCTTGCATTTGTCTTAGTCTTCTGTCCACGTACTGGAAGACCCTTCCTGTGACGGATACCCCTGTAGCATCCGATTTCCTGTAACCTCTTAATATTTAATGCAATTTCCCTGCGTAAGTCACCTTCAACTGTCTGTGTAGCGTCAATGACGTCACGGATACGTGAAACCTCTTCATCTGTAAGGTCTTTTACACGTGTGTCAGGATTGACTTTAGCTTCTGCTAAAATACGGTTGGAACTGGCCCTGCCAATGCCATAAATATAGGTAAGCCCGATTTCAACACGCTTTTCTCTTGGTAAATCTACACCACTAATACGTGCCATGTATACTTTACACCTCCGTTATTTTCTATAAATTAATAAGTTAAATAAATGATTACAGTGCGACAGCACTGCCAGCCGCTTTAAATTGTAACCTTACAGCATAGACTAGTTATATGGCTGCCTGCGAAATGACAGCCGGTATATGCCGCAGTCATCAATCTGCCGTTGGTAAGGCCAGCACAGGATGAAATGACACACCCTGGCGCTGAAATGGTTAATCACTCCATTTACAATATCATAGTACACTTAAGTACCATAACGAACAGAAAGCAAGATTTATCTTAATAACAGAAAAACCAAAGAACTAAGCTTTGGCTTCCGTTGTCTAATTAGCCCTGTCTCTGTTTGTGTCTGGGATTTTCACAGATAACTCTGATTCTTCCCTTTCTTTTGATGACCTTACATTTCTCGCAAATTGGTTTTACTGAAGATCTAACTTTCACAGCAATAACCCCCTTTCATAAAGTCCATTTGCTAGTTTATCATAATCTTCCAGTTGTTGCAAGTCCTTTTTTCATTTTTAACAGCAGAAAATTTGCATAAAAAAGGACATATTTAAAAGAATTATATGCCTGAAACCAGCTTTAATTTAATTACGGCAGGACAACCACCGGCAAAGTATATAAATATGCCCAAAATATATTATATAAAATTATGGAAATGTCACATACACTTTTGCCATATATCCCGCCAGTCTATATAATTACAGGAAAATATTGCAAAATTTGTTGCAAATTATTTGTAATTATAGTATAGTAAACTATATGTTGTGTAATCTGGCTTTAGTTCTTAACAACCATTTTCTAAATATATAGTTTATATACAGCAGATACACATTACATAATATTTCCAGAACGGTAACATATATTAAAATATTATATATAATAGAGGATATGCAGTATTCAAAATGGATCATAATGAGGAGGAACAGTAATGGGAAATCAACTAGTATGGGAAGACAGATTTAATATTGGTGTAGACTTTATTGACAACGAACACATGAAACTGTTTAAAATAATAAATAAACTGTTTACATTTAGTGAAAATAAAAATAAAAGTCCGTGGGTCTGCCAGGAGGGAATAAAGTATTTTAAAGACCATGCACTAAAACATTTCGCAGATGAAGAGACATATATGACATCCATTTCTTATAAGGAACTAGAAACCCACAAGCGCCTGCATGAAGATTTCAAGCTGCATATTCTCCCTGCACATGAAAAAGAGCTAGAACAAAGCAACTACTCTGAAGATGCAATAAATCATTTTTTAGGAGTATGCGTTGGATGGCTGATTAGCCACTCATTGACAGAAGACCATGCGATATCGGGTAATGAAATTACTAAATGGTCAAACCTTCCGCCCAAGGAAGAAATCCAAGCCACCAGACAAGTAATATTAGAGCTTTTATATGACCTGTTCCGTCTTGAAGCACAAGTAATCAGTGAAGCTTACAGTGGTGAAAAGTTTGGACAGGGGATTTATTACCAGCTTGTATATTCTACTGGAAAAGGGGAACAGCAGGAAATCCTCCTGGTTTTTGAAGAAAAACTTCTAATTGATACTGTGGGTAAGCTGATGGGCAGCCAGCCTGGCAAAATGGATGTTATGCTTATGAACGCTGCCAGGTTTGTAGCGAAGCAATTTGTAGAATGTATAAAAGAACACTTTCCATCTACAGATACTTATGAAATAAAAAGTGAAAACCTGCTGTCATATGAACAGTTCCAGAAAGTTTTTAAAAGACAAGTGCCAAAATACAGCCTGCTGTTTAATACAGGGGCAGGTTATTTCGCATATTGTGCAATGACGCCACATGCTATAAAGAGAACAGGCAGGACTTCTATTAAAACAGAAAATGCAATGGCAGAAATTAAGGAATACCTTAACAAAAATGAACTGGAAAACAACAGCGGCAAAAAGAAACTGCTTATTGTTGATGATTCTGAAACAATACTACAGTTTATGAAAAAACTGCTGCAAAAGGATTACCAGGTTGCCATTGCTACTTCAGGGGTATCTGCAATAAGATGCATAACACTGGAACGCCCTGACCTTGTACTGTTAGACCATGATATGCCGGTCTGTGACGGTGCACAGGTGCTACAAATGATACGTTCTGAAACTGCATTTGGGGATATTCCAGTTATGTTCCTTACAGGCAGGGCTGATGCCAATACTGTAAGTAAAATAATACCTATGAAGCCCGAAGGTTATATGTTAAAAACATTAAAACCAGCAGATATTAAAAAGACAATTGATAATTATTTTAAAAGACTAAAGTAAAAATATAATATAATAATGCAGATAACGGGGAAATCCAGTATTATAAAGGATTTCCCTGTTTTAACCTTGCAGTAACACATACCTCTTTTATATTATAAATACCAAATAAGTCTATCATATCCTGGTTTATAACCTCCCCACATACAGCTACCGGCACAGCAGGCGGGCACGACACTGTTTCCGCTGCACATATGCGCCCCAGCGACTCCCTGGCATCTATTAACACTGATGGCGAAAATACTGCTTCACGTATTGTCATCTCCCGTTGTGGAGGTTTTAATGAAAACCCTGGTATTGCAAGCCTGTTCTTTTTATTATGTATTAAAAATGTACTGCCTGCCCATTCTTTAATTCTCGTAAAATCTTCTTTTGTATTTTCTGGTGTTACCATTAGTACAACATAGCCTGCATCTGCATATTCACACTCAATTCCATATTCCCTCATTGCAGCACATGTTTCTGTGCCTGTATACCCTGCACATGCTGTATTTATAACTATTTTTAAAGGTTCTGTATCCATTACGCATATGCCTTTGCCCTTTAAATCCTCTTTAATGCTATTTACAGTATTTATACAGGCAGCAAGCCTTTCCCTGTAATTCCCTGCAAGGTATTTATTACATAAATCAAGTGACTGTAATATAAGATATGAGGGGCTTGTTGAACCAAATAATGCAAGGGCACGCCTTGCAGTTTCCATATACCTTTCTTTATACCTGCCAGATATATGCAGGTATGCGCCCCCTGTAAGCACAGGAAGTGTTTTATGGGCAGAATCACAGCATATTGCAGCACCAAGTCTTAACGGATGCCTGCTTTCTTCTAAAAATGCAAGGTATGCACCATGTGCATTGTCAACAACAAGTGGGAGGGAATATTTTTCACAAATAACTGCAATCCCTTCTATGTCTGCAATATCCCCAAGATACCCTGGTGATGTAATATAGACTGCTACAGGATTGCCTGTCCCCTCTTTCTTTTTATATTCCAGTATATTTTCTATATCCTTTGGCGTTACCATGCTTTCACATATACTGCCAGACCTGTTATTAATAATAAACTCTGTCTCCATGCCAAGAAGCGCACATGCATCAACCATTGAACGGTGTACATTCCTTGCTGCCAGTATATATTCATTTCCCTTGCTGCCATGCTTCCTTGCGTCTTCAAGGACTGCCATAAGCATTGCCTTAATGCAGAGTGAAGAGCCTTCTGTAGAATAAAGTGTACTGCCTGTACAAAAAAGGTGTGATGCATTATACTGGCTTTCTGCAATAATGCCACCAGCCATGCTTAACACATCAGCACCTTCTATTTCTGTTATATCCCGTCCTTCACACCCCAGAAAAGACTGTCCTTTATGTCCTGGCATATGAAACCTGGACATTCCAGAAGACATATAATCTGTAACAAAATTATATATTGGGGTTTCCATTCCCTTCTCCTCCATACCTCATTTTTTAACAGCTTTTTTACCAATAACAGAACCCATCTGTACAACAGTTTCAAAGCCATACCTGCTGTTATCCATTATTTCACTGTCTATCACAACTTTATCTTTTGCAAATGCAAGGATAACTGTAGAACCTCCATATTCAAACCTTCCCTTTTCCTGTCCGCGGATGGCATGTGTCTCATCATTATAATTACAAATCCTGCCTACAAGCATTGCACCAACTTCCATCATAAGGACTTTGCCAAAATTTTTACTGTGAAGTACCGAAAACTCCCTTGAATTTTCCTTATAGACAGGGTATTTGCCACATGCTACTGGATTAACTGTATGCAGTACACCAGGTATTTTATAATTCTTTTTCTGCTTTCCCTCATCAATATATGCATACCTGTGGTAATCATCTACACAAAGCCTGAATATACAGAGAATACCCCCTTTATAATACTGTGCCAGTTTATGGCTCTTTACCAGGCTCTCCATAGTATAATATGTGCCCTTTACTTTAAAAGCAGAATTTTCCCCAATTTTATAAACACCCAGTTTAGCATCACAAGGCGAACACAAATCCTCTTCTTTTATAGAAAAGTCCCTTCTGCCTTTTTTTATTTTGCGTGTAAAAAACTCATTAAAACTACTATATCTGCACTTCTCATACTCTTCCATATCTATATTATTGCACCGGATAAAAGGCTTTATTAATGGCACTGAAAAACGTGAGTCCATAAAATATCCTGCTGCCTTTGATATATATGGGTTTACAAGAACCTTTAATAAAAGGCTGCCTGGTTTTGTCTGGTATAAAAAACGCAGGATGTTTTCCTGTATACCTTTATTACCCGTATGAAAACGCTCTCTTTTATCTCCCAAACCAATACACCTCCATTATACTTATATATACTGCTATATACTCTTATTCCGTCCATACTATAATGGATATATAAGCACACCAAATAATTTCTTAATTACCGGCCAAAGCGGCATTTCCGGAAACCTGAGCTTTGGAATTTTATAACTTGAAAATATTATTATTATAAGGACTGCTGCTGCAACTACCGCTACAAGCAGGAACAGCATAATATTGTTTGGTTTCTTAAGCTTAAAATCAACAATAAACAAAGTCCCTACAATAAATAGTACAAAATGTAACACTACTATAAACGCAACTTCTGGTATAAACGACTGTAATAAAAATACTACCGGAAGTATAACCGCCATTGAAGTAATAGGCAGCCCATGGTAATATTTATTAGCACCTTCTTCCTCTGCCTGCCGCCTTGTTTCAAGCACATTAAAAAATGCCAGCCTGATTACTGAACATACACAGTAATACCCTGTAAGAAGAGAACCAAGCGGGCCTCTTACCCCTATAAGGAAGCATATCATTGCTGGAAATATGCCAAAACAGATTACATCACATAATGAATCAATCTGTATACCAAAAAGCTTCTCATCATCCGTCCTGTCCTTTTTGCTTCTGGCAATTTTGCCATCAAACATATCACACAGCCCAGAAAGCGCAAGACACAAAATAGCAGTACGGAACCTGCCGCCAAAAGCCTGTATCATGCCAAATACTGATATAAGCAGGCTGATATATGTAAGAATTACTGTATAATTATAAAATCCAATCATCTTATTGTATTCCTTTTCTGTATATTATGATGCCAGTGTTTAGATGGCTTTCCTATCCAGTTTAAAATATGCAATAACAGACATAACAGCACTTATAAAAAGCTGTGTATAATAACTAATCCCCCTGCTGGCAATCATCACTGGAAGTGCAAGGTTTCCACCACATAAAGGGGTAAATATTTCCTTAAACAGCTTCTCTGTAATTCCCATTCCGCCTGGAAGGGGAAGCATATCAACAGCAACTGAAATCATTGCCTGCAGCCCTGTTATTGTAAAAAAACCTGCGTCTGCTGTATTAAATGAAACACATACAATATATGTTACAGCAAATAAAATTATGCGCTGGAATGTTGTTATACAGAATACATTCCATATTACAAATTTATGCGATGCAAAATAATTTGCACTGTCCTTATACCGTTCCATAGCCTTGGCGAGCCTGTCCATATATTTCCCGCCATTCCTTATTTTAAATACCCTGCTGGCTGCCTTTATTACCAGGGCGGCTGTATTTTCAGCAAATACAGAGTTAAATACAAATATAAACATTACAGCTATACATACGGCATTTAACACCATGCCAAGCACACACCATCCAGTTACAGGTTTAATATATAACATAATACTTGCCGGGCGGAATATAAATACAAGTGCACCAATAGCTACAAGTACCATTTTATACGTAATTGTCACTATTACAAGAACCATAGCGGACACTGTAAGCGGCAGCCCGTCTTTCTTCATAAAATAAAGCTGTGCTGGCTGCCCGCCTGTGGCAGATGGTGTAATAAGGCAGAAGAAAAAACCTATAAATGAATATAAACAACAGTGTGAAAACAGTACATTTTCACCAAGCCCTTTAAGCATATAGTATATAACCGCAGATTCACACTCAATAAAAACTATTACAAATAATACACCCGCAAACCAGTATTTTATATCTGCGTTTTTCATATAGCCAATAATAGAAGAAAGGTCTTCATTATGGAATACTGAATATATTGTTATTATAAATACTACAGCTAAAAATAGAGCATTAAAAATATTCCTGTTCTTCTTCCCTGTCATAAATAATATCCCCAAAAACTTTTGAATTCAGTTTGTCAAAAATTTTACCGGTTTTTTTATATAAATTTGTGCGCCTTCCTATACAAAAACAGATTTCTGCAATAAGTACCCCTGCAATTACATCAGCTATATAATGCTGTTTTGTAAATTGCGTAGATATAAAAACCAATATAGCAAATATACACGAAAATCCCCTGTACCACAATGGTATATTCTGCCTTCCCCTTATGCCTATATAACAGAACCAGCTTACAAGACAGTGTATTGACGGGAAAAGGTTTGTTGCAGGGTCTGCCATATAAATAAATTTCATAATATTGTCTGCAAATCCATTACCTGTAACTTCAGGCCTGATATTAGTAGTTGGCATAATTATAAAAAATACCATGCATATTATTCTTGAAAGATAATCTGCTGTTGCAAATTTAAACCACTCATCACGTCCTTCACGTGTAATTATTATATAATTAACTGCCCAAAAGGCAAAACATACAACATAAACCAATACCCATTCTGGTACAAATTGCACGCTATAGTCAAATGAGGTTGATAAGTCATAGTGTTTTGAATTCTTCATTAAAATCTGTGTACCAGTATATACCAGAGAGTTAAAAACAAAGCAGAATATAACAGAAAAAAACGCATATCTTGGAATTACCTTTCCAATATATGCTTCATACCAATGTCCTAACCTGTTATGCATAAAACTAATCCTCCGCTGGGAATATGTTTAATCTTTAACGTGCAGGCTGTACAACAGGAACTATTATTCCTGCCATAACAGGCTGCACACCCTTCCATAGATTATATTAACACAGCAGGCATATATGCTACAAGCCCTTTAAGCATTTTGTAATGAAACCTTAATCTTTATTAAGGCTTCATTACAACCGTTTCCTAATCCTTTTCTCCTGTATTCTCCTGTTTTCCTTTGTCCTTATATACAACTTTATATATTAATGTATATGCATATAAAAATATTGGTACAATAATTGTTGCTGCAAGGCTTCCTAAAAACAGCGAATGTGTATTAGGTGTTGCTAATATTGCAGATATAAATGTAAGAAGATACATACCAAGCAGCAGCACCACGCCTGCAATTGCAAATATTTTTTTAAGCTTTGCCATATAAACACCATGCCTTTCTTACTCTTCCTGTGTGTGTATATACCTGAAATATTCTTGTATATTTCTTTCATAACCATTATCTGAAGGAATGTAAAACCTCATTCCCTCAATATTATCTGGAAGGTACTGCTGTTTTACATAATGTTTTGGGTAATTGTGGGCATATTTATAACCAATGCCATGCCCCAGTTCCTTTGCCCCTTTATAATGTGAGTCCATAAGGTGCGGCGGTACTGCACCTGCCTTTTCATTTTTAACAATTTCCATTGCCTTGCCTATTGCATTTACTGCTGAATTGCTTTTAGGCGCACTTGCAACATATGAAACAGCCTGTGCAAGTATTATCTGGCTTTCTGGCATGCCAACCCTTTCAACAGCCTGTGCCGCACTAACTGCAACCACCAGTGCCTGCGGGTCTGCATTTGATACATCCTCTGCCGCACAAATCATTATCCTTCTTGCAATAAACCTGACATCCTCACCAGCATACAGCATCCTTGCAAGATAATATATAGCAGCGTCAGGGTCTGAGCCCCTCATGCTTTTTATAAATGCAGAAACCACATCATAATGGTTATCCCCGTTTTTATCATATCTTACAACCCTTTTCTGTATACACTCTGATGCAACACCAAGTGTAATGTGTATTATTCCATCATCACTGCGTGGCGTTGTAAGGACTGCAAGTTCAACAGCATTAAGCGCAAGCCTGGCATCACCGCCAGATACATCAGCCAGGAAATCCAGTGCATCATTATCAATTTCTGCCTTATACGTCCCCATTCCCTTATTACAGTCATTTACCGCACGCAGCAGTAAAGTCTTTATATTATCATCAGACAATGGTTTTAATTCAAAAAGTATTGAGCGTGAAACAAGTGCACTGTTTACTTCAAAATACGGGTTTTCAGTAGTCGCTCCTATCAGAATTATTGTGCCGTCTTCAACAAATGGCAGAAGGTAATCCTGCTGCCCCTTATTAAACCTGTGTATTTCATCCACAAATAAAATGGTTTTCCTGCCATACATTCCCGCATTATCTTTTGCTTTCTGTATAACCTCTTCCATATCCTTTTTGCCGGCAGATGTTGCATTAATCTGTGTAAATACAGCACTTGTTGTATTAGCGATAACTTTAGCCAGAGTTGTCTTTCCAGTACCAGGCGGCCCATAAAATATAACAGAACCAAGCTTGTCTGCTTTAATTGCCCTGTATAAAAGCTTATCCTTCCCGGCAATATGCTCCTGCCCTACAACTTCATCAAGCGACTGGGGACGCAGCCTTGATGCAAGCGGTGACTCCTTTTCCTTGTCCATATCCCTCATATAATCAAATAAATCCATTACAATCCCCCATACTGCCTGGTAGTGTTAAAACATAACAATTTTCTGGTCTATAACTGCAAAATATATATCATCATCTGCATTAATTTTTACCTGCCCTGATGTTGCTTCTGTAATTTTTTTAATAAACGGTTCTGTATCACTTAAAGAAACAGCAAGTTCCATCTCTGTTTTATCACTATATCTTGTATCAATAACAGCAAGTCCCATCTGTGAAACAATATATTGTATTTTACCTATGCCATCATAGCCTGTTTCAAGTATAACCCTTTTACCAGCTTCTTTTGTTATAACCCTGCTCTCTGCAAGCCCTGCCTTAGCAGCGCTGGAATAAGCCCTGACAAGCCCTCCTGTGCCAAGCAGCGTCCCTCCAAAATACCTGGTAACAATTAGCAGAACATTACATACGCCTGTACCTGAAAGCACTTCTAAAATTGGTTTGCCGGCAGTTCCTGACGGCTCACCATCATCACTGCATTTGCTTATACCAGGATTTTCCCCAATAATATAGGCATAGCAATTATGCCTGGCATCCCAGTATTTCTTTTTAGTTTCACCGATTATCCTGCCAGCATCTTCTTCACTTTCTACAGGAAAAACATTAGCAATAAACCGGGATTTTTTCTCAACAATTTCACTGCTTCCGCCACTATATACAATTTTATAACCTGCCATTATTCCCTCCGGTCTTTATGGTTTCTTAATTTTACTTTCCTGCTTTCTATATGTATCTGGTGTATCTGTGCTGCAACTGTAATAACTGCACTAACTATAAGTATTACATAAAAGCTTGCACCCCTGCTAAGAAGCATTGCTGATACTGCTGTACTCTTTCCCATTACTGGTGCAAAAAGCCTTACAAAAAATCCCTCATTTACGCCAACACCGCCTGGAAATGGAAGTATATCTATACAAACTGATACAAAACTCTGTAATACAATAACCTGAAGGCATGTATACCCGCTGCATCCAAGTGCTTTATAAACAAACCATGTTACTGCAAAATACGAAACCCTTTGTATAATTGTTGTAAATAAAACTATAACCGCAGTTTTCATATGGGACAGCATATACTTTGCGCCATCGTTATATGATGCCAGAAGTTTGTCAAGCTTTTTCTCTATCTTTTCCTTACGTTTAACAATATGCAGCTTATGGAGAAGCCATGTTGCAAAAAATGCAATATTCCTTGCGCCATTCTTTGAAAATACAACTATAGAATAAAGGAATATTGAAACTACATTTACAATAATCCCAATAACAAAAAGCCACATATATTTCCCAATATACTGCCTTGCAAAGCTGTTCATAAATATAAATACAAGTCCCTCAGTTATTATAAGGGCAATTTTATATATTACTGTCCAGAATAAAAGAGTAACAGAAGAAGCACCCATATTTATCCCATCATTATTCATATAAAGCACCTGCATAGGCTGTCCGCCAGTAGCGGAAGGCGTAATTGCGTTAAAGAAAAAACCTATAAAAGAATATTTTACGCATTTAAAGATATTAGTCCTGCATCCCAGCGAAACAAGAATAATTTGTATGGAAACACCCTCCATTACAACATACATAAGCCCCGCTGCTGCCGCCCAAAGCATAAATACAATACTTGCACCCTTTAATGCATCCAGTATTTCATCTATATCTTCTTCCTTTAAAATAACATAAAATACAAGTCCAAGCAGTACAACCATAAAAATAATGTTTAAATAATACTTTTTTTTCTGCATATACTCCCGCCTTATTTATTATTTATTATCCATAAAAACCTTGCTAACCGAAGGAAACATATTTACACTTCTTTTTAAAATCCCATTAACATATGCAATAAATATCCCATAATTTACAATAGGTACTCCCTGCCCTGAGGCACACAATATCCTGTGTTTCATTTCCCTTTCAGTAAGGGTACAGCCCCCACAATGTATTATAAGCGCATATTCTGGCAAATCCTTTGGAAAATCCTGTCCACTGCATGTTTCTATAATAAGTTCTTTGCCTGAACATTCCTTAAGCCACTTTGGTATCTTAACTGTACCAATATCCTCACACTGGCGTCTGTGTGTGCATCCTTCTGCTATAAGGACTTTATCACCATCTTTAAGGTTATTCACAGCCGCCGCCCCCTCTGCAAGTTTCTTTAAATTGCCCTTATGCCTTGCAAAAAGAATTGAAAATGATGTAAGCGGGATATGTTCTGGTACTAATGCTGCAACCTCCTTAAATGCCTGTGAGTCAGTTATAACAATTTTAACACTGTCCCCAAGCCTCTCTAATACGCCTTTAAGCCCTGGCACTTGTGTAACAACAGCAATAGCACCATTATCAAGTAAATCCCTTATTACCTGCTGCTGCGGCATAATAAGCCTTCCCTTGGGCGCAGAAGAGTCAATTGGTGTTACAAGGACTGCAATTTCATTTTCACTTACAAGGTCTCCTGTAATATCAAGCTTTGCAGAAGGTTCTGGCACTAATAGCGCAATTGCATCCTTAAGTCCCTCAATGCCAGTTTTCTCCATAGTGCTTATAAGCTGGACAGGTATGCCAGGATTTTTAGCAGCAATAATTCCGCGTATCTCCTCTGTCTTTTCAAGGTCAAGGCGGTCAGTCTGGTTAAGCACAATAATATATGGAAGTTTCTTTTCTTCAATAAGTGAAACAAGCTGTTCCTCATCCGGGGACATGCCATACTTGCTGTTTAAATCGCGGCAGGTAAGGGAAGATATATCTGCAACAACCAGTGCAATATCTGTCTTATCCAGAACCTTAATGGTCTTTTCAACCCTTTTCGCACCAAGTTCCCCATAATCGTCAAGCCCTGGTGTATCTGTAAGCATGCATGCACCAAGCGGAAGAATTTCCATAGCCTTTGAAACAGGGTCGGTAGTAGTGCCCTTAATATCGGAAACAATTGCAATATCCTGTCCTGTAATGGCGTTAATAATGCTTGACTTGCCCACATTCCTTCTTCCCAGAATTGCGATATGTATTCTGTCGCCCTGTAATGTGTTGTTTAATTCCATATAAATTCCCTCCCTTTTGGTTTATTTTATAGTTTATTGTTTATATTTTATGTGGTTTATTGGTTTTACTGTTTTATATAGTTTATTGAACCTGGCAATTTCAAAGTGGTTTTATTGGAAGCACGCTTCCGCTTGGTTGAAGCACGCAATGGA
Organism: uncultured Lachnospiraceae bacterium; assembly: GCA_910588655.1. Taxonomy (GTDB): domain Bacteria; phylum Bacillota; class Clostridia; order Lachnospirales; family Lachnospiraceae; genus Butyribacter. The sequence goes on along the minus strand of CAJUPJ010000006.1, from coordinate 30,538 downwards.
TGCATAAAGCCCTTAATGTTCCTACGGAACATTTTAAGACAGGGCTTAAGCACCAGCGGCTTCAAACAGCTTCCCACTAAAACCACATTTGAAAAATTGCCAGGAAATATACTCTCTGGATAAAATAAAAAACATGCCACTACATACAAAAACTAACATACACAGCAAAAATAAACAAAAAATCCAGTTAAATTTAAACATACAATAAACCCAAAAAAACAGGGCAGACAGAATTTACACACCAAAATATATTCTCTGCCTGGACTTTAGCCTGAATATTATTTTTCCCCTGGTAATTTTAAAGATGTATTATTGTCAAAGACAGCATTTTTCCAATGTTTAAATATAATATTTGCCATGAATGGGCACTACAGTACAGTAGCGCAATGTCATTTAGTTAAGAGTTTAGGTGAAATTTGTTTATAAATTACCAAAGTGTAGATTGCTGGCAAATTCCAAATGTGCTTCCATGAAAAAGCTGTACGAAGCCGCTGGTGCTTAAGCCCTGTACTAAAATGTTCCGTAGGAACATTAAGGGCTTTATGCACCATTGCGTGCGAGTTCAAGCGAAAGCGTGCTGTTTTCATGGAAGGCACTTTGGATTTGCCAGCACACCCAGCACATGTAATTTTCCAACATCTTTTCTTAACTTAATAACATTGCACCATAGCGCAAACGTGCCCTGAATGGCAATTATTATATTTAAACACTGGTCTTTGCGTCCGTCAACAATACACAATCTTTAAAATTTCCTCCACCCTTATTTGGGTTGTATGTTTTTGCTGTACCAGCATATTCCCTTCTTTTGCAATTTCTTTCCTTTCTTTTTCATGTTCCAGGTAATATTCTATCTTATCCATCATGTCACTATGTGAATCATACCATACAAGATGCCTGCCCTGTTCAAAGAAGTCTGGCAGCTCTGCCTGGAAGTTTGTCAGCACAAACCCGCCTGCTGCCAGTATATCCCATATTCTTAATGGAATTCCTGTTTTTATATTCCTAAGTGTTATATTTAAGTTAATTGCCGACTGCCTGAATACATGTGGCATTTCATATATATAATCTGCTTTGCCCATATTTTGTATAAATGGCATGTCTTCTGTACTGCTTCCTGTATATATCCTGGTATTTTTAAATTTTCTTGACACCATGTTTAATATTTTCCTGCGTTCGAGTGAAGCAAGTTTCATTCCAAGTGTTGTATTTGCTACTATAAGTGAAGGTGTGCCAGTAAATTCATCACCTGATATATTTACTGCACCTCCCTCAAGCTGTTCTTCTATATCGGCAAGCATCCTTTCAAGGAAATTGTCACCATAGGTTTCCATCTGGACATTTATAAGCGCATCAAAATAACCACGTATATAAGGAGGCATATTAACCATTTCATCATAACGGTTTTTTTCATAAAGACTTCCAACAAATGAAATATCTGCATGGTAATCCTTTACAGGCGTCATGCCTAAAATATAATTATTCCTGGCAGTATCAGCAGCAAGAGGCATGTACCATATATTTTTAACTCCCCTTGCCTTAAATTCACAGTAAACCTGCAGGTCAAATACAAATATATAATTACATGGCAGGAAAACTGACCTTGTATAAAGCGTAAGCATAGGACTGTCACATGTCCATGCAATATATTTACAGCCTGCCCTGTTACATGATTTAGCTATTACTGGAAAATAATTTATTGATATTATTGCATCATAATTATGGCATTTAAGATAAGCATCCATTTTCCCTTCAAATTCTGCATCTTCTTCCGGGTTATCTATCTCACATGTAAATGTATCTGTTTCATGCCCAAGGCTTATTAACGCATCTTCAAGTGATGCCTGGTTATATGCCTGCCATCTGTATATTAAAAATTTCATTATATTAATCCCTGGTCTGCCCGCTGCCATTTATAAGGTATTTGAATGTTGTAAGCTCATTAAGCCCCATAGGCCCTCTTGCATGAAGCCTCTGTGTGGAAATACCTATCTCTGCACCAAAACCAAATTCGTTGCCATCTGTAAATCTTGTAGAACAGTTTACATATACACATGCAGAATCAACCTCTTTCTGGAATTTCTCTGCATTGGAAATATCCTGTGTAATAATACATTCTGAATGTCCTGTGGAATATTTGCTAATATGTGCTATTGCCTCTTCTATATTTTCCACTACTTTTATTGCTAATATATAATCATTATATTCTGTTGCATAGTCCTCCTCTGTGGCAGGTTTTACGCTGCCGCCAAGAATACGCATTGTTTCACTGCATCCCCTTAACTCAACATTATGCCTGTCAAGCCTTTCCTTAAGCAATGGAAGGAATGTTTCTGCAATTCCTTTGTGCACAAGGCATGTTTCTAGCGCATTGCACACACTTGGCCTCTGGGTTTTGCCGTTATCAGTAATATTAACAGCCATATCCAGGTCTAAAGTATTGTCTATGTAAATATGGCAGTTGCCGCTTCCTGTTTCAATAACAGGAACTGTTGCATTATTTACAACAGCATTAATAAGCCCCTTGCCTCCACGTGGTATAAGTACATCTATATAACCATTTGCTTTCATCATTGCAGAAGCTGTTTCTCTTGAAGTATCACATACAAGCTGTACTATATCCATTGGGAAACCGTACTCTGCTACTGATTCACGCATAATATCCATTAATACTTTATTTGAATTAATTGCTTCCTTGCCTCCGCGCAGTATTACAGCATTACCGCTTTTAATACAAAGGGTTGCTGCATCAACTGTTACATTTGGCCTTGACTCATATATAATTCCAATTACACCCATAGGCACTCTTGTCTTTGTAATCCTCATTCCATTCGGGCGTACACTGCCTTCAAGCACTTCCCCCACAGGGTCTTTTAAAGCTATAAGCTCCCTGCACGCATCTGACATATCTTTAATACGCCCTTCTGTAAGCCTTAACCGGTCTGACATTGCATCAGATATGCCATTTTCTTTTGCACTTTCCAGGTCTTTTTTATTGCTTTCAAGTATACGTTCTGTATTATCTAAAAGATTTGATGCAATTACTTCAAGAATATGGTTTTTATCCTTTGTACTTGCATTTGCAATACTTGCTTTGGATTTTCTTGCATTTTCCCCTAACTGGCTTATATAATCCATAACCTGCCACCTTTCTGTTATTTATCCCATTACATGCTGCCATAAATAGTCCATATAAAAGTATTATCTTTATATAAATAGTCCTGGTTTATATTTTACACACTTTAGAACATGCGATTGCCAGTGCACCTGCACCAATATGGCATGAAACACTCAGGGACAATGGTGCAAGATAAACACTGTCTGCACCAAACCTTTCCTTAATAGTTTCTATAAATTCTTTGGCTGCCTCTTCATTCTGTGTATGGGCAACTTCAAGATGTACATTGGAAACACCGCCAAAACGGCTTTTAATATCCTCTTCCATCGCTGAGAGCATCTTACTTATACCCTGTTTCTTTGTACGTGCAATAGTAAATGCATCAAGTTTGTCACCCTGTATCTGTAATACAGGTTTAAGCCTTAACGCAGAGCCAAGGGCAGCAGCGGCAGGAGTAATCCGGCCGCCCTTTTTCAGGTATTTAAGAGTATCAAGCATAATATAAATGCTTGACTCCATTTTTACCTCTTCAAGATATTTTTTTATACTGGCAGCGTCCATTCCGCTGTGTGCCAGCTCTATTGCATCAAGGACAGACTGCCTTTGTGTAACAGAAATACGCTGGTTGTCTACAACCTGTACCTTTCCATCAAAATCCTCTGAAAGCATTAATGCTGTATGGCATGAACTCGACAGCCCGCTTGACATCGGAATATATACAACCTGCTCTGCATGTTTTAATTCTTCTTCCCATATATCAGTAACTGAACCTGGTTCTGGCTGTGAAGTGGAAATATCTACATCTTCTGCAAGCTTTTTAAAAAAATCTTCCTGCGATAAACTTATTTCTTCATAATAAGTATCGCCGTTAATAAGAAATGGCATAGGGACTACCCTTATTCCAAGTTCTTTTGCTTCACTAAGTGTAATCCCGCTGTTACTGTCAGTAACAATTGCAACTTTGTCCATATTAAACCTCACTTCTTTAATATTATATATCCAGGAACGCTTCCAGCGTTCTTGGTGGCGGCGTGCGGGCCAGCTTTGCTGGCGGTGTTCCGCATATGATATATGGAAAAATTTTATTTTAAGAAACCATTAATTATCTGCTCTTCTGCCTCTGCCTCTGTAAGCCCTAATGTCATAAGCTTTATTATCTGCTCACCAGCAATTTTCCCTATTGCTGCTTCATGGATAAGGGCAGCATCAATATTGTTTGCAGTAAGCTGTGGTATTGCGCTTACACTTGCATCTTCCATTATTATAGCATCACATTCTGTATGCCCGCTACACTCATTATTCCCATTTATTATGGAATTAAATACCTGCTTTGAATTTTCCCTTGCAACAGAACGTGAAACAACATTTGCGCTGCTGCCTTTTCCATCTAAATCCACTTCAAAATTAGTTTCTGCTGTCTGTACACCATGTGTCATAATTTTTTCATGGATTATAAGGGTTGCACCATCTTTAAGGTATGCCTTTGTATCACGTTTTGTTGAATCAACTCCTTTTATCTGTACAGAATCCATTTCAAAACAGCCACCCTCTTCAATATTTATTATGGTAGTTGGGTTCAGTATGCGCTTACCCATGCCATCCCCCTCACCATAATGCTTCTCTATATATTTTACCCTTGCATTTTTCTTAATATAAAATGTGTGTATACCATCATGCTCTGAAGTATCAACGCCACAGTTGTGTATGCCACAGCCTGCAACTATTGTAACATCTGCATCTTCACCAATATAGAAATCATTATATACCATGTCTTTAAGCCCTGATACACTTAATACAACTGGTATATGCACACTTTCGTTCTTTGTCCCAGGTTTTATAATTATATCTATTCCAGGCTTATCTTCCTTAGTAACTATATCTATATTAGCAGTTGTATTCCTGCCTGAAAGCCCTCCATTGGAACGTATATTATAAGCTCCTTCTGGTACTTTGTGTATATCTGCCACCTGCTCTAATATATTTCTCTCTACTGTATTTAATTTATCCAATTTAACATCCCTCCTGTTTCATCTTGCCAAGCAAGGTAGAACATGCAATATCATTTTTCATAAGTTTTGGCATAACTTCTTCCCTGCCGCCTTCATCTATAACATTCCCATCAGCCAGTACAATTATTTTATCTGCAATATTTAAAATTCTCTCCTGGTGGGAAATAACAAGGACTTGTCCATTTATTGTTTTATACATTTTCTCAAAAACCTGTATAAGGTTCTGGAAGCTCCAAAGGTCAATTCCTGCTTCCGGCTCGTCAAATATTGAGAACTTAGCCCCTCTTGCGAGAACCATTGCTATCTCAATACGTTTTATCTCACCACCTGAAAGGCTGGAATTAAGTTCCCTGTTAATATACTCCTTGGCACAAAGCCCCACTTCTGAAAGGTATTCACACGCCTGGGCTATTGTAATTTCCTTTCCTGCTGCAAGGCGCACCATATCTATTACAGTAAGCCCTTTAAAACGTACAGGCTGCTGGAATGCAAAACTTATCCCTTTATTAGCCCTTTCTGTAATAGAAAGAGCTGTAATATCTTCACCATCAAGTATAATTTTACCTGAAGTGGGTGTTATTATTCCAGCAATTACTTTTGCAAGCGTAGACTTGCCACCACCATTAGGGCCTGTAATAACAACAAGGTGCTCATCAATCTTCAGACTGATATCTTTTAAAATCTCTTTATCATCACTATCATCATTAACCTGGTAAGATACATTCTGTAATTCTAACATATAAAAATCTCCATTCTGGTTTATTTCAGACTTTTTTTCCATCTATTATATATGAAAATTTAATTATTGACAACCTTATTACTTCTGCCAGATGAAGGGTTCATAAATTTTTTATAATATAGGAAATAAAATGGAAATAATGGTGCTGATTATAATATCTGGAATCTTGAACCATTGGAAAATGATATATTAAGAATTAAAAATAGTGTAATTTGTGATTATTTAATCCTTGATTACACATTTGCTTATTGTAATGAGCAAATTAAAAAATATATAGATATATCTTTTTATAGATACACCTCTGGATATAGCGTTAGCAAGAAGAATTTTAAGAAATATGGGTAATGCATCTGGTAAGGAGGACAAAATGTGGGAAGTATGCCTTGATAGCCAATCTATACAAGAGGGATTGTCCCAGACCGTTATCCAGTACAAAATAAAAGAAAATGGTGAGGCAGTTATTATATTACCTGAAACTGCATACAAGCCAGATATTAAGTATATTAAAGAATTGCCAGTACCTCCCCAGCACAAACACAGAATAACTAGAAATTATCCTATTTATCCATTTTTTACTTGCGGACTGCCTCTTCTCGTAGTATTATGGAATACAAAGCGCCATTTAAAACTTAGCTGGCGCAAATCCGGTAATATTTATTAGTGGAGGTAGGAATGCATCGTTTTTTACGGGCCATAGGCTTTAGCAATATTAACACACGCCAGGATTTGGATAAACTGGTCGGGGTTATTATGGATAAACCAAACCTGGCAAAGAAAGCCAGCCATGATGGCGAAAATATATATACTGAAATAACCAAAGAATTTGCCCCGCATACAGGCATTACTCTCCGTGGGGAATATGATAAACTAGGTTTTTTTTATCTTGAACATTATTTTCCATACTGCGAAAGTATACTTGTAACTTCTAATGAAGATGTTGTAGTCAATAAAAGAGTAGATACAAGTGCATTTACTGGTATGTGTGATGATTTGCGCCTTGGCATTTCAATGATTTTTTATTTACAGAATGCAGTTGACTATATACATTTAAACTGTCCTGACAATACACCCTGCAAGGCAAAGCTGTCACTTTCGGGCCTGTCCCTTGAAGGCTGTATACTGCTTGGAATTGCCCAGGACAGTGATTTACAGGAAAAGAAAAACCTGCGGGCACATATACGCAGCCAGCTTATAGCTAAAGCAAAAGCTGGCAGCCAGGAGGCTATTGACAGCCTTACACTTGATGATATAGACCTAAGCGCACGTGTCAGCAGGCGTATAAGGACAGAAGATTTATACAGTATTGTTGAGACGAGCTTTATCCCATATGGTTCTGAGTCAGACAATTATGCTATACTTGGCACAATTATTAACTGGAATAAAGCCCTTAACCCATATACTAATGAATATATTTATGAACTTTTATTAAACTGCAATGATATTATAATGAATGTCTGCATTAACAGCAAAGACCTTGCCGGCGAGCCAATGGCTGGCAGGCGCTTCAAAGGCACAATATGGATGCAGGGGCATGCAAGCTTTATACACGCTTAGGGTATGTCCATAAGCCCTTCTGCCTCTGTAGGGCTTATATGCAGGTTACATTTTTTATGGGGCTGTGTGCCACCTGCAAAGTATTCGGAACGCACCTGCGGACTGCCATATAAAGAACCACATGCACCAGTATTGGCAAGCAGCCCTGATGAAGTACAGATATTGTATGAAACAATTCCATCTGGCTTTCTAAAGCCCTTTTCTTCAAGCTTTATTTTTTTATGGATTTTCTCCATAATATCTTTCCACATCCTTTTATGGAAATCCCCAGAAGGCTGTGGTGTATTTATATCATATCCCGTCCATATTCCAGCTGTATAATATGGTGTATACCCCTCAAACCAGTAGTCTGTGTTATCAGATGTAGTTCCTGTTTTGCCAGCTTGTGCAGTTTCTATTTCTTCAAACTTTGCTGCTGTGCCAGTACCATCTGATATTACATCCTCCATTGCATCTGTAAGAAGCCATGCTGTAGACTCTTTCATAACTTTTTTGGAACTAGGTTCATTTTTAAGCAGCACATTGCCATCATGGTCAATTATTTTTGTATAAAAAACTGGTTCAATATATGTCCCGCCATTTGCTATGCTTGCATAAGCAGCTGTAAGTTCAAGGTTTGTAACACCATCTGTAAGCCCTCCAAGTGCAGTAGGCAGCTGTATATCAGTATATATCTTCCCATCTTCACCCTGCTTTTTATCTACAAGTGTAGAAAATCCCAGGTTCAAAAGATAGTCAAATCCTGTCTGTGGTGATACCTTTTCAAATGTTTTTACAGTTACTACATTATTAGAATGGACAATTGCATCACGAAGTGTAATAAACCCTTTATAGCTTGAACCATCCCAGTTCCTTACTGTAATATTTGTCCCAGGGTATTTATAAGGGGCATCCTCCTCAACGCTGGCAAGGGTCATGCCACATGTATCAAGCGCTGGCAGATAAGTTGAAAGAATTTTAAATGTTGAACCGGGCTGCCTTTTGGATGAAATTGCCCTGTTAAATGTCCTGTCTGCAACTTTCTTTCCCCTGCCTCCTGTTATTGCCTGTACATGCCCATTATACTGGTCAAGCAATACAAATGACGCCTGTGGCTGCTTAATAAAGTTAATTCTTTCTCCAACAATTTCGCTCTCATCATTTAAAATACTTTTCTTAAAAGCCTTTATATATTTGCCTGCACTTTTCTGTTTCTTAAAATAAAGGCTTATTTCCCTGCCTTTATTACTGGAATAAAAGGATTGTATATCTTTCTCTGTATAATCTGATATTTCCCCGTCAGGGCTTTTTACAGACAGTGCATATGAAAGATATTTTACTGTGCCCTTAGGATAATAGCTGTCATTATTTATAACACTATCACAAATATCCTGTAATTCCTTTTTCTGGCATGAATATATTTTAAGCCCTCTTCTGTAAACTGCATTATATGCCTGTGTTTCAGTATATCCAAGTTCCTGTTTAAGGTCTTTTATTACATTGTCTATAACTGCATCTACATAATAAGAATTTACAAGGATTTTAGCTGACGATTTCTTTTCATTAACCTGTCTTATATATGAGTAAACATCATCGCCAAGTGCATCCTCATACTCATCTTCCGAAATAAATTCCTGTTCCAGCATTGCTTTAAGCACAAGCTTGCGTTTGGCAGCATTATTTTCCTGGTGGGTAATAGGGTTATATTCTGTAGGGTTCTGTGTAATCCCGGCAATTACAGCGGCTTCTGATATACTTAACTCTGATACAGATTTATCAAAATACCTTTTACTTGCTGCTTCAACTCCTAAAGTGTTCTGCCCAAGATTTATTGTATTAAGGTAATACTCTAAAATCTGGTCTTTGTCCATATTGTTTTCAAGGTCAACTGCAAGGCACTGTTCCTGTATTTTACGTGTAAACCTTGCAAAAAATGATGTTTCATTGCCTCCTCCAAAAACCTGGTTTTTTAGAAGCTGCTGTGTAATAGTGCTTGCACCCTGTTCTAATCCTTCACGGTTAACCACACCAGTGTATATAGCCCTGATTATTCCTTTTAAATCTATTCCCTTATGCTCATAAAACCTTGCATCCTCAATTGCTATAAATGCCTGCTGCACATATTTAGGAATTTGCCCTATATCTACATATATCCTGTTTGCATCAGAACCTACAAGAGTCTGTGTCACATTGCCATCTGCATCATAAATTGTAGTTGCATAGCCACTTGGCATCAGTTCTACTTCTGACAAGACAGGTGCACTGTCAACCAGGCCGCGCAGCACACCAGCAGCACAAAAAGCAAGCACCAGCAGGGAAGCAAGCAGTACAACAATAAAACACATAATACTATAAAGCCTGGTCCTGTTTACAATCCTGCTTTTAGGAGATGCAAGAATTTTAATTTTCCTTCTAATCTGCTGTTCGCCATAATTCATATAAATCCCCCATGCCGTTTCCAGACGGCACAAATATTGATGAAAATGCTATATTAGATATAAATAATATGGCAAAATAACTGCTACAGGCTGTGCAGCAGTTATTTTACAAATGCCATAATGTAATATCCTGGCAGGATTTTACTGGCGGTATATTATATCTGTCCTTTTCGGCCCGTTTGATACCATTTTAACAGGCACTCCTATCTGTTTTTCTATAAATTCAACATATCTGCGGCAGTTTTCTGGAAGCTTTTCATATTCAGTTATACCACATATATCACTTTCCCATCCAGGCAGTACCTCATATACAGGCTTTGCCTTGGCAAGCTTTGCTGTTACTGGGAAGTCATTTACTACTTCCCCGTCAATTTCATAACCTGTACATACAGGTATTTCCTTAAGGTAGCCAAGACAGTCAAGCACTGTAAGCACTACTTCTGTAGCACCCTGCATCTGGCATCCGTAGCGTGTTGCAACTGCATCAAACCATCCCATGCGCCTTGGGCGGCCTGTTGTTGCGCCATATTCGCCGCCATCACCGCCATGTTTCCTAAGTTTGTCTGCCTCTTCTTCATCAAGTATTTCACTTACAAATTCACCTGCACCAACTGCACTTGAATATGCTTTTACTACTGTAACAATCCTTTTTATCTCATATGGAGGTATCCCTGCACCAACTGCGCCATATGCAGCAAGCGTAGAAGATGAAGTAACCATAGGATATATCCCGTGGTCAGGGTCTTTCAGTGAACCAAGCTGCCCTTCAAGCAGTATATCCTTTCCTTCTGCAAGTGATTTCCTAAGGAAAGCAGAAACATCACACACATAAGGTGCAACTATATCACGGTAACTGTGCAGTGTTTCAAGAAGTTCATCTTCATTAATTTCTGGTTTATTATAAAGATACTTAAGCAGTATATTTTTCTGTGTACAAATCCTTGAAATCTTTTCTTTTAATTTTTCATCATCAAGGAAAAGTTCCGAAACCTGTATGCCTGTTTTAGCATATTTATCTGAATAGAATGGAGCAATACCTGATTTGGTAGAGCCAAATGACTGTTTTCCAAGGCGCTCCTCCTCATACTCATCAAATGCTATATGGTATGGCATAACTACCTGCGCCCTGTCAGATATAAAAAGTTTAGGTGCTGGTGCTCCTCTTTTTATAATTCCTTCTATTTCATTAAAAAGATATGGGATATTTAATGCTACGCCATTACCTATTACATTAACTGTATGGTTGTAAAAAACACCTGATGGGAGCAGATGTAAAGCAAATTTGCCGTAATTATTGATTATTGTATGCCCGGCATTGCTTCCACCCTGGAAACGGACAATAATATCCGACTCCTTTGCAAGCAGGTCAGTAATCTTACCTTTGCCTTCATCTCCCCAGTTAGCTCCAACAATAGCTGTTACCATAATATTCCTCCATTCTGCCGTTTTACGCGGCAAATCTTATATTAACAATCCTTTGCATCCATCCCCTGCATGTATTATATTATTATGTTCTGGATGCGTATGGAAGTTTCCGTTGATAAATCATAGTATTTGTCACCAACTTTTACTACAGGCTTAGAAAGCTCTTTTCTGTTAATCATGATAACCCTGCCTGTTTCACCAGTTGACAGTTTTACTTTAGTATTTACATATGCATGTGCTGCTTTTTCAAGGAACTGCAAAAGGAATTTCACATCATATTTTACAAGACCTTCCCTTTCAAACATATGTATAACCTCAAATGGGCAGATTGCCGGACGGTAAGGCCTGTCAGTTGTCATTGCATCATATGTATCTGCTATAGCTACAATCCTTGCAAATTCTTCTATCTGGTCTCCCCTGAAACCTCCAGGATACCCGCTTCCATCACATCTTTCATGGTGGCGCATGGCAACCTCTGCAATACGCGGGTCAAGGTTAAGCCCTTTTAAAATATTATTGCCGTGGAATACATGTGTTTTTGCAATATTATACTCTGGAAGCGTAAGCCTTCCAGCTTTATTTATAACCTCTTCTGGCACAAGGATTTTACCAATATCACATAAAAGACCCGATAATGTAAGTACCTCCAGTTCTTCATGGGATATTTCAGGATATACAGTCCTTCCTATCAGGTTGCTTAATAATGCTACATTCATGCAATGCACATAAGTAACATCATCATATCCCCTCATGCACTGCAGCATATCAAGTATATGGAAACTGTTCCTGCCCTTTGATACTACCTCCTTAACATCAGAAAGCAGAAGGCTGGTGTCAATTTCTTCATTCTTCATTACAACGCTGTTAAATACATTTTTAAGGTCATCCACACTTTCCATAAATGAAGACTCAAATTCCATGAATTCCTTGGTTTCACTAGTATTTGGAATTCCATCATCCTCAGGAATTTCCAGTATCCCAGACTCTATGGCAATGTCTTCACCACTTGTTTCCTCTGCCATTGTTTCCTGTTCATCCATAAGTACAGGAGTAACCCCGTCCCCGCCTGTATCGACCCTGATTGCAAATACAGAATGGTCTTTTAATGCTGCTATTATATCTTCTGTAAGGACAGTTCCTTTAGGGATAATAAGCTGGTTATCAGTTGTATAGACATCCTCAGATGTTACCATATTAACCCTGGCTTTGGTCGTTAAAATTCTCTTACTTGCCATAATGCCCCCAATCTGCCTGAATACCAGTTTTTATGTTTTGCTGGTACAGGGCTTTGTTCCTATTATAGAGTTTCTTTATACATGGTTTTATTACACTGTTATCTCAGCTTTTATTCCAAGAATATCTTTATTGGCATCAAGTACAGGCTGTACAAATTCTTTTATATACTCTTCAACCTGTGATGCAGCGCGCCCTGTATACTTTGAAGGCTGTAATGCGCCCTTAAGCTCTTCTTCACCCACTGGGAATTTATCACTTTCTGCAATAAGCTGCAAAAGATTGTTTTCCCTTCCATATTTCTTGACATTTTCCCCCGCTTTCATAGAAAGCCCTCTTATCTCTTCATGGAGCTCCTGCCTGTTGCCGCCAGCCTTTACAGCGTCCATCATTATATTTTCTGTTGCCATAAATGGAAGTTCTGCCATAAGGTGTTTTTCTATAACCTTATCATAAACTACAAGACCATCTGCCACGTTTGCCAGCAAATCAAGTATCCCGTCTGTTGCCAGGAAACCTTCTGGTATGCTTATACGCTTATTAGCAGAATCATCAAGTGTACGTTCAAACCACTGGCAGGCTGATGTATACATTGCATTAGTAACATCTGACATAACATATCTTGAAAGTGAAGTAATCCTTTCACACCTCATAGGGTTACGTTTATATGCCATAGCCGAAGAGCCTATCTGGTTCTTTTCAAATGGTTCTTCTACTTCTTTAAGATGCTGCAAAAGGCGTATATCACATGCAAATTTATGCGCACTTGCTGCAATCCCTGCAAGTACATTTAATACACGTGTGTCAAGTTTACGCGAATATGTCTGCCCTGATACTGGAAAACATCCGCTAAATCCCATTTTATCTGCAATTATTGTTTCAAGCTTCTTAACCTTTTCCTCATCACCATCAAACAGTTCCATAAAGCTTGCCTGTGTGCCTGTTGTGCCCTTAGAACCCAGAAGCTTTATTGTTGAAATTACATAATCCAGGTCTTCCAAATCCATCATAAACTCCTGTATCCAGAGTGTTGCACGTTTACCGGCGGTTGTAGGCTGTGCTGGCTGGAAATGGGTAAATGCAAGTGTTGGAAGGTCTTTGTATTCCAATGCAAAAGCAGCAAGCTTATCTATTACATTTATAAGTTTTACCCTTACAAGCTCCAGTGCTTCTGACATAACTATAATATCTGTATTATCGCCTACATAACATGACGTAGCCCCAAGATGTATAATACCTGCTGCACCCGGGCACTGCACGCCATATGCATATACATGTGACATTACATCATGCCGCACAAGCTTTTCACGTTCCTTTGCAACTTCATAGTTTATATCTTCTGCATGTGATTTTAATTCTTCAATCTGTTCTGATGTAATAGCAGGCTCTCCTTTTTCATTCTTAAGTCCAAGTTCATTTTCAGCCTCTGCAAGTGCAATCCAGAGCTTACGCCATGTCCTGAACTTTTTATCTGGTGAAAAAATGTACTGCATTTCTTTGCTTGCATAACGCTCTGAAAGCGGGCTTGTATATCTGTCGTTACTCATCTTTTTCCTCATTTCTGCGCTGGTTTTGAATATAAAAGGTTAATCCATGTTACAGCGCACTTACACAGACTAATCTTTATGTTTTAGAGTTCATACTCCCCACGTATATCCTCTTTAGGCGGTTCAACAGGGTATTTTCCTGAGAAACAGGCATCACAGTAGCCAAGTTTCCCCCCTGCCAGTTCACCAAGACGGTTTATATCAAGATAACCAAGTGAATCTGCACCTATTATCTTACAAATCTCATCAACTGTATGGTTATATGCCAGAAGCTGGTCACTTGAAGGCACATCTGTCCCAAAATAGCATGGGTACAGGAAAGGTGGTGAACTTATGCGCACATGGACTTCTTTTGCCCCGGCATCTTTTAACATTTTGACTATACGTGCACTTGTAGTACCACGCACTATTGAGTCATCTATCATAACAACCCTTTTGCCATCTACAACATTCCTTAATGCATTAAGCTTAACCATAACACTCGACTCACGTGCTGACTGTTTTGGCTTTATAAATGTACGTCCTACATAGCTGTTCTTTACAAATGCTGTCCCATAAGGTATTCCTGATTCAAGTGAATATCCCATTGCAGCGGCATTGCCCGATTCTGGCACACCTACTACAATATCAGCATCAGCAGGATATGTCTGTGCAAGTATCCTTCCGGCAACAAGCCTTGACTCATGTACACATACACCATCTATATAGCTGTCTGGCCTTGCAAAATAAATATATTCAAATATGCATCTTGCAGTTTTGCCATTTGCCATGCTCATATCCGATTTAATGCCATCTGCTGTAATTGCCACAATTTCCCCTGGCTCTACATCACGTACAAATTCTGCACCTATAGTATCAAGCGCACATGACTCTGATGCAAGTATATATGCGTTGTCCCTTTTACCGATACAAAGCGGCCTGAAACCAAATGGGTCTCTTGCACCTATAAGCTTACGCGGGCTTGCAACTACAAGAGAATAAGCACCTTTTATTTTCTCCATTGCTTTTTTTACTGCATTTTCTGCTGTACCTGATTCCAGCCTTTCACGTGCAATTAAATATGCTATAACCTCTGAATCAATGCTTGTCTGGAAAATAGCCCCGTTTGCTTCGAGGTCATTTCTTAATCCAACCGCATTGACCAGATTGCCATTATGTGCAACTATCAAAGTTCCTTTTATATAATTAAGTACAAGTGGCTGTGTATTTTCTGCAATGCTTGCCCCGGCAGTTGAATAGCGCACATGCCCTACACCAATATCACCCTGCATCTTTTCAAGAGAATCTGCATCAAATACTTCATTAACAAGACCCATGCCCTTACATACACATGAGTTCCGTTTAGGGCCATCTGTACGGCTTACTGCAATACCGCAGCTCTCCTGGCCTCTGTGCTGCAGAGAGAAAAGCCCATAATATATAGCAGATGCTACATCTGCACCATCTAAATCATACATCCCAAATACGCCACATTCCTCGCCAAGCCCTGTATCATTGGCAGGCACATCATTATAATGTCCATTGCTATACTTTACTATTTTATCCATTATTTCCTCCAGATATATACTCAAATACATTATATCAATTTCTCTAAAAAGCGCAAGTGTTCTTTCCAAAAGGTGTGGTGTGTTTCAAAAATTCTGCTCCAGGGTTTGTGGATGTGACGGGACGGACGGTTTTCCAGTGCCAGCAGCAGGCAGGTTTCCATACAAAGGCACGCTGGTGCTATGTTGCAATGTCAATTAGTTAAGGGGATGTGCTGGAATTTAATAATTTTGGGCTGGCAAATCCAAAGGTCTCCCTTGACAAACCTGAACAAAGCACGCTCCCGCTTGAACGTCACACGCAATGGTGCATAAAGCCCCTAATGTTCCTACGGAACATTTTAATACGTGGCTTAAGCACCAGCGGCTCCGTACAGCTTGTTCAGGTTTGTCAAGGGAGCACATTTGGAACTTGCCAGCTAATCTACTCTTTGCCAATTTCCAAAAACATTCCCTATCTGCACTCTTAACTAAATGACATTGCACTACGTTGACCCATCGGGCAGTGTATAATATCAACGACGTGCCAGACTACTGGCACGCAAAACCTGCCAGTGGCTGCTGATTCCGCTTCTATCCCCAGAAAATTTTTGGATTTTATTTATATTACTTATTATAGCTGGCGGACGGTTTCATGCGCCTGGCAGTCTGGCATATTCCATAAAAAGGGGCACTTTAACCTAAATAGCACAATGTCATTTAGTTAAAAGCCAAGGCGGGAAATATTTTATAAATTACCAAAGTGTAGATTGCTGGCAATTTCCAAATGTGTTTCCATGAAAAAGCTGTACGAAGCCGCTGGCGCTTAAGCCCTGTCTTAAAATGTTCCGCAGGAACATTAAGGGCTTTATGCACCATTGCGTGCAAGTCCAAGCGGGAGCGTGCTTTTTTCATGGAAGACACTTTGGAATTGCCAGCGTACCCCATCATTGTTAAACTCCAGCATTCCCTTAACTAAATGGCATTGCAGCACATCAGAAGCGTGCCCTTGTATGAAACATGCCTGCTGCCAGTCGCAGAAACCGCCAGCACCCATCCAAAAACCAAATCCAAAAATTACTCCTCCACTTTCATTATGCCACGCATATATTTTACTGCCAGTATCCTTAATACTGAAGCGTCAAGCCTTTCCTCAGATATTTTTCCAAATTTTATCTTATTAACTATTTCATTATATGCCATTTCAAGGTCAAGTGGCATCAGCACTATGTCAGCACCGCCGTTTACCGCACCATATGCTGCTTCTGCTGATGTATAATTGCTTGTTATTGGTGCCATGTCCATTGCATCTGTAATAATAATCCCCTGGAAACCAAGTTCATCACGAAGTATTGTATCCATTATCAGCCCTGACATACTGGCTGGCTGGGATGTTTCCGTAACTTTGCTTACAGATATATGCGATACCATTACAAAATCTGCACCTGCATCTATTCCGGCCTCAAATGGCACAAAATCATTTTTTCTAAGCCCTGTTATGCTGCTGTCTATATTTACGCTTTCTATATGTGTATCACCACTTGATGACCCTTGTCCTGGAAAATGTTTTAAAGTTGCACTTACATTCTGCGCCTGAATTCCTTTTACAAAAGCTGATACAAAATCTGATACTTTTCCAGGTTCGCCACCAAAAGACCTTGTGCCTATCTCAATGTTTAATTCACTTGTTTTTACATCTGCAACTGGTGCAAAGTCAACATTAAAGCCAAGTTCTTTTATTTCCGAACCTATAGTTGCACCCATGCCATATACATATGAAGCATCTTTTGTATTCCCTATTTCTTCCATAGTTGGAAATACAGTTGTTCCCATCTTCCTGTTATTAGCTATCCTGGCAACATCCCCTCCCTCTTCATCTACTGTTATAAAAAGCGGGACAGGGCTGCTCTCATTAAGACGGCTTATAAGCTTCTGTGTCTGCTTCCTGCCTCCTATATTCCTTGAAAATAATATAACTCCTCCTATATGGTACTTATTTATTGCCTTTTTCATTGCCTTGGTACACTTCTTCCACTCATAATAGTTACCATTTCTCTGGTCAAGAAGTTCAAGGTTTACTATAAAAAGCTGCCCGGCTTTCTCTTCAATAGTCATATTTTTCATATATTCTGCTGCTGCTTCCACAGCTTCATCATAACCCATGCCTGTACTTTCTTCCTGTTCCTCTTCTACAACAGGGCTGTTTCCAGGGATTTGCACTTCTTCATCCGCAGGATTAAGGGTACACCCTGTAAGGCATATACATAATAAAATGCTGTAAATGGCTTTTATAAAACAATGTTTTTTAATTTTCATCGCAAATAACCTGTCTCCATTCATCTTTTTAATGCTTTACAATACTACATGGCAGCACTTATATAACTGCCAGCAATATACTACTTTCATTGTAACGGAATATGCAATATATATCAATCCAAAAATTATTTTTATTTTTTAGTAAACTGTCCAAGCAGTACCGCATATTATAAGACTGTAAATAAATTTAACTGCCGCAAGAACGGCAGATTGGAGGATTTTATGAGTGATTTAGCAGCAACAAATTGTGGTGGATGTAGTTCAGGTGAAAACGGATGTAGCTGGATAATTATCCTGCTCCTTCTTTGCAGCTGCTGCGGCGGTGGCGGCGGATTTGGCTTCGGCGGAGGATGCGGTGGTGAATCTGGATGCGGTTCAATCATCTGGATTTTATTGCTTCTCTGCTGCTGTGGCGGTGGCAACAGCTTCTGCTGCTAATTCCTGGTTTTACACAGTTTTAACTAGTGTATAAAAAACTAGGAATTTATGGGGCAAAAAGCCCCCACAACCTTAAAAGGGCTGGCGCTGGCGGTAAACCCGCTAGTGCCAGCCCGGTTTATTGGCTTAAAAATATACAGGTTATTTCCTGCATCTTAAACATTCCTCATCTATTTCATAAACAGTATCATCTTCTATAACAAGTGTGCTGTCCTTAGAAAAACGGCTGTTATATGCCTCCCCTGGTTTGTCCTTTACCGCATAAACACTGCCTGATGCTTTTAATTCCCTGTCCTCTGTAAACATACTGTTTTTATTCCCATAATGATAATACCTCATAACTGGCCTCTTTTCTATAGTTTATAATTAAATAAAAGTACATGGCACAGCATCTGCAATTTATATATATATAATTACATTATATATTATAAACATGCAAAATATTGTACTGGTATTAGTATATGAATAAAACAGCTTAATAGTTAAAAAATTTCTTAATTAAATCCAGCCTTGATGTCATTGATACCATAAGCAGGTCAAGGATAACAGCAGCAACCATTGTTTCAACTACTACAACTGCCCTTGGTACAATTACAGGGTCATGCCGTCCTTTAATTTCTATATCTATATTTTCCCCTGCTTTATTAACTGTATGCTGTGGGAATGAAATTGAAGGAGTTGGCTTTATTGCTGCCCTTACAATAATATCACTTCCATCACTTATTCCTCCAAGTATGCCTCCTGCATTATTTGTCTTCTTTATAATGCCATTCCCATCATTATAGAAACTGTCATTATTTCCAGAGCCTGAAGAAGCTGCTGCTGCAAACCCTGCACCAATTTCAACACCTTTAACTGCACCAATTGACATAACAGCCTTGGCAATATTAGCATCAAGCTTTTCAAAAACCGGCTCACCTATGCCTGCCGGCATCCCTGTCACAATACATTCTATTATGCCTCCTGCCGAATTTTGTTCCTTCATTCTGTTTAGAAGTGCTTCTTCTGCCTTTTCCGATGCTTCAAGGTCTGGCATAAAAAGAGGGCTTTTCAGGATATTTTCACGTAATGCCTTATTTTCATCTATAGTTATGCCACATATTGATTTAGTGTATGCATACAGGTTAATGCCCAGTTCTTTAAGAACTTCTTCCGCAACTGCACCTGCTGCAACTCTGCCAATAGTTTCACGCCCTGAAGAACGTCCTCCGCCCCTGTAATCCCTGAAACCATATTTCTGGTCAAATGTATAATCAGCATGTCCGGGCCTGTAACACTCCGAAATAGCAGAATAATCCCCGGAACGCTGTGTCTTATTATATACTGCCATTGATATTGGTGTACCTGTTGTCTTTCCCTCAAATATACCAGAAAGAATTTCTACTGTATCTTCTTCTTTACGTGGTGTGGAATATTTGGTCTGCCCAGGCTTCCTTCTGTCAAGATATGCCTGTATACGGGCTTCATCAAGAAGAAGCCCGGCAGGGCAGCCATCTACAACAACACCAATGCCTTTTCCATGCGATTCGCCCCAGGTGGACATTCTGAAAATATTTCCAAAAGATGAACCAGCCATATTAAACTGCTCCTTTCTATTAGTGTGGGATATCTGTAAAACCAACTTTTTTACGTACTTTGCGTAACGTCTTATTAGCAAAATATCTTGCCTTCTCATCATTTTCTTTAATAATTCCATCAAGATAAGACTTATCTTTTAAAATACGTTCACATTCCTTATGCATAGGCTCTAAAATTGCATTTACAGCTTCAGCTACAGCAGGTTTAAATTCACCATATCCTTTTCCATCAAATTCCTTTTCTGACTCCTCTATGGATTTGCCAGTACATGCAGAATAAATTTCAAGAAGGTTGCTTACTCCTGGCTTATCCTCAGAATAACGTATTTCACTATCTGAATCAGTAACTGCACGTTTACATTTACGCAAAACTGTATCTGCATCATCCATAAGGTAAATGCTTCCATTAGGGTTTTCATCAGACTTTGACATTTTCTTAGAAGGGTCTTGCAGGCTCATAACCTTTGCACCCCTTTTACCATAATATCCTTCTGGTATTGTAAATACATCCCCATAAATTGAGTTAAACCTTTGTGCAATATCACGTGTTATTTCAAGGTGCTGCTGCTGGTCTTTTCCAACTGGTACATAATCTGTCTGGTATAAAAGTATATCTGCCGCCATAAGTACAGGGTATGTATAAAGCCCTGCATTAATATTGTCAGAATGTTTAGCTGCCTTATCCTTAAACTGTGTCATACGGTTAAGTTCACCCATATAAGTAAAACAGTCAAGTATCCATCCCAGCTCTGCATGTGCTGAAACATGTGACTGGTAATAAATACAATTTTTAACAGGGTCAAGCCCTGCCGCAATATAAAGCGCAAGCAAATTCCTGGCGCGTTTCCTGAAATCAGCTGGCTGCTGGCGTACTGTAATGGAATGTAAATCCATAACACCAAAAAAGCACTCATACTCTTCATTAAGAGTAATCCAGTTCTTAAGTGCCCCAAGATAATTCCCTATAGTAAGGTTTCCTGTTGCCTGCATCCCGCTATATAATACTTTCTTATCATTAATCATAATAACCCTCATTTCTGCGCTGGTTTATAAATAATATAACCATCCAATGAATATATCCTGTACCAGCCAGCGCCCAGGTACAAATAACCTCCAGCATATCTTTTAACAGGCAGTCCTGTAAAGCAAAAAAGCCCCTGGCTATTAAATAATATAATAGCCAGGGGCGGATTATCATTAACCGCGGTGCCACCCTGTTTTATGGTCTTCCATAATCTCTAAAAGATACTAACATATCCCTGGCAACTAACGTATGCCCTACGTCATAGAATACTCAGGCTTATATAACAAGCCCTTTGGCTATGCCCTCCGTGGTCCATTTAACAGACTGTTACTGCAGGTTTCCAGCATCCCCCGCTCTCTATAAGCACATCTTCCGTTTTTATATCCACATCACCAGTTTAAACTAATATTTGACTGTAGTATAGTATACTCTTTTAAACGTTTTTGTCAAGGGTATTTTGGACAGCACACGTCCGTTTCATAAAAATAGCTTGGATAATTTACAATTATTTTTTATGTACAAGCCTCATAACCCTTTTACCAATCCACCAGAATATAAACCCTGCACATATTCCAGTAAATGCCCCCAGGCTGTCAATACCTACATCTATAAAATTTCCGTCCCTGCCTTCTACAAAAAGCTGGTGGAACTCATCAGTACATGCATAAAATGCAGCAAAAACTTCACTACAGAATAATACCCTGAGCCTGTAGAAGTTTTCTGCGCATATAAAAGCAAATGGAAGCACAAGTGTACATCCAAGCGCCATATACTCAAGAAAATGGCCTGCCTTACGCACACAATGGTGTACCAGTCCATAGCTTTCAGAGTCTGCAGCAATCGTTATATCCATAAACTGCTCTATTTTCTCTATCACAAGTTCTGCTATTGGAATACTTGTACCAGAAGAATCATCTGCTTCCATTGAAGAAAAATAAAATATTATAACCATAATGCAAACTGCTGGAAGCCAGACAGCGGTATACTTTAAAATCCATTTTATGTTAATTTTGCTTGTCATAAAAAATCCCCATTTGAACATAAATTTTATTAGCAGACACTGTAATATATGTTACCCTTTAAAGCATAAACTGTCAATTATTTTCCATAAATTCAGTCATATATTTTCTATAATGCAATGCAAGGTTGCCCCTCTGGAGTTTATAATTTTTCCTTTCTTCTACAGCAATAGAATTAAAAAATATTTTCCATAAATCTGCATATTTCTCATTAACATCAAGCAGGCTGTCAAGCTTTTTTTCCTCATCCTCCGTTAAAATCCTTATTATACATCCACCATCTGCACTATGAAATGATGCCTCTTTATGGCTTTTATCATAGATAATGAAATATTCTGCATTAAACCTGTCTTCAAAATGGGCAGTAACCAAAGTTAATACCCTGTTCTTTGGTTCAATTTTTGCCATAAGAACCGATGGTACTTTTTTTACTTCCTGAAATCTTATAAACTCTTTATAAAAATGGGCTTCATTATGCACTTTTCTTTTTATTTCAAATATCCTGGCAACACATTCCAGCTGTAAAGCTTTTGTAATTCCTTGCCCAATTGTAAAGCCATATGTTACAAACTGGTATATTACATTGCCTCTGTCCCCATCTTCTGAAAGCAGTGCACTCATTACAAAAAAAACTGCTTCATGGGATATCCTGCTTTCTATTGTTTCTAAAACATTTCCCGCTTTCTTTGCGGAAGTTTCTACTTTTATATATTCAGAAAAAAGTTCTATATTATAAATGCTATCCTGGTCTAATGGCTGTATTTTTATATAATTATGTCCATAACCTGATATTCCTGCTTCAAATACAGCACTAAGTATGCCATCAGGTGAATTTTCACACTGGTAAATCCTTACAGGTTTGTCCATTCCGCATATCCTCCATAACAGCATTTCTCACAATTTCCCTAACTGGAAATCATCAAATAAGGTAAGCTGCTTATAAGTAATACTGTCCCCAAAACCTTTTACTACATCTGTTTCGCCCGAAACAAGGTTACGTGTTATATAATCCTCTTCTACTTTCAGGAAATCATACATCATCCTGCCGTTACATGTAATAAAATATATAGCCCTTTTTAATACAACTCCCATTTTCTTTAATGCGTTAAAATCCAGCCTGCCTGTCTTTCTTGCATTTACTATCCTGCCAGCAGACTTTACACCTATACCAGGGACACGCAGAAGTGTATTATATGATGCTGTATTTATCTCTACTGGAAAATACTCCATATGCCCAAGCGCCCAGTCACATTTCGGGTCAAGATAAGTATTGAAAAACGGCCTGCTTTCAGATAATATCTCACCAGCGGCAAACCCATAGTACCTTAAAAGCCAGTCTGCCTGGTATAACCTGTGTTCCCTGTGGAGCGGCGGCTGTCCGTCATTAACAATTAGGGAACTGTCATTATTGACATTAACAAATGCTGAATAAAAAACCCTTTTCAAGTCAAATTTCTGGTATAGTGCTTCTGTTACAGATAATATCTGGTAATCACTTTCACCTGTTGCACCTATAATCATCTGTGTACTTTGCCCTGCTGGCACAAACCCCCTGCTTGTATCAGACCTGTTCCACTGTGCCAGTACACTGCCCCTGGAACTTAAAGCTGTCTCTGTATTGTGTGTATTATTAATTATATTGTTATTTATATTTAAACTATCATCTGCGTTTAAATTATTATCTGCATTTATTTTATTTTTTATATTATTATTTATGCCTTTATGTGTATTTTGCTTACTGCCTGCATTTTCTGCTGGAATTCTGTTATTAGCTGTACCCGCAACAAATCCCAGGTTCTCCTGGCTTCCTGGAAGGCTTCTTCCCATCCGTTTCTGTGTATACCAGTAAGAACTCTGGTTTCCACCTTTCATTCCAAGAATTGCCCTGCTCTCTGCCATGCCAGCCTGTATCTGCCTCATGGGAGTTAAGATGTTCTTTCTTGTTTTATTAGGGGCAAGTTCCTTTAAACCTGCTTCTGTAGGAAGTTCAAGATTAACACTCATCCTGTCTGCATACCATCCTGCCATCTCTACAAGTTCTGGTGAAGCTCCTGGAATTGCTTTACAATGTACATACCCGTTGAATTTATATTCAAGCCTGAGCTTTCTAAGCGAATCACATATTAATTCCATTGTATAATCTGGTGACTGCATAACACCAGAACTTAAAAACAATCCTTCTATATAATTTCTTCTGTAAAACTCCATTGTAAGCTGGCATATTTCATCTGGTGTAAAAGATGTTCTTGGTACATCATTGCTGCAACGGTTAATACAATATTTACAATTAAATATACATTCATTAGTAAATAAAATCTTCAGAAGTGAAACACATCTCCCATCTGCTGCGAAAGAATGGCAAATCCCTGCCGCTTCTGCTGCCCCCAGTTCTCCCTTTTTGCTTTTTCTGGAAACACCACTTGAAGTACATGCAACGTCATATTTTGCAGCAGCAGATAAAATATGCAGTTTGTCTGATAAAGCAGCATTAAGTTCAAATACCATAATTCCACCTCTTCCCTTCCGCGAACATTAGTTCTATATAAAGAATAACATTATAAAATACGTAAGTCAAGAGATAAATACAAAAACGCACATCCATTTCCTAAAAATAATACCTTAATTCCCTGGTGTTTGTAACATATAAATATTATGTATTGATACATAGATTAATGTAGTGGAATGTGCACAAAATCCTTGAAAACACTAAATTTGCCGCAGATGGACAAGCCATAAAGCTGATGGTTTAATAAAACGTGGCTTCACCAATAAAAACCTTTTTAAAAATGTACTACAAATATAATAGAAATAAAGGCTTTTAATTAAAAACTGTATATTCCATCTATCTTTGGCTGCTATTTTTTATCAGTAACAGGGGCACAGTATACAAGCATACCATAAGCCAATCCATAAATATGACATTAAAGCATGGATAATGCCGATGGCAGACCATACCAATGCATAAAGATTATTGAGTTCATAGAATAACTGATATGCTCAAAAATATCATTTTTTAATTTGATGAAATCAATAAACTTATCCCTGTTGGTATATAAATTGAAAAAATTACTGTATTTAGAACTAACATTTTTTAAGTAAATGTTAGCTATTGGGTAGGTTGCTTTGCGCTGTAAGATATTATTATAAGCATAATAAAAATCTCTTTTACAAAAATTATCAATATTTTTCTGATATTCTTTTGACCTCTCATAAAGATATTCAATATTTCCTCTGTCAGCAGGCTTTATGGGTTCTTTACTGCTTCCACTACGTACATAAACGCTACCGTTGCAAATATAAGGGGCATTCTTTCCCTCATAAACATAAACAACTAAAACTCCAGTTCTTTTATTATCGGGTGAAGCCAAAAACCGTGTGTTAAATTCAGGCATAGGGGATATTCTTGTAGCTATCTTTCCAATACGCTGACTATAATCTTGTTTATCTATTGGCTGTATCTTTTTTGTTTTATCATCAATGCCGATGATAAGCCACCCACCTTCACAATTCGCAAATGAAG
The DNA here is from genome assembly GCA_910588655.1 of uncultured Lachnospiraceae bacterium. Classification (GTDB taxonomy): domain Bacteria; phylum Bacillota; class Clostridia; order Lachnospirales; family Lachnospiraceae; genus Butyribacter. The sequence goes on along the minus strand of CAJUPJ010000006.1, from coordinate 5,082 downwards.
TGATTTCCTTTGCAAGTTGAGCCTTTCCACCATCTTCAAGAAGGAGTTTATATTCAACGTGATGCCCTTCATCGCAATCTACGAGCTGAGAAAGATGACCATATTTGATTTTATCTATAGACAATGGTTGTCCTTTTTTGTCAAAAAAAGGTGAATACATATTATCCCTCGCTTTTCGTAACCTCTTTTATTTTCTCGATTTTTCTATCCGCATAAATAACAATATCCTTAATGACCAGCTTCTGAACGGCGGAAATCAGTGTTGCCATTGAATCAAAATCAGGCTCGCCGTCTTTTGTTGGGAGCATAATATCAAGAGCATCGGCATCTTTGGCATAGAAATTATGACCGTAATCAAATTTTCCAGTATGTGCAGCTTTATGAATAGCAGACGTCAAAAATATAGATGCTTTCATCGGAACGGATTCGGTATGTACTACTGCTACATAATCGTCAGCTCCGTACTGATAATTGCGATACTTTGCAGAGCCAAACATATCAATAGTTGTTGTGTTCTTTTCGAATACTTCTACATTATTGCTGATATATGCAGAAATGCCCTCAGACGCTTCTCCTGCAGTAACAAACGGAAGTGTACCGGCAATACGATCATCGCCCTTCAGACGTTTTCCTCGTGTCGATTTTCCAAAGAGTTTTTCCAGATTATATGCGTCCCATTTGAGCGACTTATAGTTTTTGAGAGCGTTTTCTTCCTCACTGGATAATTCGTAATTATCCAGTCCGCTTACTGTTAAGTAAGCGGACAGCTCCGCCACTCGTTCCGCTTCCAACTTCGCTATAAACGATTCCATAAAATCAAAGTCGATTTTACCATTGTTGATAGGAAGCATAATCAATTGCTCTTTCAATGTTTCAACATTAAATCTCGAACTTCCCCAAGCAAAAGAAGAAAATGTTTTTCGCATTGAAGCCAAGAAAAACTGAGCATTTTTCTTACCGAATTCGACATATTTAGGCTTGAGAATTTTAATTTTGTCACCTGTAAAATACGGGACTTCTTGATAAAACATCGTTGCAGTGTCCTGACCGAAAGAAATCGTGTTGCCATGATTCAGAAACAAGACACTTTCATCAATGTTGCCTTTCTTGCCGTTGTCTGTACTTTGCCTAACAATGTATGGATGACCGCCATTCTTAACTAATGAAACCTTATTCGCATCGAATCTTTTTTTGTATGATAAAACGTCAAATAATTCTCCAAGTTTAAATTCGCCCCACTTAACACTCCTCAACTTTTTGTTAAGTGAGGCATTCATTTTCCCAGACGGTCATTCTCCGTGGTTTGATTTTTCAGAAGATTTGACACTTCCCAAGCCAAATAATCGCTAACCGTTTTTTTGAAATCATCCAAAGTTGGTTTTGTGTCAATCGGTGCCGTCTGATTCCAGTCTGCACCATTTTCGGGATTGATCTTGCCCTCATAGTATTCCTTTTCCGTGAAAATGTTCAGCTTTGTTTTTCCGAAGCGTACCAAATCCACAAGCTCGGCATAGCGTTCTTTTGCGTGGCCGGTGTCCCGCAGATTACAGCTTGCTTTCTTGCGGTTTGTTCTCGTATATCCGTCAACGGAGAAATCAATAAATTTTACGGTGTCGTCTTTCTGATGCACTTCACCAACCCGGAAAACATATATATTCGTTTGAACACTTGATTTACCGATAAACAGGTCAATCGGCATTTTGATACTGGCAAGCAGGGTACTATGTTTCAAAATCCTTTTGTTATACTCTGTTGCTTTACCGCTACCTGCGGAGTTTTGAATAATAATAGCGGCATAGCCCTTGCTCATCATCGACAGAGCCTTTTCAACGAATACCATACTGTTTTCGGGTGCAGAATACGGCGGATTCAGAACGAAAGCATCAGCGGGGAATTTTTTGTCATTTTTGCCAAATCCATAGTTGCCGTTAAATTCTTTCAGCGAATCTTTGTTCAGAATATTGGAGCTGCCGTCACCCATCAAAATCATATTAAGGATTGCCAACATATAAACTTCCGAAAGAATTTCAAGACCGAGAAGTTGATTTGCCTTGATTTCAACAGATTTTAATGCAAACGCATCGGGGGATTTAATCTTTTCTTTGGCATCTATCAACATTTCATTCATAGATGCAACAAGAAGTCCTGCTGCCAGTCGCAAAGTCCCACACATAGGAGTCCTTGTTTACCCTTGCGAGACGCGCTAAAAGAGTAGCAACATAGGAAGGTGTCAGAACAACATCATTCAGCTTGTCTTGCGAAAAACCGAGCCAACTGTACATCTCATTGAACAGTTTTTCGGTAAAATCAGTACTCAAACCGATTTTATAATAAATCCCGAGATCGTCAATGATTTTTGTGAATACCCGTTTGAGTTGGCTTTCTCCGTTTTCAACCTTATTGATGTTATCAGTTGTCAGCGTGTTTTGTAAAGTGCGGACAATTAAATCTCGTTTTTCCTGCGGCAAATTCTTCTCATTCAAGAATGCTTTTATTTTACGAAGAATGATATCTCCGTCACGACTTCCGTCTTCGGTTGAGGATTTCAGTTCAGTTTTTTCAAGTGCAGCAACCTTTCCCGGCACACCGAGCGTTGCAATAATGGACGCCGCCACAAGATAAACACGGTCACGCTCACTCAGACCTTTTTCGCTCTGATAAATATCGTTATTCAGTTTTACAAGACTGGCATTGATTTCCTTCTCACGATGTTCTTTTAACTTTTCGATTTCTTCCTGCGAGAGCTGAAGACGTTTTACTTTTTCAATAAAGCCATCAAAGTTGCTCTTTTTCAGAAAAGAGAAGTCTGTGTAATCATCGACTTTCTGCCCGATACCAAAATTGTGCTTGGAAACATAATATACGCCGATTTCATATTCAAGCTTCCCACTGTCGTTTTTATATCCGGTCATACCGACAGCGATTATATCGGTATAGCTCGTATAATGAAGAAGCGCATTTGCATAATGAACAGCACCGTTTACAGCATAAGAATTGATATTCTTGAAATCAGGCTGATTCTTTGCGGTTTTATTTGCAACTTTTCCGTCAGCATCAAGCATAACAAGCTTGTTTTTATAACCCTTATACTCAATCAAAATCGGATAATTGACTAAATTCTTATCCTGCAAAAGTAGTTTCGCATCGGGACGGTTTCCACCGACACCGCCATTTTTGGAATAATAGTCATTTAATGCTTGGTCAATCTCAGGGTTAAGAGATTCCTGCTCCAATTTATAATCAAGCTTATATGATTTCATCCAACCATTTGCAAGGTCGGCAATATTGGGTTCAACAGATTGAGTTTTAGCCATTGTTATTTCCTCCATGTATCCAGTTATTATCATTAGCAGACCAAGATTTTGTAAATTTGTCGTTCAGAATTGCCGCTGTAAAAGGTTCGGTCAAAAACTCTTTTATCATTCTTAACACGGTACCGTAATCATCCGTTTTGGTATCAATCTTGCGAACAAAGGCTTTCCATTTTTTCTGCATTGCATCATCGCTATCAAATGCCATAACTTGCTCAAATTGTTCTGCCGTAAAGGTATGTCCACGATTCTCAAATGTCTTTCGCAATGCTTCTGTCAGCGTTGCTCCGTCAAAATCAAATTTATTAGCAAGATAATAAATATCATAGTAATCTTTCATCCGGCTGGAAAATTCCATAAGACTTAGGATGGCGTCAATCTTTTCGGCTATCGTTGTTTCAAGAGAGTAAGTATTTACTGTCGGAGAAGTAAAGCCATCAAGCTGCGTGGGGATTTTTCGTTTTTCCTGCTTCGGCACAATAACATCACCCACGCCAAAATCAATACTGAACGGTGTTTTCGTATTTTTAATTCGAGCCACAAGAGAAACCCCAATACCGGCGTACTTCTTTGCAACGGCAATAGGGGCAATATCTTTAATCTCAAAAGCCACAAAATCATTGCCTGTAGGCGTGGAGATGATTGTCTCTATTACAGTCTGTAGCTGTTCAGGAGTGTTGGGAACTTTCCGAAGAAGAAAATCTACATCTACCGTCACACGGCTGTCAAAATCGGTAACGGAATAAATGAACAATCCGCCTTTCAGTACAAGATTTTCCGAATATTGCGATTTTTCCAAGCGACGTAGGAACTCTTCTTGACAGAAGAGTTGCAGACAAAGCTGATAGCTTCTTCCACTTTCTTTTGCCTTATTTTTCAATCTTGCAAGTACAGATGCAGCAATATCAGCCATTGAGCAGTACCTCCATTACATTCATAACTTTTGTATACAATTTCATTTCCTTAGCGTACTTAGACAGGTTTGCAAGATTCTTTTTTTCATCAACAGCGTAACCATTGACAGCTTTATTGAAAATTTCGTTATCAAGTTTTGTGCGGTACTTAAAGCAATCGCATATGGTTCTCTCCCGGTCATACACGGGCAATGTCACACCGTTAAAACTATCCACAGATTTTCCGATTGCCAGAAAGTCTTTTTGAATATAATATGCCTTCATCGGAAATTCTACAATATTCTTTACGACACGGGACGCTGTTCTTGGTACGGCAATCGACCATTCACGGGGAGAAAAATCATTGTATCCATAATGGAATAATGCCGATTCCACGCAAATAATCCCTTGCGGAAGAAGCTCATGTATGAACTGTTCCTCCGTTGTGTCATTGCTCTGCGGAAGCTGATAAAATCCCCTTCGAATCCTCTCAATAACCCCTTCTTTACAAAAAGCTGCCACTTCGTATTTATTTATTCCTTTATCGGCAAAGTCTGAAGTTTTTGCAATACCGCCGTTATTTTCAATCACATTTTGTATGATTTCTTTCTTATTCAAGCAAGCACCAACTTTCCACACACATAAAATAAATAATGTATGTATTTATTATAGCATATAATCAGAAGAATTGCAACAATTAAACGCTGACATTTTTCTAAACTTGCATGTCAATCGTATATACATATAAATTTAAATTCTGGCTATCCCTAAAATTAAATATTATTCCCACTTTCCAAAAAATTATTCAAAATTTTTCAGGACCAACGCATGAATGAACAATTTGTAAATATTGTCAGTTTTTGTTAGAATAAAACAAA
>CAJUPJ010000005.1:100064-133107 GCA_910588655.1 uncultured Lachnospiraceae bacterium | reverse complement strand
ATCAGAGGCTTTTAGCCGCAGAGCAAACCACCCGTTTTACGGGTGGTTCTGATTTTATTAACAGACCATGTGTATTCCATCATTTTCAATAGTAATAAGGTGGTCTTTCAGGAGATGCCCAATAGCACGTTTATAGGCATTTTTACTCATATGGAACTGGTTTTTAATATCTTTTGGGTCACTTTTGTCATTAAATGGAAGAAAGCCGCCAGCATCCTTAAGGCATTTAAAAATATATTCTGCATCTTCATTCATCTGTTCAGGTATTTTCTTTTTAACGCTTAATGTAAGCCTTCCATCTTCAAGAACCTGTGCCACCCTTGCATGTACCTGCTGGTTAATATGGTATGTTTCAAATACTTCTTTCTTTGGAAGAAGGGCTGAATATTTGTCATCAACAGCAATAAATACACCAAAGTTATCACTGGTTTCATATACCCTTCCATCAACTTCATCGTCTTTGTTATAAGGTGAATCACATCTTAAAAGTTCATAAACTTTCATAGAGGCACAAAGCCTTTCACTTTTATCAAGGTATAGAGTAACTAAAACTTCATCGCCCTGTTTTACTTCATAAAGCCATTCTTTAAAAGGCAGCAGAAGGTCTTTAGAAAGCCCCCAGTCAAGAAATGCACCAATATGTGATATTTCCTTAACATAAAGGCGCGCGATACCGCCAAGTTCAATTAATGCCTTCTGTGTGGTTGCAATAGGTCTGTCCTCTGAATCTTTGTACACAAAAACTTCTAGGGCATCCTTAAGTTTTGTCCCTTCTGGGACTTGTGATTTGGGTAGCAGTATGTGGCATGTTTCATCACCACCAGGGGTATTTAAGTATACGCCAAAATTTGTTTCTTTAGTAACAATAAGTTCCTGGGTTTTGCCAAGTTCTATTTTCTGTTTCATAATTAATCTCCATAAATTCTAAAAAATAACCAAAAATTCCTAAATAACATGTAACTAATATTCTATGGTAATTTAATAATAATGTCAATAATTGATTGTGGATGGTTTCTGCTTATCCTGTGTTTTTGTATGGGTGGACGCAGAGTTTCTGGTGTTCCACTAAATTATTCCATTCCAGGGCACGCCCCTACAAACCGCTACGTCAGCCCACGCAGCAGTGCATAGTATCCCTAAATATAAAAAAGAAACTGCCGTTCCTTTTTTATATTTAAAACGTGATACAAACACTGGCGGTGCTGAAGTGCCCCTGTCATGTAATAATATTAGATGGAACACCTAAAACCTGCTGTACACCAGCAAACCACAAAAAATATAATATATATACAAAATAGATATTATAACCGAAAATTATGGTGTGGGGCAGGAGATTTAGACGGACGGAAGTACAGTGGTGTCATTTTTATATTAATCTTTGTATAACAATAATTATTACACATGTCTATAAGTGACTAGCAGAATAACTTCTCTCCTCCCCATTTCCAGTTATCCTTTTATTTTGTGTTTTATTACAGGCTGCTGGTGACAGGTTTTGTGTGCCAGATGCCATGAATTATTCCGTAAAAGGGGTACTTTAACACCGCCGGCATTTAAGCCCATATGTAACAGAGGAAACTTTGGTTTCTTTTGGGACATATGGGCTTTATGTGCCGCTGCGTGGGTTAACGTAGCGGAAGCGTACCCCTGTACGGAATATTCTGGCTCTGGCACAGAAACCGTCCGTCAATCCAAACAACAAAAGATAACTGGAAATTATCTTATTATAACCTTTAAACTGGATTTGTTTATATTATTATGATAAAATATTTTTATTGCTAATATTTGGGCTTAAATTTTGGAGGTATAGTGAATGATAATAGAGGCAGATGAAAATTATGTAGATATAATAGCAAGTTTAGCAGTTCTGTTGTGGGATGGTAATTCTGTTGAAGATTTAATATATGAGTTTTCGGAGATTGTTTTAAAAGAGGATGCCAGGGTTTTTATTAAATATGAAGGGGATATTCCTATAGGGTTTGCCCAGTGCCAGTTAAGGCATGATTACGTAGAGGGAGCAGAAACAAGTCCTGTAGGATATCTGGAAGGAATTTTCGTAAAGGAGGGTTACAGGCATAAGGGTTATGCAAAGGAACTTTTGCTGTGCTGTGAGGACTGGGCACGTATAAAGGTATGCAAGGAGTTTGCTAGTGACTGTGAATTAGATAATGCAATTAGCTTCAAATTTCATAAGGCTGTTGGCTTTACGGAAGCAAACAGGATTATTTGTTTTACTAAAAAACTATAAGGACAAAAGATTATAGGGGCAAATAACTATAAAGACAGATAACTAAAATAAACCACTAAAACAAAAAGTTAAAATAAGTGAAGGATTAAAGTAAATTTAGCTGTGTCCTGGGTTTAGCTTTATTTATTAAATATAGGAGAATATTATGCAGGGATATAATCTGCTTGTTGTATTTGATGAAAACAGGGAAAAATTATTGATGTGTAAACGTCTGAAAAATCCATATAAGGGTCTTGGGAATTTTACAGGTGGTAAAATTGAGCCTGGAGAGCCTGGTATTGATGCAGCCTACAGGGAACTTAAGGAAGAAACCTCAATTGGCAGGGAGGATATTCTCCTTACGCATTTAATGGATTTTTACTATTATCTGGATGAATGTTATGTTGAAGTTTATGTTGGCAGGTTAAATAAATGTATTGAGGTTTCTGGTGATGAGAATGAACTGTACTGGTCTTCGTTGGATAATGATTTTTTTGATAGTGGAAAATATGCAGGGGAGGGGAATATAGGGCATATTCTTATGCATGTTGAAATGGCAAAGGAACAGCTTTTGAAATAGGCTTTATTTTGCGGGCTGGCATATTTGGAGGAAATTAAATGAAAGAAATTTATATAAATAATAAAAATAATTATTACCAGAGATTTGAGGTTTTAAAAACAAACAGGAATAAAAGGTATAAGTATAACGAATTTCTGGTTGAGGGTGTGCGCAGCTTAAAAGAAGCAGTAAAGAATGGATGGAATATAAAATCTTTAATTTATGATAGTAACAATTTATCAGGCTGGGCAAGGGAGATGATTTCAAATGTTAAGACGGAGGTAAATTACTGCCTTACGCCAGAGCTTTTAAAGGAGTTAAGTGGCAAGGAAGATACCTCAGAATTAATGGCAGTTATTGAAATGCGCAGGGACTGCCTTGGCAATATAAAACTTTCAAAAACCCCCTTTATTGTTTTATTTGACCGCCCATCTAATAAAGGGAATTTAGGCACTATGATACGTTCCTGTGATGCGCTTGGTGCAGATATGTTAATTATTACAGGACATGCTGTAGATTTATATGAGCCAGATGTTGTTGTTTCTGCTATGGGGTCTTTTTTTAACCTGCCAGTAATAAGGGTTAATGATAATAACATGCTTTATGCTTATGTTGAAAAATTAAAAATGGAATATCCAGGTTTTTCTGTTGTGGGAACTACAGCACACAAGGAAAATCCAGTTTATAATGTGGATTTAAAAGTACCTTTAATGCTGATGATGGGCAATGAAACTATGGGTCTGAATAAGGCATTTAAGGAATATTGTGATGTTTTATGCACTATACCTATGTCTGGCAAATCATATGCAACCTCGTTTAATGTAAGTTGTGCAGCTTCTGTATTAATGTATGAGGTAACAAGGCAGAGGGGCATTTTATAAGGTGCTACAGGGCATTTGATTTAAAAGAATTGTAACACTTTCGTAATTGTAAACAGGTACTGCATATGTTAGAATTATCCATATAATAAGTATAAGGGAACGGGGATGGTAAAATGGACAGGAAAAGACACAGTTTTATTAGGATAATTCTAAGTATATTGCTCTGTTTACTGCTGGCTGTACAGGTTTCTGCTGGTAAGACTGATTATTCCAGATATCCAAATTCTAAGTATGAATGGTATATTGTCAGGAAAAGCGGACATGAAAAAGCAGGAGGCGGAATACCCACTGGAGTGGATTTATCAAAGTATAAAGCATTTTTCCAGAATATAGAAACAGATGAAAAGGTTATTTATCTTTCATTTGACTGCGGGTATGAAAATGGCTATACTAAAAAGATTTTAAAAACGTTAAAAAAACATAATGCAAAGGCAATATTTTTTCTGACAAAGCCATTTATTGAAAGTAATCCTTCACTTGTAAAAAAGATGAAGAAGCAGGGGCATCTGGCAGGCAACCATACAAGTACACACCCAAGCCTTCCTGGCAGGTCTGTACAAGAAATAAAAAAAGAGATAAAGGATTGTGAAGAAGCATTTAAAAAGGTAACAGGATGTGAGTTAGACCCTTTCATACGCCCTCCGATGGGTGAATTCAGTGAAAGAAGCCTTAAGGTAACTAAGGACATGGGTTACAGCACAATTTTATGGAGCATGGCATATTATGATTATGATGTAAATAACCAGCCTGGAAAGGATTATGTTGTAAAACATTTTAAAGATAATTACCATAAAGGGGCGCTTCCGCTTATACATAATATTTCAAGTTCAAATTGTGAGGCACTGGATGATGTATTAACATATCTTGAGAAGAAAAAGTACCGTTTTGGGACTCTTGATGAATTTGCACTTGAAAAGGGTACTTTAAAGATTGAATGTCCTGATAAAGTATATGATGGCAGGGCAGCAGAAGTAAGAATAATAAAAAATACCAATAAAAATGCAGATATAAAATATATTTTTAAAAATTCCAAAGGAAAGATTGTTGAAAAGGCAACAGAGCCAGGTACTTATACAGTAACAGCAGTAGCAGGTTCTACAAGGAAATACTGCATTACAACAAGTAATGAAGTGAAATTCAGTATTAAGGCAGAGTTCCGTATATAAATAGACATAAGGGCAGTTTACGCCAGCTTATAAAGCTGGCGTTTTAAATGCAAGAACGTTTCCAGCATTCCAGCAGTATACTTTTATAGTTTTATATAATTCTGCCATCTGATATTTTAATTTCATGCTGGCACTGTCCTGCAATATTAGCATCATGTGTAACTATAATAATGGTTTTGCCCTGTTTATGTATTTCTGTGAAAATCTGCATTATTTCCATGCTTGTTGCCTGGTCAAGGTTTCCTGTAGGCTCATCTGCCATAATCACATCAGGTTTGTTTATTAATGCCCTTGCAATTGCTGCACGCTGTTTCTGCCCGCCTGATAATTCACTTGGAAGATGTGTCTGCCTTTCTTTAAGACCTGTCATTTCTATAAGTGTATTATAGTATTCCACGTCTGCTTTTTTCTTTGCAATCATTACAGGCAGTAATATATTTTCCTTTACATCCAGTTCTTCAACCAGTTTAAAATTCTGGAATACAAAACCAACATTCTGGCAACGGTATGCAGCAGCTTCTTTTACAGAAAATTTGCTTATGTCTTTGCCATAGAAGCAGACTTCACCAGAAGTTGGCTTGTCCATTGCACCAAGTATATGAAGCAGAGTTGATTTGCCACTTCCACTTGCACCAGTAATTGCAATTAATCCGCCTTCATTTATCTTTAAATCCATATTAGATAATGCAGTTACTTTTCCTCCGCCTTTGCCATACTCTTTTACAAGACCTGACACTTTAAATATTTCTTTCATAAAAACCCCCATTATTCTTCTTTTTCTTTTTCCTGTATAATACGCCCTATCTGCTGTGACTGTGCAGTAACAAGCAGTGTAATAAGCACTACGGAGATAATAAAAACAATAAAGACCACAGGTATAAAAAGTCCGCCCTCCATTAAATTATATAAAGCAATTTTATCTGTCCACGCCGGAGGGAAAGTATTGTTATAATATGCTTCCATCCTGAGCTGGACGGCATGGTCTGCAACGCTGCTATAAATTATTACAGGGAAAATGCTGGTTATTGCACCTGCCACACAAAGCCATATATATCTTCTTATATACAGGACAAGAAGCCTTGTTTTTGTCATTCCAAGAAGATGCAGTGTCCTCTGTTCTTCTGCCATATGGCAAATTCTCATTACAATGGAATTGCCTGTACACAAAACACATATTATAAGCAGTATTCCTATAACAGAATAAAATATTGCCATAACCTGGTTCTGCTTACGTTCCTTTTCTTCAATTATGCTGAAAACATCAACAGACTCCATATAACCAGCTTTAATCATTATTTCTGTCCATTTCATGCGGAAAGAGTTTAAATCTGCATTTTCTTTTAATGTAACACCTGCTTTTGTATAATTCCTGTTTGGCAGTCCCCATGCCTTAAATGCGTCTTTACCTGTTATTATATTAACAGTATATTTTCCATTCATATTATCAAAATAAAGTGAGCCATCTGTGTCCGGTTCAATATATACTACTGCACCAATTACAACTGGAAGCTTTTTCATTGTATCAAAACAGTAAAATTTCTTTGTTGTGCCGTCAACTGTAACAGTAAAATGTTCTTTATAGTCTTTGTATGCCTCTGGAAGCTGTCCTTTTGCCCACTCAATGCTTTCGTCTAAATCTTCTGGTCTTATAAAATCATATAATGGAAGGCTGTCACCTGGTTTAAAATAATTGCCAGTTTCACTGTCTGTAACGGCAATAACAACCTCTTCACCAGACTGGAGTTTATCAGGATGTATTTCACCAGATATAACTTTTCCAGATAAATATTCCATATCTTCATCCCTTACCCCGGTTGAAGGGACATGGAATACCTCCTGTTTATCTGTGTCCACACCCATATATTCAAAATTCTTAAGACTTGCCTTTAAAGCTATCTTTCCATGTACATCATTACTTAATAATTCAGGGTATTCACTCTGCTGTTTCAAAATAATGGCGCGCATGTCATCCTGGTCAAGTAAAAGTGCAGTAGAATAATCTTCTATCACGCCTTTAACTGTAACGGTTTCTTTATTTTCTGCCAGTTCATTTAACATATCTTCTGTTATGCCGCTTTTGTGCATATACTGGTTATAGCCAGAGTATATCATTTTTGTCTGTTCCATATAATAATCCATGCCATTAATACGTGCTTCCTGTATTTTTTCTGTCATTTGTGATGTGTCATAAACCGATTTGGAATGGAAGAATAAAAAACCAAAAACTGCTGCTGCCATAACAATGCTGGTTATAATATATGGGATTAAATGGTTAAAAAAGGCTTCACGCCCAGTATAGCGGTTTAATACAGTATACAGCCTGCCCAGTGGGAAATTGCCGCCAGATTTTAATATGTTTTTATGTTTTCTTTTATGTATATGGGAAACCGCCATGCCAAGAGGTGTCATTTTAAGCAAATCGGACGCCGCCCCATATATGCCTGCACAGGTTACAATAAAAAGTACAAGTGCAGAATAGAAATACGGGCTTTTTGTAACCATTTTAATGTATGGTTCATAATACGGGTCTATATCAAATGCAGAAGGAAGCATTGCCATCAGGTTTGTATTAATAAACCATAAAATCCCTTTATAAGCAAATATTCCAATTATCCAGCCAGCTATAACTGAAATAAAGAATACTGCCAGAAATTCAAATATTGTATATATTAAAATGCGCCGCCCGGTCATGCCAAGTCCCATTATAATACCATAGTTTTCCCTTTGTTCTTCAGTTGACATTTTAACTGCATCAAAAATGCCTAAAGAAGCTGTTATTCCAATTAAAAGCATAAAAATGGGGATAAAATAACTTGTATAAGCATCAGGCGAAACGCTTCTGTTTTCTATATTTGTTTTTAAAATATCTGGAATACTTCCAGAATCCAGATTACGTCCTATAATACACGCAGCAGTCCATTCCCTTCCCAAAATATGGTCCAAATCAACATGCAGCTCTTCCCTGATTAATTCATTATCTAAATAAGAAACCAGGACATTATCAGAATTTTCACTTTCAAGGACATTAGTTAATAAATGCTTTCCCTGGCATGTATATTTTGTTTCAGCTTCTTTATTATAGAGATATGCAAAAGGGTAATCTATATAATTCATATTATTTACAGAAAGCCAGTTTTCGGGATATTTTCTTGGGGAGAAGAGAACCCCGTCGTCCTGTTTCTGTACTTCAATAATTCCGACAAGTTTATATTTTACAGTTTCCTGCTGGTTATTATTATTTATATAAGTAAACTCTATTGTCTGTCCAGTCTTTTCTTCAAAACCGTTCGATTTTAAAACAAACCTGTCAATACAGATTTCACCTTCTTTTTCAGGGTATCTTCCATATACAGGGTTTATATAATACATACGTTCTGTGGTTTTATTTTCCAATGCACCTATAGTAAGCTGGTTTCCTGTGGCTTTAAAGGATATATTGCCGTAATCATAAATTGTGCCAATTTGCCCGAAACGTGTATCTTTTTTTATAAGTTCTTCTGTCTGCTGTGAAACCTGGCAAAAAGCAATATCATAATTTCCAAAAGATTGTAATACCCTGTCTGCCTCTGTCATTTTCTGTGAGCGTATAATAAGCAATGTAACCATAAGTGCTGCTACGCCAAAAGACAGTGTAAGGAATAATAAAATATAAGATTTCTTTGCTTTGGCAAGGTTCATTTTAAAAAGTTTAATAAACATTGTGTCCCATCCTCTTTAATACCAGGGCAGATGTCCTGCCCTGGATATTTAATGAAAGTTATATTATTTACTGGAAAATATTTATATTGTTTATTGGTAAAATAATTAATTAATATGTTGCAGTAAAAATTCCTGAAAAAGCATTGCCAGTTGCGGAAGAAATTTTAGCATAATATGTAGCTCCTGCTGGTAAGACAAATGTTTCTGTATGTTGCTGGTATTTATTAAATGTTGAAGAAGCAACTATACCTCCTGTAAGAGAGCCATCTTTATATATTTCAACACGAGCAACGTATTGAGCATCATTCGGATATGCTGAATAAGTTACTGTAACAGCATTATTGTGATTAAAATTTATAATTGAAATTTTTTCTGAATAATTTTCTGTTACATGAAAAGAATCTGATTGGCTATATGCACTACAATTTTTTGTATTAGCAGCTATATTAAAAATAAAACTAAATAATAATAATGCAATAGTCAATTTTTTAGTATATTTATTCATATTTTACCCTTCTTTCTAAATTTAGTATTTTTAATTATTTTTGAATTTGCAGTGATAGTGTTAATAAATTTTTTAACAAACATATATTACGGACATTAATCCGAAAATTATGTTTGGAAATCTTTGTAGTCTGCGTTTCCTCATTATTATTCTCCCTCCCTTTTTAGATTATTTATCACCACTTTACAACTTTTTAAAATAAAAGATGTCGCACAAGGCACTTTCATTGTATAATAAATTTGCTACAATAAATAAACAAAGGAGTGACCTCATACGACAAATTTATTATACAACAAAAAAAACATAATTGGTAGACTATTTCAATATTTTAATATTTATTTTTTGGATTTTTCTGTTCCAACAATAGAAAGTTTGTTTTTGCTTGTTTTATCCATACTGACAGTAGAATCAGCTGATTCTATCCATACATTATATAAACATTTTTTATCCAAATTAACTGAAAAATCTTTAAATGCCTTTTATTATGCCTGTTCTTATGCAAAAATTAAATGCTGCAGATTTATGAATGTAACCACACGTATGGCATTACAGATTATTCCAGAAAATTTACGCAATGAACCAGTATTTCTGTGCATTGATGATACGATGATTGCCAAATTTGGTCAGAAATTTGAATGTGCTTCAAAACTCTTCGGCCATGCTTCACATAATGGTTCAAATTATCTCAATGGGCACTGTTTTGTAAGTCTTATGTTATGTGTTCCTGTATGGAAAAAGAACCGTATTATCTATCAGTCTGTTCCTCTTGGATACTGTATGTGGACAAAAGAAGTTTCAAAGCTGGAACTTGTTGCTGATATGATATGTACCATTATGCCTGAATTAGCACAGAAACATCAGGTATTACTTCTTTTTGACAGCTGGTATGCAAAAGCACCTCTTGTCTGCCTTGCAGATAAATATAAAAATTTAGACATTATCTGCAATGCCAGATACGATTCTGCCATCTATGATCTTCCACAGGCTCCAACCGGAAAAAGAGGCAGACCTGCAAAGCGTGGAAAAAGGCTTTCCTTAATCGACGGTTTTTCTCTTTCAGCAGAAAAAATCGGAGATTACTATATTGGTGTTCGCAAAGTACTTACAAACATATTTGGAGACAGGTATATCCATGCTTATGTGACAGCTGCCAATAAAACCACAGAGACAAGAAGACTTTTCTTCAGTACAATTACACCAGAATCTATCCATATGGCATGTGCATGGCAGGAAAAAGCTCCACTTAATCAGACCTGCAGTGAATGGATGCAATATGTTCCTTTATTTGTATACTCATTTCGCTGGAATATAGAAGTAAGCTACTATGAACAGAAAAACTTCTGGTCGCTGAGTGCATACATGATACGCAGCAAAAAGGGTATCGAAACATTGATCAATCTGATTAATATTTCGTATTGCGCAATGAAAATATTACCATACAAAGATGAAACATTTTCTCAATACAAGGACAGCAGTGCACAAGAGTTTCGCTTAGCATTAAGCCAGCAGATAAATCAACAAGTAATTTTTGCTTCTTTCGTGAAAAATGTCGAAACTACAATAAAATCAAACGCTTTGATAAAGGCTATAAAATCAGCACTTTTCTCATTTGGTTATTATGGATAATGTTGTAAAGTGGTGATTATTTATCTTAAATCATGTTTAAGATAATATATATAATACTATTAAAATTTGAAAAAAACAAGGTGTGATACATTAATGGTATATATTTATACATAAATAATATTTAAACATAATAATAATTAAAACCAGATTTATATAAAATGCATATAATAATGTAATGATAAATATAGCAATGTTAAAAAGATGCAATATAAAATTCTGTCAAACGGTAATCAAATAAATATTTACAAAAAAATTTATCCGGGCAGCCCTGTTCTGGATTATTTATGGCTGCATAATAACAAATAATGGGAAAAAGATTGAATTAAATAGTTGAAATATGGGCACTTTTGGGTTATTATAATCCTTGAGCGTCCTATTTTTACCATTCCAGCCATATTTGTGTGGAGCGCATACGGTAAAAATGCTTCGCTGTATAAAATAAAACGCATATACCAGGAAGGAGAGAATAATTATGAAAATTATTATGTTAGGTGCACCGGGAGCCGGTAAAGGGACATATGCAAAGCAGATTACACAGAAGTATGGTATTCCAGCTATTTCTACAGGTGATATTTTCCGTGAAAATATTAAGGCTGGCACAGAATTAGGTAAAAAGGCAAAGGGTTATATGGATGCAGGTAATCTTGTTCCTGATGAACTCGTGTGTGACCTTGTTGTAGACCGCCTTAAACAGGATGACTGCAAAAAAGGTTATATCCTTGATGGTTTCCCAAGGACAATCCCACAGGCAGAGGCTTTGACAGAAGCGCTTAAAAAGCAGGATGATGGCATTGATTTTGCATTAGAGATTAATATGGCTGATGAAGCTATAATAGAAAGAATGGCAGGAAGAAGGGTATGTAAAGGCTGTGGCGCAACATACCATATTGTAAATATTCCTCCTAAAAAAGAAGGTATTTGTGATGAGTGTGGCGGCGAAATCGTGCTCAGGGATGATGATGCCCCTGAAACAGTAAAGAAAAGGCTTGAAGTATACCATGAGCAGACAGCACCACTTATTGAATATTATGACAAGCTTGGGCTTTTAAATGTAATTGATGGCTCTAAAGGGCTTGAAGCATGTATGGCAGATATTTATGCAGTGCTTGAATCTAAATAATTAATGCCATATAGATATAATATGGTGTTTCCATGCGCCAGGTTTGTCCTGGCGTAATGGTATATCAGGCAGTGCTGGTATTACAGACGGGCAGGGCAAAGGCGTAAGTTTTATTTTATATGCCTGTGTCCGTGAATATATTTACAGAAAGAAGGCATATTATGTCAGTAACAATCAAATCAGAACATGAAATAGAGCTGATGCGTGAGGCAGGAAGGATTCTCTCTATAGTACATGATGAGATGGCAAAGGTTATCAGGCCTGGTGTGACTACAATGGCAATTAACCGGAAGGGAGAGGAGGTAATCCGCAGTTATGGCTGTATACCTTCGTTTTTAAATTATAATGGATATCCTGCTTCTATATGTGTTTCAGTGAATGAAGAAGTAGTTCACGGAATTCCGGATAAAAAAAGGGTATTAAAAGAAGGGGATATAGTAAGCCTGGATGCAGGTGTAATATATAAAGGATATCATTCTGATGCTGCCAGGACACATGCTGTCGGGGAGATTTCAGAAGAGGATAAGAAATTAATAGCTGTAACAAAGCAAAGCTTTTTTGAAGGGGTTAAAATGGCAAGGGCTGGCAACCATTTATTTGATATATCAAAAGCAATCCAGGACTATGCTGAAAGTTTTGGATTTTCAGTGGTACGTGAAATGGTGGGCCATGGTATTGGCAAGAAGCTGCATGAAGAGCCGCAAGTCCCTAATTTTAAGCCAATAGGCAGGGGAATGAAATTAAGGCCTGGTATGACGCTTGCAATTGAGCCTATGATAAACAGAGGGAAGAAAGAAATTTGGAAACTTGATGATGACTGGACATGTGTTACAAGGGATTCGCAAAATTCAGCCCATTATGAAAATACTGTTCTTATTACAGAGGGTGAGCCAGAGCTTTTCTCTTATAATAAGGACTTAGCATAGATGTACTTGTGCCAGTTTTTTATAAAACTTCTGGTGTAATTGTACGATATATATTAGTGGTATGTTAAAAACGCCATGCAAAGACAGATGGAGGTTAATTATTTATGTCTAAAGAAGATGTTATTGAAATTGAGGGAGTAGTTGTTGAGAAACTTCCTAATGCAATGTTCAAGGTGGAACTTGAAAATGGACACCAGGTACTTGCACACATCAGTGGTAAGCTGAGAAAGAATTTTATCAGGATACTTCCTGGTGACAAAGTAACTATGGAAATGTCACCATATGACCTTACAAAAGGGCGTATTACATGGAGGGATAAATAATTATTTTTTCAATAAAAAAGAATGATTATGTGTTAATAAAGACTTCGCACTTATATATGGGTACGAAGTTTTTTTCATAATAAATATAGAATGGTTTCCAGTTATCATATATTTGCAAATTTGTGAAATAGATGTGTATAAACTGTAACAAATATTGAGGAATAAAAGAATTTATGATAATATGGATTATAGTACAAATTAAAGAAAATTTATTAGCTGAAGAGAATTTACCAGGGCGGGGCTTAATATGAAAAATTTACGCAGATTAGCAGGTATTTCTATTTTATTTACACTTGTTTTTATGGTTATTGCATTATTTAATTACCAAAACGGGGAGCATATATCAACACTGCCAGACCAGATGGAATATTATTATAATGAAGACTGGGAAATGTTTTTAACTGGCAGTGGGGAGGTGCCGGGGACAGGCTCTGGCAATTATAGTGAAATAAAGGAATTTGTTAGTGATGCAAAGGCAAGTGGAAGGTACAGTGTTATTGAACTTCCATATGAATTCCAGGAGATTAATTCTGGCATTATTATTTTAAAAAATAAACTTTCAGAGGATTTTGCCGGGCTTACTCTGGATTTTACTTCTGCAAATGCAGTGGTGGATATTTTTTGTGATGGGGAAAGTATTTATAGCTGCCAGCCAGAAGGAGAAGAGAAACATTCCAATAATGAAAATTTTGCAGATATTCCTAATGAATTAAAAAAGGGTGAAATATGGATTTGTCTTGAACCAGTATATACAGATAAGCCAGTAATAGTTGGGGATATTAAAATTGAAACACGTGATACAGTTGTTATAGGGGTTGTTGGAAACAGTATTGCTGATATTGGCTGTTGTCTCTTAATGGTTATTATGGCAATTGTTATGATTATTCTTGCAATAATACGCCAGTATACAAAACAGCCTGCAAGGGGTGAAATGTTTCTTGGGATGGCAGCCCTGGCAGCAAGCACGTACTGCTTTATCGGGACAGATACACTAAGTATATTTTATGATATACAGGAAGCATATGAAATGCAGGAGTATCTGGTACTTATGTTTTCGTTGTTTTTAGCAATGTATTTTGAACGTAATTTCCACATGGCATATCCACGCCGTTTTATGGTACTTTTATTGTGCGTGGTTGCTAATGCGGCAATCCAGATACTGTTACAGGTTCTGGGAATTCAAAATCTTGATAATATGGTAAATATATCAGTGTTTATAATAGTGCTTGTATGTATAACAGCTATTATAAGCCTTGTACAGTTTCATGACAATAATAAACGTTTCCAGACAATTCTCCCGGCAATTGCTGTTATTGTATTATTGTCAGGAGGGATTGCAAATGTAATTATGCATAATATTTTAGATGATTACATGCGTGGAAATGCGGCTGGACAGTACAGTATGACATTATTCAGCATAATAATGGCTGTATTGCATGTTATGCAGCTTTCGATGGAATACAGGGAAAAAGCAGAAGAAAATGCATGGCTGTTAAATGAAAAAATCAAGATATCAGAACAACAGAACATGTTGCTTGCACAGGCTAAAAATGAAGCAGATATAGCGAAGCATGAAGCGCTGGCAGCCAATGAAGCAAAGGGGAAATTCCTTGCACATATGTCCCATGAAATACGTACACCAATAAATGCAGTGCTTGGAATGGATGAAATGATTTTACGTGAGGCAAATGACCAGGGCATAAAAGAGTATGCAATGGATATCTATACAGCAGGGCAGACGCTTTTGTCATTAGTAAATGATATACTGGATTTTTCTAAGATTGACTCTGGTAAAATGGAGATTGTACCAGTAGAATATGATATAAGCAGCATGGTACATGACCTGGTTAATATGGCTTCACAGCGGGCAGATGCTAAGGAATTAAGCCTGGTAGCAGATATAGACAGCAATATACCATCCAGGCTGTATGGTGATGATGTACGCATACGCCAGGTAATAACTAATTTGCTTACAAATGCTGTAAAATATACACATGAAGGTACAGTGTGGCTGCGTATTAAATGCCGCCAGCAGGACGGGACAGCTGTACTTGGATTTGAAGTAGAGGATACAGGCATAGGAATAAAGGAGGAGGACTTGCCAAAGCTTTATGCGGAATTTGAACGGATTGAGGAAAACAGAAACCGCAATATTGAAGGTACAGGGCTTGGCATAAGTATTACAATACAGCTTCTTGCGCTTATGGGGAGCAGGCTGGAAGTTGAAAGTACATATGGCAAAGGGTCAAGGTTTTATTTCAGCCTGGAACAAAAAGTTATTGACAGTACACCAATTGGTGATTTTACATCAAGAGTGCGCCAGATTGCAGAAAACTATAATTACAGCTCTAAACTTTATGCACCAGATGCTAAAATACTTGTTACAGATGATAATGCTGTTAACCGCAAGGTACTGCGCAGCCTGCTGAAAGAAACGCAGATACAGATAACGGAAGCAGGAAGCGGCACAGAATGTCTGGAACTTGTACAGGAAAATTATTATGACCTGGTATTGCTTGACCATATGATGCCAGGGATGGATGGAATAGAAACCCTCCACCGTATAAAGGAGCTAAAAAACTCCCCATGCAGTGATACCCCGGTAATTGTACTGACAGCAAATGCAATATCAGGTGCAGAAGAAAAGTATATATTGGAGGGTTTTGATGGTTTTCTGTCTAAACCAGTTGTACCAGACAAGCTTGAAAACATGATTAGAAAAATGCTGCATGAAGAACTGCTTCTTGAACCTCCTTGTGATATTAATGGCACATCTGTTTCACATGCGCCAGAAACAGGGATTCCAGCGGATGTGCCAGAAGGGCTTCCCCAGGTTGATGGCATTGACTGGAACTATGCATGGCTGCATCTGCCAGATATGGAACTGCTTAGATATACTGTAAAAGAATTTTATTCGCAAATTGGCACAGCAGCGGATAAACTGGAACAGCAGTATTTACAGTTTAAAGAACCAGGACAGGCAGACCAGTACCGTATACAGGTGCATGCTATGAAAAGCCTTGCTGCAACTATAGGGATTATACCACTTGCTGGTACTGCTAAAATACTTGAATATGCGGCAAGGGATGGAAAAACAGATATAATTATGTCTGTAACCCCTGTATTTCTGGACGAATGGCGCAGTTACCAACAGAAGCTGCATGACATATTTGGCATAAATAACACAGACGGAATGGAAGTTACAGATTATTCTGTTATACAGGCACTTTTAGAAATGCTCCGTATAAGTATGCAGGAACTGGATACTGGACAGGCAGACCAGTGCATGGATAAACTGGAATCTTATACATATCCAGATGAAATCAGCAATAATATCCTGAAACTTGCAGAAGCAGTAACAAACCTTGACCCGGAAGAAACAGAACATATTGCAGGCATCATAATAAGGCAGATAGAAGGACTTGGCAATTAACCAGAGAGCCATTATAATAAGGCATCTAAAATGAAGAAAGACAGGATATAGAAATGAAAAAAATTATATTAGCAGGAAAGCTTAACAACATTTTAAAAGAAACAAATAAATTTTTATCACAGTATTTTCATGTGCAGCTTTGTTCAGAAAGTGGAAATGTACTAAAAGGCATGTTAAAGATTGTGCATCCTGACTTGGTTATTATAAGCCTTGTAGGTACATATGACATTGATACATCAATATTTTTTACTTTAAGTGAAGAATATCCTGAAGTACCTGTACTGACAATAGGAACAAAAGAGGAAAGCAGTAAATTTTTCAAATATTATGGAAACGGCCAGTTTGAAAATCTTATACGTCCAGTAGAGAATACTGCTATTATGGATGCAATATGCAGGAGGCTTGAAATCAGCCAGCAGGACGCTGAGAAAGACGCTACAGCAGTAAAGGGGGAAACTGCCAGTAAAAAGCGTATCTTAGTAGTTGATGATAATGGTACTACATTGCGTACAATGAAAGCAATGCTTGAGGGGGATTATGATGTTGCCATAGCTATTTCTGGTGCACAGGCAATGACTTCAATTGGAAAAAAGCGTCCAGATTTAATTCTTCTTGACTATGAAATGCCTGTATGTGATGGAAAGATGACGCTGGAAATGATACGTGCAGATAATGATATGAAGGATATTCCAGTTATTTTCCTTACTGCAATAAATGACAGGGCTAATATTGAAGCTGTTTTAAAACTTAAACCAGCTGGGTATTTCCTTAAACCAGCAGTAAAAGACCGTCTTCTTGCTGAAATAAGCAAGGTACTAGACTCCGTTTCTAATTAATAAAATATAAGTGGTTTTATGGGAAGGTATATTTCCCATAAAACCACTTTAATAATCCGGGTATCTGTAAATCTGGTTGTTTTTAAGAAAGGAACTGCTTTAATACACTTATAAATATATCCATATCAATAGGCTTTGCAATATGTGCATTCATACCATTCTTGAGTGCTGCTTCTTTATCTTCTTCAAGCGCATTAGCCGTCATGGCGATAATTGGCAATGTCTTTACATCTTCCCTTGGAAGCGCCCTGATTGTCCTAGTTGCTTCATAACCATTCATAATAGGCATCTGTACATCCATTAAAACAGCATCATAATAATTTTCTTCTGACCCGCTTACCATTGAAACAGCATCTGTACCATCTGGCGCTGATTCGACCTCAAACCCTGCCTCTTCAAGTATTACCTCTGCAATTTCCCTGTTAAGCTCTATATCTTCTACAAGAAGTACACGTTTCCCCTTGAAATCAGCTAAAGTCCATGCAGCAGCAGTTTCTTCCTTTTCAGCAAGGTTATTTGCCATAAGCAGCGCTGATTTTAAATCTGACATAAACAGTGGTTTTGCACAGAATGCAGTAACCCCGGCTGCTTTTGCTTCTTCTTCAATATCTGACCAGTCATATGCTGTAAGTATAATAATTGAAGCATCATTTCCAACCGTGCTCCGTATCCTTCTTGCTGTTTCTACACCACTTGTTTCTGGCATCTGCCAGTCAATAATATAAGTATGGAAGGAGTCCCCTTCATTATTTGCCATTTTAGCACGGTATACAGCTTCCCTGCCAGAAGTTGTCCACTCTGCCCTCATGCCAATATGTTTAAGCATTTTGCTTACGCTGTCACATGTATTAAAATCATCATCTACTACAAGTGCACGGAGTCCTTCAAGTTCTTTAATCTGTTCTGCGTTCTTTTCAATATCCTGTAGTTTAAGGGTTATTCCAACTGTAAATGTACTTCCCTTGCCAAGCTCGCTTTCTACACTTATTGTACCATTCATCATTTCAACTATATTCCTGGTTATCGCCATTCCAAGCCCCGTGCCTTGTATACCAGTCTGTGTAGTAGTTGCTTCACGTTCAAATGGTTCAAAAATATGTTTTACAAATTCTTTTGACATTCCTATGCCATTATCCTTGATTATAAATACATAATCCCCATAACCGTGCCGGAAAGTTGTTTTCTGCATAATACGGAATGTAATAGTACCACCAGCAGGAGTATATTTTACTGCATTGCTTAATAAATTAATAAATACCTGGTTAAGCTTAAGGGAGTCTGCTATCACATCTTCATTTGCTACTTCAAAGGTATCAATAAATAGTTCAAGCTGCTTTGCCTTAACCTGTGGCTGTATTATATTTACCAGGTTGTGCATAAGTTCAGAAATATTACATTCCTGCTCCTTAATCTGTACCTTGCCGCTTTCAATCCTGCTCATATCAAGTATATCATTGATAAGGCTTAACAGATGGTTGCTTGAGGAAAGAACCTTCTGAAGACATTCCCTTACCTGTTCTTTGTTGTTTATATGGCTTGCAGCGATAGTAGTAAACCCTATAATTGCATTCATTGGTGTACGGATATCATGGGACATATTAGAAAGGAAAGTGGTTTTGGCTTTATTGGCGTGTTGTGCCTGCATAAGGGCATCCTGTAATGCCTGTGTCTGTTCTTTCTGTTTTTTAACAGCACCAGTAATTTCTTTTGTTACAACCATTACCATAATATCTTCTGTGTCATTGTCCCTTGTCATAATAAATGACTGGCGGACACAGATTTTCTCACCATCAGGGGAGAAATTCCAGTATTCAGCAACTACTTCTGCTTCTCCCTGTTCAAAACGTTCTTTTAAATTCTCTATATTAACAACAGAACAATAATCTTTTCTTGATTCCTCCGGGACAAACTTTTCCCACTGGCTGAACCATAAAGAAGCTTTACATGGTGCTTCCAGTCCTGCCTTCTTCAAAAGTGATATTTCCTTTCCGTCTTTTCTAAGTATTATATCATCTTCAATTAAATCCCTGGTAAGGTTAAAATCAAATGTATAAATAGCATTTGATGTAATAGAAATCCTGTATTGTCTTTCCTTACGGCTTGCCAGTGACATTTCCGCCTGTATCTTTAATTCCTTTTCCTTTACATCTGTAATGTTCTGGCGTGTAAACAATGCTTTTACTGCTTTTCCATTATTTCTTTCAAGGCACATAAAGTTCAGGTGTTCCCACTCTGGGCTGCCATCACGTATTACATGACATTCATAGCGGGCATCGTCCTGGCTGTCAAGTTCACTAACTACAGATTTTGAAGCAATCTGCAGTTCAAAACCACTTTTGTCTTCCTCTTCAGCAAGTGAAGAACATAAGTGTTTTATAAAATCAGAATATTTTCCAGTAACCGCCAGTCCGTCATCTTCTGGTGTTGTGCCTGCAAGGTAATTGTAAGTGCCTGCCTCAAAATCAACCATTGCAAAACGGGTAAACAATGTATTAACACCACTTATAATATAGCCCATTTCCCTGTTTTCTTTTTCAAGCAGTTTTTTTTCACGCCCGGCATGTATAAGCAGGCTTATAATATAAATAACAAATAATACAACCAGAATTGATTCAAGCCGTATGCCTACCAGGTTTTCATCTTTTATCATCCTCTGTGTTACACTTTTAGGAAATGTCTGCACAAAAACAAAATCATTATCTGGAAGATTAATTACACAAATATTATCTGTTTTACATTCAGAAGTGCATATAAATGCCCCTTCTCCCCCTTTATTAAATATTTCCCTTGTTTTAAGTGCTGTATCATGGTCAATCACGCCAGTTTCTTCCAGTGTCACAATAAGGTCTTTATCATAAACCTGGTTATTAGAATTTGCAATTACTGCCCCGTCAGGCATACAAAGAAATACATCTGCCTGTTCGCCGAAATATGTAGTAGAAAGCATTTTCTGGAGATATTTTTCTGCCATATACGCACCACGGAATACACCTATAAGCTCATTATTATAGTGTATTGGAGTGTAAAAGCTTACCATTGTCTTGCCATAAAGGCTTGAATTAAATACAATAGCCGTACCGCTTTGTTCTTTAATGCCATTCAGGTAAT
This sequence comes from uncultured Lachnospiraceae bacterium, assembly GCA_910588655.1. GTDB lineage: Bacteria > Bacillota > Clostridia > Lachnospirales > Lachnospiraceae > Butyribacter. The sequence goes on along the minus strand of CAJUPJ010000005.1, from coordinate 112,698 downwards.
AATCCCTTTCCCTTGCATCTGTAATACGTCCATCAGAGGTGTAATTATTTCCTTCAAGGTCTGTAAAAAGAAGGGCATCAAAAATAGATTTTTCTTCCATTTCTTTAAGCATAGCTGAAGTAATTACTGGTTCTGAGAGGCTTTTTTCCAGAAAAAATGTATTAGCTTTAATTAAATTCTGGGCATTCTTAAATTCATCAGTTATTTGTGATACTTTCATACGTGCAGAATCTGCTGCATAATTTTTATTCCGGTCTTCCATGCGTGCCTTGTTCTGGACTGTATACCATTGGAATAATACAACCACCGCCGCTAAAAGAAGAAGGACATAAATAACTTGTTGTACTGGTCTCTTCTTTGTTTTCATTGAAAACTCCCTCCTGAAAAATATCCCTTAAAAGTTTACTGCTTATCAGTTTATACCTTAACCCTAAAATATGGACAAATTAATATCCTTATATATTATAATGCCATTGCCAGAACAAATCAATAATTCTTTAATACTTTAATTTATTAAGGGATAATTTCCAGTTATTTTGTTAAATTATTCCATTCCAGGGCACGCCCGGTTTCGGGCCTGCACCCTGTAATGTAATAATATTAGCTGGAACACGTAAAACCTGCTGTTCCCTGGCACAGAAACCGTCCACCAGACCATATAAAAACATAAACAAAAGATAACTGGAATTCTTTCCAAAATATTGACATTAACCATACATATTGTATAATAATTACTTTACAGCATTAATTTTGGAAAATAAAACGTCATAAAGGAGGCTGGCTATGGCAAACAAATTAATTGAACTTGCAGGAATTACAAAGTCTTATGGAGATAAAACCATATTGGATGAAATGGACTTGTTTATGAATGAAAACAGGTTTCTTACCCTTCTTGGCCCTAGTGGCTGTGGCAAAACTACAACTCTTAGAATTATAGGCGGTTTTGAAATGCCTGATAGTGGCAAAGTGCTTTTTGAAGGCAGGGATATTACAAATACCCCGCCAAATGGCAGGCCTTTTAATACTGTATTCCAGAAATATGCACTTTTTACGCATATGAATATAGAAGAGAATATAGCGTTTGGACTTAAGATTAAAAATAAGCCCAAAAATTATATAAATGACAAGGTTAAATATGCCTTAAAACTTGTGAACCTGGATGGATATGAGAAACGTATGCCTGATTCATTAAGCGGCGGACAGCAGCAGAGAATTGCTATTGCAAGGGCTATTGTTAATGAACCACGTGTACTCCTTCTTGATGAGCCGCTTGGTGCACTTGATTTAAAGCTCAGGCAGGATATGCAGTATGAACTTATACGTCTTAAAAATGAGCTTGGGATTACGTTTATATATGTTACACATGACCAGGAAGAAGCACTTACAATGTCTGATACAATTGTGGTAATGAATAAGGGATATATACAGCAGATAGGTACGCCAGAGGATATATACAATGAACCGCAGAATGCATTTGTAGCTGATTTTATAGGCGACAGCAATATTATTAACGGGATTATGATTGAAGACAAGCTTGTTGAGATACTTGGAACAAAGTTCCAGTGTGTTGATGAGGGCTTTGGAAACAATAAGCCTGTTGACGTTGTGGTGCGTCCAGAGGATATTGTACTTACAAAGCCAGGAAAAGGAATAATAGATGGCAGGGTAGTTTCAGCTATTTTTAAAGGGGTACACTATGAAATGGAAGTTGAAGCCTGCGGATTTGACTGGCTTGTGCACAGTACAGTGCTTGTAGAACCTGGCACAGAGGCAGGGCTATGGATTGACCCGTTTAATATACAGATAATGAATAAACCTGAATCGGAAGATGAAGAAATTTTTATAGAAGAATAGGAGGTGCATAAATGAAAAAACTGGGTTCAAGGCTTCTGGCCGGGCCATATATTATATGGATGGTTTTATTTACCATTATTCCATTATGCCTTATTTTATATAATGCATTTACGACATTTGAAGGCAGATTTACTATTGAAAATGTAATGGCAATAACTGATTATGTTAATGCAAAACCATTATTATTAAGCCTTAATATGTCTCTTGTTGTTACTTTAATCTGTTTTGTGCTGTCATTCCCGCTTGCACTGGTACTTAGCAAGTATTCTAAAAATAAAAACAGTATTATTGTAATGGTATTTATACTGCCTATGTGGATGAATTTTATGCTGCGCACACTTGCGTGGCGTCTTATACTGCTTAATAATGGGTTTTTAAATAAGGGGCTTGGCATATTTGGTTTTAATCCTGTTTATTTAATGAATACAAAGGCGGCTGTTATTCTGGGGACGGCATATGATTATTTCCCTTTTATGCTGCTGCCTATATATAATGCACTTGTTAAAATTGACAAAGATGTTATAAATGCAGCTAAAGACCTTGGGGCTACAAGTTTTATTATATTAAAAAGAATTATGCTTCCTTTAAGCCTTCCTGGAATTGTAAGCGGTATTACAATGGTTTTTGTGCCATCAATGAGTGAATTTGTAATTGCTGATATGCTTGGAGGCAATAAAGTTTATCTTATAGGAAATGTTATAGAGCAGGCATTTAATTCAGGATATGCAGATGTACATCTTGGTTCAGGGCTTTCTCTTTCGCTTATGGGGCTTATAATTATCAGCATGGTAATTTATAAATTTTTTGATAAAGGGGAAGGAGGGCACGGGATATGGTAAATGGCATTAAAAAAACAGCAGAAAAAGTTTATCTGGTCATTATATTGCTGCTCCTTTATATACCAATCGCCCTGCTGGTAATTTCTTCGTTTAATGCATCAGAAAGGAACAAGGCAGTATGGGGAGGCTTTACATTTAAAGCATATGCAGAGCTTATACAAGATGAAATAGTAATGGGGGCACTTTATAATACATTGCTGCTTGCTGGAGGCGCTTCACTTATTGCTACAATTCTTGGGACTCTTGTATGTATAGGAATGATAAATATGAAGAAACGTTCCAAATCATTTATTATGGGAGTTACGCAAATACCTTTGCTTAACTCTGATATTGTAACAGGAATTTCACTAATGCTGCTTTTTACAAGATTTGCAGATTTAAGCTTTGTAACAATGCTTGTAGCCCATGTGACATTTATTATTCCGTATGTTGTATTAAGCGTACAGCCAAAGGTGCTGCAATTAAATTTAAGCACATATGAGGCAGCGCTTGACCTTGGGGCATCACACTTATATGCGATGTGGAAAGTAATTATTCCAGAAATAATGCCTGGTATATTGTCTGGTTTCCTGCTTGCATTTACAATGTCACTTGATGATTTTTCAGTAACATACTTTACTAAAGCACCAGGGCTTAATACAATGTCCACAATGATAAATGCAGAGTACCGCAAAGGCATACAGACAGAGATATATGCCTTGTCAACTATTGTATTTATTATAGTTCTTTTTGTGCTTTTTATTATTAACAGAAGAAGTGAAAAGGCATATAAGCAGAGAGAGGAAAGTGGGGTGGCTTTATAATGCATAAATGTCCATTAATGTTTAAGGCAGTAACTGTATTAATTATTGCTGCCATGTTGTTTTCATCTTGTGGCAGAAATGTAGAAGAAAAGGCAGAAAACCAGATTGTTGTATTTAATTATGGTGACTATATAGACAGGGATATATTAAAACAATTTGAAAAGGAGACTGGAATTAAAGTTGTTTATGAAGAGTTCCTTACCCCGGAAGCAATGTATACAAAGTATAAAAACGGAACTGTAAAGTATGATTTAATATGCTGTTCTGATTATATGATTGATAAGATGATTAAGGAAAAAGAGGCAAGGGAAATTAATTATACTGCTATGGAGCATATAGGAAATATTGGTGAAACTTACTGGAAGGTTTCTGAAAGCTTTGATGGAGACCGTAAGTATACTGTGCCATATTTCTGGGGGACAGTTGGAATATTGTATAATACTACAATGGTAGATGGTGTTCCTGGCAGCTGGAATGATTTATGGGACGCTAAATATAAAAATAATATAATTATGCAGAACAGTGTACGTGACAGCTTTATCCCGCCGCTTATACTTGATGGCTGTTCAATTAATACAACAGATGAAAAAAGCTTAAGAAAGGCACTTGAAGCATTAAAAAGGCAAAAAAGCCTTGTGCAGTCATATCTTGTAGATGAAGTAAGAGACGATATGGTAAATGAACAGGCGGCAATGGCAGTTATTTATTCTGGTGAAGCCAGCCTTGCAACTGAATATAATGAAGACCTTGCATATGTAGTTCCAAAAGAAGGTTCAAATGTATGGATGGATAGCTGGGTTATTCCAGAAGGTGCAAAAAATTATAATGGTGCTGTTAAATTTCTTGATTTCCTGTGCCGTACTGATATTGCAGAAAAGAATTTTGAATATGTTTATTATTCAACACCTAACCAGTCTGTACTTGATAATATTGATGAAGAGGAAAAAGAAGAAGATACAGCAATATTCCCTGATGAAAACGTACTGGAAAGGTGTGAAATGTTTACATACCTTGGGCCAGAAGCAGAAGAATTGTATAACAAGTTGTGGAAAGAGCTTAAAGTTGTGGGATAATTTACAGTTATTTTTTATATTGGATGACGGACGGTTTCTGTGCCAGAGCCAGAATATTCCATACAGGGGTACGCTTGCGCTACGATAAGCCACACAGCGGCACATAAAGCCATATATTTAATGCCTAGAATAAACTGGCGTTTATTCCGTAACATTAAATATATGGCTTAAATGCCGGTGGGCTTAAAGTACCCCTGTATGGAATATTCTGGCATTATGGCACGCGAAACCTGTCATCAAAAATTTATAATAAAACACAAAATAATAAAATAACTGTAAATTGGGTAGTGGAGATTATTCTGCTAGTCACGTATTATGTAATGAAATAGTTGCTCTTGTTATAGCAACATAAAGGCTATATCATTAACTTTCCGTATGTCTAAATCACCTCCCCCCACAGCATAATTTCCAGTTATAATATTTATTTTTGTTATGTTTTGCTAATTCTGATGGTAACAGCAGGTTTTACGTGTTTCATCTAAATATTATTCTATGACAGAGGCACTCCAGTCCATGTAAAAGTGCAATGTCATTTAGTTAAGTTTGTGCAAAGATATTTCTATAAATTACCAAAGTGTAGATTGCTGGCAAATTCCAAATGTGCTTCCATGAAAAAGCTGTACGGAACCGCTGGTGCTTAAGCCCTGTCTTAAAATGTTCCGTAGGAACATTAAGGGCTTTATGCATCCATTGCGTGTGACGTCCAAGCGGAAGCGTGCTGTTTTCATGGAAGGCACTTTGGATTTGCCAGCGCATCCCATCACTGTTAAATTCCAGCATCCCTTTAACTAAATGACATTGCACAATAGCAGAGTGTGTGCCCTGTTATGGAATAATATTAGATGGAACACTGGAAATCCTGCGTCCGTCCGCCAATACAAAAACACCAGCAAAATATAACTGTAAATTATCCTTTAAGATTGACTAATTCAATTTGATAAAGTACACTTGGATGTATAATTATAAGTAAGGTAAAAGAACAAAGTATTTTTTAAAGATGGAGGATGGAATGTGGATTGCTGATGGATGGAAGGATTATGAGGTTATAGATACATCTTGTGGGGAGAAGCTGGAGAGATGGGGGGATTATACCCTTGTACGTCCAGACCCGCAGGTTATATGGAATACAGAGAGGAAGGCGGCAGGATGGAGAAAACATAATGGGCATTATTACCGCAGCAGTAAAGGCGGCGGGAGCTGGAAGTTTTTTAACCTGCCTGACGTATGGCAGATTGGGTATAATAACTTTAAGTTTAATTTACAGCCTTTTAAGTTTAAGCATACAGGGCTTTTTCCAGAGCAGGCAGTAAACTGGGACTGGGCAGGGGAGAAAATCAGGAGTTCGGGCAGGAAAATTAATGTACTTAATTTATTTGCATATACAGGAGGGGCAACGCTTGCAGCAGTAGCGGCAGGTGCAAGCGTTACCCATGTTGATGCTTCAAAGGGAATGGTTTCATGGGCAAGGGAAAACCTGGCAGCATCTGGTTTTGCAGATGCACCTGTACGGTGGATTGTTGATGACTGCGTAAAATTTGTAGAACGTGAAATCAGGCGTGGCAGGAAATATGATGCCATTATTATGGACCCCCCTTCTTATGGGCGTGGGCCAAAAGGTGAAATATGGAAGATTGAAGAGAAAATACATCCATTTCTAAAACTTTGTGTACAGTTATTGCCAGACCAGCCATTATTTGTGCTAATTAATTCTTATACAACAGGTTTGCAGCCAGCGGTTTTATCTTATATGTTAAACCTTGAAGTAGTTAAAAAGTATGGTGGAAGGGTGGAAGCACAAGAGATAGGACTGCCTGTTTCATCTAACGGGCTTGTGCTGCCTTGTGGCGCATCAGGGCGCTGGGAAAGATGAACGATAAGTTTGACTATGAAATATAATAATGATATAATTTTATAGTTAGCGTATTGTTGGTGTGGTGCATAATATTTTACATTGCATTGCACAAAGAAAGAATGAGGGGATTTATGGACCATAAAGTTAAGCTTAAGGGTGTTTTAAAATTGCTTTTAAGATGGCCTGTATTGCTTAGTATTCTGTTTGCCGCAATGGATGTGCAGTTATTTTTATATAATATTAAAGCAGGTTTAATAGGACTTTTTTATCTTGCTGTATACATAATTGTGTGTGTAGTAATTATAATGGCAGGTAAAAGGCGCTTGCAAAGGGAACTTATTGAATTTGCAGTTAATTATGGGCAGCTCCAGATGGAAATTGTTGAAAACCTGTCAGTCCCATATGCTATTTTAAATGAAGATGGACATCTTTTATGGGGGAATGAGGAATTTATTAAAGTAATTGTCAATAAAAAAGCAGCAAGGAGAAATATTAACAATATTTTTCCGGAAATAACGACAGAAAAGCTGCCACATGATTATGACCTGAAAGTTGTGCATGTTAAATTTAAAGACAGGTATTACAGGGCAGATATGCGCCTTGTAGTTTCTGAAGAGATGAAAGAGCTGGAAGTACAGAGTGATATAAACCAGCTTATTGATTATAATACAATTATTTCGCTGTTCCTGCATGATGAAACTGATATGATGGAGCTGGAACAGAAGAGGGAAGAGGAGAACCTTGTAGCAGGGCTTTTGTATATTGATAATTATGATGAACTTATTGACAGTATAGATGAAGTCCGCCAGTCACTTATGACAGCACTTATTGACAGAAAAATAAATAAGTATATGCAGGGCATTGATGCTATTTCTAAAAAGATTGAAAAGGATAAGATTTTCTTTGTATTTAAACAATGTTATCTTTCAGAATTGAAATCAGGCAGGTTTTCCATACTGGAAGAAGTAAGGAATATAAGTATTGGGAATGGGCAGATAGCAACTATAAGCATAGGCATTGGAGTTGGAAAGGAAACTTTTGCAGCACGTTATGATTTGGCAAGGGCAGCTATTGACCTTGCACTTGGGCGTGGTGGTGACCAGGCGGTTATTAAAAGCGGCGACCAGGAACTGTTTTTTGGGGGCAAAAGCGTCCAGGTTGAAAGAAATACACGTGTTAAGGCACGTGTTAAAGCCCATGCATTAAAGGAACTTATTGAGGGCAAAGAACGGGTTGTTGTAATGGGACATTCTATAAGTGATGTTGATGCATTTGGTGCATCTGTAGGAATTTACCGCATTGCAAGGACTCTTAACAGGAAAGCTCATATTGTGCTTGGTGATACTGATTCATCAGTACACGCAATTAAAGAAAGGTTTTATACAAAAGAATATGAAGATGACATGATAATAAGCGGCCAGATGGCAATGGAACTGGTTGATGAAAGCACAGTGCTTGTTATTGTTGATGTAAACAGGGGGAGTTATACAGAGTGTCCTGCTCTTATTGAAATGGCGCAGACAGTTGTTGTAATAGACCACCACCGCCAGGCAGGCGATGCAGTTGACAAGGCTGTGCTTTTCTATATTGAACCATATGCATCCTCTGCATGTGAAATGGTTGCTGAAATTTTACAGTATATTGGCAACGGGCTTAAGCTAAGGCCTGCTGAAGCAGAGGCTATGTATGCAGGAATTATGATTGATACAAATTATTTTTCAAACAGGACAGGTGTAAGGACATTTGAAGCAATGGCATATCTGAGGAGAAGCGGTGCGGACTCTGTCAGGGTAAGGAAAGTTTTCCGTGAGGATTTAACAGAGTATAAAGTACGTGCTGCTGCAATACAGGATACAGAACTTTATAAAAATGTGTATGCAATAGCTGAGAGCCAGTCAGAAGGGGTAGAATCACCAACTGTAGTTGCTTCTAAAATTGCTAATTCGCTTCTTGATATAAATGGTGTAAAAGCATCTTTTGTGCTTACTAAATATAAAGGTAAGATTTATATAAGTGCCCGTTCCATAGATGAGGTAAATGTACAGCTTATGATGGAGAGGATTGGGGGTGGCGGGCATATTAATATGGCAGGCGCACAGCTTAAAGATACAAGCATGGAAGAGGCAAAAGGAATTATAAGGAAACAGCTTGATAATATGATTGAGGAAGGAGAAATATAAAATGGAAGTAATTTTATTAGAAGATGTAAAATCACTTGGCAAAAAGGGTGAAATTGTAAAAGTAAGTGATGGATATGCAAGGAATTTTATTTTTAAGAAAAATCTTGGCAGAGAGGCAACAGCAAAGAACCTGAATGAATTAAAACTCCAGAAACAGCATGAAGAGAAAGTTGCACAGGAAAAACTTGATGAGGCAAGGGCATTTGCAGACGAATTAAAAGATAAGTCTGTAAAGGTTTCAATTAAAACAGGCTCAGGCGGCAGGAGCTTTGGTTCTGTTTCCACAAAAGAGATTGCTGCTGCTATAAAAGAACAGCTTGGATATGACATTGATAAAAAGAAGATGACACTTGATGTACCAGTAAAAAGCCCGGGAACATATAATCTTGCTATCAAGCTCCATCCAAAGGTTACAGGTGAACTGAAGGTAGTTGTCCAGGAAGCATAAGTTTTGTTATAATGTTAATGTAAAATAAGATGCCTTTTACCATATGGAGGATTACAATGCAGGAGGAAGCGATAAAGAGAATACCACCACATAATGTAGAAGCAGAACGTGCAGTTATTGGTTCTATGATTATGGATGCTGATGCTATACTTGCCGCTATGGAGATGCTGTCAGCAGAAGACTTTTACCAGGGGCAGTATGGTATAATTTTTGATGCACTCGCAGAAATGTATAAATCAGGGATTGGCGCAGACCTTGTTACCCTCCAGGACAAGCTGCGGGAGAAGGAAGTGCCACCAGAACTGTCAAGTGTGGAGTTTATAGGCGGGCTTATAGGAAGTGTGCCTACATCTGCCAACATAAGGCATTATGCTGCAATAGTACATGACAAGGCTATGTTAAGAAGGCTTATACAGGTAACTGAACGTATAAGCAATAACTGTTATATGGACAGGCAGCCTGCTGGTGATATACTTGACGAAGCAGAGAAAAATGTATTTGATGTGCTGCAGAAGCGTGGTGGGAGTCAATTTGAGCCTATACGTGATATTGTGCTGAGGACGCTTGACAGCATTGAAAAGGCAGCAAAGCAGAAGGGGCATATTACAGGTCTTGAAACAGGTTTCCGTGACCTTGATTATAAAACAGCAGGCCTGCAGAAATCTGACCTTATACTTATTGCAGCAAGACCTGCTATGGGCAAAACTGCATTTGTGCTTAATATTGCAGAATATATGGCACTGCACAGCAGAAGCACTATAGCAATATTCAGCCTTGAAATGAGCAAGGAACAGCTTGTTAAGCGTATGCTTTCCATGAATTCACATGTTGATTCCCAGAAAATAAGGACTGGTGATTTGGAGGATGAGGACTGGGACAAGCTTGTAGGCAGTGTGCGTAAAATTGGTAATTCTAATCTTGTAATAGATGATACTTCTGGAATAACTGCCCAGGAGCTGCGTTCAAAATGCCGCCGGCTTAAGATTGAAAAGGGGCTTGACCTTGTAATAATAGATTACTTACAGCTTATGTCAGGTGCGGGTAAAAGGAAAGGTGAAAACAGGCAGCAGGAAATATCAGATATATCACGCTCGCTTAAAGTTATGGCAAGGGAACTTAATGTGCCAGTTATAGCACTATCACAGCTTTCACGTGCAGTTGAACAAAGACCTGATAAAAAGCCACTATTATCAGATTTGCGTGAATCTGGTGCTATTGAGCAGGATGCAGATATGGTAATGTTTTTATACAGGGATGAATATTATAACCCTGATACAGAAGAAAAAGGTGTGGCAGAAGTAATTATTGCCAAGCAGAGAAGCGGGCCTACAGGTTCAGTAAAACTTGCATGGCTGTCGCAGTTTACAAAGTTTGGAAATCTGGAAATTTCTGCAGTATAGTATTGAAACCATACCAGTGTAAAAATTTTTCCACCTGTGCGGTTACAATCCGGCAGACTGCTTGTATGCAATTTATTGAAATACAAGCAGTTGTCTGGATTAGCAATCCACAGGTGAAAATTTTTATAAATATGGAAAATCTTTCTTGATTTAAGTGTGAGAAGTGTATAAAATAAGATATAAGATATTTTAGGATTAGCAGTCTGTACTGCTAAAATATTTAATTAAATGTTGTTATTATAACAACGGAATGGAGGAATTATGGCAAATCAGGTGAAGTTTGACTATTCATTGGCATGTAATGTAATCTCAGATGATGAGATTAAGTCTATGGAGAAAATTGTAAGCGCTGCAAAAGAGGTTCTTTTAAGCAGAAATGGGGCAGGAAATGACTTCCTGGGATGGATTGACCTTCCTGTTGCATATGATGTAGAAGAGTTTGGACGTATTAAGAAAGCAGCTGAAAAAATCCAGTCCGATTCAGAAGTCCTTCTTGTAATTGGCATTGGAGGTTCTTACCTTGGTGCAAGGGCTGCAATAGAGTTCTTAAGGCACAGTTTTTATAACAGTGTCAGCAGTGAAATCCGTAAGACTCCTGAGATTTATTACTGTGGCAACAACCTGAGCGGGACATACCTTTCACAGCTTATTGATGTAATTGGTGACAGGGATTTCTCTGTAAATGTTATCAGTAAATCTGGTACAACAACAGAGCCAGCAGTAGCTTTCCGTATTTTTAAGAAGATGCTTGAAAAGAAATATGGCAAAGAAGGTGCTGCAAAGAGGATTTATGCTACAACTGACAAAGAGAGGGGAGCATTAAAGAGCCTTGCTACAGAAGAGGGATATGAAACATTTGTAGTGCCTGATGATGTAGGAGGACGTTTCTCTGTACTGACAGCAGTAGGACTGCTTCCAATCGCTGTAAGTGGTGCAGATATTTCAAAGCTTATGGAAGGTGCTGCTTCAATGAGGGAAGTCTGCTTAAATAAAGGATTTGCAGAAAATGAAGCACTTAAATATGCAGCAATAAGAAATATTCTTCTGCGTAAAGGCAAGAGCGTAGAAATTCTCTGTAACTATGAGCCAGTGTTCCATTATATAGCAGAGTGGTGGAAACAGCTTTATGGAGAGAGTGAAGGAAAAGACCAGAAAGGTATCTTCCCGGCATCTGTAGACCTTACAACAGACCTTCATTCTATGGGCCAGTTTATCCAGGATGGAAGCCGTATAATGTTTGAAACAGTTATGGAACTTGAAAAACCTTCATTTGACATAACACTTGAAGAAGAGCCGGCAGACCTTGACGGGCTTAACTACCTTAAGGGCAAGACACTTGATTTTATAAACAAAAATGCTATGAAGGGTACACAGCTTGCGCATACAGATGGCAATGTTCCAAACCTTACAATAAAAGTTCCAGAGCAGAATGAGTTCTATCTTGGACAGTTATTCTATTTCTATGAGTTTGCATGTGGCGTCAGTGGTTATGTACTTGGAGTTAATCCATTTAACCAGCCTGGTGTTGAAAGCTATAAAAAGAATATGTTTGCACTCCTTGGCAAGCCAGGATTTGAGGAGCAGAAAGAAGAACTTATGAAGAGACTGTAATTAGTACAGGCAAATAATAAAAGGTAAAAAACAGGTAAGGCATACAGCCTGGACATGCTCCAGGCATAGTATGTCTTATTAAGGCAATGCAAAGCATTGCCTTTTTTGACCTGTTATATCTAGTTGTTTCTATAGTCATAACAAAGCAATATTGTCTTATATAAGAAATGTAAAAAATAATGCATAATACGAATTTATGAAACATATGAAATAAAGTATTGAAAAACTGGAAGTATTGTGGTATATTTGAAGAAATAGCAGGCATACTGTTATTTCCTGCAGGATTATATATACAATAATGGCCAGTATTGTATATTGTGATGGTTATATAGTGAAACTGTCTTACAGGACTTGTTGTAGTCATTACACTTATGTTAGTGTGGACTAGAATAAGTAAATCCTTGTAAAAGAGAAAGGAGAAAAATAATGACTGAAGAAACAAGATTAATATTGGATGAAATAGCTGGCGTAAGAACAGAGCTGAAAGATGAAATAGCTGGTGTAAAAACAGAGCTGAAAGATGAAATAGCTGGCGTAAGAACAGAGCTGAAAGATGAAATAGCTGGTGTAAAAA
>CAJUPJ010000005.1:0-99964 GCA_910588655.1 uncultured Lachnospiraceae bacterium | reverse complement strand
AAATAGCTGGTGTAAGAACAGAGCTGAAAGATGAAATAGCTGGTGTAAGAACAGAGCTGAAAGATGAAATAGCTGGTGTAAGAACAGAACTTAAAGATGAAATTAATGAGTTAAGGACAACCTTTGACAAGAGATTTGAAAATATTGAGAAGAGTATGGATACTACAAGGTTTATTCTGGAAAATGAAATCAGGGATAATATAAGGCTGGTTGCAGAAGGCCATCTTGATTTATACAGAAAGATGGAAGAGGTTGCAAAAACGAATAATGAGAAAGAAATTATGTTTATGCGTCTTAAATATCTTGAAAGCGAAGTCAGGGTTATAAAGGACAAGTTTGGTATTGCCTGATATTTTTATCCAGAGCCAGAGTTTTAAAATGGGAGGATTTATATATGGGATACAGGAAGGCACTTACATTTAGTTATGATGATGGTATAGAGCAGGACAGAAGGCTTGTAGATATTTTTAACCACTATGGCATGAAAGCAACATTTAACTTAAATACAGGAATACAGTCTAATGAAAGCTGCTTTGAGATAGATGGCATACATATACAGCGTATGGAGCAGGAGGGCTTAAACCAGCTTTATAAAGGCCATGAAATAGCTGTACATGGATTAAGGCATACAGTGCCAGATAGTTTGGCACAGGAGGAATATAAGCAGGAATTTATTACAGATGCAGAAAATATAGAGAGGCTTTATGGAAAGTATCCTGTTGGAATGGCATATGCATATGGTGTTTTTAATGATGAAGTTATAAAGTATCTTAGTGATGCTGGTTTTAAATATGGAAGGACGACTGGTGCTACCCATAGCTTTGATATGCCAAAAGAGCCATTAAAACTGGAAAGCACATGCCATCATAATGATGAGATGCTTTTTGCGCTCGTAGAAAATTTTCTTGAAGCAGAGCCAGCGGAAAATGAGCAGCTTTTATTTTATATCTGGGGACACAGTTATGAATTTGATGTTAATAATAACTGGGAACGTATAGAGAAGTTATGTAAAATGCTGGGAGGCAGGGATGATATATTTTATGGTACTAATTCCCAGTGTTTGCTTGAAAAGTGGAATTAAAGATTTTTTCACCTGCCAGATTAGCAATTTACTTTTTAAATAAGCAAAATGTGGCTGTTACCCTGAAGAGTGTAACAGCCACATTTTTTGCTGGTATATTTCTGGAAGCAGGTGTTCCATGCTTTTTTAGTTATTTAAAAAGGCTTACAGCATTTTTAATTTCTTTGCGTGCAGAACTCCGCTTAAGGTCTGCATAGTCAAAAAATATAAATCCGTCTACTTCGCCAGTATCACGTGAATATTTTATCTGCCGTTTTAATATTGTATTGCTTTTTGCCCAGCTTTTATCACCTATAAGGCTGGCTTCTTTACTGCTTATTCCTGCCCTGTATGCTGCAAGTCCAGTATAGAGCCTGACATTTTTATGCCTTGGTACAGCAGTCCAGGTTTTTAATGTCTTTTTAAACGGACATGATGGATGTTTAAAAGACCAGTATATTTGTGGGCAGATATAGTCAATGTACCCGGTGCTCCCCATCCACTTTTTAACATCACAGTAGTAATTATTTTCAAGGTAAAGATTATCAATATTGCCAGCAGGGCTTATTCCGAATATACAGTTTTTATCTAATTTTTTTACTGATGAATAAACATTTCTGATAAGTTTTGTTACATTATTGCGCCGCCATGCTACTATGCCAAGTGGTGTCTTGCCATTTTTCCTGCTGTTTCTGGCATATGTATTGTATTCTTTTGCATCAAAATTTTTTCTGTATGATGTACCAAGGTTAGGATAAAAATAGTCATCAAAGTGTATTCCATCAACATCATAGTTTTTAACAATCTCTTTTACGCCATTAACAATAAGGTTCTGGACAGAAGGTTTTGCAGGGTTAAAATAAAGCTGTCCTCCATAGTTTAATACATTGCGCCTAAGTGATGGTGATTTGGAATTACGCCATTTGTATGCATATGAAGACCTGGCAAGTGCTGAATTGCTTGTGGTGTCTTTTGTTATGCGGTACGGGTTAATCCATGCATGGATTTTTAATCCACGTTTATGGGCTTCTGTTACCATAATTGAAAGAGGGTCGAACCCAGGGCTTTTGCCAATTTTACCAGATGAATATTTAGACCATGGGAAATATTTGGAATTATACATTGCATCAGAAAACATCCTTACATGCACAAATACAGTATTAAAGTTATTTTCCTTACATGTATCAAACATTTCTTTTACCTGGCGGGTAAAGGACTCCCTTGTATAGCCTTTGGAATTGTAGTCAAGGAATGAAATCCATACTCCATGCAGTTCACCAGGAGGGGCAGATTTAATATTAGAGCTGCCAGGGCTGGCTGTACTGTCTTCATTTTCTGTATTAGTTGTATTATCTGTAATACCAATAGCAGAGGAAGAAACTGTATTACCAGATGTACTTTTTTCTTCTAAGGCTTTTGCGCTGTTGGAACGGTTATAAACACATAGTGTAAAAACAGCACAGGACATAAGTATTATTGAAGTTAAAACTGGAAGAAAGAGGTTTTTCTTTTTAACAGTTTTATAATTATTTTTTTCCATAAAATATACATGCCTTTCTAAATTATTTTTTCTGGCAGTTCCAGCCTGTTTTATAGACAGTATATGCAGTTTACATGTAATTATAATACAGGAAACTGCATATACTGCCAGCCTGGCTGCTGGTATTATCTGGAACGCGCCAGGTATTATGTTTTTTAGATTTTAAAACAGGGTATTGGCATTATTATGGCATATCCAGCTTGTCCTTTCGGAAAAATATATGCCTTATCTGTGTTGCCTTGTTATAGCAGGCTTATTTATGGCTGTCCTGGTATTTAAGGGCAGCATTTATAAATCCTTTAAACAAAGGATGTGGCCTGTTTGGGCGTGATTTAAATTCAGGGTGTGCCTGTGTAGCAATAAACCAAGGATGGTCTGGAAGTTCGCACATTTCTACAATGCGCCCGTCAGGTGAAAGCCCTGAGAAGAGCATCCCATTTTTTGCTAGTTCATCACGGTAATAATTATTTACTTCATAACGGTGTCTGTGCCTTTCACGGATTGTTTCAATACCATACAGGGAGTAAGCCTTTGAAGCATGGTCAAGCACACATGGGTAAGAACCAAGCCTTAATGTACCACCAATATCTTCTATTCCGTCCTGTTCAGGCATCAGGTGGATTACAGGATGTGTTGTCTGTGGGTCAAGTTCTATGCTGTGTGCATCATGGAAACCAGCCACATGTCTTGAAAATTCAACTATTGCAAGCTGCATTCCAAGACAGAGCCCGAGAAAAGGTACATTATTTTCACGTGCATACTGTATTGCAGCAATTTTGCCATCAATCCCACGGTCGCCAAAGCCGCCTGGAACAAGAATTCCACTGGCGTCACCTAATATTCCGCCAACATTTTCCGGGGTAAGTTCTTCAGAAGGCACCCACTTAATATTTACGTTGCATTTATGTGCAAAGCCGCCATGTTTTAATGATTCAACAACACTTATATAAGCATCATGAAGAGTTGTATATTTGCCAACAAGGGCTACAGTAACATCTTTATCAAGATGTTTTATATTGTCAACCATTAACTGCCATTCTGTTATATCAGGTGCAGGACATTCCAGGTTTAGTTTTTCACATACAACATCTGCAAGGTGTTCCTTTTCCATTGCAAGAGGTGCTTCATAAAGAGTTTCAACATCAAGGTTCTGTAGTACACATTTTGTAGGGACATTACAGAAAAGGGCGATTTTGTCCCTGAGTCCCTGCTCAAGTTCATATTCTGTGCGGCATACTATAATATCAGGACGTATTCCCATGCCCTGTAATTCTTTTACACTTGCCTGTGTAGGTTTGGTTTTCATTTCACCAGATGCATGAAGATAAGGAATAAGGGTAACATGTATAAGGATAGCATTTTCATGGCCTGTATCATGCTGGAACTGGCGTATAGACTCAAGAAAAGGCTGGCTTTCAATATCACCAACTGTGCCACCTACTTCAATAATGGCAATTTGTGTTTCTTTGCATCCGTCATTACGGTAAAAACGGCTTTTAATTTCATTGGTAATATGTGGTATTACCTGTACCGTGCCGCCGCCATAGTCACCACGTCTCTCTTTATTTAAAACAGACCAGTATACTTTGCCAGTAGTTACGTTTGACTGTTTAGTAAGGCTTTCATCAATAAAACGTTCATAATGTCCCAGGTCAAGGTCAGTTTCAGCACCATCATCTGTAACAAATACTTCACCATGCTGTACAGGGTTCATTGTGCCAGGGTCAATATTTATATATGGGTCGAATTTCTGCATTGTGACACTGTAGCCACGCATTTTAAGCAGCCTTCCAAGGGAAGCAGCAGTTATCCCTTTGCCAAGACCTGATACAACTCCTCCAGTAACAAACACATATTTGACAGCCATTAAATTATCCTCCTCGTATTATGGGTTTTACTTTTGCAATATTTTCTTATTATAACGCATAAACCAGGTTATGTTCAATCATTATTTAAAAAATTCTTGTATAAATAATTAATTTTATGTAACACCAGATAAAAGGATGTATAAATACAGATTTTATACATCTGCAAAATCTGTGCTGCTGCAAAGATGGCAATATTTTATTAAAAAAATAGAAATTTCAAACATTATTCACATGATAATATATTGATTTATCTCCAAGCTAGCTTTATAATGTGGAAGTATAACACCTTAGAGGGAGACAAAGGAGGCGTAATTTTGGAAAATAATAATAACAGGCAGGACCCTAAGAAAAGCCAGAATAAGAGAAGTGTAATTATATGTCTTGTGGCGGCTCTTGGAATGTTCCTGGTATTTTCATTTATGAACAGCCAGGTGGAGAAAGCATCTAATAAAGAAATAACTTATGACCAGTTTATTAAAATGCTTGAAGATGGCCAGGTTAAAGAAGTAGTTCTTTCTTCTGATAAATTAGAAATAATCCCTGTGGCACAGGGCAGCACACTTTATGAAATTACCTATTATACAGGAATTATTTCAATGGATTATAACCTTGTTGAAAGGTTAAGCAATGCAGGGGTCAGGTTTTCAAAAGAAATACCAAGCGGTTCATCAAGCATATTATATATGGTAGTGACAACGCTGATACCCATACTGCTTTTATGGGGAGGGTTGTTTTTTATATTCCGCATGATGTCCAAAGGTTCAGGAGGAGTTATGGGGGTAGGAAAGAGTACTGCCAAAATGTATGTACAGAAAGAGACAGGGGTTACATTTAAAAATGTAGCAGGGCAGGAAGAGGCTATGGAGTCCCTTACAGAACTTGTGGATTTCCTCCATAACCCTAAGAAATATTCAGATATAGGTGCAAGGCTTCCAAAGGGTGCGCTTCTTGTAGGGCCTCCGGGAACTGGTAAAACCTTGCTTGCAAAGGCTGTGGCAGGTGAAGCAGGAGTACCATTTTTTTCACTGTCAGGTTCAGACTTTGTTGAGATGTTTGTAGGTGTCGGGGCATCCAGGGTAAGGGATTTATTTAAACAGGCACAGGCAATGGCACCATGTATTATTTTTATAGATGAAATTGATGCAGTGGGTAAAAGCCGTGATACACAGTATGGCGGCGGCAATGATGAACGTGAGCAGACACTTAACCAGTTATTGTCAGAGATGGACGGTTTTGACAGTTCAAAGGGGCTTGTAATACTTGGGGCGACTAACAGGCCGGAAGTATTAGATAAGGCACTTCTGCGCCCTGGACGTTTTGACAGAAGGATAATAGTAGAGAAACCAGACCTTAAAGGCAGGATAGATATATTAAAAGTACATGCAAAGGATGTGCTTATGGATGATTCTGTTGACTTTGATGCAATAGCGCTTGCTACAAGCGGCGCAGTTGGTTCAGACCTTGCCAATATGATAAATGAAGCAGCGATTATGGCAGTAAGGGCAGGCAGAAGGGCTGTAAGCCAGTCTGATTTATTTGAGGCTGTTGAGGTTGTAATTGCAGGCAAGGAGAAAAAAGACAGGATACTTGGTAAAGAAGAGAAAAGAATTGTTGCATACCATGAAATCGGACATGCGCTTGTTGCTGCATTGCAGAAGAATTCAGAACCTGTACAGAAGATTACAATAGTCCCTAGGACGATGGGTTCACTTGGCTATGTTATGCAAGTGCCAGAGGAAGAAAAGTACCTTATGAGCAAAGATGAGATACTTACACGTATAGTATCACTTTTTGGAGGGCGTGCAGCAGAGCAGGTTGTATTTAATTCAATAACTACAGGTGCATCAAATGATATAGAAAAGGCTACACAGCTTGCAAGGGCTATGGTAACACAGTATGGTATGACTGAGAAATTTGGAATGATTGGGCTTGAGTCAGTGGAAGGCAAATACCTTGATGGGCGTACAGTATTAAATTGCGGTGACGCTACAGAAGCCCAGATAGATGAAGAGGTTATGCGTATTCTTAAAGAGTGTTACAATGAGGCAGAGAAACTGTTATCAGGTGACAGGGCTGCGCTTGACAGTCTTGCAGAGTTTCTTATTGAACATGAAACAATTACAGGTAAGGAGTTTATGAAAATTTTCCGTAAAGTTAAAGGCATTGAAGAACCCGAAGGCGATAATTACAACATGCTTGTGCTTGATGTTGATGGCACGCTTGTTGGCTCAGATAAACAGATTTCAGAAAAGACAAAAGAAGCAGTAATTGAAGCGCAGAAACGAGGCAAGACAGTTGCAATTGCATCAGGGCGTTCTATTGCAGGGATAAGAAGAACAGCTTCAAATATTGCACTTGAACAGTATGGCGGTTATGTTATAGCTTACAATGGTACTACAGTAGTAAACTGTAAGACAGGTGAGTGTATATATAACCAGATGGTACCACCAGAAATGGTTAAACCTGTTTATGAAGCAGCTAAAAGGGCTGGTGTGGGCATTGTTGTTTATAATGACAATACAAAAGAAATGATTTCAGGAAACGGTCTTAATGAGTATATAGAGATTGATGCAAAAGCGTGTGATGTTACAATAAAGGAAACAAATGATTTCGTTAAGGCGGTAAATTTCCCATTTAATAAATTCCTTTTAAGTGGTACGCCAGAACGTATGGCGGAAGTTGAAAAGATTATGGATAAGGAATTTGGGGACAGGATGAATGTGTTCAGGTCAGACCCGTTTTTCGTTGAACTGCTGCCAAGATACGTAGATAAAGGGGTTGCGGTTGAAAAACTTATAAAACACCTTGAAATACCACGCGAAAAGGTTATATGCATAGGTGACAGTTACAACGACCTGCCAATGTTGCGTTTTGCAGGAATGGGCGTGGCAATGGGAAATGCACAGCAGGAAGTTAAGGAAATGGCAGATTATGTAACAGCATCAAATGATGAAGACGGAATAGTAAATGTTATAGATAAATTTATGACATCAAAACCTGAAAAGAAAGATACAGGAAAAGAAGATACAGAAAAAGAAGAAACCAAGGCATTGCCAGAAAACTAGTACAATAACCTGGGGTGTGTGGATAAGGAGTGGGTAATATGGATATGGGTTCTTTTAAAATTGATGGTACAGAATTTGGTATTGGAAATATAAAGCTGTCATTAGATAATGGTTTATTAAACCTCCAGGTTACAGGGGACAGCAGCATATTTGACAGGCTGATGGACAATGGCGGCAGTGAATGGGACTGGGCATTGTATGCACCAAAAATATACTTTAATAATGTACCATATAAAGGAGGAATCCTGGAAATAGACAACAGTGTTCTAAATAGGTATGATATTGCACTTTATATGATGGAGTATAATGATTTTACGGGTATAATAGAAATATCAGAGAGTAATATAAATATACAAGGAAATGTGGATTTAATGGGAAAAATAATGCCTGTAAGCATTACTGCAGTTAATCCACAATAAATAAAAAAGCATACCAGATGGTATGCTTTTTTATTATATACTACTCATTGCATCATAATATTATTCTATCATAATCACACTTGATATAAAAGGTTCTTTTTTGTATAATTAAAATATATTGTATCTGGTTTCTGGAAAGGGCATAGGGGATTATTATGGATATACAGGAAGAGCTTGCCAGATATACCAGGGCTGAAATGGATTACTGGGATTTTTCTGGTGTAATAAGGATTATACAAAATGGTTCAGTTATATTTGAAACAAGCCGCGGCTATGCAAATATCGGATTTGGCATAAAAAATAATATAAAGACAAGGTTTAACATTGCATCTGTTGCAAAACAGTTTACTGCATTTGCAATTATGGCACTATATGATAAGGGCCTTTTGGAACTGGATTATAAAGAAACCTGTAAATAAGCCAGGAAAAGAATTTAATTATAACAATTCTAATTATAACCTGCTTGCATGGATTATTGAAAATGTTTCAGGCAAGCCTTATAATGAATTTCTATATGAAAATATTTTTTCACGGCTTGGAATGGATAATACAATATTTGATAACGGCAAGGATATAATTCCTGGCAAAGCAGACAATTACCTGCATGATTATGATGTACTTGTAAAAGCGCCATACACAAATAATTTGTTTAGCATTGGGGCAGGGGCGCTTGTTACAAATTGTGATGATTTATGTAAATGGTATAAATGTCTGAAAAACAAGGAGATTTTATCAGAACAGGCATATGGAATTTATTTATCAGAAAATAAAAACCATTATTGTTATGGTTTAGAAAGGTATAATGAAGGAGGCAGGATTAAATACTGCCATGGTGGTGACAGTATAGGTGTTTCTGCATATACGCAGTATTATTTTGATGAAGATATTTGTATAATAATTATGTCAAATACAGAGTCACTAGACCAGTACCGCTTTGGAAATGGTATTTCATCAATCCTGCATGGAAGGCAGGCGCAGGCTTCACGCAGGCAGGAGGGGATTTTACTGCCGCCAGAGGAACTCCGGAAATATACAGGAACTTATCTTCATGGAAAGATACATATTGTACAAAAAGACGGGAAACTGTATCTGGTGCGTGTAAACCAGGATATCCATATAAGGCTGTACTGTGTTGGCAAGGATAGTTTTAAGAGATGGTATGAGGAACAGCAGTTAGTGCATAAACTAATTCCAGATGGAAGCACAAAGCCTTCTGTATGGGGATATGAGTTGATAAGCAAGGACTTGATATAGCTCTGTCTTTTTTGTATAATTGAAGTGCTGTTAACAAAGAATAAATATAACTACAGAATGGAGGCGTCCTATGTTTGATTTGGAGGAAGAGTTAAAAAAGCTGCCTGCAAAGCCAGGTGTTTATCTTATGCATGATAAAAAGGATGCTATCATATATGTAGGTAAAGCAATAAGTTTAAAAAACAGGGTACGACAGTATTTCCAGGCAGGACGCAATGTAACCCCTAAGATAGAAAGAATGATATCACAGATAGACCATTTTGAGTATATAATAACAGATTCAGAAGTTGAAGCGCTTGTACTGGAAAGCAACCTTATAAAAGAACATAAGCCAAAATATAATACAATGCTTAAGGATGATAAAAATTATCCATATATAAAAGCAACTATTGAAGAAGATTTCCCAAGGCTTTTAATAGCAAGGGAACTGAAACGTGATAAAAGCAAGTATTTCGGACCGTTTACAAGTGCAGGCGCAGCAAAAGACACACTGGAACTTGCACATAAAATATACAAGATAAGAACATGCAGAAGGGTTCTTCCAAGAGATACCGGGAAGGAAAGACCCTGCCTTAATTACCATATAGGACAGTGCAGTGCACCATGCCAGGGCAAAATATCCAAAGAAGAATACCAGGAGAACTTTAAGAAAGCATTAAAACTGATAGAGGGGGATTATGAAGAAGTATCAGGATATTTACAGGAGAAAATGATGCAGGCATCTGAAAGGCTTGCATTTGAAGAAGCAGCAGGGTTCAGGGATTTAATTGCCAGTGTAAAGAAAATGGCTGTAAGGCAGAAAATTACAGATTTTAAAGGGAAAGACAGGGATATTATTGCGCTTGCAAGGACTCTTGAGGAGGCAGTAGTACAGGTCTTTTTTGTGCGTGATGGCAAACTGATAGGCCGCGACCATTTCCATCTTAACGGGACTTCAGGTGAAAAGGAGGAAGATATTTTACAGGATTTTATTAAACAATTTTATGCAGGAACTCCTTTTATTCCACGTGAAGTCATGGTAGAATATAGTATAGCAGATGCACCCCTTATTGAGCAGTGGCTGGGCAGTAAAAGAGGGGGAAGGGTGCATCTGGTTGTACCAAAGAAGGGCAGTAAAGAAAGGCTTGTAGAGCTTGCCCATAAAAATGCGGCACTTGTACTTACACAGGATATGGAAAGAATTAAAAGGGAGGAGAAGCGCACATCCGGGGCTATGGAAGAAATATGCTCATGGCTTGGCATAGAGAGGGTTTCACGTGTTGAATCGTATGATATATCTAATATTAACGGCTTCCAGTCAGTTGGCTCTATGGTAGTATTTGAAGATGGCAAGCCAAAGAGAAGTGATTACCGTAAATTCAAGATAAAGACTGTAAAAGGGCCTGATGATTATGCAAGCATGAATGAGGTGCTTTCAAGAAGGTTCAGCCATGGCATAGAGGAAATGGCTGAACTTGAAGAAAAGGGGCTTTTAAAAGAAACTGGCAGCTTTACACGTTTTCCAGACCTTATAATGATGGACGGAGGCAGAGGACAGGTTCATATTGCAGAAAAGGTTTTAGAAAGCCTTAAGCTTGATATACCAGTATGTGGCATGGTTAAAGACGACAGGCACAGGACAAGGGGGCTTTTCTTTAAGGGACATGAACTGCCAGTAAAGGCAGACAGTGAAGGTTTCCATCTTATGACAAGGATACAGGATGAAGTGCACAGGTTTGCAATAGAATACCACCGTTCATTAAGAAGCAGGGAGCAGGTTAAATCAGTTCTTGATGATATAAGCGGGATAGGCGCTGCCAGAAGAAAAGCACTTATGAAGCATTTCCAGTCAATAGAAGCAATAAGGAATGCAACTACAGAAGAACTTTCACAGGTGGAAAGCATGAATGAAAGGGCAGCATTTAATGTATACAAGTTCTTCCACCAGGAATAAAATGGAGAGTGAAGGGGTTATGCCGCCAAAGGCGGCACTGATACATATATAATTGTATAAAAAGGAGGATAATATGCAGAACGTAACTTACAAAGTACCATTAAAAGAGCTTATTGAGCAGCTGGATTTAGAAAACTGTACACCAGATATTGATACGGACAATATATTTATAACGCAGAATGAGGTAAACCGCCCTGCATTGCAGCTAGCGGGATATTTTGATTATTTTGATTCAAAGAGGATACAGATAATAGGCCATGTTGAGCATACATATATGCAGCAGAGGGGCATGGAACACAGCCTTGCAATGATGGAGAGGATAATGGCAGGCAGTGATGAATCGCCAAAACCGCCGTGTATAATTTACTGCCGTGAAATATGGATTGATGAGGAGATAATTGCCCTTGCTAACCGTTACAATGTGCCAATATTAAGGACAAAAAAACCTACATCACCATTTATGGCAGAGATAATCCGCTGGGTTAATGCAGAACTTGCACCAAGGTGTTCAGTACATGGTGTCCTTGTCGATATATATGGTGAAGGAATACTTATAATGGGTGAAAGCGGCATAGGCAAGTCAGAAGTGGCGCTTGAATTAATACACAGGGGACACCGCCTTGTATCAGATGATGTCGTTGAGATTAGAAGGATAAGTGACAAGTCACTTATGGGAAGTTCACCAGGAATTACAAAGCACTTTATAGAACTCAGGGGAATTGGCATTGTAGATGCCAAGTCACTGTTCGGTGTAGAAAGTGTAAAAGATGAACAGCAGATTGACCTTGTAATCAAGCTGGAAGAATTTAATAAAAACCAGGATTATGACAGGCTTGGATTAGAAGAGCAGTTTATAGAATTCCTTGGCAATAAAGTAGTATGCCATTCTATCCCTATCAGACCTGGAAGGAATGTATCAATTATATGTGAATCAGCAGCAGTAAACCACAGGCAGAAAAAGATGGGGTATAATGCTGCACTTGAACTTTACAACAGGGTTACAAGCAATCTGGCAGAGAAAAACAAGAATTAGGTAAAATACATAAATAGCCAGGGGCGGGTATTCGTAATATGCAATGGCTGCCTGATGGGGTTAGAGTAATCCTGTACCAGAAAACATGGTGCAGGATTAACAATTAGTTATTAATGCTTTCTGGATTTTGAGGAAGGCATCCAAAATGAAGAAAGACGGGGAATAAATATGTTATTTGTAAAATCTGATGACCTCAAACCAGGTATGAGACTGGCTAAACCGATATATAATAAAAGCGGGGTTATGTTATATGAAAGAAACTCGAAGCTTTCAAGCCAGGGTATTGTAAGCATAATGAACTTTGGGCTTATTGGCGTATATATACTTGAGGCAGCAGAGCCAGTGCCTCCAATGACAGAGGATGATATTGAGTTTGAGAGATTCCAGGCTATGTCAGTATTTGCGATAAAGGACATTATGGATGCTATATGCAAGCGGAAAGAGCCAAAGGAAATGTACCAGTTTGCCAATAAAGTATTGAAAAATTATGGCTCATTACACAGGAAGATAAATTTTATACAAAGTATAAGAAGTAAGGAAGACTATGTATATAAACATACATTAAATACCGCTATCCTTTGTGCAATGATGACATATAAACTAAAAATGGAGTTTAAGTACCAGCTTGATGTTGTAGTAGCTGCACTTCTCCATGATATCGGGACGCTTCTTATACCACTCCAGTTACGCCATAAAAACAGGGCGGAGCTTTCAGAAGAAGATTTGGCAAAGGTCAATACTTACCATGTTGCTGCCTTACAGATGTTCAGCCAGAACAGGGATTTAGACTTTGATATAGTAAGGATTGTGACTGATATAATAAAACAGCTTCACCCAGAGATTGTAAAGGCTGGTGAAGTGCCAGAAGTCCTGCCGCTTGGGGCAGAAGTCCTGAAAGTTGCTTATGTATATGACATGATGACAGCAATGAATTTTGATGAAGAGCCACATTCAGAAATAGTTGCCATAAGGCATCTTATGAGTGATGAAGTAGAATATAACCCTGATGTTGTTGATGCGCTTCTTTCAAGTATAAATATCCTGTCCCCAGGTGTATGTGTTGAAATGACAAATGGTGACAGGGGGCTTGTAATTGCAGTTAATAACAACAATGTACTTGAGCCGTTTGTATTGTCATTCAGGGATAATAAAGTGCATAACCTTGGTGATTCAAGGGAAGCTAAGGAAATGCAGATTAAGGATATAATGAAAACAATGGATAACCGCCATGTAGTGGACAATGACATGCTGGCACAATATACAGGCAGCACAGTCCATATGGGTGAACGTAATGAAACTAAAAACTTTTAGACAGTATTTTTTACAAACGGGATTGTCCGTTTTGTTATTTATGCTGCATAATATGCAGCAGGGAGGATTATAATGTTTATTATAGCAGGACTTGGCAACCCGGAAAGAAAGTATAATGGTACAAGGCATAATATAGGGTTTTCTGCTGTTACCACGATATCTGATGAATATAATATACCACTTAATACCAGGGAACATAAAGCGGTCTGCGGCAAAGGATATATAGAAGGGCAGAAAGTAATACTTGCCCTGCCACAGACTTATATGAATTTAAGTGGTGAAAGCATAAGGGAACTTGTGGATTATTATAAAATTGACCCTGAAAATGAACTTATAGTAATTTATGATGATATAAACCTTGCACCAGGCAAGCTGCGCATACGTGCCCAGGGAAGTGCAGGGGGGCACAATGGAATAAAAAGCATAATATCCCATCTTAAAAGCCAGGTTTTTCCGCGCATACGTATAGGGGTTGGTGAAAAGAGGGAGGGACTTGACCTGGCAGACTACGTTTTAGGCAGGTTTGACAGGAATGAAGAACCTGTTATACGTGAAGCTCTCCATAATACTGTGGAGGCATGCAAGGTAATGATGCTTGAAGATATAAGGGCAGCTATGAACAGGTATAACTGATGGAGGGAGATATGGAAACGTTACTTGCACCCCTGCGTGAAATTAATGCATACAGGGAAGCCTTAGAATGTATTGGCAGGAACAGGCTGCCAGTACAGGTCTCTGGCTGTATTGATACACAAAAGTGCCATCTGGTTTATGGTTTATCACAGGATATTGCATGGAAGGTAATAATAACACAGAATGAAATAAGGGCAAGGGAAATTGTAGAAGATTATCGCATGTTTGACAGGAATGTACTTTATTATCCGTCAAAGGATGTGATTTTTTATAGTGCGGACATACATGGAAGTGCAATAAGTGTTGAAAGGCTTAAGGTAATTAAAAACCTTATAAAAGAAGATAGCGGCACTATAGTTACAACGATGGATGCAGGAATGGAACTTGTAGCATCATTAAATACATTTGCAAATGCTGTACGCATAATTAAAGAACAAGATATTGTGGATATTGATGAACTTGCAGGGCATCTTGTTTCGGCTGGATATGAACGCCAGTACCAGGCAGAAGCGCCAGGGCAGTTTTCTATAAGGGGAGGTATAATAGATATATTCCCTGTAACAGAAGAATGTCCGTTCCGTATAGAACTATGGGATAATGAAGCCGATACAATACGTTCGTTTGATGCAGGAAGCCAGCGCTCTATTGAGAGGACGGGAGCTGTTGAAATATTCCCTGCATCAGAAATTATACTTTCTGATAAAGAATTAAAAACTGGAATGGAAAATATTGAAAAAGACTATATAGGAATATTGGACAAATTCAGGGCGGAGAAAAACCATACAGCAATGAACAGGCTTAAAGACAGGATTGGTGAAACCAGGGAAACGCTTGAAATGTACCACGGCCGTATTGGAATGGAAAGTTTTATAAAATATTTTGGAATACAGGCAGAGTCGTTTTTTGATTATTTTGACAAAGAAAATACAGTGTTTTTTATAGATGAGCCGGCACGCTGTTATGAAAAGATGGAAACTACAGAAACTGAATTCAGGGACAGCATGGAAAACAGGCTTGAAAAGGGTGATGTACTGCCAGGGCAGACTGGAATATTATATCCTGCTGCATCTGTAAGTGCAATGCTTTCTGCTAAGAAATGTGTTTATATTACAACACTTGGCGTACTCCCTAAGGGTATGTCTGCAAAAGACCAGTTTAATATACCAGTACAGGCAACAGGTTCATATAACAAGCATTTTGAACTGCTGGTTGAAGATTTAAAGAAATGGCGTAAAGATGGCAGCCGCGTGTTGCTGCTTTCAGGTTCACGCATACGTGCGGAACGTTTAAGCAGGGATATTAATGAGTATGGCATACCAGCATTTTACAGGGAAAAGCCGGACACACCACTGGAAGAGGGGCAGGTAATGGTGTCATATGGGCAGCTTCACAGAGGTTTTGCCTATACACAGCAGAAATTTGTAATAATAACAGAAGGTGATATATTTGGCGTAAAACAGAAAAAACGCCGCAAACATAAAAAATATGATGGCAAATCAATACAGAGCTTTAATGAACTGGATATAGGTGATTATGTAGTACATGAAAACCATGGGCTTGGTATATACAGAGGGATAGAAAAGCTCCGTGTAGACAATGTTACAAAGGATTTTATTAAAATAGAGTACGGGGACGGGGGCAACCTGTATGTGCCAGTTTCAGGGCTTGATGTGCTGCAGAAATATGCAGGGCAGGAAGCAGCAAGGACACCAAAGCTTAATAAACTTAATTCCACAGAATGGAAAAAGACTAAATCCAGGGTTAAGGGTGCTGTTAAAGATATTGCAAAAGAACTTGTGATGCTTTATGCAGAACGGCAGCAGAGGCAGGGTTTCCAGTTCAGCCCTGACACAGTATGGCAGAAAGAATTTGAAGATTTATTTCCATTTGAAGAAACACAAGACCAGCTTGATGCAATAGAAGCAACAAAGAAAGATATGGAAAGCAGCAAGGTAATGGACCGTCTTGTGTGCGGGGATGTAGGCTATGGCAAAACAGAAATTGCCATAAGGGCGGCTTTTAAAGCTGTAAATGATGGCAAACAGGTTGCGTTCCTTGTACCAACAACAATACTTGCACAACAGCATTATAACACATTAAAAGAACGCCTTGGCGGTTTTCCTGTAACAGTTGAGATGCTTTCAAGGTTCAGGACGCCCGCACAGCAGAAAAAAGCCCTGGCGCTTCTTAAAAAGGGGCAGGCTGATATTGTAGTAGGCACACACAGGCTGCTTTCTAAAGATGTTGAATTTAAGAACCTGGGGCTTCTGGTAGTAGATGAAGAACAGCGTTTCGGTGTGGCACATAAAGAGAAAATAAAGCAGATGAAGGGTGATGTGGATGTGCTGACATTAAGCGCAACCCCAATCCCAAGAACCCTGCATATGAGCCTTGTAGGCATAAGGGATATGAGTGTACTGGAAGAGCCGCCCGTTGACAGGCTTCCAATACAGACATTTGTAATGGAGCATAACAGCGAGATAATAAGGGAAGCAATAAACAGGGAAATGGCAAGGGGAGGACAGGTATTCTATGTATACAACAGGGTACAGCATATTGATGAAATTGCTTTGGAAGTAGCAAAACTTGTACCTGATGCCTCAGTCTCATTTGCACATGGGCAGATGAGCGAACGCCAGCTTGAAAATATTATGCTTTCATTTATAAATGGTGAGATAGATGTGCTTGTTTCAACTACAATTATAGAAACAGGGCTTGACATTTCCAATGTAAATACAATAATTATAGATAATGCTGACCAGATGGGGCTGTCGCAGTTATACCAGCTCCGTGGCAGGGTCGGGCGTTCAAACCGTACCGCATATGCGTTCCTTATGTATAAGCGTGATAAGATGCTAAAAGAAATAGCAGAGAAAAGGCTTGCCGCAATTAAAGAGTTTACAGACCTTGGTTCAGGCATAAAAGTTGCAATGCGTGACCTTGAGATAAGAGGGGCAGGAAACCTGCTTGGTGCAGCACAGTCAGGGCATATGGAGGCTGTAGGCTACGACCTTTACTGTAAGATGTTAAATGATGCTGTACGTATGCTTAAAGGTGAGAAAAAGACAAGCGAAGAATTTGAGACATCTATTGATATTTCCGTTAGTGCATTTATATCAAATACCTATATTAAAAGCGAATTCCAGAAACTTGATATGTATAAGCGCATTGCATGTATTGAAACAGTTGAGGAATATTCAGACATGCAGGACGAACTTACAGACAGGTTCGGGGATATACCAGTGGCAGCAGAAAACCTTTTAAGGATAGCGCTTTTAAAAGCTGATGCACATAAGGCATATATAACACAGATAATACAAAAACCTGATGGCATAAGGTTTTACCCTTATAATGGTTTATCATGGAATACAGATGGCATAACAGCTATGTTAGAGGAATACCAGGGTATGCTTAAATATGTACAGGCTGACGAACCATATTTTAATTACATTATAGGAAAAGAGGACAGCACAAAACCTGTTACGCGCCACTATGCCTCATCAGCCAAAAGCGGGCTTAAGAAAAAGAAACTATTGACAACAGATGGCATTTTCCATATTGTAGAAAGTGTTATAAAAAGCATAGGAGGCCTTTATGAAGATAAATAGGACTGTAAAATATATGCAGGGCATACTCTGCCTGCTCTGTATAATCCTTATACCAGTTATAATGCTGCCAGGATGCAGTAAAACAAACGGTACTAAAAAGAAGGCAAAACTTGAAACAGGTGAGATTAAAGATACATCAATAGTAATAAAGGCAGGAGATACAGGTGTTAAATATAGTGAAGTGCGTAATTACTGTTACCTGTTAAAGTGCCAGTATGAGGCAAGTTTTGGTTCTAAACTATGGAAATACAAGATAAACAAAGATACAACAATAGGTGATGAAGCAAAGCAGGAAATTGTAAATGTTATTACACAGTTAAAAGTTATAAGGAAAACAGCAGATGAAATGCAGGTTACTCTTACATCGGATGAAAAAGACGAAGCCATGCGCCATGCAGAAGAAATTGTAGGCAGTGCAAGTGCAAAAGATAAAGAAGAATACTGCCTTGGAATACAGGGCATGGCAGAACTTTATGAAGATAATATACTTGCAGAAAAAATGTTTTATGTAGCAACAGATGAAGCAGATACCGTTGTAACAGACGAAGAAGCAAGACAGGCTGACATACAGTATATTGAAATAGTGACAAGAGGCAAGGACAGGAATGGCACTTCCATTTCAATGGATGATGCAACTAAAAAGGAAGCAGCAAAAAGAGCAGCAAAACTTTTAAAAGAGGCAAAGAAAACACCAGATTTCCTGTCATTTGCAGAAGAAAATACAGACGCAGGGACTGTTAGTGCAACAATAGGCAGGGACAGCAAGCTGCTTGGGCAGAAGGCAACAGATGCAGCATTAAAGCTTAAAAAAGGCAAATTCAGTGATGTAACAGAGAGCAAGGATGCCAATGGCACAACAGGGTATTTTATTATTTACTGTGTAAACAGCAACAACGAAGATGCAACATATGCATATAAAGAAAAAATAATAGAAGAAAGGCAGACAAGCATGTTTAAGGAGAAATATGCCGGGTGGCTGAAAGACTGTGATGTAAGCATAAGCCAGAAATTCTGGGAAGAATTTGAAATATAATTATTATGCCTGGTATGGAATATAAGCAATACAAAACCTATATACTTAGGTGCTGTATTAAACCAGAATATACAATTTAAACTTATATGAAAAGCCCTGCTTTAAATAATTTGTTGGATTTTTACGTTTACAGAACAAACCTTATTTGTTATACTTACTATATTAAATTAATGGCAGGTGATGTAGTGAAAGCAGAACATGTAAATCCGTTTATTATTTCAGTATGCAAGATTATGAAAGATATGTGTATGCTTGATTTAAAGATAGGTAAACCAGGATTAAAAAAAGGTGGTTATTTGCCGGACAGTTCACTTATTAAACTTGGCCTGTTTGGAAACCTTTCAGGCGAAGTAGTATTAAATATAAACCATGATACAGCACTTGGCATTGTTTCTAAAATGGTTATGATGCCAGTTGAAGCTATAGATGAATTAGGGCAAAGCGCCATAGCAGAACTTGGCAATATGATAGCTGGCAATGCAGCAACAGTATTTGCGAATAGTGGCATAATTATAGATATTACACCACCATCATACTGCATTGGCAGACAGTACCAGGACGATGGAAAAGAACTGTTCAGCATACCATTTTCATCAGAAACCGGGGATTTATCTATAGATATATTCTTTAATGCATAAGGAATAATGTGTTAAGGAGTTGTAATATATAATAAGGGTTATAAGTATTTTGGTTGTATGGTAATTATAATATGTACATAAGAAATTTTTAAGAGAGGTTTTATATCCTCTCTTTTCCTGTATGGTTTTAAATTATTTGTGTAAGATGTGAAAGGGCAAGAAGTTATGCGGATAGAAATTGAAAGATTTGGACCGGTAAGCAGTTTTGTTTGTGATTTAGACAAAGACCTGGTTATAATCTATGGAAATAATAATATAGGCAAATCCTATTCTATGTAAATAATATATCTTTTATTAAAGTCGTTTACCGAAAAAGATAGTGAATTTTCTGTTTATGGAAGTATGCTTTTTTACAAAAAATTAAACCAATTACCCGCATCAGAAGGATATTATCGAGGATGAAGGAATTACAGTTGGTATATCAGAAAAAATTGGATGTGGCAATATAGCAATAATAAAGGTTGATGAATATTATGCAGGGCTTCATATTGCTACACCGCCAAAGGCAGTTGATTTTCTTGTAACAGTTGATTGTGAGTGTGATTCTTTTGCAATGTATTTACTTGAACTTAATAACGTAAACAGCCCCAAATTTTTAAAAATGAAAGATATACACGAAAAATTCGGAAATACCATTGATGATTTTTTATCTGCAAGGTTTGGGTATATTTTTTTAAATGACAAATATAAATATAAGAATATTTTTTTGTATCTTGTATCAGATGCATATGGATTATGTGGCAAGTATAATAATTTTAATGAGTACAGGGATATAATGGATAAGACTAGCAAAAGGGATACACTGAAAACTGAAATAAGCCTGGGAACAAAGTTATTCCGTTTCAGGGGAAAGATATTAAAGATATCGTTTGATATCCCGCCTAATCCAATAATACAAAAATTCTTATAATTAATATGTTTTATGGAGGTTTTTAAGTGGCAGGATATAAAAGATACCATAAGGAAGATGCTGTTTCATATACACTTGGCATTACAGTAACATTTGAGATGCTCCGTTTTAAAAAAGAGCATGTAAATAAAGTATATGTGCACTCTGCAATGAAACAGGGAGATACAATGTATAAGCTGGCTGGCATATGCCAGGATGCTGGCGTTCCGGTTGTTTATACTGATAAGATTTTTAATGTATTATCACAGAAAGAAAACTGTTATGTAATAGGTGAGTTTAAAAAGTTCCAGTGCTGCCTGGATAATTCAAAGCCGCATATTGTGCTTGTTAATCCGTCTAATTCGGGAAATATGGGTACAATTATAAGGAGTGCGCTTGGCTTTGGTTTAAACCAGATGGCAGTTATAAGGCCTGCTGCTGATATATTTGACCCGAAGGTGGTACGGGCATCAATGGGGGCTTTGTTTTCTACGGATTTTGAATATTTTAACAGTTTTAATGAATATAAGGAAAGAACTGGAAGTAGAGGGATTTACCCATTTATGCTTAATGCACAGACAAGCCTTCATAATTTAAAACCAGAAGGAGTGTTTTCACTTGTATTTGGCAATGAAGCCACAGGGCTTCCAGAAGAATTTGCATCCATTGGCACACCCGTAGTAATCCCGCATCTTAAAGGGATAGACAGCCTTAATCTGCCAGTGGCAGCAGGAATTGCCATGTATGAAACGACAAAAAGCAGGTTTTAATTCCTGGTTTAAATAATAACTTGTGCCTGTGTGCTGCCAGGTACAAAGGATAAGAATAAAGCAGTACAGAAATGAGGGTATAAAATGGCAAAAATAGACATTATTTCAGGATTTCTTGGAGCAGGGAAAACAACACTTATTAAAAAGCTTGTTGCAGAAGCCTTCCAGGGTGAAAAATTAGTTATTATTGAAAATGAATTTGGTGAGATTGGAATTGACGGAGGATTTCTTAAAGAGTCAGGAATACAGATTACAGAGATGAATTCAGGATGTATATGCTGTTCACTTGTAGGTGATTTCAGTGCTGCGTTAAAAGAAGTCCTCGAAAAGTATTCACCTGACAGGGTTATTATAGAGCCTTCTGGTGTTGGGAAGCTTTCAGATGTTGCAAAGGCAGTTAAAAATGCAGGGGATAATGTAAGCATAAACAGTACAGCAGTTGTTGTTGATGCATCTAAATGCAAAATGTATATGAAAAATTATGGTGAATTTTATAATAACCAGGTTGAGTATGCAGGTACAATAATACTTAGCAGGACACAGAAGATATCAGATGAAAAGCTTGACACATGTCTTAAACTTATACGTGAAAAAAATAATGAAGCGTCAGTTATTACAACTCCTTGGGACAGTATAGATGGAAAACAGATACTGGAGGCAATGGAAAAGATAAACACACTTGAGAAAGAACTGCTTGAAGAACATGAGCACCATCACCATCATCATAAGGATGGTGAAGAGTGCTGCCATCATGACGAAGAACACCATCATCACCATGAAGATGGTGAAGAGTGTTGCCACCATCATGACGAAGAACACCACCATCACCATAAAGACGGCGGGGAGTGCTGCTGCCATCATGACGAAGAACACCATCATCACCATGAACATGATGGGGATGGACACCATCACCACCATGCAGATGAGGTATTTACAAGCTGGGGTGTTGAAACAGCATATAAATTTTCAGAAGATGAACTTAAAGATATTATTAACAAGCTTTCTACTGGCAGCACATATGGTGAAGTCCTGCGTGCCAAAGGAATAGTTGCTTCAACAGACGGGGAATGGTTTCACTTTGACCTTGTGCCAGAGGAAACAGAACTTAGAAGGGGTGCGGCTGATTTTACAGGAAGGATATGTGTAATAGGCTCAAAGCTGGATGAAGAAGCTATTAAAGAATTATTCCATGTAGCATAACCAGAAGTGATGGAGGGGAATTATGTTTAACAGGAAGAAAAAAGAAATGATGGTATATGTTATACTGGGATTTCTTGAGGCAGGTAAAACAAGCCTTGTA
This sequence comes from uncultured Lachnospiraceae bacterium, assembly GCA_910588655.1. GTDB lineage: Bacteria > Bacillota > Clostridia > Lachnospirales > Lachnospiraceae > Butyribacter. Next base: position 77,610 of record CAJUPJ010000005.1, on the reverse strand, counting down.
CGTGACCTTGTGACAGATGATATGTTTGATGGCAATGCCAAAACGCTTATACTTGCATGTGAAGAAGGTGAGGAAGAATATACACAGGAAGTTCTGGAAAAAGGACTTGCTGCCTGTGAGTATATTGAGGATGAAGACTCATTTAATGGCAAAGTATTTGAAAAATTTTTAAAGAAACACAGGCCTGACAGGCTGGTTATAGAATATAATGGCATGTGGCCTGTAAAACATATACCACAGATTTATGATGAACTGGAAGACATATGTTTTGACAGCGAAGTAATATTCCAGACCCTGGCAGTTGTCAATGATGAAACATTTGCACTTTATATGAAAAATATGCCTTCAATGATGGTAGAGCATTTTAAGGTTTCACAGATGGTTATAATAAACAGGTGCAGCCTTGGAACTAATAAAAGGGCAATAAGGGGAAGCATAAAAGCTGTTAATCCTTCTGCACAGATTGTTTATGAATCAGAAGACGATGCTTTCTATGAAATGAAAGAGGAACTGCCTTTTGATATAAACGCTGATGTTATAAATATAGCTGATGATGATTTTGGGCTTTGGTATATAGATATGACAGAGCACCAGGAAAATTATAATGGCAAAACATTAAAAGTAACAGGCATGATACAGAAAGCGCCGGGACTTCCAAAAGGTTTTGTAGTATTTGGCAGGTTTGCGATGACATGCTGTGCAGATGATGTTCAGTATATGGGATTTCTGTGCAAAGCAGACAGCTGGAAAGAATATAAAAACAAGCAGTATGTAACAGTTACAGCACGCATGGAATACAAATATATGAAAGAATATGGGGAGGAAGGTCCTGTATTTTATGCTGAGGAAATAGAAACAGCAGAAAAACCAAAAGAAGAACTTGTATATTTTAATTAAAAGCAGAAATAAAAACTAACCTGGAAAGCCTTAACACACATTAGGGCTTTCCAGGTTTTTTAATGGCTGTATCTTCTGTAAATGTTTCATAAATTGTCCTTATAATAACAACCCCGAATGGGCCAAGAACTATTCCAGTAATGCCAAATATTTTAAGGCCAATATAAATTGATAAAAGCATAAAAAACGGAAGTATATCCATATTGCCGCCAAGCAGTTTTGCCTCAAGGATTTCGCGCACAAATACAGTTATAATATATGCTGCAAAAAGGATTGCTGCATAGGGAAAATTATTGTGGAAAATATAATATATGCCAACAGGGCATAATACCATTCCGCTTCCAAGTATTGGAAGTGCATCAACAAGGGATATTACAAGTCCTATCAGTATAAAATATGGGTTATGGATTAACATAAAAGCAATACTGCATACAAACCAGTTTACACATATTATAATGCCTTGTGATTTAAGATAGCCAAGCCCTGTTTCTTTAAGAGTGTGCATTATCTTATGTATTTGTGGATAAAAACGGCTTTTTGCATATACATTGTGGATTTTATCAATATCCCTGCATAAAACAATCATTCCTATTACAATAATTAAAATAAGTGCCATAACACGTGCAAAAACGTTAACACATCCAGAAAAAATCTGTCCTGCATTATTAACTAGTTTGTCAATATAGCATGTCTGGAGGTCTGCAAGTTTTTCATTGGCAAATTCCAGGGCAGTACCATTCTGCATACTCAGGTAATAATCAATGCAATTACAGCATCTGGTGAGTGAATTATAAAACAGGCTGCTGTAAAGCTGGTAATATATAGGGAAATTATTAATTAAAAGCTGTATCTGCCTGCATAAAAGCCAGACAAGCAGTATAAAAGCACAAGAAGCAGACAGGAAAAAGCCGGACAGTACACTTCCATATGAAAACCAGGAAGGAAGACCACACTTTTTATTTAAAAACCTTATAGCAGGCAGCAGCATCCTCATAAAGATGTATGCTGTTATAAAAGGGGATACAAGCGGCAGCAGATATTTAAGTGAAAGGCATACAACAGCCGTTATTACAAAAAGAATAGAAAGGGTTTTTAAAAGGGAACGGGTATGCATAAAATTCCTCCATTTTATAAAACGCAGACAACTGGAATAATATAGTTCTGTAGTATTGTCTGCAAAAATAGTACCAATATTCATATAGAAGATTTACAAAATATGTTATATTTGCGTAATAATACAATGGATTATTATGGACTGTAACAGCTAATATACATTAAAAGATATTATAAGGGGGATAATATTTTTACAGTAGTTCTAATATACTGCTGTTATTAAAATACGAAAAAGGAGAGGAAAATAAATGGGGAATAACGCTAATAATTCTGTAAAAAGAGAAGCTTACAGCACACATGGAAGCATTAACAGCAGTGATATAAAAATGACTGCAAAGGACTATGAGAGAAAACTTGCAACAGAGAAAAAACTGGCAGGATATAAAGAACAGATGAGCCAGTTAGTTGACAGAATTGCCACAAATAGTTTCCAGGGATAATTTACAGTTATAATATTTATTTTGTATTTATGTCATGTTTTTGGTGGTTTTGTCCAGGAACAGCAGGTTTTATGTGTTCAATTTAATATTATTCCATGACAAGGTTTTATAAATTACCAAAGTGTAAGCACATCCAATATTGTTATAGAATAATTTAATGGAACACGTAAAACCCTGCGTCCCTCTGCCAAAACAAAATAACCGGAAATTATCACATACCTTGACATATGATATAAAAATTATATAATAAATATAACTAATACGGCATATGCAGGATATCCTGTATAATTTTACCAGCTTATTCCAGCTGGACAGAGGGGGTTATGGAATGAAGGAGAAGAGTATTAGAAACAAAATTATTGTGACAGCATCTATCCTGTTTGCACCACTGCTTGTTATGCAGCTGGTTATACTTGTGCTGTTGTCAAAGGGTATAATTGGCATTTTAACATCTGTAATACTTACGGCTGTTATCCTGGTTGCAATATCATCAGCACTTATTGTAGCATTATGGTCATTTTTAAACCCGCTTATTTCAGTATTTATTGGGAATAATGCACGAAATACTACAAATAATAAAATGCTTCAGAAAATACATAAACTTGCCAGCCGCAATGATGGCATAGGTGATATGGTGCGTACTGCAAATACTACTGTTACAGGTTTTGCGGACATTATAAAGGGCATAAAAGATGCTATAGGGGAGCTTGAACGTGTATCAGCAGAATTTGAAAGTACATTTAATGAGATGGAATATTCAATGCAGGATACATCTGGAAATGTAAGTACCATTACAGGCAATACAATATCACAGGTAAATAATATACATGATATGAAGGATAAGATTGATGCAATAAGTATGGCAATAGGTAATATTAACCAGAGTATTAAAGACTTGTCCAAGAGTACAGAAATAGTTGAAAGCTGCCAGAATGATGCAGGACGTATTATGGATGAACTTACAAGTATCAGCAGGGAAAGCGGTATTGCTATTGAAGAGGTTAAAAGCCAGACAGACCGTACTAACAAGTCTGCACAGCAGATACGTACAGCCACAGGAATTATTGCTGATATTTCAAACAGACGAACCTGCTTGCATTAAATGCAAGTATTGAGGCAGCAAGGGCAGGGGAACATGGCAAGGGTTTTGCAGTTGTAGCAGAAGAAATCAGGATACTGGCAGACCAGTCTAAGGAGTCTACAGAACAGATTAACCATATTGTTAATGAATTAATTGCAAACTCTGATATTAGTGTTGAAATTACAGAGCGTGTTTCAAAATCATTTGAAGAACAGAATAAGAAGGTAGAGGAAACAGAAAATATTTTTAAATCACTTAATTCAGAGCTGGTTAAGACAACAGAAGCAATCAGGTGTATTGATTCTGAAATATCAGATTTAGACGGGCATAAAGTATTAATAGAGAATAGTGCAGACGAGATGACTACATCTGCGGAAGAGAACGCAGAACAGGCAAACCTGACATCAGACAATGTTTCAGGACTTCAGGAAATGGTCGGGAACTGTACTAATATGACTAAACAGGTTGTTGGCGTATCAGAAGAGCTTGTCAGGTATATAAAGAAGTTTGATACAAGCAGTATATTAAGTAAATAAGACAGTTCCATTTTGTGTAAAACTAATTGGTAATATTGACAAACAAAGATATTAGAATTATAATTGAAAGTGGTTAAACCACGAGAAAAATAAACCTGGAAGGTAGTGTCCAGGTAATAATAAAAGGGGGAAAGGAGAATTTATATTTATGCGGCTGTACCCGCTATAAACACCACTGGCACATATAATGCTTCTGGTATTGTTTCTGTGTGGGGAAAGCAGATTAAAACCAGAACATCTTCCACAAAAAGCAGGCAGATATAAATTCTAATTATATTATAAACAGGCTGCTTGGTAAAGAGTATGCAGTGGAATAATGCATAACTAAGAAAGGAGTTAATATATAATGGCAGAGGAAGTTTTGGAAGAGGTGCTGGAGGAGGAGGATACCCAGAAAGGGAAGTTTATGACCTTCCGGACAGGTAGTGAGTATTATGGCATAAGCATAAGTTATGTTAATGAAATTATTGTAATGCAGCCAATTACAGCTATACCTGAAGCGGAAAATTACATAAAGGGCCTTATTAACCTCCGAGGCAAGATTATTCCTGTTATTGATGTCCGGGTAAGATTTGAGATGAGCCAGAAGGATTACACTGACAGGACATGTATTATTGTCATTAATGTAAAATCCACTACTATCGGGCTTATTGTTGAAGAGATAGCAGAGGTTGACACAATAATGGATAGTGATATTATGCCACCTCCGACACTGGGACATAAAGGAAAAGAACAGAATAAATATGTATATGGTCTTGCTAAGACTGGAGATACAGTGAAGCTGCTGCTTGACCCGGAACGGCTTATTGAGGATGCAGCTATAGAGATACCTGGTGGGGAGAACCAGGAAGAAGAACAATAGGGATTAACAGGGGGAAAAGATGAGTAAAAACAGAAATATAACGGAGGCATCTAACATGAAGAAAAGATTTAAGTTTAGTGATATGTCAGTCAGAAGCAAGTTGTTAACGTTTGGCGGTGTTGCACTGTTATTTACAGTGATTATTGCTATAGCTAGTATTAAAATCCTCCAGACTACAAATGGGGAGCGTACAAGGCGTTATACAGTTTATGCTGACCGTGAAATAGCATTAAGTGATTCATTTACATATTTTAACCAGATAAGCACAAATACACGTAACCTGATAGGCATATATAAAGATATGCCAGACAAACAGCAGGAAACAATTAAGTTAATTGATGAAGAATTTGCACAGATAGATACAAAGTTTGAAATTTTCAGGGTATATCTTGACCAGTATAGTGATGATGTACAGCAGGGGTTTGAACAGCTTGTTGAATGTATTAGCAAATACAGGGATTCTGCTGATATTATTATTTCTTTTACCAATGCTAAGGATTTTACAGCAGCAGAAGAAGAAATTGAAAATAACAGTATGGTTGTTTCAGAGGAAGCAAGTGAAGTATTTGATAAGATAATTGCTAATATGGTAGAAGAGGCTGACGCAGAATCTGTAAGGATTGATACTACTGTAAGTACGCTTGGGGTTGTTCTTATTGCAATTTGTATAGTATGTATTATTGTTATGATGGCACTCTGTTTTTCTATTACGAGGACTATTACAGGGCCTGTTTCAAAGCTTTCAGTTGCTGCAAAGAAGCTGGCAGTTGGTGATGTAGATACAGATTGTACAAAGATGCATGATGATGACCTTGGTGAACTGATGGATGCTTTTGCCAATATGGCAGACACAATTAAGGAACAGGCAGCAATTGCAGATGCTATTTCAAAGGGTGATTTAACTATTGAAGTAACACCAAGAAGTGAGAAAGACCTTCTTGGCAAGGCATTACAGAGGCTTGTTGACAATAACAATAAAGCACTTGGAAGTGTACAGGAATCTACAATGCAGGTTACAATTGGTGCTGAACAGGTTGCTAATGCCAGCCAGGCGCTTGCACAGGGTTCAACTGAGCAGGCAAGTGCATTACAGCAGGTAACAGCTTCAATTAATGAAATTGCAGAGAAGACAAAGAAGAATGCTTCTGAGGCAACTACAGCCAATGACCTTGTTAATACAGTAAAGAATATGGCAGAAGATGGAAACGGCCAGATGAAGTCATTAACTGGTGCTATGAATGATATTAATGACTCTTCTGAAACAATTTCCAAGATTATTAAAACTATTGATGATATTGCATTCCAGACAAATATACTTGCATTAAATGCAGCAGTTGAGGCAGCACGTGCAGGCGTGCATGGAAAAGGCTTTGCAGTTGTAGCAGAAGAAGTCAGGAATCTTGCTGCCAAGTGTGGTTCTGCTGCAAGCGAAACAGCAGAAATGATAGAAGACTCTATCCGTAAGGTAGGTAATGGAAGACAGCTTGCTTCAGAAACAGCAGAAGCACTTGACAGGATTGTAGCTTCTATTGAAGAGGTTGCAGGTATAATTAATAATATTGCAATATCTTCTAATGACCAGGCAACAGCGGTTTCACAGATTGACCAGGCAATAGGCCAGGTTTCTACAGTTGTACAGACAAACTCAGCTACAAGTGAACAGTGTGCATCAGCAAGTGAAGAGCTTTCAAACCAGGCTATGAACTTAAGAAACCAGATGTCACAGTACAAGCTTAAAGCAGGATTAGGTGGAGGCATTGTAAACAGTATACCTGTTACACCTAGAAACGAAATACCTGTATCAAATTATTCTGCTGACAGCTATACAGACAGCAGCTATAACGAGCAGATAATCTCACTTGACGGTGATATTGGAAAATATTAATAGAGTATATAGTATATAAACCAGACAGGCATATAATTGGACTTATATGCCTGTTTTTTGGCATTATCCCCTTTATTATTGTTATTACAGTAATAAATGCCTGGTAAATAACATAGATTATAGCAGAAATCATTTTTAAGGAGGTTTTTATGCCAATACCAAACGAACGTGAACGCCATATGGAGATGTTAAGGGCGGCGCTTCCATATGTACCACCTGAAAACAGACATGCAATGGAGATACTGTTACAGGCAAATTCACTTGTTAATCTTGCAATGCAGCCGCCATCAGCAGAACTGGAAGGGTGTGATATTGAAGGGGCAGAAAGCAGGACTCCGTTTATGCCTGACCCGGAAGCAATGCTTATGAATATAAAACAGTTCTGTACCAAAAAGGAATCAGAAACAATACAGGTTCTGCTTAATTTTATACATGCAGATAAGCTTTTTAAAAGTTACAGGGATTTTGCCCATTCACATCCTGATATGTTAGAAGCATCTGAGATTAGTAACAACAGCACTACGCCATTAAGCATATTATTCCAGCTGATTAACGGGCTTGGTTCAATAAGCAGCAACCTGAATAAGAACAATACACCAGGTGGGAATTTTATGATGGAATTCCTTATGTCACAGCTTCCGCCTGAACAGAAATCAGCTTTTGAACAGCTTCAGGGAATAATGGGAAATTCATAGTATAATGCACAATCCAGTGCGGAAAGGAGACCAGATTGGAAAATTGGAGGAACAGCCCTGCCTTTCTTGGCATGGATGAAATAAAGCGGCAAAAGGTAGAAGAGTTATTTAATTTACTTAAAGGAAAGAATATAAATGATGCACTTCCTGTAGTTACAAGCTGGAATATGCAGTTAAAACAGGAGAATATTTCATTTACAAGCCAGGAAAATGAACTTCTTTCACAACTGTTCCTGGCGGAACTTTCACCTGCCCAGATGAAGCAGTTTGAGTTTTTAAAATCCTTTATGAAGAAATAATCCTGTATCTTTAATTTACCCATAAGCCCTTCCACTACATTTATATACGGTATAAGCATATGCGGTGGGCGGGGCTTGTATAAACTGCCTGTTTTGTGATATATTAGAAAATATTAATATTATTTGGCGGCATAGGGGATTATTATGGACAAAAAGTATGAAAATATATATAACCAGTTTGAGAAAAACTTCAAAGAAGAAGCAGAAGGATTTATCACGGAAGAAGATATAAAAAGTACATTGCAGATGGAACAGGTACTTTTTAACAATGCTTATAAATATAATATACCTGTAAATAAGTTTGCTGGCAGCAGCCTTGCACGTTACACTAAAGATACGCTCAGGCAGCGCCAGCCTTTATTCTTTATATACTATGTTATAAGCCAGGTTACTAGTTTTTTCTATTGCCTGCTTATCTGGGGTACTATTAAATGCACTTTTTTGTATTTAACAGGAATTAATAAAGAAGCATTTACTGAAAAAATCCCTATGTCCATGCCATTTATATTCTTTGCAGTTGTAATTCTTTGTAATGCACTTATGCAGTTTTATACAAGGAAAGTCCTGTCTTCATGTAAAGGAAATATTAAAAAAAAGATATCAGCATTTAATATTTCCTGCTATTTAATATCAGCATGTATAGTGATAGCATCAGCCATGCTTTTATACCTGAATAAGGAAAATTATTTATCTGTGTATTTGTCTTTGTTCCAGATATTTATAATTGCAGCAGCATTTCTTTTTGTTTCGGGTATACATAATGTTATATATAGCAGTAATTGTGCTTCATTTGTTGCAATATGCTGTGCAATAGTACTGCACAAAGTTCCAGAAACAGAAAAGGCAGTTTCTGCTTATATCCAGGCTTCACTTAAAACATTTCTTGTAAAGCAGAAAATTTCTGGCAGCAGTTATAATGATAATAACCAGATAAGTGCAGAGTACAAGATATGGTTACGTTCACATTTAGTTACATTAAGGGCATATAGTGCAATAGCATTTTTTATAGCATTTATGCTTGCAGTAATATGCCTGCGCCAGCTTTTTATAACAGGGGTTTCTGCTGGAATGGCAATATTTGGCATTCCAGTATTATTGGTAACTGTAATGCTTTTTCTTGGAATATTGTCATGTAACCAGATATTAAAGGCATGCAGGGATAACATATAATTATTTTCTTCTTACAACCGCCGCTGCAAGTTTAAGGACTGCACTGTCTGGCTCTTTTAAATCAGGAATACATATTACAGGTATGCCTGCCGCAGCTGCTGCTTTAACACCGTTTTCTGAATCTTCAAGAACAAGCGCTTCATGTGGTGCTGTTTTAAGCTTTTCACATGCCATTAGGAATATATCTGGTTCAGGTTTTGAATATTTAACCATTTCACCACCTGTAATTTTACTAAAGTACCCGGTTAATCCAGCATGTTCTAAGTATTTTGCAACAATTGCAGAATTTGTGGAGGAAGCTATTGTACATGGAATATTTTTATCCCTGAGCATTACCAGAAGTTCCCTGATTTGTGGTTTTACAGTAAGCCCGATAGTTTCAGCAACCATACAGACACGTTCCTGGGCAATATGCCCACATTCCTTAAATGGATAATCCTCACCATAATGTGAGTACATAATATTTGCCAGTTTGCTTCCAGATGTACCTAGTGTCTGTTTATATATATCCTGTGTAAGTGTGTAGCCCTTTTCTTTCATTACTACAGCAAGCTGTTCCATAAAGACCCGTTCAGTATCAAATACAAGCCCGTCCATATCAAAAATCACAGCTTTAAAATTTTTCTGTGCTTTAACAGCTTCCAGTAAATCAAAATATTCTTTTAGCATAATAACCTCCATGTAAAATTTTTCATTCCAGCCTCATTGCCCGGTATTCTTTAGGGGTGCACCCTATTGTCTGCAAAAAAACCCTGTTAAAGTAGCTTATGTTATTAAAGCCCGAAAGGTTGGCAATTTCGCCTATTTTTTTATCAGTATCACGCAGAAGCCGGCAGCTTTGCAGTATCCTGTACCTCATAAGATACTGTACAGGGGAGAGTTTCATTGTATGTTTAAATACCCTGCAAAACTGCCCATCGCTCATTGGAAGAAGCCCTGCAAGTTCGGATAATGTAATATCATATGAATAGTTTTCTTTAATATATTTTATAACAGGAGCAAGCCGCTCTGAATTCATTAAATCGGGCTGGTCTTCTTTGCTGGCCCTGCAGGAATTTTTATTCATTAAGTCCCATATTCCAAATATACGGCTTTTTATCATAAGTTCATATGGCAATGTTTCCTCATCAGGGCATGAACCAGTTTCAAGAAGCCATGACAATACATTATCCTGCCAGCTGCCATCTCCATGCTTTATATATTCAGGAAAGATTTTTTTGCCATGAAGGACAGGGGTAATATATTTCTTGGCAAAACTGCTGTGTATATCTTCATGCAGGAACTGGTAAGAAAAATCTACAGCAATAAATGCACATGCCTTACATTCTGCTGATTTTGCAGAATGAAGGAAATTAGAATTAATAAATACACCATCACCAGTGCGCAGGTTATATTCCCTGTCTTCTATATTAAATATTATATTGCCCTTAGTCACTACAAGAAATTCAAATTCCTGGTGCCAGTGCAGGTAAAAAATCGCATCTGTCCCTTCAGGGTATTCCATCTGGTGAAGCCCTATAGGAAGCTCTGCTGTACCATGCCGCTGTTTTTCTTCATATAATTTCTTACTTCCCAAAACTATCCTCCGGTTTAAAAAAATATAAAAAGCACAAATACTAAAAAAGAGTTTGTGCTTTTTATATTACAATATCCAGGGATAAGTTACAAGTGTGCATAATTAATTCTGCATCATAATTTGTTCTTTGTCTATCATGGAATATCTTACGAGCGTATTACTATCCAGGTTTTCATGGTAAAGGTTAATTCCGCTAATCTGGTGGTTATAGTAAGTGGTATAATAGTAAATGCCTTTATCTGCATTACAGCAGGAAGTATAAATAGTATATTCGTATTCTCCACATTCTGTTTCACAGCATCCACGCTGCTGGCTTACAGAACCAAGTATATGGAAGAATTGTCCTATGCTTTCAGTTTCAGAACCATTACAGACAGAATTCATCTTTGTAAATGCTGCCCTTACAAAACGGGACGGTGAAGACAGGTCGCCTGGAAGCCCGATTGCACCCATTCCCCTGCAATAAGGGTGAAGGTCAAGTTTAGATGAGAAGTTATTTAATGGAGGTTTTACTGATAATGACATATAATTATTAAGGTACACCATCTGTTCACTAAAAGGCGGGTTATTAGTAAGTATTCCAACAGGATTATCAAAAAACTGTATACCATTTTCACCTGGTTCTGCTGTTATGGAACTGTTTTTATCCGCAATTAGCCAGTGTAGCTGTGCAACAGGAAGGTTTTCCTTAAACTGTGTTTTAGTAATGTTAGTTTTGGTAAGCAGTTTTTTAACTTCATCAACTGTAGAGCATTGTCCAAGTACCCAGGGAATAAATTCAAATTGTGCAACATTATACATATCTTTTATTTCTTCCCTGTATACTGCATTATCCGGGAAATTCAGCCCGGCTATGCAAAGCCCCTTCTCATTAACCCCGTCATAATACAAAGGGTAATTATCAAGCACATATGCAATCCCAATTATTGCATAATGTGACCTCATAGTTCCAGCACTTCGGAAATTAAAAATATAGTTACGGGGTGTAATTGTTACTTCATCAACATACGAGAATTCATAGTCTAATGTACGTCCAAAATAAAAATCATCTGTTATATAAGTTGCTGCTGTACACATAAAAATACCTCCTGGAATATCAAATCTGTCATATGCTGTTTATTAAACATTAACATGTATTTGTATTACATGCAAGGGGGTTATAAACAGAAAAATATAACTGGAATATAATAAAAAAATTTACTTATTTATTATAATATGTTAATATATAACTATAATATAACTAATGCCAGGTATCCCACACATTATTTATGTATTATACCTAAGAACGCCACCAGGCATTCCTGGCACAATGCACAAATTATTTGTGTGCAGGGGGATTGTTATATGTTAATCTGCACCACTCTAGGAATACAAAATTAGACGGAATGCTATATCTGGCAAATATCTTATGTTATAGAAAGGGTTCTGGTTTTATAGCCAGGCGGAATTTCTGCCTGTGTACCAGTTTCATCATTATTTGGCAATATATCTTTATAGTAAATGAATGATGGGGCAAAACTATAAAAAGGGGGAAATATCAATGGATTTGGAGATTTTAAAAAATGAAGAGAAAAGAATGAACTTAATTATGTTTTTGTTTGTTGCAGTTATACCTGTATCTGCATTTGGCTATGTAATGCTTTTTAATAATGGTACAGCCAGGGATACCATTGTCCTGGTTATGCCTGTATGCAGCCTTTTAGTTAAAGCTTTTGAAAAAGTCCTTGGAAAATATGCTAAATATTTGTATATTTCCATTCTTCCGGTTATTGGGGTGGTAACTATTGTTGCAGGTTCTCCTGCTGCATTTGGTGCAATGGCGGAAGCATATTTCCTTGTTTTATTTTTATGTGTTCCTTACTATGATTTATCAGTTATAAAGGTATGTACAATAGTTACTATAGTGCCAAATATTGTTGCATTGTTTATATTCCGTGAACAGTATCTTGCAATGTATACTATGTCTATATGGTTCTTTGTCTGGATAGTATATATATTAGCAGTTGTTGTAGCTGTTTTTATTGTTACCAGGGCACGTTCACTTTTCCAGATGGTTGAAACAAAAGAACATGAAGTAGAAAATCTTCTTAACAGTGTACGTTTTGCGTTTGATGATTTACAGCAGTCAACTGAAAAGATTTATGAATCGTTACATAATTTTGAAGAAAGTTCCACAGATATTGCTGCTTCAACAGCAGAGATATCTAACAGTGCAGATTTGCAGATTGAACAGGTTGAAGGAAGCATTGATATATTTAATGACTTAAATAATAAAATTGAAACATCAGAAACACGTGTTGCTGAAACAGTAAAAAATATGAAGCAGCTTAAGGCAGAGAATGATAAGGGTATAGTTGCCATTGAAGAACTTTCTAAGAAATTTAGTGAAAATATAGAGGCGGCTAAGATGGCATCAGAGGGTGTTACTTCACTTGCACAGAAGTCAACATCTATTGGCGGGATTATTGAAAGCATAAGCCAGATTGCACAGCAGACAAATCTTCTTGCCCTGAATGCAGCAATTGAAGCAGCAAGGGCAGGTGAAGCTGGCAAAGGATTTGCTGTAGTAGCCGATGAAATTAATTCCCTTTCAAGTGAATCTGCCACAGCAACACAGAAGATTGATGCTATTTTAAAAGATATTATAGATACAGTACAGGATACTAATAAGGTAATTGATGATAATAATATTATTGTAAAAGACTCTAAAGAAAAATTAGATGATACAGTTAAAATTTTCCAGAATATGCTGGACTCATCAGAGGACGTTATTAATGTTATAAGGTTATTAAGAACTGAACTTGCAGACATAATTGAACTGAAAGAGAAATTGCTAAAAGCTATGCAGGAAGTTGAAGATGTTTCACAGAAATCAGTTGAAAACACCTCTGAAATAAGTGCTGCTACAGAAGAACAGGCAACAGGCATAGAAAGCATACTAAGTGTTATGGAAAATATTAAAATAGGAATTGATAAACTTTCGGATGTGCTAAATTCAAGTGCACAGAAAAGTGTATCATAAGGATGTAAAAATACACAAGCTTATTAAACAGGGTATATAGATTTATAATCTATATACCCTGTTTTGGGTGTGGAATTTATTATCACGTCCGTTTTATAAATTATTATAAAAAAGTATTGACAAAATTGTCTTACTGTATTATTGTATTATATAGATAATACAATAATACAAGAGAGGAGGTATATACTTGGATTGGAAGTTTAATAATGATTCTCCTATTTACCAGCAGATTATGGAGCAGATTAAAGCAATGATTGCAACAGGTATCCTTAAGGCTGGTGATAAACTTCCTTCTGTAAGGGAACTTGCAGTCGAAGCGGAAGTAAATCCTAACACTATGCAGAAAGCCCTTTCAGAACTTGAAAGAGAAGGGCTGCTCTGTTCAAAAAGGACATCTGGAAGATTTGTATCTGATAACCCGTCTAATGCTAATAATTTACAGGAGGAAATGATGATGGAATGTATTAAAGTATTTATTGAAAATATGAAAAAGCTTGGTTATTCAATGGAAGACTGTATTAAATTTATTGAAAAATATTGGCAGGATAACAGCTTGTAAGATTATAAACTGAAAGGAAAGTGGATTAAGATGGAAAATATTTTAGAATGCCGTAATATAACTAAAAGATATGGCAGTAAAGTTGCAATAAATAATTTATCAGTAACTGTTGGAAGCGGCAAAATTACAGGGCTGCTTGGTCCTAATGGAAGCGGCAAGACAACTCTTATAAAATTAATAGCTGGTATTCTTAATGCAGATGAAGGTGAAATATTTGCAGGAGGAAACAGGATTGGAATTGAAAGTAAAAAAATAGTTTCATATCTTCCTGAGCGCCCATATTTTACACCTGGAATGAAAGTAAGTGAAACTATAAAGTTTTTTAGTGATTTTTATAATGATTTTTCAAGTGATGCAGCAGAGAGTATGTTAAAAAGCCTTGATATAAACCCTGATGCCAGAATAAGAACTTTATCAAAGGGCAACAGGGAAAAAGTACAGCTTGTCCTTGTTATGAGCAGGAAAGCAAAGCTTTACCTGCTGGATGAGCCAATGGGAGGTGTTGACCCTGCTGCCAGGGATTTTATTCTAAAAACAATACTTAAAAATTATAATGAGAACGCAGGTGTAATTATATCTACACATCTTATAAGTGATGTGGAAAAAGTGCTTGATGATGTTATATTTATAAAAAACGGGCAGATGGTGCTTCATGAAAGTGTAGATGATATAAGAAGCAACAAAGGAAAATCTGTTGACTCATTATTCAGGGAGGTGTTCGCATGTTAGGAAAATTAATTAAATATGATTTAAATGCATGTAGCCGTATAATTATTCCATTAAATGCATTTATAGTGTTATGTGCTCTTTTTTCAAGGCTTATGCTATTTATATATGATATATCTGATGGAACCTTTAAAAGTATAAGCAGGATTTTATTTACATTATTAATTTTTATACTTATATTATCCATTATAGCAACATGTGTTATTACCTTAGTAATGGTAGTATTAAGATACAGGAATAATCTTTTGCGTGATGAAGGTTATCTGATGCATACTCTTCCTGTATCACCAGTGAAACTTTACTACAGTAAAATGGTTACAGCAATGCTGTTCTTTATTACGGATGTAGTTGTAATAATATTTTCAATAATACTTTCAGGACTGCCAAAACATTCTGGTATTGGATGGGCTGAAGTTAAAAGTGCTATGACAACATTCAACTATGGTGCATTAAAATATGGAGTTAATGGCAATTTTTATATAATATGTATATTAATATTGTTCCTGGTTGCACTTTATTCATCAGTTGCGCAGCTTTTTGCAAGCCTGAATATAGGGTACAGCCTGCCTTTTGGAAAAGGGGCAAGCAAGGATTTAATTTCAATTATAGCCTATATAATAACATATATTGTGTCCCAGATAATTATTGTAATTTTATTTATTACAGCAGCATTATTAGCAGACTTTAACTTTGCAGATGAAACAGCGGTAATGGGGTATACATCAGTAATGCTGTGTATGGCAATAGCTATAATGGCAGTTTTTGCGGCAATTTACAATAGCGTTTCAATAATACTTATGCAGAAGAAATTAAACTTAGAGTAATTTCTGTTAATTATATAATATAATTAATAGAGAATAAAAAAGTTTCCAGGCATATATAATGTCTGGAAACTTAGTTTAAGCCAGCTTATCCGTTTTGTCCTGGTAAAAATACATTTGGTAAAGGTACAGGTTTTACTGTATATATCCAGGTTTTACCCAGTTTCCATCTGATTTCCTGTGTTTCCATATATCATTTCTGCTATTATAATTTCCAGCAATAAGGTATTGCCATTCACTTGCAGTTTTTAATGATTTATAAATCTTGTGAAGTTCTATACGCTGCCTGTTATGGTCTGGGTCTCCTGAGTCTGCCAGGAATACAGTGCCAGTATCTTTATCATATGAAAATATTGTTACATAGTGTCCAGGTGTATTTTTCCAGTAACACCTGGAATTATTACTGCTTATAAGGACTATGCTGCATTCTGCTTCTGCTATCTGTTCCCTGAAAGCCTTGTAGCTGCGTGGTTTGCGCTTGAGGCTTGTACTAAATCCAAGTTTAGTAAGGGCAGTGTCCATATAATCCCATGCAATAGCGCCGCCTCCGCCATATCCAGTATTTTTCCTTGTAAATTTGTACATATCAACAGGGGTACACTGGCATGTGCTTATGGTTGAGTAGACATTGGCAAGGCAGCACAGCCCACAGCCAAATCCGCCAAATGAGCCCCCATCATAAAATTCTTTGCCCCATGAACCTGACCAGTCAATACGTCTTTCCCATGATTTAGGGCCTTGGAGAAATGTATATATATTTTCTTCGTTATATAGCGGATAGTTATCTGTAACAGGATGTTCCTGTTCTGGCGGCGGGGTTATTATAAAGATTTTTTCTTGTGACGGCTTTGGCGAAGCAGTAACTACAGCTATTGTAGTTACCGCTCCGCCTATATTAAGTTCAATATATAATTGTCTTATTGTATATGCAGCAGATGCCATTACAAGTATAAAAGTAATTCCAGCCATTATATAAACTATCTGCTGCCTGTTTCTTTTTATTAATCTTTTAATTATTCTTTTAATTCTATGGTTCATACAGGTATTTCCTAAAGATTTATTTCAAGGCTTGTAGTACCTGCTTTAGCTTCTGCTGTTTTACCATATGCTGTTACTTTAAAGTTTTTATCTGTAGCAGCATAAGAAACTGTAATTACATTGCCATTTCTTGTTGCGCTTATATCTGTAATTTTATTGGATTCACTGTCATAAATAACAGTTTCTGCTGTTTTGCCATCTTCAAGCCCGTAAATAACAGCCTCTGCATTATCCAGATAATCATATACAACATTCATGTCAAAGTTACCAAATGTTATAATGCTGTTTGGACGTACAAGTATTGGTGTCTGGAAGTAATCACATGTCCTTGTGTAATATCTGCCTCCCTCATAAGTTTCACCACTCTGGATATCTGTCCATGTGCCGCAGTCTGGCAGATAAAATTCTGCTGTGCCAGCTTCATTCATTACAGGTACTATACACAGGTTGTCACCAAGCATATACTGCTGGTCAAGGTATTTACATGCTGTTTCATCTGTAAATGCAACTATCATTGAACGCATCATTGGAATACCTGTTATATGTGTCTTATTTGCCTGTGCCCAGAGGTAAGGCATAAGGCTTCCCTTGATATTTACATAGTGGCGCAGTACATCGCATGCTTCATCATCATATGCCCAAGGTACTCTGTAAGAAGTTGAACCATGCAGGCGGCTGTGTGTTGAAAGGCATCCGAATGCACACCATCTCTTATAAATATCTGCTGGTGCTGTTGCTTCAAAACCACCCATATCATGTGAGAAGAAGCCAAAACCTGATGAGCAGAGTGATAAGCCGCCATGAAGTGTTTCTGACATAGCTGAGTAATCAGCATAGCAGTCACCGCCCCAGTGTACAGGGAATTTCTGTCCGCCAACAGTAGCGCTTCTTGCGAAGAGGCAGGCTTTGTCCTTGCCATAGTATTCTTCCAGTGCCTCAAATATTACTTTATTGTAAAGGTATGTGTAATAGTTGTGCATCTTAATTGGGTCCATGCCATTATAATATTTGCACTTTGTAGGAATTCTTTCACCAAAGTCCGTCTTAATATTATTAACACCCATATCAAAAAGTGTTTTTAAAAGCCCTTTGTACCAGTCACATGCTTCTGGGTTTGTAAAGTCAACTATTGCCATGCCTGGCTGCCATAAGTCTGCCTGGAATACACTTCCATCCAGGTTTTTAATAAAGTATCCCTTCTCTTTGCCAATATCAAAGAGCTTTGACTGCTGGCCAATATATGAATTAATCCATACACAAATTTCAAGCCCTTTGTCATGCAGTCTTTTAAGCATGCCTTCAGGGTCTGGGAACATATCCTTGTCCCATTCAAAGTTGCACCACTCATATTCTTTCATCCAGAAACAGTCAAAATGGAATACCTGGAGAGGGATTTTTCTTTCTGCCATTCCGTCAATAAAGCTGTTTACTGTTTCTTCATCATAACTTGTTGTAAATGATGTTGAAAGCCATAAACCAAATGAATAAGCAGGAGGAAGTGCAGGCTTTCCTGTAAGTGTTGTATAATTTTCAAGTACATTTTCAAGGTTGCTGCCACCAATAACAAAGTATTCAAGCTGTTCACCTGGAAGTGTAAATGTTACCTTTGAAACTGTATCAGAGTTTACTTCAAATGATACTTTGTCTGAACTGTTTACAAATATTCCATAGCTCTTTGATGAAATATAAAATGGGATATTTTTATAACTCTGGTCTGAACATGTACCACCATCGTTATTCCATGTTTCAACTACCTGTCCATTCTTAACAAATGGGGTAAATTTCTCACCAAAACCGTAAATACATTCGCCAATATCTGTCTTTAACTGCTCCCTGATATATGTTGTATGGGCATCCTGTGGATAATTAAAGAATTCATCATCTTCCTGGAGTGCCATGCGTGCGTTGGCTGTAAACTGGCTTTCAGTAATTATGGAAGTTGACCTCCATGCACCGCCTGTAAGGTACTTATCTTTATAATAATATGCAACATCCCATTCATCACCAGTTTTGATAACAAGCTTTGTATCACCTGAAACCATTACTACTTCATCTTCTGTCTTTGTAATAGATGGGACATAGCCTGTATCTTCATTAAGTTCAAACTGTGGTATATTATCAAGACCGCCCCTGTAGTGGTCTATATGCACTTTAATAATATTTTCAGAAGTAGAAGTGTAAGTAATCTCAAGGTTAGGGCCTCCGAGTGTCATGCCCCTGTGCTTGACAGTGTATGGTGTAGCAAGTACCTTTATTGAATTTGCTGTTGTTTCTACTTTGTATGCCTGTGAAGCATAATTTACATCATAACCTTTTTTGCTTAACCAGAAACCATCTGCTACTTTCATTGTAATCCCCTTTCATTTTTAAAGAATACCACAAGTAAAAAATAACTGCCTGTGGCTGTGCCGTATGGAAGGTTTTGCCTCCCTGTTTTCTATGGTTATAAGTATACTGCTGTCTGGGGCAGACGTCTATAATTATTAGCATGATTTTTAACACTATTTTGATGTTTTGTAATTTCTGGTTTTTAAATTTTGGGAATTTCAATGTAATCTTTATTATTTATATTATCTCCTGCATAGCAATATTTAAGCATCAGCCCATTTTCTATAAATTTTATTTTAAATGTAGCAATACTGTTATTAAAGGTATATATTTTATTTTCTTTTAAATCTTTGTTAATAGAGAAGCTTGTTGCTACAGGCGCTCCGCTCTCCTCATATATATCTGTAAGTGCATTGCCGCATATGCCATTGCCATTAAAAAGTAACTTCTCCTCTATTGAAATATAATACCCTGTACTGGCTGGTTCTACGTGCACAGCAAAGTTTCTGTACAAGCCAGGTATTTTATCTGCTTTTTCATCTTTAATGGAACACATATAAATACCTGTTACATTACTGCCTGTTTTAACCTCGTCTGGATATACATAAGCATAAAAGTCCGTATAATACATATTTTTTCCACTGTTGTCCGAGGACTTTTTAATATCATAGCAGGCAAGTGCCAGTCTGAATAATAATGCATATTTTCCAGATTCTGTCTTTCCTTCACATATTTTTTGTGTTTTATAATCATCTATTACGAAATCATTAGATGCACAATATTGTGCTGCAAGGGCATACATAGTATTGTCAAGTATTTCCTCATCTATATCAGGTGCTTTGCCAGCAGGAACTTTCTTTAAGTCTAAAATTTGCCTGTCCTGGTACTTATTATACCATTCTGTATCATTAGTATTAATTTTAGCATTGTAAGCATTGCATAAATCATATTCATAGTAATAAGTTTCATCCCTGTCAAAAACACCATTAACTGCAAGTATAATAATTAATATTGCAAATACGGCTAAAGCGCTGCACACACGTATTATATGCCTGCGCCGCTGTTCTTTTTTAAATTGCCTCCGCCTTTTAATCTCTGCTTCATCCGCAAGTCCTGCCTTGTCAATTACATTCCATGAGAGCTTTTCATTAAAAACCTGGTTTTTATGTATGCCTGCCTTTATGCTGCACATCCAGACAATATCATCCTTGCTGGCATTTTCCAGCACATTGTCAAGCCATTCGCACTGTTCCTTGCGTGTAATATTATTTTTATTACTGGATAATCCCATAACAATCCCTCCTTAATTTTTCTAATGCACGTTTTGCCCTTTTTTCTACTGCATTTTTAGTAAGTCCAAGCCCTTTGCCGATTTCTTTAGCAGTCATACTGTAATAGTATTTTTGTACAATTATTGTAGAGTCGGGTTCACCAAGTGCCTTAATTGCTTCAAAAACCATATGGTTCTGCTCTTTTCTTATAATTTCCTGTTCCAGTGTATTGCCAGAAGAGGGAAGCAGGTTCTCGCTTTCTTCCCATTGTATATATTCTGCATCTGGGCTCTTACGCTGGTAATATTTTATAATTTTGCGCCTGGTTATAATCATAAGAATAGTTTTAATGCTGCCTTTGTCTAAGTCGATTTTATTGCGGTACTGGTAAATATCAAGAAATATATCACTGACACATTCTTCTATATCTTCCCTGCCAAATCTGCCAGAAAGTTTTCCGTATGCAACAGACCAGACAAGGCTGCCATACAAATCTGCCAGTTTCCGGATTCCATCCTGTGGGGAGGTGTCCAGAAGCAGAAGCAGTTCTTTATCATCCATCTTTTATCCTTTCATCTGCCAGGAATAAGCCTGGCAGTATAACAAGGTTTTTTGTATTTATAATATTATTGCCATATTCTATATTAAAACCGCCATAAAAAACAGTAATTCCATAATAATATTATAAAACTGGTACAAAAATAATTTAAGCCATGCTGCCATTATTTACATTATTGGCTGCATGGCTTATTACACTATTCTGCTAAAGCTTCTTTTAATACTTCTGTGTTTTCTTTCATTAAATCATAATAAGTTATACCACTGTCAAACTGTTCTTTTGTAACATTATGGCATGTATTAAATGTCATAACCTTTGCGCCTGCTGTTTCTGCTATAGCATCCGCCACCTTAGGGCTTGTAAGTTCAACTTTTAATATAACATGTATGTTTTCATCTATTGCTTTGTCTGTAAGATATGCTATTATATCAGCACTTGGTTCTGTTTCAGAACTGCATCCTGCAAATGCAGCATTGTAATCCAGTCCATATTCATCTACAAAATACCTTAATGGAAACCTGTCTGCAAAAAGCAGTTGTTTTTTGCCAGAAGAATTTACAATTTCCCTGAATTTACTGTCAATTTCTTTAAGTTTTTTAATATATTTACTGGCATTACCGTGGTAATAATCTGAATTATCCTTATCTGCTTCTGATAAAATATCTGCTATTTTTGAAACAATTGTAATGGCGTTGGCAGGGGATGTCCATATATGTTCATCAGTTTCCCCCGTTCCGCTATGGTTATGGTCTTTGTGTAGTCCTGTAACATCTTCTTCTGTAACAGTTTCTACATAATCAATCATTTTTTCTGCTATAATATTTTTATTTGATGCTGCCTCAAGAACCTGGCTTGCCCATCCTTCTGTTTCCCCGCCATTGTATATAATTATATCTGCTTTCCCAATATCTATCATATCAGATGCAACTGGTTCAAACGAATGGGTATCCATACCTGCTGGTACAATTAGTTTTATATCAGCTTTATCACCTGCAACCTGCCGTGTAAAGTCATAATACGGGAAAATAGTAGTTACAATACTTAATTTACCATTGTTACTTTCACCTGGTGTTGTACTGTTTTTTCCACATCCTGTAAAAGTAATTGTATAAGCAGCTGTAAAACACAATAAAAGTAGCAATATTTTAAAATTGTAAATGCTTTTAATAAAAGTTTTCATTAATTTCCTCATTTCTTGTCTGGTTTAAACATTGTCCTGTTTATTATTTAATCTATATTTTATTCTGGAATGGCAGGTATTATTTATCATCAAAACATTGGCTGCATGTGCCATAAAACATTGTGCGGTGCGGGTTTACATTAAAGTTGTGTTCTTCCAGTACATGTGAATATAAATCCTGCATATGGCTGCATCCCATATTTGTGATTTTGCCACAGTTTTCGCATTTAAGCAGGAACTGGCAGTTGTTATCTGAGGGATTGCCATGTATATACTGGTAACATGCGCCGCTGTTGCCATCAAGAACAATTTTCTGGACAATCCCTTCTTTCTGGAATTTTTCAAGATGCCTGTATATAGTAGTAGTCCCGACAGGTGTTCCCTGCTCCTTTAAATGTTTTGCAATCTGGCTGACAGTAACATACCCGTTTTTATTATTCTCCATATATCCAAGTATAGCCTGCTGCTGCTTTGTATGGTATGAATTTGAAGAGTTCATGATAAGTGCCTCCTTTGATTTTGAAAACCTTTTTCATTTTAACAGATAGAAATTATTTGTCAATTTATTTAGCGGAGAAATATTTTAAGCTTATTTAAATAAGCCCTTTAAAAGGCACGCAGGTAATGCAGGTTGCGGACATCCGCCTGTCTGAGTATTGTAATTTTACTCTTTATAGCATATAATATTAACAAAGCAATTTATATATCAAAATTATCTTACCAGGAAATATTACATGAAAGATTATAAGGAAAAGAAATGAGTAAAATATATGATGATATTTTTCGTACATTGTGCGAAAAAAATACAAAACTTTTAATTCCAGTAATTAATGAAGTTTTTTCCACCAAATATAAAATAACAGAAGAAATGGAACTTCTTTCAGGAGAGCACCATATATTATCCGGGAAGGAACAAAACAGTATTGGGGAAATAATAACTGATTCATTAATCAGGCTTGCAGGTAAATTCTATCATATTGAGTGCCAGAGCAACCCAGATGGAACAATTATATTAAGGATGGTTGAATATGACTTCCATATAGCATTAGAAAATGTAAAAAAGACAGAAGAGGGTTATGAAATTAATTTTCCATATTCCGCTGTATTGTATTTAAGACATACAGGCAGAACACCAGATAAAATAGAAATGAAAGTAAATTTCCAGAATGGGGAAAGTATAAACTATAGTGTGCCTGTTATTAAAGTACAAAAATATAATTATGAAGAAATAATCCAAAAAGATTTGTTTCTTCTTATACCCTATTATATTATGCGTTATGAAAATAAAACAGATGAAGAAATTATGCCATATATTAAAAAAGAATATGAAGAACTATATAATGGCATAAGTAAAGCATACAATAGTGACATACTTAACAGTTATGACATGACAAATATTATAGAATTTACAGAAAAACTTGTGCATTATATTTTTAATAACAACAAAAATATCTGTAAGGAGGTGGATAAAGTTATGGGCGGACAGGTTTTAGAAACTTATGCTGATAAAAAGCTTAAACAAGGTATGCAACAGGGTATGCAGCAAGGTATACAACAGGGTATGCAGCAAGGTATACAACAGGGTATGCAGCAAGGCGTCCAGTTAATGGCACAATTATCTGTAAGACTTGCAGAAGATGGAAAAATATCTGAGATTTCACGTGCTGCAACTGATTCTGCATATATGGATAAACTTCTTAAAGAATATAAAATCAGCCGGTAAATAATATGCAGCCATATGGCTGGAATGGCTTTTATACATATGGCTGCATATATTGTAAAAGACTTATAGCTTTATTTATAAATTTAATATATATTTATTTCAATTCCATAATCATTAAATTCTTCTTTATAAATGTCTTCTTTTGATGAAGGCACAGTAATACTTTTTAAATCATTTGTCCCATCAAGCATGTCAAACTTAATTCCTGTTATTTCTTCTGGAAGTTTTAATGTTGTAATCCCTGTATCATAAAAAGCCCTGTCACCAATTATAATTAATCCTTCTGGCAGTTCAATTTCTTTAATTGCGCTACAGCCCCAGAATGCTTCTTCATTAATAGTGGTTATACTTTTTGGAAGTGAAACTTCTGAAAGATTTTCACAATTAGTAAACATACCCTGCCCAATAAATGATAGCCCTTCTTCCAGCTTACATTCTTTAAGGTTTTCACAATCTGAAAATATTTCTGTCCCCATGCTTTCTATTGTTTTAGATATAAAAAAATACTCCAGTGAGTAACAATTACTAAAAGCATGGTTTGAAATACTTGTCAAAGCACCAACACCCTTTATTTCTCTTAAATTAGAACAACTGCCAAAAGCATCTTCTCCAATTTTCTTTACAGTATTATTCAGATTAATTGTTTCCAATGTATCACATGAATAAAATGCGCTATCTTCAATTTCTGTTATATTAGAACCTGCTGTAAAATTTACAAGACTTAAATCAGATTCAAAAGCACTGCTTATAATTTTGGTAACAGGGTAATCTTTGTTTTCATAATTTATTTTATCTGGAATATTTAAATTTTCTATATCTAAATCACAATGTCCCGCCACAGCAGCATTATTATCATTTATCTGGTAACTTACACCTTCAGCTTCAAGAAAACCAGTCTCTACATTATATTTTACTTTAACAGAATTTTTGCTTTTACCACTATTTTCTTTTGTACAGCCAGCCAGACTTACCATTACAGATAAAAATAATAAACATATTATATAACTTTTTCTTTTCATTTATCATTTCCTCATTTCTATATAAGTTAATATGTTTTAAATTCATCTTATGTATTTTTTACATTACAAAGATTTATATACACAGAAAGAGGACCGCCTGGACAATCCTCTCTCTGTGTTTAAAATATAAAACTTATGATATTTAACTAATCAGTATCAATATAAATAACTAATATATTATTTAGCCGCTGTTGAAGGTGCAGGAGTTGGTGTAGCAGCTGCTACATCTTTAGGGAATGTAACCTGGCCAATTTCTGTCCATGCACCAGCCCATTTTTTATCAGCCTTGTCACCACCTACACGTACATATAATTTATTTCCATCAGTTCCTGTTTTCTTATATTTTACTGTTTTGCTAGGTTTAAGAGTAGATACTTTTCCAGTTTCACCTATTTTAACATCTACATTTCCCTTAGAAGCATCATTCTTAATAACAACATCCGGATAACTCTTAGCACCATTCTTGCCTGATTTTTCAGTAAATGCTGCAGAAACCTTAATAGCATCCCCAGAAGTAACAATAGCGCCATTTGTTACTGTACTAGCAATAGCTGAAGCTGCTATTTGGCTAGGAACTACAATTTCAAGACGTGACCACTTAGAAGCAGGCTTTTTATCTGTTGCATCTGTACGTACTTCAAGTACTATTTTGTCTCCTGGCTTAAACCCCTTTGTTATTGCTTCAAGGTCTGCTGTTTTAGAAGACTTAGAAGTAACTGCACCACCTGATACTGCTATTTGAGCACCATTTTCTCCGCCAAAGTCATAAAAACTGCCATTGTAAACAACACGGGCTGGAAGACCATCCTTGCTCTTAATAGTATTTTTTACATAATCCCCGCTAAGTGAAGGACCATTTGCCTGTTTAGCAACATTAAATTTTACTTCCTTACTTGCAAGGCTTCCAATATCATATACTGCATAGTCTTCTGTAGTATTCTTTGTAGATTTATCATCCAGCTTTTCTGCTGTATTAAGAACCGGGCGTTTTAAAGTTTCTCTAATTCTCATGTACAATGAAGCGCCCTGGTAATTATACCTGCTGACATCAAGGTCTGAAGCCCCATTCCATCCACTATTTACTGTCCTATATTCAGCTTTATCTAAATCTGTAAGAGTACCAAATGTAAGTGTGCCAGTCTTGTAATTATATGTTGCCTTACCAGGCTTATCAGTTTTGGCAATTTTAAGGAAAAATGGCTTATTATCATCTGTCAGAACAGCAACATAATTATCTTTTGCATTATTAAGCTTAGATAAATCAACTATTGCCTCACCACCTTCATAAACATCCCAGTTTTTTATCTGGAACTGGTTATTTTTAACTTGTACTATACTAACCATAATTTCTGCATCATTAGATGTTATGCCAATTTCACCTTCTCCTACCCATATATCATCTACATCAACTGCTGCTGATACATCTGTAGAGCCAGCGCCCATCCATGCTGCTGCTGCGAGAGCTGCTAAAGCAGTCCCCTGTAATACTCTTTTAATTCTCATAATAAATACCTCCTTGTAAATACCTTACATGTTTTACGTCCTTGTGTTAATCCATCCATCAGCCAGATTATCTGGCATGGATAAAATACTTCTATGATATGTATAATATAATAGAAATAGTATCCTTCATCTAAAAGAGCTATACTGGAAATAACTTAACGGGGGGTTAAAAAACAGGCATTTACAAAAAGGCTGGCATTTTTATAAAGAGCTGTATAAAACAAGGCTTTGGAATAGTTTCAAAGCCATCTGGCATAAACCGGAAACATCTGGGAAATTGTACGGTTAGTGACAATTAGTGACAAGTGTTATACCTGTATTTTGTTTATTTCTGCACGTAATTCGTCAATGGTTCTGTGCCCATAAACGGATTTTTCTATATCGTTTCCTAAACTATGCCCCATTATCAAATGTTTAGATAATTCATCTACTTTGTACTTATCACATAGCCAGGAAAATGTATGCCGGCAGTCATGTGGTGTATGTTTTTTGCCAGATAAGGTTTTGGCAATCCCAAGCTGTTGTAACACAGGATAGAATTTTTTTGTACGGAATGAAACAGCTTTAAATTTATCAGGATTGAAATTAAGGACATAAGCAAATATAGAATTGTGTATTGGTACAATTCTTCCTTTGCCTGCGTTTGTTTTTACCCCGCCTTTGAAATATTTTTCTTTACTGTTTATTTCTATTGTTTCAAAAGCCTTTATGCGGAAACCGCTATAAATCATGACAAGAATAAATTGTACAGTTTCGTTGTCTTTGTTGTTCCATAGGATGTCCAGTTCCTCCTGTGTAAATGGTTCGCCGCTTTCGTCATCATCAGGTATGTTTATTTTGACAAATTCAGAGTAATCTTTGTATGTTATATCATTTTCTTTTGCAAATTTATACATTTGCCTAAAGAGTGTAACAATAAGTTCAAGGCTTGAGTGTTTAAGCGGGCAATGGTCCAGTACACTTTGAAGGTCATATTTACGAAGTTCTTTAAATTTTTTGTTATGTAATGCAGAACAGTTTTTAAACGCTGCTTTGGTTGAATCTATGGAAGACTGGGAATATTTTTTCTTTTTATTGTCTATGTATTTATCTTTAAAGTATAATTCAAATAATTCTGTAAAGGTTATATCCTTATGAACCAGGTCATAAGGGTTTGAGTTAAATTCCCTTAATGCATCAAACGCCTGGTACCAGTCCGCATAATATCCTATAGCTGGCTGTGAAACAGGAGAACCATTATTGTAGAATTCTTTTGTGGAAGGGTATGCAGCAAATGGCCTGGAACGGTTGCCAGAAAGTTTCTTGATGCATCCAAAGCCATTTGGCAGTTTTTTATATTTCCTGCGTTTTCGTGGTTTGCGTTTTGGGGGTACTGCCTTATATGGTTCTGCCAGGCTGGAAACATCAAGTGAAAAACTGACAGGGCATCCGCAGTTTGGACAGGCAGATGCTTTGTCAGATACTATGTGGTTACATTCAATACAATTTAATAATGCCATAAAATACCATCCTTTCTAAAAAGGTAAAAAGAAACAAAGAGCATCAAAACTACGTAAAATAAAATATTTTATGGCACTTTATTTTACCATAAGTTAAAGTGCAGGTACAAGAATGTTATATATAGAAAGTACAAGTATCAGAAAGGTGACTATTCAGTTACATTTTGAAATTAACAAAAAATTTTTAAAAAAGTGCTAAACTTTTTTAAAATTAAGACGAAATACTTTACAAGAGTTATATGTAGTATAGATGGATTTTAAAATGCAGAAATAGCTCAACAGGCTGGAGGTAACCAGTTATTGCAAACATACCAGTAGTAAGCCCGTTAGTAACAGAAGGTCTGTTCATGCATAAGAAATACATCTGATGGATATATACATATGGAGAGAAATGTTTGCATACAATTATATACAAGGTGCCGTACCACCTTGTAAAATTGTAATGTGTCCATTTACTTAATGTATTAGTCTGTATCCTGGGTGTTTTGATTATGTATGTTCCGGACATTGTGCCAGAACCAACTTTTTTAACTAACACTTTTAAATATAAAAGGTTTTAGTGGCAGAGGTGTCAAGGGGCATTGGCATCTGGAGCATATTCTTTTTATAAATGGCATGGTTTCTGTTATATTTATACACCATAGGGCGTAATACGCTTTTACATATGAAAGGGCATCATTTGTATTAAAGCATCCAGACATTAAAGAATGGCAGATTAATGCAGAAGGCATAATCAATAGTATATACTGTTTAATATTGAGGGAAAGGTGTAAAACAGTTATATATACATATATTATGTTTTGTGTATTGGTTTATGGTGTGGGCTCTGCCTGGTATTATTACATTCTGGTATCCATGCTATAAGATAAGGGCAATTGCATTTTTTAACCCCCCGTTAAGCTATTTTCCGTATAGCTCTTTTGAATGGAGGATATTATTTCTATTATATAATACATATATAGAAGTATTTTATCCAGGCCAGGTAATCTGGCTGATGGATGGATTAACACAAGGACGTAAAACATGTAAGGTAATTACAAGGAGGTATTCATTATGAGAATTAAGAGAGTATTACAGGGGACTGCTTTGACAGCCCTTGCAGCAGCAGCATGGATGGGCGCTGGCTCTGTAGATGCATCAGCAGCAGATTTTCCTATAGGAAATATTAATGCCACTGCTGAAGGTATAAGTGTTAGTTTTACGGATAATGAACTTATGGTTAGTGTACTGAAAGTAGGAAAGGGTAAAGCTGAGGCTAAAATTACAAGCTGGGATGTATATGAAGGTGGAAGTGCAAATATTGATTTATCTAAATTAAAGGCTACAGCTGATAATTACATTGCAATTAAGACAGATAGTACTGACCCGATAGTTCTTCACATTGCACCTTCAAATAGTAAATATAAGGCAGAGTATCATGCAGTAGAGCAGAAAATAAATATTACTAATGGTACTGCAAATGCTGGTTACGAATACAGGACATTATATAGTGGATGGGAAGGAGTAAATCTTGATAACGCTTTTGGCCGCGACTTCCAGTATCAGGGAGCAACAATATATATTAGGGAAGTTGCCGATTTTCCTTCTACTCCTTCAGAATCAACAACAAAGATAAATGATGTGACAATTAAAAGTTCTCCTGTAGCAATGACCACTTATGATATAGGCAGACTTCCAGGTAAAGAACTTAAATTTAATATTGCTAAAGAGGCAAATGGTCCTTCTGTAGCAGCTGATTATACTAAGGGCATTGTAAAAATTAAAACTGGTTTAGAGTGGCGTTTTGTAACAGCAGCATCTGTAGGTGCAACATCTGCTGCTGCAGAGGCTGATGCTAAAAATGGCAAATCTGTTAATGATATTGTTGGAACTGCAGATGAAGGAACATTAGAAGTACGTAAAGCAGCAACTGGAACAGGTAAAAAAGGTAAGATTGCTTCAAAATGGACACGTATAAAAGTGCAGAAATTAGCAGATATAGGTGATAAGGTTAATCCTAATGCTGATGTATCAAAGGTTACTACGGGTTCTAGTACAGGTGTTGATGTATTCACTGCTACAGGTGCTTCAATAAATGCAAAGTTTGATTATGATAGTAAAAAGGATAAAGTAAAGTCACTTATTATCACAAATAATCTTACTTCAGATATTGAATATGTTGTTAAAGATACAGCACCTTCAGTAACTGATAAGGCAAAGAAAATAGGCAAAGGTAAAACTGCTAAATTTACTGAAAAAACACCAGGCCAGTTATGGATACGTATAGCTGGAAATAAGAAAGATAAAGTTTGGGTTACAAACTATGCATCAGTAGGTACATTAACATTTCCAAAATAATAATTTGTAATAATTATTTTATAATTTTTTCGTTAAGATAATTTAAGATTTTATATTTTGACCAGGAGAGAGGGTTGTTTATTCAGTCCTCTCTTCTGTGTATATATAATTACTAAATATATACATAATAAATTATTATTAGGATTATTATTGCCAATAATAGTAATAATAAATTAAATGATTTAGAAGTGAGGAAAGACTATATGAAAAAAATATGTTATTATATATGTTTATTAATATTATGTATAGCAGGTTTGGCAGGTTGTGCAAAAGGAGAAAATGATAAAAATATAAATACAGATGCTGTTAAGGTAATATATAATATAGATACAGGTTTTCTTGAAGCTGATGGTGTAAGTTACCAGATAGATGATAAGAATGCTGCTGTCGCAGGACACTGTGACTTAGATATAGAAGATTTAAAAATTCCAGATAAAATTAATTATGAAAATAAGGATTATCCTGTTACAAAAATTATAAACAGTGCTTTTGAGTCAGACTTAAGCATTGTAAATTTTACAGCAGGTTCTAATATAATAGAAATTGAAGATAGTGCATTTTACTCATGTGATACATTGGAAAAGATTGATTTAAGTAATTCTGTCCAGAAAATTGGTACAGATGCTTTTGGTAGTTGTTCTAATTTGAAAGAAGTAAAGGGTGTTGGTGCTTTGACAAGTATTTCAGAACATGCTTTTAGTAACTGTTATTCCCTTGAATACTTTTTTATATCTAAAACTGTAGAAAATATGGGAACAGAAATATTTTCGGATTGTGAGGCTCTTAAAGAGTGTAAACTTGAAGAAGGACTGGGATTTGTTGGACAAGGAATGTTTACTAATTGCATAAATCTTACAGATATTGAACTTCCTCAAAGTATAACTACAATTAATGAAGAAGCTTTCTGGGGATGCAGTTCTATTACAGATATTGAACTTCCAGAAAAATTAATTGTTATTGGTGACAGGGCTTTTTATGATACTGGTATTAAAACATTAAAGTTACCAGAAGGAATAACAAGTGTTAAGTTTGATATGCTTGATGGAATTGGTGATTTAGAAAGTATTACAGTGCCTTCGTCAAAAGAAGATTTGTATAAGGAACAGTTTGAGGAATATGGAATTGATATAAAAACTTATTAAATATACAAAAGGCTATTTAAATTTCGTAGTAATATGCCGAAAATATATTATAGAAATTTTTATAATATTTTAAGTTGAAGGGGGTAATGTTATGAGGATTAAAAGGGTATTACAGGGAACAGCCTTAACAGCTTTAGCAGCAATAGGATGGTTTGGTGCTGGTTCTGCTGGTGCGTCAGCAGCTGTTGGTATCCAGGATGTAGTATTTGATGAAGAAGGTATAAGCCTGGAGGTACAATTTAGAGATACAGAACTTATGGCTGGAATAGCTAAGGTAGATAAGAAGAAAAAAGCAAAAATTACTGCATGGGATGTATATGAGCAAGCAGAAGGGACTAGTACAGATAAAGCAAGAATAGATTTATCAAAATTAAATATTACTAAGGACAATTATATTGCAATAATGACCAATGACATGACAAGCCCTTTATTTGTAAAACTGGCTGCTGCTACTAAGAAAAACAAGATAACATTCTGTGCTAACACAGCCAGGATAAGTGATTTCAGGGCGGATGGAAATGACGTTAAAGAAATAGATTACAGGAGAACAACAGATGGCTGGGGAGCAAGTGGTAAGGTATCAGAATTAGATTTTTCTGGATACCAGTACCAGGGGGCTACATTATATGTAAGGGTAAAAGGTATCAATAATCTGGAAGCAGCAGGTGGCAAAACTGATGATATAAAGAATGGACAGGTAAGTGTAGTTCCTGTTGGCAGTACAACAGAAGTTAATGTAGATGTATATAATATAGGAAGTCTTCCAGGAAAGGAAACTAAGCTTAATATTGCCAAACAGGCTAATGGGCCTTCCGTTCCTGTGGATTATACAAAAGGTACAGTAACTATTAATAAAAGTCTGGAATATCGTGTTATTAAGGAGTCTGGAACTGCTACATATAATGCAATAGGTTCTAAAGAGGTTAAAACTGTAGCAGGGCTTCTTGAGGCAACAGCAACTGCACCAGCAGAAGATTCAGCAATATTAGAGGTGCGTAAAGCTGCCCAGACAAATGGAAAAGGTAAATGTGCTTCTAAATGGACACGTGTTAAAATAGAAAATCCAAAGGAACTGTTACTTGATAGTGCCAGTACAAAGGATATAAAGGATGCAACAATTGAACAGCCAGTTACTATTTCAACATCTGCTGGTGCTATTATGGAGGCAGGGTATAGGCTTAACAGCAAGCAGACAGAAGTTACACATTTAGTGCTTACAAATAAATCTACAGATAATTATGAGTATTATATAGGCAGTTCAGTTCCAGGTGTTAATGATAAAACTGTCAAGCCAATTAAGGGAGGTAAGGTTGTTAACATTAAGAAAGCAGATGTTAGTGGAAAGAATATATTTATACGCCTGGCTGGTAATAAGAAAGCTAAGAGATGGGCAGGAGCATGGAAACAGGTTGGCACTAGTATTACGGTTCCAAATGTTGCAGCTTCTAAGTAATAATCTGGGTTCAGATATCCATTTGACAAGTATATTATTTGGTAAAAGTTAATTAAAAGGGGGTAATAGTATGAGGATAAGGAGATTATTACAGGGGACTGTTGTTATTGCATTATCTGTCATGGCATGGGCTGGTGCTGGTTCTGTGGATACATCAGCAAGTATTAATATAAGTAATGTAAGAGTTGATACAAAAGCACAGCAGATTGTTGTAACACCAAATTCAGGTGATAAGGAAGTATTATTTAGTGTAGCTAAAAAAGGCAGTAATAAAAAAACAGGCAAGACAACATTTAAAATGTCTGCATGGGATGTGTATGATGTAAATGGTTCTGGCAATATTACGATAGATTTGTCTAAATTAAATGCAGCTAAGGAAAATTTTATTGCTGTAATGACAGGGGATATGGATAAACCATTTATTATTAAAATTCCAGCTTCAGATAAAGTCAATGTTTTAACATATAATGCGCAAAAACATGAACTTGAATTTATGGCTGGTGACAGTAAAAGAAATGCTATAGCAGCAACTTCTTTTGAATACAGAATTTCAAGTGGGAAGTGGTCAGAAAAACAGGACTTAGAAAATGGTATAATTAAGGATGTTTTTAAAGAATACCAGTACCAGGGGGCATCATTATATGTGAGGACTTGTAGTGTGGAAGCAGAACTTAAACCTGATACATACTATTCTAATGTATATGATGCAAGTAACCTTGATAATAAACTTGATGTATATGTTTCAGGCAAACTTCCAGGAAAAATATCAAAGTTGAATATTGCCAAACAGGCAAACGGTCCTTCTGTTTCTGTACAGTATACAGCAGGAACTTTAACACTTCCAAAGGCTGCTGAGTACCGCGTACTTGTTAAGAATAAGGATAATTCATATAGCTTTAAAGAATTTGATGTTACAAAAGATGGGCAGGTAACAGGAAAAGAAACAATTGTTTTAACAGATGAAACAAAGGCTACAAAAGATGTCAGAATAGATACAATGCTTGGAACACCAGATAATCCTGCAACATCAGGTGCAATAGGTATACTGGAAGTACGTACTAAAGCAAAAGAAAACAATTCTTCTACTAAGAAAGCTAAGTGTGCATCAAAGTGGACACGTGTAAACTTAGAGATTACAGCACCTCTTACTGATGAAGAACTTGGTGGTGCTGATATTATAGCAACTTCTAGCGCAGTGGGTGAAGCTGTTAGTGGTGGCGCAGGTGTTGCAAATGCAATAGTAATTAATAAAGATGGTAAAAAAGTAGTATCAGTACAGTATGGAGATTCAAAGGAAACTGACGGAGTATGGAAAGGTACAATTAGATTTACCAATATAGGTGATGATGATTACCAGATTATAGCTTCAAAAGAAGAGGTTACAGATGTTACAAAACTTGGAACAGGGGCAAAAATATTAGCTGCAGGAAGCTCTTCAACTAAGATAGTTAATTTAACTGATGTAGAAGATAAAAGTTATATTTATATACGTAAAGCTGGAAACCAGAGCAAAAAGAAATGGGTTGGTGTATACAGGCTGTTTGGCAGGGCTGATATTCCTAAGAAGTAATATATTTAACAGCAGAATAAGGTTATAATGCAGGTGTATAACAGTCATATAATAAGTAATAAGAGTTGTTTAAGGCAAAGCAAGGCTTTGCCTTTTTTGATGTTCTATAATAATGTATATGGAATATTAGAAAAATAACTGTTTTGATAATATATATTGAAATGATATTCATAGAATGTGTAGATATAAAACGACATAGACCGGAGGAATTATACAGAATGTGATAAATAAGATTGACAAACATTATAAATAATGGTATTTTAAAAACAGTAATAATTATTAAAATAGAAAGCAGAAGAGCTAACAATTATTACTAAATTTTTAATAAGGGAGAATTGATATGAAAAGGAATAATGAAAGTATAAAGATAGGCTTTAAGTTATGTAAAAATTTTATAATAATAATTATTATTATTGTGCTTGTTGGTATTATAGTATTATTTAATATAAAACATATACCTAAATATGTTTCTGAAAATGAGCCTTATAAGGAAAATACAAATGTTACAGAGAATCTGGATGGATGTAAATTATATTGTTATTTGGATATTTCACCTTCAATGCTTGGATTTTTTTATGAAGATGATAGCACTAATATGTATAAATTATCTAATGTATTAGAAAAAATGTTTAATGAAAATAATTTTTCTGAATCAGGGGAAAGATACATTTGTAATGAAGGAATACAAGGAAATATAAGTACAGATAATTTTTTGGGATTTATGAGGAAAGTTAATAAAAACTATGATGAAGATAGTGAAACGGGAGAATTGTCAGAAATATTTACAAATAACCAATATAAAAATGATGAAAATGATGTAAATATGATTATTACAGATATGAATTTTCTTACAGATGAGAATAAAACAGAAGGGCATAATAAACTAATAAAGGATTTTTCAGAACAATTAGCTAATAAGCTAGGGGAATCAAATATTTGTATTTATAATATAAAAAGTAGTTTTTTTAGCAAGTTAAATTGTGATAAATATAATCAAGAATGGGACAACATTACTGACCCAGATAAAAATCATTCATTTTTCATAATTATAGTTTCAAAGGATAAATATTATAATTCTTTTATAGATGAATTAGAAGGTAATTTAAATAGTGAAAATATAAAGTTCTCAGAGTGTAAATTTGAATTAAAAAACAACATGTTTGGCAAACATAAAATAAAATTTGATAAAACAATTTTACAGAATAAAAATAGAATAGTAAATATATTACAGTCTATAAATTTAGATAATTTATCAATGGGCAAAATTCCAGATAATGGTGCAGGATTTGCATTATCTCTTGCAGAAAATGAGGAATCTTCATCTATTAAGGAATTACCAATAGAAAAGATAGAATTACCAGGTATTTATATTAATGATAGTGTAAAGAGTAATGGTAGCCAGATTGATACATATATTAAAGTATATTACCGTTCAAATCCGTTTGCTTACAGAGAATATTCAGGCAATGATTTTATTACAAAACAACAAGCAGTTATAAAACCGGATATTAGTGCTAAAGAATATTGGTTGTGCCTTGATTTAAATCTTAATAAAAATGCTGTATTTCCTAAAACATGGGGACGTAATATTGCTTTAATAGATATACGTTTTCAGATGGAAAGGCCACAATATACAATTCCACAATGGGTTTTGTCAATGAATGTAAATAGTATAAAAAATGACTGGAGTAAAAAAATTAATATTAAACAGATGTTTGAAAAAATTATAGATATAAAAGAGAAAAATTATCAAGAAAATGCTACAGAGTATCAAAAATGGATGGGAAATTTTTTAATATATATGGCTTATTAAATATTAAAAAATTAATATAGGAGGTATATATGGGAAAAAGTGTTGGAGAGATAAGAAATTCAAATAAACAATATTATTATAATAGTTATTTTACTAGAAGTGAGAGTGTACATATTTACTGTATGGTAATTTCAATTATTATAGTTATTGCATTTCAAAGTGCTGTATATTTTGTAGTATACAATCTTTTAAAGCAATGTTACTTTAACCAGGCAAAAAATAGAACTTTGGGAGCAATGGAGGTTGCTGACTGGGTAAACCAGCAAATGGGTGGATTGTTTTCAAATAATATATTTTGTATTATGGGGCTAGTTACTATAGCTATAATCTTATATACAGCTGGGTTATATATGATTCCGTTGTATATGTCTAATATAATTAAATTAAGATGGCTGAATTTAATTAATATGTATGAATATAAAAAAAGATTTATTGTTATACCTGCAATTACTTTTATATCAGAAATAGTTATAATAATTTTATTTAATTTAGAAATTTTAGTAAATAATATAGGTATTCTTTGTGTTACGGCAATAATATATATTTTGAAATTTGTTTTTGAATTATTAAATTTAGGAATAGTATTACCTGTAGAAATGAAAGCGCCTTATGTGAAGCCAGTTATAGGTATTATAAACAGGATGCTGGATGAGGTTCTAAAGGAATTATAGGAGATGGTTGAATGAGGGAGAGATTTAGTTATAATTTAATTTTGTTGGGAGGCACAGGAGCAAGATGTGGGGAAATTTTTGTGCATATGTGTGCTAATGGGTATTTAGATGTAAAATCTGTAAATATTTTATATATTGATTCAGATACTAAAAATGGAAATGCAGATTATTTTAAGAGAATTATAAAACTATATGATAAATGCAGGGAAAGTTATGTAATTAAAGAAAGTCCAATACCTTGTTTTTTCAAACCTAAGATTAATTTAATGTGTGCAAATCCAGTTCAAGGGGCAAAAACTTTTCGGGATATTGCAAGTAATCCAGGAATTAATGTACGTGGAATTAATAGCGCCTCTGTTTTAATGGATGCATTATATAGTGAAGAAGAAAGGGAAATGAAAATTTCAGAGGGTTTTTTTGCTCATCCTAATGTTGGGGCAGCGCTTTTTGCGGCTAATATGGATTCTATATTGGAAAAGTTTGTTAAAATAGTAAGTATTGCCCAGAAAGATATGAAGAAAATTAAGATTTTTCTTGCAGGCTCTATTTTTGGAGGCACAGGTGCTTCTTCTCTGCCTACTATTTCAAGATATTTGAAAAAGAAATTATTTGGAGACTCAGACAATAAACATATTTGTGAACAGATGCAAGTGGGTGGATGTATGGTTCTTCCTTATTTTGGTTTTTCCAGAGATGATTTAACAGCAAAGATGTATTCAGAAGAAGAGGAGGATATTGAGATTGAGTCAGATAAATTTGCTACAAAAACTAAAGCAGCAATAGAATATTATAAATATGTTGATGGTGAAGATAATAATGGTTTCAGGGTATTTGATAAGTTATATATTATTGGACATGATGGAAAAGATGTTAGAGGAAGTTATGAAACAGCTGGAAACAGGCAAAAAAATCTTCCTCATATTGTAGAATTTTACTCTGCGATGTCTTGTGTAACATTTTTTGAAAGTGATATTAGGGAGAAAGGGCATTATTTCGCAACAGTTTCTGAAAAGCAGATTAGCTGGTTAGATTTATACCAGCCTGCAAAATGTTTCTTTTGTTTTTATATTATGATGCGTTTTGCAATTGTTATGAAAAGTCTTATTATAGAGGAATTATTTGATTACAGGCAGAGAAATAAATTAAAAGAACATGCTAGTGAAATTCCATGGTATTTTGATTTTATAGATGGAAAGGAAAAATCTTCTGATTTTGATGAAGATAAACTTTATAACAAATTTGAGAATATTTCTAAATATTGTAGTGAATATATACGCTGGTTTGCGGAACTGAATATTTGTAATATTGAAAAAGCATCTACCCCGGATAAAATTGACATTGATACAGAAGAAAATGATGATAATGACAGTGATGTGGTAAAATATATACAATTTTTTTCCAAGAAATTAATTTTAAAACAATTTATGAATAATTTAATAACGGATGGACTTTTAGATGATAAATATACAGATGAAATAAATGAAAATATTTATACAGAAAATCTTGATTATATACGTAGGCATATGAAGGAATTAGAAGATACAAGTTTCTTTACTGATTTGGATATTGAAAAAATTTCCATGAGTGATATATGGCTGAGGCTTAGTAATCTTGGATTTAATTATTACGAAAAAGATGATAATATTCTAAAAAATATACAAAGAGCAAATGATAAAAGCATGGATGAAAGCATTAAAAATTTGGTAAATGCAGTTTATATTGCATGTATGATATAGGTATGGTTATTGGTATTGGAGGGGACATATGAATAAAAAATATTTGTTACCAGATTTAAAAGATGAAACAAGAATGATTAGTGATGAGTGTTGGGAGGAAATAGATGAAATTTATGATTTTCTTTTAGATAATATGAAGCTTTATTATGAAACATCAGGTTCAGTTTTTGATGAGGGTTCAAATGCCATGCCACATATATTTGAACAGATGTTATTGTTTCATAATATTTTTTTTGACAACAGACATCCTGAACATATAAGGGCTGTAATGGAGTGGAGAGCAGTTTTATCTATTTTGGCACTTCAGAGAATACGTAATATAAAAATAAATGTAATTAAAGTAGATTTATCTGAGGAGAGTGATAATCCATTTATACGTGCTGCTGCTTCTTTCAGACCAGAAGATAAACCTGTATTATACCAGACTACCTGGGATTATTTATATGTTTTTTGTATGGATGAAGTTCCAATTGCAATAACTTCACCACTTACAATTATTTGTCCAGCTAAAATGTTTAAGAAGAAAATCTCTAAGCTGGATTGGCTTTCAATTGAAACAGTGAACCAGAAAACAGAGTTGTTATTTGATTTCAGGGGAAAGGGAAATGAGTATGCAGACCTTGGATTTTGGTTAAAAATATTAAGAAGTAATATTAGTTGTATAAATTCTGCTGATGGTGGAATCTTTTTGCATTATGAAAAATTAATAAAGGAATTAGATAAATTTGTTGATTTATATTCAAGAGAAGCAGATTTAGAGGTAGAGACTTATATTAAACGAAAAATTTATGAAAGTATGAATAATAATATACGAAAAGAATATAATTTTCTGAATAATTGTAGCGATTTTAATTTATTTGATAATAAGATGGAATTTCTTATAGAAAGATATCATGACGATATATTCCAGCATAAGCTTATTGTTGTAGTTTATGATGATAGACCAGATTCTATGTTTAATTCAGAAAATCTTGTGAAATTAGAAGAATTATTTCATCATGTGTTAGAAATTGGACACAGAAAAATTATTTCTATAGTAGAACCAGGAGGTGAACCATTATCAGCTTATGCGCTTTTACCTTTTAAAAGAAATTTTATACAGGAAATGATAGAAAAACACATTACAGCAGAAGATTTTTTTGACGAATATATTGTAATATATGACCATTTAAAGGCAGTATTTGAAGTAAGGTTAAGTATTAAGGGATTTCCTTATTCATTTTATAAGATATATTCATTTGAAGATTGCCAGTGGCTTTATGGAAATGTTTTTGTTCCTGTATATTTATGGCCAGAAAAGAGAATAAATGTATTAAATTGGAAGAGTTATTATACATGGGTTTATGAAAATGGTTCTGAAGTAAAAGTGGATATTCCATATGCTTCTTCTTCAGTGGAATATCAGTCAGAAAATGGATATAATACAGGGGATATTATTTTTAAACTTATAAGGACTAATACTTTTCCTCCATATATAAGGTATTCTTTGGGAGCAGTAAGTGGATATATACCTGTAAGTTCAGAGAATATTGGTATGGAAGATGTTGGAGGAACTATAGGGGTTTTTATTGATATTGGACATACATCAACATATGTTACTATGATGAAGATATATGATGTATCAGAGAGAAGAAGTGTAGAAAGAGTAGCCTTCAGAGTACCAGGTTCTATAAATATAACAGGTGATAGTAATAAAAAACTATTGGTAAATAGTAATTTTGTTATGACAGAAAGTGGTTGTAGAGAAAAAGAATTATCATATTTTAGAAATGTTGTACATAGTTTTTATTCTTACAAAAAAATTCCAGATTCATATTCGGTGAACCCGTTTGATGATGGACAAGCGTTATTTTATATTGAAAGTTGTCTTGAAATGTTAGGAGATGAAAATATTCATTTTCTGGACTTTGATTATGACCAAATGAAACAACAACAGAAGAGGCATGCGCATATTTTTGTCCAGCAGATTTTATTATTTGCAATTCATACAGCATTATTAAAACAGTGTTCTTATATAAAAATAAATTTTCTCCATTTCTATGATGATGAAAATGAAAAAGTAGGACAGTTAGAAGGTCTTTGGAAACATGCCTTACAGTTTGGAAAAAGCTGGACAGGTATTTCAGAAGTTATAGAAAATTCTGTTCTTAGTATGAGTGAGCAAAAGGCATTAACTGGTAATTTATATAAAAACTTAACATTAAGGAATGAATCTATGGAAGAATTGTTATCTAAAGATTCTGGAAAAGTTTTTGCAAGTATAGATATAGGGTGGAAGAAAACTTTGGTAGCTCATGTTTATAATGATAAAGATGATAGTTTGCAGAAAAAATATACTAAAATTGCGTTTGGAGGCTATGATATAAGTATGCTAAATAACGAATATAACTTTCAGCGTTTTGATGAAATAATTGGTATATTTCTTGTGGGGTCACGTAAGGTTGATGAAAATACACCAGAAGGTAAATTATTGAGTGAATTGCGTGGAAAATGCAAATTAGAAACAAAAATGTGCGATAGTTATTATTACGGATTATTTGATTTAATTGCAATGCAGATTGAAAAAAATAATTATGTTATACCACCGGATGTTTATAATAAAATGGATGAATTTCGTAGTTTTGTTAAAATGATGACATATAATATTTCTCTTTTATTCCTCAATATTGGGTATATACTTGGATGTATGCAAAAAGATAATGGTAATAAAAATGAACTTTGTGTATATTTAGGAGGTAATGGTGCTAAATTTTTAAGATGGATTTCTAATATTAAAGATTATAATTGTATTGATGCCAGCAATAAAGACAGGGTTTTTATAGTTGGTATGGGAGAATATACTATTCTGGATATCTTGCGAAGTGGTTTTAAGATAGGCAGTGGCAGTGAATGTAAAGATGCCATAATTTATTTAGAACATGATATGAAGGAAGAGATTGTTAATGGGTATATTTTTCAGGAAATTCCAAGCTTCTATGATTTTAGTGGAGATATGCCAGATTTAACACCAGAACCAATTTATAATTGTTTTAAAGGAAATAACCAGAATACAGAGAAGGATTGTAGTAACAAGGGTTGTGATAAAACTGATGATGTTTTTTCTGTATTAGAATTGGCAGCAACAGAATCAACAACACAGCTTGTACCTTATAATGAACATAGTGATGATAATAATAGTAATTACGATGATAAGCAGAAATTTTATGACATGATGGATTTGTTAAGACAAATAATTTTTGAGCCTGAATATAAAATAAAAGCACCTAATACTGGTAATTATCAGAAAATGGCAGATATTTCACAAATTATATGTGCAAATTCATGTGCTATATGCAAGGATATAATTAATGCAATTAATAATATGAAAAATGGTGATTAAATTATTAAATATACTATCAGAGGAGGCAGTGTTATGAAAAAATATTGGTTTAGTATTTGTTTTTTAGTGATTTGTATTGCCCTGGCTTGTAAACAAGAAAAGTGTTATGCAGCGGAAAATCCAGAACAGACAGTGGAAATAGTACTCTTAATTGATACAAGTAAATCTATGTGCGGTCAGCGTAATAAACTGGTAAACTGGTCAGAAGATTTTTGTATTAGTTGCATAAATAAAAATATTATTCTCTCATATGTTACTTTTGATAATAAGAATAATGAAAAAGTAATTATAAAAAGAACTAAAATAAATAAGGATACATATAAGAGTTGTAAAGAAAAAATAAATAAGGTAGTTATAAATGGAGATTATACTGACCAGCTGGGAGCATTTAAAAAGGCAGAGGATATTTTAAAGAATTCAAATGCAGATATTAAATATATTATTATGTTATCAGATGGGGAGATGGACTATAAAAATATAAATAGTGAAAAAAAAGAGAGGAAGAAAAATTCTGATAATTCTCCAGAAAAAGAAATGCAAAAGCGTTGTATAAATTTTGTTAATGAAAACCAAAAGATTATACTTGTAGGATTTGGAAAGGATATACAATTATTTAAGGATATTATAAATGGAAACAAAAATAGTAACTCTTCTTTAATTAAGTATGTAGACTCAAGTTATAACCCTTCTGATGTTGTAAATGAATTTTTCAATGGTATAGGCGGTTCAGAAAAAGTATTAGAAGAAAGTAAAAAGGATGGAACTTTAACTGATAAGATTACGTTTAAACTAAAAAATAAGTACGATAAAATAGATATTTTTATAAAAAATCTGAATAATACAAAAGTGGATTTTAATAAGGATATTTTGGTATATTGTAAGGATACAAAAGAGAAGAATTTAATATTTGAACCTGGAGAAGATTATTTAAAAATTATACTTACAAATCCACAGAAAGGAAATTACAAGATTTTGTTGCCAAAAAGCAACTGGTATTATAGGATTTCTTATTGGTATACACATGTAGATGAAGTAAAGTTAAAATTGTATAATAATGAAAGAGAATTGGGTATAGCAAGTAATGATAATGGGATTGCTTGTTATGAACCGGATATATTTCAAAATGATTTAACTCTCAAAATTGAACTATGTATAAATGATGAGGTTAAAAAAGATGAAATTAAGATTAAAGAAATTGTCTGTTTGAATACAAAAGAAATCAGTGATAGCGATATGGAGAAGTTATGGAATAATAAAAATAAAATAAGAAAAGCAATACAAAATCCTGATTCTGAATGGTTTTGTGGATTAGGAAATACTTTGGATGAAAATAACAATGTTTACCAAGCAAGAGTTTTTTTGATTGACAAACCATATATTAATAGCAATAAAATCAAAATTATACCCCAAAAGGAAGATTTAGTAAATGAAACTTTAAACACAATTATATTGAAAGAGAATGATTTGGGTTCTTTTGTTCCAGAAAGTTATAAAAAGTATATGGATAAGATAAAGTTTGTAATTGGTGAGGATGTACTAAATAATAATATAGAAAATAAAAAATATAGTTCAACTCAAAATGGAAAAATAGTAACTTTCAAGAAAGATGGGGATTATATTATTGATATGAAAAATAGCAATGATGATATTTTTGCAAAAATTGAGGTAAAAGTAACAAAAAAATGGTGGTACGAATTGAGTAATATGGTAAAGAAAAATATAATTCCTATTATTTCTATATTTGTTTTAATTTTTCTCATATGTTTTTTTATAAGAAAATTATTAAAAAAGAAGAAAGAGAAAAGAGGAAAAAAGAAAAAATTAGAATCAGTATAAGTTTTTTGTGAATTAAGCAGAAAATTGTTGAAGTAAAGAATTATTTATGTTTTTATTACAGATGAAAGCAACCATGCTACAGGGTGAGTTTGCCTCATTCATAAAAGAATGGGGATGATATTTCTTCTGGTATTACTTACATTCGTTTTTACGTTTTGTAAGTAGCTGTACATAGCAAAACTCATCATAGTAATTTTG
Source organism: uncultured Lachnospiraceae bacterium (assembly GCA_910588655.1). GTDB lineage: Bacteria > Bacillota > Clostridia > Lachnospirales > Lachnospiraceae > Butyribacter. The sequence goes on along the minus strand of CAJUPJ010000005.1, from coordinate 33,673 downwards.
TACTAAAATCCAGAGTATTAAGGGAACTTGAAACAGGGTGGCACTATAAAAGTGCCACCCTGCCATTATGTTTATATTTTTAATCTGATACCCCTTTTTAATCAAGTTCTATATTTCCTATATCTGTTTCTATAGTTATTTTAAAATTGTCTGCTTCGTCTGGGGCTTTCTGGTAAAATGACCTTTTATGTTTTTCTCCATTAACCCTTATAGAACCGAGGTCAGTTGATAAGTCAACTGTATAATTTGAGATATCAATTTTATTATTGTATAATTTAACATTTCCAACATCATTATAAATTTCCATATCATTAAATCCGCATGTCGTAATATCAATATTGCCAGTATCTGTTTCAATATTAGTTCTTCCAAGGTCTGATAAACTGGTTTCAATATCTCCAACATCACTATCTATCTCTGAGTATTCAAATGTACAAGATTTTATTATTATATTGCCAACATCAGACTCTGCTTTAAAATCCTTACATTCTGTATTGTTAATATTAATATCGCCAACATCTGTTACAATATCTGAATTTTCCAGAACAGTTCCAGAGGGGATTGTAATTGTTAAGTCACATTTGTAATTAATATGGTTTCTTAACCAGCCTCTGGCTGATGGCTGTTTAATATCCAATGTATTGCCAGATACCTTAAAACTGGGTTTCCTGCTTTCTGGGCCGTTATATTCCAGATGGAAAGCATTTCCCTCTTTAATGTTAATATTCATTGCATCTGCATCAATTTTAATACTGTCAAATTCATCTATATCTTCTGAATATGTTATATTGTTGCGGCGGCTGGAGCTGCTGTTATCATCAGAAATAAAATTGAAGATATTTCCTAAACCAAATCCAATCCATCCCGATATATGGTAAATAGAACCTATAATTATACAAAAAACAGTGACTAATGATAAAATTGTGAGATATACAGTCTTTTTCATAGTAACCCTCCCTTAATTATTTAATTATATAAATGTTTTTATTTCCAAGGTATTTCCTTAATTCTTTTTAAATGCACTGTTTAAAACACCGCTGATTATTCCTGCTATTGGCCATATAATCCATGTATAATGCCAGTTGAATGTTAAGAAACTCCAAATAAGGTATATACATGTTACTGTCTGCCAGTATACAGACATAATTGATGCTGCTGCTGGTGATATATATTTGGTTTCGGGATGCTGTGAGGAAACATAGTTTCCGCTTACAGTAGATGCATTATTTAATTTTAAAATAGTAGTGTAAGTATTGTTTATGTTATATGATAATACAATCATAAATACACCAGTTGCAACAAATACAAAAAGCAGTACACCTGCCATGTCGTCTGTATCAAAGCCAAAGAAAGATATATCCAGTTCATCAATTATAGCAGCTGGCACAAAGCTTATTACACAAAGTACAATTCCAACGGACATAAGCAGTGCATATGTCGGGTTATAACGTTCTTTCTGGTCGTTTACATAGTTAGTGGTTGCAAAGTCAATAGTACAAAGTTCTTGTTTTAAAAAGTCCCAGCGGTGTATTCTTATAGAAGAATGTACAAATAAAATTACTGCTGTTGCCACAAATGCCATAAGGAAAAATAATCCTACAAGACTGGAAAAGCTGGCTGCTTCGCTTAAGATTGCACCTATAGGGCTGCTGATACATAAAAATACACCCAATGAAATTTTAAATGCATAATTTGAGCTTTCATGGAGGTATTTTTTTACTTCCTCCATAGTGACCTGGCGTCTGGTGATATCCTGTGTTCCAGATACTACATTGCGTATGCCAAGGTCTTCTGAGATTTCGTTAAGGTTGCCAAATTCTGCAATTACTGTTCCTACAGCTTCGTTGTCACTTTTGCCATCTGCTATAAGTTCATTATATTTATCTTCCATCATCTGCCACAATTCATTTTTGGCGCGTAAAACTTCTGGGGTGTTTGGAAGGTTGGCAAACATTGTTTCAAGATAATTCCTGATTGCTTCCATAATTGTCCTCCTTTAAAATAAAATTTTCGATTACTTCTTTTGTTAAGTTCCATTCAGCACATTTGTCTTTATAATATTGGCGTCCTGCTTCAGTAATGCGGTAGTACGTCCTCCGTTTCCCGCTTCCCTCCTTATTAGAAGAAAAGGATTCAATATATCCATTCTTTTCCATACGGGTAAAGGCTGAATATAAAGTTGTTTCCTTTATAATATATTTCTCTTCTGTTAAGGTTTTTATCTGCTTGGATATCTCATATCCATAAGATGGATGCTGGAGAAGAAGGAATAGTATTATAGTGTCATTGTAGCCGCGGATTACATCACTGCTGATACTATTCATTAATTAATCCTCCTTTCATACGGCTATCGTAACAACGGCTATCGTTGCTACGTTTGTCATTGCTACGTCTGTCGTACTATGTTTGGTATAGTAAAAATAGCATATAATTATATGTATGTCAAGTAGAAAAATAAATATTTCTGCCTGTGCAGCTGCAATATTTTTTCTGGCGTTTTTTCCAGGATTGTGTTTAAAAACAGTTTTTTATATGATATATTATAATTAGTTGTTATTGATTTGAACCGCTGCGTGCGGTATGGAGGTTTTGTATGGAACATGTGATTTTAGTTGTTGATGATGATAGAAATAATCTTATGCTGGCGCAGAAAATATTTGGAAAGAATTACAGGATTGCAGCTGCTACTTCTGGAATGGCAGCATTTAAGTATCTTGAAAAGAACATACCCGACCTTGTCCTGCTGGATATAAATATGCCGGAAATGGATGGGTTTGAGGTGATGGAACGCCTGCAAAGTGATGAAGTTTATAAGCAGATACCAGTTATTTTTCTGACAGCAGATGATGACAGTGATACGGAAACGCGTTGTTTCAGGGCTGGTGCACATGATTTTGTAAGAAAGCCTTTTGTAGCAGATGTTGCACTAAGCCGTATAAACAGGGTTTTAGAACTTGAGGATTACCATAAAAGGCTGGAGGTAATGGTTGCAGAACAGGCTGAGGAGATAGAACGTAATTCGCAGAAAATAAGCAGTATGCAGGAGCAGGTTATTATAGGCATGGCGAACCTTATTGAACTGCGTGATGACAGTACAGGGATGCATGTTAAGAATACTAAAAAGTATGTCGGGATGATTGCTGCAAAGATGCAGGAGGACGGTCTTTATACAGATATACTGTCAGACAGCTATGTTAAAAATATGTGCAAGGCAGCGCCATTACACGATATTGGCAAAATCAGGATTTCAGACCTTATCCTTCAGAAGCCGGGAAGGCTTACAGAAGAAGAATTTAATGAGATGAAGAAACATACTGTTTATGGAAGTGATATTATACATGAAATTATGGGCGGGCTGGAAGATGATAAATACATAAAAATAGCAGCGGATATAGCACGTTACCACCATGAAAGATGGGATGGTACAGGATACCCGGAGGGCTTTTCTGGTACAGATATACCTTTGTGTGCAAGGATAATGGCTTTTGCTGATGTGTTTGATGCACTTTATGCAGAACGCTGTTATAAGAAGCCAGTAAGACCTGTTTCAAAGGTTCTGGGAATAATAGAGGAGGGTAAAGGGACACAGTTTGACCCGGAGATTACTGGTATATTTCTAAGCCTTGAAGGGGATTTAAAGAGGGAAACTGGAGAAGAACAGGAGGAATAGGCTTGCAGGAAGATTTTAATAAATATGATGAACGTGCAATAGAAAGAAAAGTATTAGCAATATATATGATATTTGTTGTATTGCTGTTTGTAACACAGGTTCTGGTTTATGGCAATGCCAGCTTTATAATATGGACATTCCCGGAGGTAGTTACATGCTGGGTGGTTTATTTTTCGGGGATTAAGGACAAGAAAACAAGGGCGTATATATACACAAGCATGGCACTTGTTTCATTCTTTGGATATGGGGTTGCGGCATCTTCTCTTTTTTCATTGCTTCCGTCTTTCGGGGTGCTGCTGGTCCTTACAGGACTGTTTAATATACCAGGGCTTCTTGGCATGGTATCTGCACTGGCACTGGTACTGGCAGCATACCATGCTTTTGTTGTGCAGTCATTTGATATTACAGGAAAAGATGCACTGGTGAACAGCCTGCAGCAGCTTATACCTATGTTTATAATGATTTATCTTGTATGGTTTCTTATAAAGAAAGATTTTGTAATGAATAAAATGCTTCTGGAAACTATAGAAACATTGCGACAGGCTGAGCATAGCAAAGATGAATTTATGGCAAATGTATCGCATGAGATAAGGACGCCGCTTAACACTATATGTGGCATGAGTGAACTTTCGCTGCGTGAGGAACTGCCACCAGGGATAAGGGAAAATTTATTTGATATACAGGTTGCTGGCAGGAATTTGCAGGCAATAGTAAGTGATGTACTGGATTTCTCAGAACTTGAAACAGGTAAACTTGCAATTGTGGAAGAAAGTTATAATTTTACATCTATACTGAATGATGTGCTTAATGTTGCGATTGCACAGAATGAAGAAAAGAAACTGGAAATTGTAGTAAATTATGATGTAAACCTGCCATGCGGACTTGTTGGTGACAGTGAGAAAATCAGGCGTATTTTTTCATGCCTTGTAAATAATGCAATTAAATTTACAGAAAAGGGATGTGTTACTATTTCTGTATCTGGACGAAGGGAAGACTATGGCATTAACCTGTGTGTAAATGTTAAAGATACAGGAGTTGGAATGTCCCAGGAGGGTGTGGAGAAGCTTTTTACTAATTTCAGCCAGGTAGATACAAGGAAAAACAGGCAGCAGACAGGAATGGGGCTTGGAATTGCAATAACACGTAAAATAACAGGCATGATGAAAGGATTTTTAAGTATTAAGAGTGAAGAGGGGGCTGGAAGTGAATTCCAGTTTGTAGTACCCCAGAAGATTGATGATGATAAGCCTGTAATAGAATTAAAAGACAGCAGCAATATAAAAGCTGCCTGTTATATTAACCAGGAGAAGTATGGCATGGCAGAAATAAGGGACAGTTATATGGACTGTATTAAAAATATAGCCAGGCAGCTTGAACTTGATTTTACAACATGCCAGAACCTTCCTGAGTTAAAAAGGCGCATTGAAAGAAGGCATTTTACACATTTATTTATTACGGTTGATGAATATAGGGAAGACCAGGAATTCTTTGAAAAGATTGCAGGGGAGATAAATGTTATTATCTTTATTAACCATGAAGAAGATGTTGGGATTAGTGGTGCTTTCCTGCGTATTTACAAGCCTTTTTATGTACTGTCTGTTGTAACGGCTTTAAATGGCGGGAAGATGGTACAAAGAATTGATGGCAGCCATTATATGGTGCATAAATTTACTGCACCAGATGCAAGTGTGCTTGTGGTTGATGACAATGTTATGAACCTTAAAGTTATGGAAGGGCTGCTGCGTCCTTATAAGGTAAAGTTTTATACAGCAGGAGGCGGAAGCGAAGCGCTTGTAATGCTGGACAGGATGTATTTTGACCTTGTATTTATGGACCATATGATGCCTGGCATGGATGGTGTTGAAACATTGCACCATATACGTGAAAAGAATGGAAAATTTTTCCAGAAAGTACCAGTGGTTGCACTTACTGCTAATGCAATAGGCGGTGCGCGTGAAATGTTTCTTTCAGAAGGTTTCCAGGATTTTGTGGCAAAGCCGGTTGAAGTGTCAACACTGGAGCGTGTACTTAAGAAATTTATACCAGAAGAGAGGATTATTATTAAAACTGCTGAAGAAACAGAAGCAGAAGAGGAAATATACAGGAATAGTGCTGCTATAAACAGCAATAGTGTTACAAGCAATAATAATAGAAAAGACAGGCAGCAGAACCTTATAGATATACAGACAGGCATTAATTATTCGGGAGGGGTTTACGAAGATTATATAGATGTTATAAGGCTTTATTATAAGTCAGGTTTAGAGAAAAGGCAGCAGATACAGGAACTTTTTGAAGCTGGTGAATGGAATGGCTATACAATTATGGTACATGCGTTAAAGAGCACATCACTTGGCATAGGTGCAAATGAATTGTCAGAAATGGCAAAAGAGCAGGAAAAGGCTGGAAAGGAAAATAATACAGAATACCTGCTTGAAAACCATGAAAAACTTATGGATGCTTATGGCAGGGTGCTGGATGAGATAGCTTCTAATAAGGAATTTATTCCAGATAATGCTGGCAGCAGTGATAACGGGCTAATTGCAATAGAAAAGGATTTGCTGGTGGAAAGGCTTGACGGGCTCGCCAGGGCGCTTGATACTTTTGAGGAGGATGCAGTAATACCAGTTATTAATGAGCTGTCACAATATTTATATAATGGTGAAAGCCTTAAGGAAAAGCTGGAAGAGATTTTGGGGCTTGTGCAGTCATTTGATTTTTGTGGTGCTGCTGAGGTTTTGGAAAAATTAAGAAAGGAGTGGGAAGATGCCTAAAAGGTTAGCCAGAATAGTAAAAGATTATCTGTATGACAGCAATTATGAACTGGACAGGCGGCTTTTTTATCTTATAACTGGTCTTGGGACATTTGCCAGCATAATTGGAATTGTTATTGCATTTATTACAAATGCAGAAGTTTACAGCATTATAGCTATGTGCCTTTTTCCTGTTGTATTTGCGCTGTTTGGAACAGTTGCCAGGAAGACAGGTTATATTAATTTTTGTGCAGTTGCTAGTTCACTCCTTATTAATCTTGTTATATTTCCAATGCTGTTTTTAACAAGCGGGGGTGTTGATGGCGGGCTGAGTGGTTTGTTTATACTTGGGCTTTTGTATGTTTACCTTATGTTAAAGGGCGCTGCCTTCATTATTACATTAGTATTATCTGTTGCAAGTTTTACAGCCTGTTACCTGTTTACTTATTATAATAAAGTATATGTGGAAGGGATTGCTGCCAGTAAAGATATATATATACATACATTTGTATGTTTTATGCTTGTTTCTCTGGCACTTGGCACGCTTGTCAAGTTCCAGAGATGGATTTATAACAGGGAACAGGAAGCGAGCAGAAAACAGCAGATTGAACTTGAAGAAGCAAACAAGACTAAAAGCCGTTTTCTTGCCAATATGAGCCATGAAATAAGGACGCCTATTAATACTATTATAGGTCTTAATGAAATGAACCTGCGTGATAATATTAATGATGAGGTTGCGGAAAACTGTGTGAATATACAGCGTGCAAGTAAAATGTTATTATCACTTATTAATGATATACTTGATTTATCTAAAATTGAATCAGGCAAAATGGAAATTGTAAAAAGGCAGTACGAAACGGGTGCGCTGCTTAGTGAACTTGTAAATATTAACTGGGTGCGTGCTTATGATAAAAAGCTTGAGTTTAAGCTTGATGTTTCTCCTGACATACCATCTATGTTATATGGTGATGATATAAGGATAAAGCAGATACTTACAAATATGCTTACTAATGCTATTAAATATACGCATAAAGGTTCTGTTACATTACAGGCAAAGTGCCAGCAGGTTGATAAAGAGCATGTGAACCTGGTAATATCGGTTTCAGATACAGGTATTGGAATACGGAAAGAAGATATAAAGTATTTATTTATGTCTTTTAAACGTGTAGATGAAAAGAAAAATGGTGCTATAGAAGGTACAGGGCTCGGACTTGCAATTTCGCACCAGCTTGCAGGGCTTATGGGCGGTGAGATACAGGTGGACAGTGTGTACCAGCGTGGTACTACATTTACGCTTGTGCTTGAACAGGAAATAGTGGACAAATCACCTATAGGGCCGGTTAAGGACATTATGAAAGGCAGTTTCCATGACAGGAAGGAATATAAACAGAGCTTTGAAGCGCCAGAGGCAAGGGTGCTGGTTGTAGATGATAATGAGATGAACCTTATGGTTGCAGTAAAGCTTCTGCGTGCTACAAAAGTCCAGGTCGAAACAGCCTCAGACGGGCAGGAATGTCTTGATATGACAAGAAAGAAATATTACCATGCTATATTTATGGACCATATGATGCCAAAACTGGATGGCATTGAAACCCTTAAGAAACTGCGTCTCCAGGAAAACGGGCTGTGTAAGGAAACGCCTGTTATTGCAATGACTGCCAATGCATTTACAGATGCAGAAGCATTTTATAATGCAAATGGTTTTGAGGGGTACCTGGTTAAGCCTGTAAATGGTGCGTTGTTTGAAGCCATGCTTTTAAAGTTCCTGCCAGAAGAAATTGTAGAGGTTTCAGCCACAGATAAAGATGGAAAAACAGATGGGCCAGATTTGCAGATGGTTTATGTGCACAATAAAAAGGCTGTATGTATAACAACAGAAAGTGTATGTGATATACCAGAAGACTTTCTGGTGCGTTTTGGGATTTTATGTATATATTATTACGTACAGACAGAAGAAGGACGGTTTAATGATGTATGTGAAATTTCAGCAGATAACCTTATAGAATATATTGATAAGGAGAAGAAAAAAGCATATTCACTGCCTCCGTCAGCCGAAGAATACGAAACGTTTTTTGCAGATGCACTTGGAGGGGCACAGCAGGTAATACATATAAGCATGGCAAAAAATGCAGGTGATGGCTATAATAATGCTGTACAGGCTGCAAACGGGTTTGACAATGTCCATGTAATTAATTCAGCACACCTTTCAAGCGGAATGGGTATTCTTGTAATGTATGCTGCATCAATGGTACAGGAAGGCAGGCATTTCCAGGAAATAATTGATAAGATAAACAATATAAAAAGCAGTATTTCTACCAGCTTTATAGTTGCAAATACAGACAATTTATATAAGTCAGGAAGGATGGATAAAAATATTAAAGATATATGTGATTTATTTATGCTCCATCCTGTATTGTCCATGAAAGGAAGCCAGATTGTCTGCAGCAGTGTATATCCAGGCACACAGGAACATGCATATTTAAAATATATACGTAAACAGTTAAAGGGCAGAAGGAATATTGATACAAGGGTGCTGTTTTTTACATATGCAGGTTTTAGTTATAAGATGAAGCAGAAAATAATTAATGAAATCAAGAAATACCAGAAGTTTGATAAAATAATAGAACAGCAGGCATCAGCGGCTATCAGCAGTAATTGTGGCACTGGTGCATTTGGGCTTCTGTTTATGAAAAAAGAAAAAGGAAGATATTTATAAAAGCAGAAAAAATCCCGGGGAGGGCATTCCCCTGGGATTTTTGGATGAATTAACTTATATTGACGTTGCAAATTAATTTTAAGATTATTTAGAAGAAAAGTCAATAGATAAGGCTAAATAAAAATGTGACACAAATATGGCATACATATAATTAGCTTTAACTTACTGTATTGTTTAACTTTTTAAGGGTTTCCTGTATATCTTCATATTTTAATCCACTGCTGCTAAATGACAGTATGGAATGTAATGGCGTTTCCTCAAATGCTGTTTTCATTTCCCTAAGCGCTTTTTCATTATCAGCTTCATTCCCGTTTTTATCTTTATCCTGCCTGCTCTTAAGAAGCATTTCATCAAGTGGTTTTGCATTATCTGCAAAAAGTTCTACATCTTTGCAGGTAGTTGTGTCACATGCATGGAATGGTATTTTCTTAGATGCTGTGATTTTGATTTCAGCAGAGCACTTTATATCACGTGAGGATGCACCAATAAGTATTCCATATGTCCCGCTTTCAGCAAACCAGTCTTTTAATGTTTCATTAAAATATGCGAATGAGCGGAAATCCAGTTCCATACAGACAGTTTTTGTTTCCCCTGGCTCTAAAAATACTTTCGCAAAATTTTTTAATTCCTTTTCAGGCCTGTTTTCAAGACCAATAAAGTTCTTTACATATAATTGTACAATTTCAGCACCTGCCATGCTGCCTGTGTTTGTAATATCAACATAGACTTTTAACTGGTCTGTATCCTGCATTTCCAGTACACCAGAAGGGCAGGTATTTGTATTAACACCATTAATTTCTAACTGTACATTGCTATACCTGAAAGTTGTATAGCTTAAACCATATCCAAATGGGAACAGCACATCCATGTTTCTTTTGTCATAATACCTGTAGCCAATAAATATCCCTTCGCTGTAGTGTACTTTGTCCCTGCTTCCTGGGAAGTCAAGGTATGAAGGGTTGTCTTCAAGGCGCAGAGGGAATGTTTCTGCAAGTTTTCCAGAAGGGTTTGCCCTGCCAAATAATAAATCAACTGCTGCTGCCCCGCTTGCCTGTCCTGCCAGGTACATTTCAAGGACTGCATTTGCTTTGCAAAGCCAAGGCATAACAACTGGTGAACCATTGTGTAATACAATAACAATATTTTTCTGTACTTTGTATATTTCTTCAATAAGATGGTTCTGGCATTCTGGCATGTTAAGGTGGGTGCGGTCAAAGCCTTCACTTTCAAATGAGTCAGGAAGCCCTGCAAATATTACAGCAACATCCGCTGCCGCTGCTTTTTGTACTGCTTCTTCTAAAAGTGCCCTATCAGTTTCATCTTTATCTGTAACATAGCCCTGTGAATAGGTATATTTGCAGTTATCTGTCCTTGCCAGTGCTTCAAGGGCACTTTCTGTCTTGAAACAGTTAATATGGCTTGAACCGCCTCCCTGTATTCTTGGGATATCTGCAAACTGTCCTATAATGGCAATGTTTTCATTGCCAGATAAAGGAAGAACACCATTGTTTTTAAGAAGTACAGCAGAGTTTACGGCTGTGTTTTTAACAAGGGCATGGTGTTCTTCTTTATTATATGATACCTGTCTTTTATTAGTTATGGATTTATCAACTAATTCAAGAACCCTTCTTACAGCTTTGTCAAGCACTTCCATTGGAAGTGAACCGTCTTTAACAGCAGCCACAATTAGCTTGTCTGTTTCACCGTGGCTTGAAGGCATTTCAAGGTCAAGCCCTGCTTTAAGTGCCTCTATACGGTCATTCATAGCACCCCAGTCTGTCATTACAAGACCTTCAAATCCCCATTCATCACGCAGGACTTTATTAAGAAGCCAGTCATTTTCACATGAGTAAGTGCCATTAATCTTGTTGTAACTGCACATAACAGTCCAAGGCTGTGCTTTTTTAACAGTTTTTTCAAATGCTGCCAGGTATATTTCCCTTAAAGTCCTTTCGTCCATTTCTGAACTTATGCTCATCCTGCGCCATTCCTGGTTGTTGGCAGCGAAGTGTTTCAGGCTTGTGCCTGCACCCTGGCTTTGTACGCCATTAACAAATGCTGCACCAAGTTCACCTGCAAGGTAAGGGTCTTCTGAATAATATTCAAAGTTACGTCCACAGAGAGGGGAACGTTTCATATTTATGCCAGGCCCTAAAAGTACATTTACATTTTCTGCCTGGCATTCTTCACCAAGGGCAGAACCAACATTGTAAATAAGTTCCCTGTCAAATGAGCATGCCATAGCAGAAGCAGTAGGGAAACATACTGCTTTTATGCTTTCCTGGGCACCAAGGTGGTCAGCAGTTTCATCTTGTTTGCGTAAGCCGTGAGGACCATCTGATACCATGGCAGCAGGAAGCCCGAGCCTTTCAACTGCTTCAGTATGCCAGAAATCTGCACCTGAACATAAAGATGCCTTTTCTTCAATAATCATCTGGTATAAAATTTCTTCAATATTTAAAGTTCCCATAATAAAAATTCCTTTCTTGAAATTACATATGTTGGATGTGCTGGATGGCAGGGGGTACGGTATGCAGAGCCAGAAATTCCATAAAAGGGCACGCTCCCGCTACGTTAGCCCACGCAGTGGCGCATAACAGCCCAAAAAACGGGCTCTAAGCGCCAGCGGTGCTAAAGTGCGCCTTTTATGGAATAATTCTGGCTCTGCATACCTGTATACTGGCATAATCCAGAACAGCCTGGCTTGCCATACAGCACTAGTGGAGTATTGATTTAGCAGGACTTCCACACCTGCTAAGTATTTAAATTACAGCAAAGTTATACGGCAACGCGCCCGTTTTATAAATTTCTATACAATAAACTGTACGCAGAATAAAACCGTATGCAGAATAAATTTCGTTTATTTTATTCTGCTGTCCAATGTTTTATAATGTCAGGTTTCACGTGCCAGATACCAGTAATATTCTTTACAGGGGTACACGCTTCTGCTGCCAGGCTTAATATAACACAATGTCATTTAGTCCAGAGTTTAAATGTTTTTATAAATTACCAAAGTGTGGATTTGCCAGCGTACCCAGCAATGTAATTTTTAAATATACTTTCTTAACTAAATGACATTATGTTATATTGGCGCAGCGGAAGCGTATCCTTTGTACGGAATGTTCTGGTTCTGGCATGGGAAACCGTCCGTCCCCCAACGCAGAATTTATATCTGCCAATCATTTTAAACTGGCTTGAAAAGATTTTGTTAAAAGCTTGACAGAAAAATATTTTAATGATAATATGAAAAATGCACTATTGTGGCTGACTATACAATAAATTAAATCTGGATTATTATAACATAATTTATTTTAATTGAAAAGCCTTTTTATTTTAATATGCCGGATATAAGATAGTTTCTGGTTATTGTACGTTTTTGGTTATAGTGCCATTCTGCCTGGTTTTTACAGGCATAGCATATATTGTTAGTATGTACAGGCAGCAGGATTTATCTTATATCTGGTGTAGCCCCTGGCATGTTTTGGCGTTGCTTTGTGTGGGCGTAGGCATGTATATGGCTGCATGGCAGCTTTAATGCCACAAAATCCTCTAAAAATTAAGGAGTGGAACATCGTATGGAGAAGAACAGAATACGTCCGGTAAAAGTAGGTAATGGTTTAAGGATGAGCTATGCCCATCAGAGTGAAGTTCTTGATATGCCTAATCTCATTGAAGTGCAGACTAATTCTTACCAGTGGTTTCTGGATGAAGGATTAAAGGAGGTCTTCAGGGATATTTCCCCTATTTCTGACTTTGGCGGCCATCTTAGTCTTGAGTTTGTGGATTTTGAACTTTGCAGGGATGAGATTAAGTATGATATTGACCAGTGCAAGGAAAGGGATGCAACATATGCTGCGCCTTTGAAAGTTAAAGTCAGGCTGCATAATAAAGAAACAGAAGAAATCAAAGAGCATGAGATATTTATGGGGGATTTGCCTTTGATGACTGCAACAGGCACATTTGTAATTAACGGAGCTGAACGTGTTATTGTCAGCCAGTTAGTACGTTCACCGGGCATCTATTTTGCAATAAGCCATGATAAGATTGGCAAGGAACTGTATTCTGCTACAGTAATACCTAACCGTGGCGCATGGCTTGAATATGAAACCGACTCCAACGATGTGTTTTATGTCCGGGTAGACAGGAACAGGAAAGTGCCTATTACTGTATTTTTAAGGTCACTTGGTCTTGGCACTAACGAACAGATTAAGGAAGTGTTTGGTGAAGAACCGAAGATTTTAGCAAGTATAGATAAAGATACAACAGAGAATTACCAGGATGGTCTTCTTGAATTATATAAGAAACTGCGTCCTGGAGAGCCTTTGTCAGTTGACAGCGCAGAAAACCTTCTCAACGGCATGTTTTTTGACCCTAAGAGGTATGACCTTGCCAAAGTTGGAAGGTATAAGTTTAACAAAAAACTGCATTTAAAGAACCGTATTGCCGGCTGTAAACTTGCAGAGGATGTTGTAAACCCGCTTACTGGTGAAATTTATGAGCAGGGGACAGTGGTTACAGAAGAGATTGCAACAGAGATGCAGAATGCTGCTGTGCCTTATGTAATGATTGAGTCAGAAGAAAGAGTTGTAAAAGTCCTTTCCAACCTTATGGTTGATTTAAAGGCATACCTGCCAGATGCAGAGCTGGAAGGCATGGGCATTACAGAGGCGGTTTATTACCCTCTGTTAAAACAGATTCTTGATGAGAATGAAGACCTGGAAGAAGTAAAAGAACTTATACAGTTTAATATTTCAGAACTTGTGCCAAAGCATATAACTAAAGAGGATATATTTGCCTCAATTAATTATAATATGCATATAGAGTATGGCATTGGCAATGATGATGATATAGACCACCTTGGCAACCGCCGTATACGTGCTGTAGGCGAACTTTTACAGAACCAGTACCGCATAGGGCTTTCAAGGATGGAAAGGGTTGTGCGTGAAAGGATGTCCACACAGGATATTACTACGATTACAGCACAGTCACTTATTAATATTAAACCTGTAACAGCTGCTGTTAAGGAATTTTTTGGAAGTTCCCAGCTTTCACAGTTTATGGACCAGAATAACCCTCTTAGTGAGCTTACACACAAGAGGCGTCTGTCTGCACTTGGGCCTGGCGGGCTTTCAAGGGACAGGGCAGGTTTTGAGGTAAGGGATGTACATTATACGCATTATGGGCGCATGTGTCCTGTAGAGACGCCTGAAGGCCCTAATATCGGTCTTATTAACTCGCTTGCATCATATGCGCGTATTAATGAATATGGCTTTATAGAAGCACCATACCGCAAGCTTGATAAGACTGACCCGGCAAACCCTGTTGTAACTAATGAAGTTGTATATCTGTCAGCAGATGAAGAAGATAAGTATGTGGTTGCACAGGCGAATGAAGAACTTGATGAAGAGGGGCATTTTGTAAGGAATAATGTATCTGGACGTTTCCGTGAAGAAACATCCGAGTTCCAGAAGTCCAAAATAGACTTAATGGACGTATCACCTAAAATGGTATTTTCAGTTGCTACGGCTATGATACCATTCCTTGAAAATGATGATGCTAACCGTGCGCTTATGGGTTCTAACATGCAGCGCCAGGCAGTCCCGCTTCTTGTAACAGAAGCACCTGCAGTTGGTACAGGTATGGAAATGAAGGCGGCTGTTGACTCAGGAAACTGTGTGATTGCAGATGGTGATGGTATTGTTGAGCGTTCAGCTTCTAATGAAATTGTAGTAAAGACACCAACTGGCGGACGCCGCAGGTATAAGCTTGATAAGTTCCAGAGAAGTAACCAGGGAACAAGCATGAACCAGAAACCAATAGTAAACAAGGGCGATGAAGTCAAAGCAGGACAGGTTATTGCAGATGGCCCGTCTACATGTGGAGGCGAGATTGCACTTGGAAAGAACCCTCTTATAGGCTTTATGACATGGGAAGGTTATAACTACGAGGATGCCGTACTGCTTAGTGAAAGGCTTGTGCAGGAAGATGTATATACATCTGTCCATATTACTGAATATGAGGCAGAAGCAAGGGATACAAAGCTTGGTGCAGAAGAGATAACACGTGATGTGCCTGGCGTTGGTGATGATGCACTTAAAGACCTTGATGAGAGGGGCATTATCCGTATCGGTGCAGAAGTGCGTGCAGGGGATATCCTTGTTGGAAAGGTAACACCAAAAGGGGAAACAGAGCTTACAGCAGAAGAAAGGCTTCTGCGTGCTATTTTTGGTGAGAAGGCGCGTGAAGTAAGGGATACTTCTTTAAAAGTGCCACATGGTGAGTTTGGCATAATTGTTGACGCCAAAGTATTTACAAGGGAAAACGGGGATGAACTTCCTCCAGGTGTTAATGAGACAGTCCGCATCTATATAGCGCAGAAGCGTAAAATCCAGGTTGGTGACAAGATGGCGGGACGCCACGGTAACAAGGGTGTAGTTTCAAGGGTGCTTCCTGTTGAAGATATGCCATTCCTGCCAAACGGCCGCCCGCTTGATATCGTGCTTAACCCGCTGGGTGTGCCTTCACGTATGAATATCGGGCAGGTGCTTGAGATACATTTAAGTCTTGCTGCCAAAGTGCTTGGTTTTAATGTAGCTACTCCTGTATTTGATGGCGCTAACGAAAATGATATTATGGATACGCTTGAGGTTGCCAATGATTATGTAAATACACCTTTAAACCAGGATGAGCTTAAGCAGGCACTGGAAAAGGCAGAAGAAGAGCAGGACGAAGAAGAAATAAAGAGATTAAAGGATATTGTTCCTTTTGAGGATAAATATTCAGGTATACTTGGGCAGGATGTAATGGATTACCTTATAGAAAATAAAGATTACCGCAAGGAATGGGAAGGAGTGCCGATTAACCGTGATGGAAAGGTAGAACTGCGTGACGGCCGTACAGGCGAATACTTTGACGGTGCTGTTACTGTAGGGTTTATGCATTACCTTAAACTCCACCACCTTGTTGATGATAAGATACATGCACGTTCTACAGGCCCTTACTCACTTGTAACACAGCAGCCTCTTGGTGGTAAAGCACAGTTCGGAGGCCAGCGTTTCGGGGAAATGGAAGTGTGGGCGCTTGAAGCTTATGGGGCAGCATATACACTCCAGGAAATCCTTACAGTCAAGTCTGATGATGTTATCGGGCGTGTTAAGACATATGAGGCAATTATTAAAGGTGACAATATATCTGAACCAGGAATACCTGAGTCATTCAAGGTGCTTTTAAAAGAATTACAGGCACTTGCACTTGATGTTACCGTCCTTGATGAAGAGGGTAACGAAGTTAAGCTTGGCGAAGAAATAGAAGAAGATGGCGATGCAGAAATCAAGCCATTAATTGAGGGTGACGACAATTTTGCCTTTGGGGATGGTGAATCATTTGAGTCTGCGGGATTTTCAGAAGGGACTGCGGAAGAACTTGAAGATGCTTCATTTGAGGCATTTGAAGAAGATGATTTAATTCCAGTTCCAGATTTTGATTAGTTAAACCAGATTGGCTTTGCCAGAAAAATGGAGGATTGCTATGACAGAAACTAATGTAAAGGAAGATAAGCATATAACTTATGATTCTATAAAGATTGGGCTTGCTTCCCCGGAGAAAATAAGGGAGTGGTCACGCGGCGAAGTTAAGAAGCCTGAAACTATCAATTACAGGACTTTGAAGCCTGAAAAGGATGGTCTTTTCTGTGAAAAAATCTTTGGGCCAAGCAAGGACTGGGAGTGCCATTGTGGTAAATATAAGAAAATACGCTATAAAGGCGTAGTCTGTGACCGCTGTGGCGTTGAAGTTACAAAATCAAGTGTAAGGCGTGAACGCATGGGGCATATAGAACTTGCTGCCCCTGTATCACATATATGGTATTTTAAAGGTATTCCAAGCCGTATGGGGCTTATACTTGATGTATCACCAAGAAACCTTGAAAAAGTGCTGTATTTTGCATCTTATATTGTTCTTGAAACACAGGATGGCACAGGCTTACAGCAGAAACAGGTACTTACAGAAGCAGAGTACCAGGAGGCAAGAAGCAAGTTTGGTGATTCATTCCGTGCCGGCATGGGTGCAGAGTCCGTAATGGAACTTTTAATGAGCATTGACCTTGAAGAAGAGTCAGCAGAACTCAAAAAAGAACTTAAAGGTTCTTCGGGACAGAAAAGAGCAAGGATAATAAAACGCCTTGAAGTAATAGAAGCTTTCCGTGAGTCAAAAAACAAGCCTGAGTGGATGATATTAACAGTTATACCTGTTATACCACCAGATTTAAGGCCGATGGTACAGCTTGACGGCGGACGTTTTGCAACATCTGATATGAATGATTTATACCGACGTATAATAAACAGGAATAACAGGTTAAAAAGACTGCTTGAGTTAGGTGCACCTGATATTATTGTGCGCAATGAAAAGAGGATGCTCCAGGAAGCTGTTGATGCGCTTATTGATAACGGAAGGCGTGGAAGGCCGGTAACAGGCCCTGGCAACAGGCCTCTTAAATCGCTTTCAGATATGCTTAAAGGAAAGCAGGGACGTTTCCGCCAGAACCTTTTAGGAAAGCGTGTAGACTACTCAGGACGTTCAGTTATCGTTGTAGGTCCTGAACTTAAAATATACCAGTGCGGGCTTCCTAAGGAAATGGCTATAGAGCTTTTTAAGCCATTTGTTATGAAGGAACTTGTGTCTGATGGGACAGCACACAATATCAAGCAGGCAAAGAAGATGGTTGAGAAACTCCAGCCAGAAGTATGGGATGTATTAGAGGAAGTAATACGTGAGCATCCGGTTATGCTTAACCGTGCACCTACACTTCACAGGCTTGGTATCCAGGCTTTTGAGCCTACACTTGTAGAAGGAAAGGCAATAAAACTGCATCCGCTTGTATGTACAGCGTTTAATGCCGACTTTGACGGCGACCAGATGGCTGTCCATCTGCCATTGTCAGTTGAAGCACAGGCAGAATGCCGTTTCCTGCTGCTTTCACCAAACAACCTGTTAAAACCGTCAGATGGTGGTGTGGTTGCTGTACCTTCACAGGATATGGTACTTGGTATCTACTACCTTACACAGGAGCGCCCAGGTGCTAAAGGTGAAGGCAAATCATTTAAAAATCTTAATGAGGCTATTATCGCATATGAAAATGATGCGATAACACTCCATGCAAGGATTAAGGTAAGAAGGACTGGTATAAATGCAGATGGCGTGGAAGAGGAAAGGATTATAGAGTCAACCCTTGGGAGGTTTTTATTTAATGAAATACTTCCACAGGATATGGGCTTTGTAGACCGTACTGACCCTGATAATTTCTTAAAGCTTGAAGTTGACTTCCATGTTGGCAAGAAACAGCTTAAACCTATACTTGAAAAGTGCATAAATGTATATGGCGCTACTGGCACAGCTGAAACTATGGATAATATTAAGTCACTTGGCTATAAATATTCCACACGTGCAGCAATGACTGTTTCTATTTCAGATATGACAGTGCCAGAGGCTAAAAAGACTATTCTTGCAGATGCAGAAAAAACTGTTGAAAATATATCACGTAAGTTCCGCCGTGGGCTTCTTACAGAGGAAGAACGTTACAAGGCTGTTATTAATACATGGAAAGTTGCGGATGACAATATAACAGATGCACTGTTACAGGGTCTTGATAAATATAATAACATCTTTATGATGGCTGACTCTGGTGCGCGTGGTTCTGATAAGCAGATTAAACAGCTTGCAGGTATGCGCGGGCTTATGGCAGATACATCAGGACGTACTATAGAGCTCCCTATTAAGTCAAACTTCAGGGAGGGGCTTGACGTTCTGGAATACTTTATCTCTGCACATGGTGCGAGGAAAGGTATGTCAGATACTGCCCTGCGTACAGCCGATTCAGGATACCTTACAAGGCGTCTTGTTGATGTATCACAGGAACTTATTATACGTGAAGTAGACTGCTGCGCTGACAGGGACTTTATACCTGGAATGGAGATATCAGGCGTAGTAGACGGAAGGGAAATGATTGAATCTCTTGAAGAACGTATTACAGGGCGTTTTTCATGTGAAAATATATATGATGATGCAGGTGAGCTTATTGTAAAGGCAAACCATATGATTACACCAGCACGTGCTGCACGTATTGTTGCCAAGAAAGAAGTAGCAGATAATATTGATACAGCAAGGATTAAGATACGTACAATACTGACATGTAAGTCACATATTGGCGTATGTGCAAAATGCTATGGGGCGAACCTGGCATCAGGCGACCCTGTACAGGTTGGTGAGGCTGTTGGCATTATTGCAGCGCAGTCAATAGGTGAGCCTGGTACACAGCTTACAATGCGTACTTTCCACAGCGGCGGTGTTGCCGGTGATGATATTACACAGGGTCTTCCGCGTGTAGAGGAACTTTTTGAGGCACGTAAGCCAAAGGGTCTTGCTATTATTGCAGAGTTTGGCGGTATTGTTGCAATACGTGACACTAAGAAGAAACGTGAAGTAATAGTTACCAATACTGAAAATGGCGAGCAGAAGGCATATCTTATACCTTATGGCTCACGTATTAAAGTTAAGGATGCACAGGTTATTGAAGCAGGTGACGAGCTTACAGAGGGTAGCGTAAACCCTCACGATATACTTGCAATTAAAGGTGTGCGTGCAGTACAGGACTATATGATACGTGAAGTACAGCGTGTATACCGTTTACAGGGTGTTGAAATTAACGATAAGCATATCGAAGTAATAGTGCGCCAGATGCTTAAGAAAATACGTATTGAAAATAATGGCGATTCATCATTCCTGCCAGGTGTAATGATAGATGCACTTGACTTTGAAGATGAAGTAGAAAGGCTTACGGCAGAAGGGAAAGAGCCGCCAGAAGGCAAGCAGGTAATGCTTGGTATTACAAAGGCATCCCTTGCAACTAACTCATTCCTGTCAGCAGCATCATTCCAGGAAACAACAAAGGTTCTTACAGATGCTGCAATTAAAGGAAAGGTAGACCCGCTTGTAGGTCTTAAGGAAAATGTTATCCTTGGTAAGCTTATTCCAGCAGGTACGGGTATGAAACGTTACCGTTCTGTTAAGCTTGACTGTGACGAGGCAGCGGAGAAATATATTGAGGAACACCGAAGGGTACAGATGGCAAGCCTTGAAGAAGAGAGCAGCAAGGGCAAAGATAAAGACAAGGAAAAAGATTTGCCACCAGATGATATTGATATAGAGGATGAACAGGACAATGAAGTTGCAGCAGCAGATGATGAACTTGTTTATTCTGACGCTGATGAGGCAGACGAATTAGAAGGGCTTGAACTTCTGGATGAGCTTGGGGTTTTTGACTGATATTCATATTAACTGTAATATATAAAAGAACATCAGAGATACTATAAAAGGAGGGCAAAATATATATTTGTCCTCCTTTTTAGCACAGATACCAGGAAAGCTGGGCAGCCAAAGGCGGCATGGGGGATTAAAATGGGATATTTATATATAACAAGACATGGACAGACTGTATGGAATGCTGAAGGAAAGGTCTGTGGTGTTACAGATATAGAACTTACAGGGCTTGGAAGGGAACAGGCGGCGGAGCTTGGCAGGGAACTAAGCATGTCTAAGGATATTAATATAGATATGGTAATAGCTTCACCGCTTAAACGGGCAAGTGACACAGCAAAGATTATTTCAGATGCAATATCAGTGCCATTACGTACAGATAACCGTATAATAGAACAGAATTTTGGAAAATATGAAGGCAGGGGACGGCGCTCTGATGAATTTATAGAAGCAAAACGCCATTTTGTTGATAGCTACGAAGGCGGTGAGTCTATGTTAAGGGTTGCACAGAGGGTTTATAATTTCTTAGATGAAATTAAAAAAGACAAGGATAAGACATATCTTATAGTTGCACATAACGGCATAGCAAGAATTGTCCATTCATATTTTTTTGATGAAACAAATAAGGAGTTTTCAAAATATGGAATAAAGAATTGCGAACTGGTGCGCTACCAGTGGAAATAATGGTGTAATGGAAGGAAGGCATATTATGTATTATATAGGAAATCATTTGCCAGTTGCAAACGGATATGCTGCAATGGGTGAGATGGCGCTTAAGCTTGGAGGCAATACATTTTCATTTTTTACCAGAAACCCAAGGGGCGGCAGTGCTAAAGAGATTGATAAGGAAGATGTGGAGAAGTTTTTAAAAATTGCAAGTGATAATGGTTTTGGAAAGCTTGTTGCACATGCACCATATACATTAAACTTATGTTCAGAAAAAGAGAAAACCAGGAATTTTTCTAAAGAGATGATGTCAGATGACCTGAAAAGAATGGAATATATACCAGGGAATTATTATAATTTCCATCCTGGCTCACATACAGGGCAGGGTATTGAAAAAGGTATAGAAATAATCTCAGATGCCTTGAATGATGTATTGTCCCCAGGGCAGTCAACACGTGTGCTGTTAGAAACAATGGCAGGCAAGGGAAGTGAAGTTGGAAGTAAATTTGAAGAAATAAGGGAGATAATGGACAGGGTAAAACAGAAGGACAAGCTTGGTGTATGCCTTGATACATGCCATATATGGGACGCAGGCTATGATATAGTTAATAACCTTGATGGTGTTATAGATGAATTTGACAGGGTAATAGGGCTTGAGAACCTTTATGCAGTACATTTTAATGACAGCAAAAACGTATGTGGCTCACATAAAGACAGGCACGAAAGAGTGGGGCATGGGGAAATAGGGCCTGAGGCAATGAAACGTGTGGCACTTCATCCTGCATTTGCGGGCAAGCCGTTTATACTGGAGACCCCTAATGATGATGACGGATATATAGAAGAAATTGCAATGTTTAAGAGGTGGCAGGAGGAGAAATAATGAGAATACCAGAGTTTTTAAAGGATGGAGGGACTATAGGTTTTGCAGCGCCTTCTTTTGGATGTAATATAGAGCCATATAAAAGTGCTTTTAACAGTGCACAGGAGAAGTTCCGCTCCCTTGGCTATAAGCTTGAAATTGGGGAAAACTGCTATGAAGGATGTGGCACTGGAATAAGCAATACACCTTTAAAGTGCGGGCAGGAACTGGACAGCTTCCTGGCAGGCAGAAGGGCAGATGCAGTTATTTCATGCGGCGGCGGCGAACTTATGTGTGAAGTCCTTGATTATACCAGTTTTGATAAAATAGCAAAGGCAGAGCCAGTGTGGTATATGGGATTTTCAGATAATACTAATATGACATTCCTGCTGCCTGTACTTTGTGATACTGCTGCAATATATGCCCCATGTGCACCTGCTTTTGGAATGAGGGAATGGCATAAGTCAATACATGATGCGTTCGGGCTGCTTACAGGTACTGTATCAGAAGTGCGTGGTTATAATTTATGGGAGAAGGAGTCACTTAAAACAGAGGAAAACCCGCTTGAACCATATAATGTTACTGAAAAAAGGGAAACAAAATATTATAACTGTAATGGAAATAAGGCAGAATTAAGTGGAAGGCTTATAGGTGGATGCCTTGACTGTCTTTCTACATTAACTGGTACTAAATATGATAAAGCCGCAGAATTTAATGAAAGATATAAGGAAGATGGGATAATATGGTTCCTGGAGGCATGTGACCTTAATGTAATGGGCATAAGAAGGGCACTCTGGCAGCTTGCACATGCAGGGTGGTTTAAATATGTAAAAGGTTTTCTTGTAGGACGACCATACTGTTTTGGTGAAGAAATTTTTGGACTAGACCAGTATAAGGCAGTAACAGGTATTTTAGATGAATATAATGTGCCAGTAATAATGGATTTAGATATAGGGCATCTTCCGCCAATGATGCCGCTCGTTCCAGGTGCTAAAGCAGATATACTGGCAGATGGCAATAATATTTCTGTTAAATTCCTGTTATAATATATGTTATAATTAACACACAAGGCAAGTTGAAATTATAATGTGGCAGGAAGCCATCAGAGAAAAGGAGGAAGCAGATGTACTATAATATACCATTAAATTTTAAAGAGGGAGTATATGGAATTAGCACTTTAAGCAGCTGTGGCGGTGATATGCTGGAGATGGAGCTTGATGAAGATTATAATATACTTACATATTATATTCCTGGCAAAATAATCCCCGGTTATGAATGGAGAAGCCAGATTAATATTTACTCAATTCCGGAAGATGAGCTTGACGGGACTCTTGAGGCATTATATAACAGCAATGGGCAGTTAGAAAAGGTAACTACGAAAAATAATAATAAAGAAAGGCTCTTATATATTAATTATAAAGATGCAGAAGATGCAAAAAGCCAGATTAAAAAGTTTGCAGAAACAAATGCAGATACTATAATTGAAAAAATATGTGCCTGCAAGGATAAAGTTTCAAGGCTTTTTACAGAGAAGTTCAATGACGGCGGCTGTCTGGACTTCCATGCAAAAATTGGCACAAAAGAGCAGAAAGATGCAGTTGTGGCAAAATCTTATTCAACGGATAATCCTGGGGATTATCCGTCAGAAATGATTTATGGTGATAATGAAGCATTAATGGTAATGGTTTTATGTGCAGACAGGGATGAAATGGATTTCTGGGAGCTGGCAACAGGAATAATGGAGAAACGGATTGAAGAAAAAGCAGTTGCCAAACTTGATAAAGCAGAAGATTTTGAATTTCTGGCTACAGAATATGATTAATTTTATAATGATGGTTTTATAAAAGCAGTTTCCTGTACACAATTTGTTACAGGAAAACTGCTTTTACCAGGTTAATAATTGTATTTTTCAAGAAGCTGTTTTAGCTGGCTTGCATGGTATATAATTTCTTTGCTTGTGCTGGCATTTTCATGTGCCGTTGCAGAGTTTCCTTGTGTTACAATGGAAATCTGCTCAAGTGCCTCATGTATCTGGGTTATTGCTTCTGACTGGTCTTCTGTAGCAATTGAAATACTGTTTACAAGTTTATCAGTTGCCTGGTTTTTCTCTTCTATATTCTTTAATGAATTAACTGCAATTTTAAGGTCTGCCATGCCATCCTGGACATTGCTGCATGTTTTGCTGATAAGGTCTGCTGTTTTAAGTGTAGCGTTATTACACTGTGAAGCAAGGCTGCGTATTTCAGATGCGACTACTGCAAATCCTTTACCTGCCTCACCAGCCCTTGCTGCTTCAACAGACGCATTCATGGAAAGCAGGTTTGTTTTTGCTGCAATATTCTGCATAAGGTTTGTAATGCTGCTTATTTCATTCGAGTTTTCTTCTATTGTAGTCATGGTATCTGTAAGCTTCTGGAGGTTTTTATTGCCTTCATCTACTTCCTTTACAATTTGTGACATCATTTCATCAGCCTGTTTTGTATTATATGAAGTCTGTTTAATTTCCTCTGTAATGCCTGTTAATGAAGCAAATAATTCTTCTGTGGCACTTGCCTGGTCTGATGTCCCGTCTGCAAGTGTCTGGGCTGATACATCAAAGTCCTTTGCGCCAGAAATAATTGCAGATGCAGCAGTATTAATATGGTTTATTGTTGTTACCATACTTTCATTTATTAATGCCAGCGAAGAAGCAAGATTATTAAATTCACCTTTAAATTCATTGGAAATTTTACCAGTGAAATTGCCGTCAGCTATTCTCTTTGCAAAAGTATTTATCTCCTGGAGTATTTCTTTCAGTGTTCCAATTGTTTTATTAATATTAATTAAAAGACCCGCACTTTCATCATTGCCTTTAACTTTTGGAATTACTGTAGTTAAATCACCATCTGCAAGAAGCTTTAGGCGCCCAAGACATAATTTTATTGGTTTTGTAATAGTTTTCGTTATAAGTGCAAAAAGCATTATTGCACATATTATTGCAATAATGGTAACAGTTATGCCAGATTTATTAACCTTTTGCAACAATGATAATGCCTTTTCTTTATTATGGAGGGTAACAACTGACCATGTGTCAGAGTAACCATCCAGTTCTACAGGTGAATAACTTGCATAATATGCTTTTCCATTATAAATAACCTCTTTTGAACCGTTTTTGCCTGCCATAACCTGTGAAATAATACCTGAAAATTCTTTAGATACTTTTATAGGTTCTTCTTTAGTTATAATATTTCCGGCATCATCATACATGGTATTACCGGCAGAGTCTTTTTGTGAGATGGTTTTTGTAAAGTTTTTATAATTATATAATTCTTCATAATAAACACTTTCCGGGTGTGCAAGTATAGTTCCTTCACCATCTATAATAAATGATATCCTGTCGTCCTCTTTATCTGAATATTCCTCTACAAGTGACTGGAGGGTTGCCAGTTTTATATCTGTTGCCAGAATTCCCTTCATCTGGCTGTTCTGTACCAGTGGATAAAAAATGGATGCACATGCCATATTGGTTGAAACTGAATAATATGACTTTGAAATAAAAGGTTTCTGTATTTGCATCATCTGTGTAAACCACCATCTGTTAGCCCTGTTGCCAAGCTCACCTACAGAGCGGGAAGTCTGGTCTCCATTAGTATCTTGTATGTATATAAGCTCAAAATAATCATTTCTCTGGGCAACGCCTTCTACTATTGGCTGTTGTACCCTGCCATTCATGGAAAGGACCTGCCTGGAATATGCAAGCTCTTCTGTTACTACATAAGCTTTATTCATAAAACTTCCAACTGACTGTGATATAAAGCTGTTAATTTCAGCGTCATGTTTAATAATCTGGCTGTTGTATGTTTTTTCTAAAAGATTTCCAGTAATGCCTAAAATGGCTGTAGCAAATATGCCCAGAATTAATATCATAGGAAGCATGAATTTGCTAAATATACTTTTGAATTTCATTTATTTCTCCTTGTGTTGTTGATATTTAATATTTGTAGTACATATAACATGTTTCAATCCCAGCCCTGCTGCTTATTAATTTACTGCTAATCAAGTATACCATATTTTTATAGTATATTCCAAGAAAATTCTTACATTAATTCTTGCATTAAAAAGATGTTTAAAAATTACATATACTAGATGCACTGGCAAATCCAAAGTGCATTCCAATTAACAGAACGCTTCCGCTTGGACCTGCAAGCAATGATGCATAAAGCCCCTAATATTCCGCGGAAGTGTGCCATTTTATGAAATATTCTGGCTCTGGCACAGAAAACCATACATAATACACAAACCTAAGATAAATAAATATGTGGTCTTGAAATCTTTAAATGGTGATGGTATATTAGTTATTAATTGGTTTGTTGCAATTTTTGGCAATATAATATAGAAATTGGAGGAATTACAATGGAAAAGACAATGGACAAAATAGTTGCGCTGTCAAAGGCAAGGGGGTTTATATACCCAGGCTCAGAGATATATGGCGGGCTTGCAAATACATGGGATTATGGAAATCTTGGTGTAGAACTTAAGAATAATGTAAAACAGGCATGGTGGAAGAAATTTGTACGTGAGAATAAGTATAATACAGGTATTGACTGTGCCATTCTTATGAATCCCCAGACATGGGTTGCTTCGGGACACCTTGGAAGCTTTTCAGACCCTCTTATGGACTGTAAGGAATGCCATGAGCGTTTCCGTGCAGATAACCTTATTGAAGATTATATGGATAAAAATGGCATAAAGGCAGAGGGAAGTGTTGATGGCTGGTCTAATGAAAAGATGCAGCAGTATATTGATGACAATAATATTGAATGTCCTTCCTGCGGAAAGCACAATTTTACTGATATAAGGCAGTTTAACCTTATGTTTAAGACATTCCAGGGTGTGACAGAGGATGCTAAAAATATTGTTTACCTGCGTCCGGAAACGGCACAGGGCATATTTGTAAACTTTAAAAATGTACAACGTACATCACGCAAAAAAGTGCCATTTGGCATAGCCCAGGTTGGAAAGTCATTCCGTAATGAAATTACTCCTGGAAACTTTACATTCCGTACAAGGGAATTTGAGCAGATGGAACTGGAATTCTTCTGTAAGCCTGATACAGACCTTGAATGGTTTGCATACTGGAAGGATTACTGTATTAACTGGCTGAAATTGCTTGGAATTAAAGATGAGGAAATGCGTGTGCGTGACCATGATAAAGAGGAGCTTTCTTTCTATAGTAAAGCAACGTCTGATATTGAGTTTCTCTTCCCGTTTGGATGGGGTGAGCTTTGGGGCATTGCTGACCGTACAGACTATGACCTTACACAGCACCAGAATGTATCAGGACAGGATATGAGTTATTTTGATGATGAATTAAATGAAAAGTATATTCCTTATGTTATTGAACCATCACTTGGTGCTGACCGTGTAACACTTGCATTTTTATGTAATGCTTATGACGAGGAAGAGCTTGAGGGCGGCGATATGCGTACAATAATGCACTTCCATCCTGCCATTGCACCAGTTAAAATTGCAGTCCTTCCGCTTTCAAAGAAACTTGCAGAACCAGCAGAGAAGATTTATGAAGACCTTAGCAAGCTGTATAACTGTGAGTATGATGACAGGGGAAATATAGGCAAACGTTACCGCCGCCAGGATGAAATTGGTACACCATTCTGTATAACATATGACTTTGAGTCAGAAGAAGATGGGGCTGTTACAGTACGTGACCGTGATTCAATGGAGCAGGAACGTGTGAAAATTACAGACCTTGTGTCATATTTTGATGGAAAGTTTGATTTTTAAAAATATACAATATATAACTGCAAAAAAATTATCCCATTTTTCAATTTTTGGTAATTATACCCATTGAAAAGTGGGATTTTTATTTTGTAATTATACAAAATTACAATAATTATTAGATGTTAAATACTATAAAAATTAGAACAGAATACTTTTGTTGTGCAAGTTTGATAAAAAGTTTATGGAATGATTGTGCACAATTATTGTTCCGAAAAATCTTTATATCTGCTATTATTAACAAGTATGTAAGGGCAGGGGGATGTTTTTATTATTTATCTGTCCTTGGTATATTTAATTTATTTACCCTATACATAGGGAAAAGGAGGAATATTAATGAGATTAACTAAAAACGCAAAGAAAGTTCTTGCGGTTACACTTTCAATGGCATTAGTAGTGTCAGGCGTAACTGTAGGGACAAAGCAGGCAAAAGCGGCTGATGCATTAAAGTGGACAGGCAGCTTTACAATGGGGACTGCATGGGAAGGTAAGGCTGTTGAGGTAAAGACTGATGCAGGTTCTACTATTGAAATTAAAGGTAATGAGTATAATAGTTTTGAGGCAGATTTTAAAGTAGACCTTTCTTCATTTTCAAACCCAGTTATTACAGTAGTTGCTACAGCAACAACAGATGGTGAAGAACATTCTTATGCAGTATGCAAAGCAACTGAGAATTGGTCTCCTGTATATGCAGGGGTAAATGATGGTAAAAACTCTGCTGGTGAGGATGCTGTAGTTGCTGCCAGTGAAACAACTATTTCTGGTAAACTTGACAAATCAGTTACCGATTATGTTATTACAGCACAGGGACGTACAGTTTCAAGTATAACAATTACAGATGATGGGACAACACCAGACACATCTGCAACAACAGCTCCAGCAGATGCAACAGCAACACCTGTAGTATCTACAAACCCAACAGCAGCACCAGTAGCAGCTAAAGGAAGTATGGATAAATTCTCCGTTAATTTCAATTATGTTGCTGATGATACATGGGCTGAAAGTATCTGGGAGGGTACTCCTGTGGAAGTAACAGGTAATGGTTCATATAGTATTTCATATACAGCAAAATCTGCAACACAGAGTATCTTTATGTTATTCTTAGAAACAAATCTTTATAAGGGTGCATTAAAAGATGGATTTTCAATGGTGGCAACTGATGTAACTGTTGGAAGTAAAAATTATAAAGTATCTGATAATGGTGGATGGTGCTTTAAGGATGAGAAAGAAGATGAACAGTACAGGTATAATATTGTAAATCCTTATAACGGGCCTAAGAAAGCTGATGGTCTCACAGATTTAACAGAAGGACAGGAAAAGAAGATTAATGAAATTGGTACTGTTCCTGTAGCAGCAGGTGACGTAGTTACAGTTTACTTCACAGTAAAGGGCATGAATAGTGATAATGCAGGCGCAACAGCAGCTCCAGGTGGTGTTCCAGCGCAGACAGCAGCTCCAGAAGCAACAGTAACACCAGGTGTAACAACTGCTCCGGCTGTAACAGCAGCTCCAGCAGAAACGACTGCTCCAACAACAGCTCCATCAGAGGCAACACCAACACCAGACGTAGCACAGACACCAGCACCAGATAATACAGATGACCCAGATGATAATACAGAGGAAGCAGAGGCTTCTCTTACAGTTGCAAAGAAGACAGTTTCAATTAAGGCTGGCAAATCAGTAACTGTAAAGTATACAGCAACAAATGCTGACGGGGATGCTGTAAAGGCTAAAGCAACATCTGCTAATAAGAAGGTTGCTAAGGTTAAAGTTTCTTCTAAGAAAGCAATAAAGATTACAGTGCCTAAGAACGTTAAGAAAGGCAAGAAAGCAGTAGTAACAGTAAAGGCAGCAGGAAAGACAGCTAAGATTAAAGTTAAAGTTAAATAATTAATTTAGATATTGGCTTTACATGTTTTTGCTTTTACATAAAAATAACAGGGCAGATACCAGAAAGTATCTGCCCTGTGTTTATATTATTTAATAAATAATTGCAAAACCATATTCTGGTGTTGTTATTCTGCTGATAATTCTTCATAACCTTTAGGAACTGTTATATTAAGTGTTTCACAGATTTCTTTATTATACAGCTTTGTAACATTTGGTGCAGTCTGTATATCCATTGTTCCTGCATCTTTTCCATTAACAAGGATTTCATATGCCATTTCACCAGTTAATTTTCCTATATCATAGTAACTTATAGAAAGTGTTGCAATGCCTGCTGCACATAAACCAGCTTCTCCTGCAAAAAGAGGCACACCTGCCGGGACAACAACATTTTTGATTGTTTCAACGCTTGAAGCCATTGTATTGTCAGTTGGTATATAAAGTGCATCACATTCATCACAGGCAGTAGTAATTACAGACTGGATTTCGTTAGAATCAGCAGCTGTATATTCTTTATATTCAATATTGTCTTCTTCAAGTGCATTTTTCATAAGACCTGCCTGGTATGATGAGTTTGGTTCTGATGAACAGTAAGCAATACCAACTGTTTTTACATCAGGCAGTATTTCAAGTATCATGTCTTCCTGCTGGTCAATAGGTGCAAGGTCAGATGTACCAGACACATTAGTGCCAGTGTGTCCTTCCCAGTCAGAAAGGTTTAGGGCTGTGGCATAATCTGTTATAGATGTGCCAAGAACTGGTATGCTGTTTGTTGCTGTAATTGCTGCCTGGAGTGCCCCTGTGGCATTTGCCATAATAAGGTCAACATTGTTTGTTACAAACCCGTTGCATATTGTGGAGCAGTTAGCAGACTCGCCCTGTGCATTCTGTAAATCAAATTTAACATTGCCCTCACCAAGCTTTTCTGTAAGGGCATCCTGGAATCCCTTTGTTGCGGAGTCAAGTGCTTCATGTTCCCGAAGCTGGCATATTCCAACGTGGTAAACCTTGTTATCCCCTCCAGAAGAAGCAGAAGAGCCCGTATTTGAAGCAGAACTTCCGCCATTGCTGCTGCCGTCACCATTTCCGCATGCTGCCAGTGCTGTCATCATAGCAGCAACTGTCAGTACAGATATTATTTTTTTACCCAGTTTCATATTTTCCTCCATTAAACTGTTAAATATTTGCGTGTAACGCAACTATTATATAGCAGTAAAATAGTTTTCGTCAATAATTAATATTCCACTAAAATTGCTTATTTATAGATAAATTTATATCATAATATGGTATGTGGACAGATAATTGTAACTTTTTTCTAAAATTTACAAAAAATCACAAAAAAACTTTTTACATTTTCAATATATATGATATACTATTCTTAGAAGCTTTCCAGGTTTAAGCAGCCGGTTTGCAGGTATGGGTTTACTCCAGCACTGGCAAAGTGGTATATGCAGATAATTTCATGCATGTTATACACTTTCTGGCTGGATGTTTTACAGGGGTGTTTTATGTACTTGGGACGGATATGCTTATGCTGTCCTGCCTTTAATGGTATATATCCTGGATGGTATGGGTACACTGCCAGGATAAGGGCAAATCTGGACAAGCCAGATGTGCGGTATATTACCGCTAAAATCATATATTTTTAGGAGGTAACTTTCAATGGCAAACAAATGGGTTTATTTGTTCAGCGAAGGAAATGCAAACATGCGTGAACTTCTCGGTGGTAAGGGCGCTAACCTTGCTGAAATGACCAGTCTTGGTCTTCCAGTACCACAGGGTTTCACTATTACAACTGAGGCTTGTACACAGTATTATGAGGATGGCAGGGAAATCAACGATGAAATCCAGGCACAGATTAATGAGTACATTGTAAAGATGGAAGAGATTACAGGAAAGAAGTTCGGCGACCAGGAGAATCCGCTTCTTGTATCTGTACGTTCAGGAGCAAGGGCTTCAATGCCTGGTATGATGGATACTATCCTGAACCTGGGTCTTAATGAGACAGTAGTTAATGTTATTGCTGAAAAGTCAGGCAATGCACGCTGGGCATGGGACTGCTACAGGAGATTTATCCAGATGTATTCAGATGTAGTTATGGAGGTTGGAAAGAAATACTTTGAAGAGCTTATCGACAAGATGAAATCTGAAAAAGGTGTTACTTACGACGTTGACCTTACTGCTGATGACCTTAAAGAACTTGCTTCACAGTTCAAGGCTGAGTATAAAGCAAAGATTGGTTCAGACTTCCCTGATGACCCAAAAGAACAGTTAATGGGTGCTGTTAAGGCTGTATTCCGTTCATGGGACAACCCTCGTGCAAATGTATACCGCCGTGACAATGATATACCTTATTCATGGGGTACTGCTGTAAACGTACAGAGTATGGCATTTGGTAATATGGGTGATGACTGCGGCACAGGTGTTGCATTTACACGTGACCCTGCTACTGGCGAGAAGAAGCTTATGGGTGAGTTCCTTATTAATGCCCAGGGTGAAGACGTTGTTGCAGGTGTACGTACTCCTATGCCTATTGCTAAGATGGCAGAGGAATTCCCAGAGGCATTTGCTGAATTTGAAAAGGTATGCAGCACACTTGAGAACCATTACAGGGATATGCAGGATATGGAGTTTACTGTTGAGAACAAGAAACTCTATATGTTACAGACACGTAATGGCAAGAGAACAGCACAGGCTGCTTTGAAGATTGCTTGTGACCTTGTTGATGAAGGCATGAGGTCAGAAGAAGAAGCAGTAGCAATGATTGACCCACGTAACCTTGATACACTTCTCCATCCACAGTTCGATGCAGCTGCACTTAAAAAGGCAGAGCCAGTTGCAAAAGCACTTGGTGCATCACCTGGAGCAGCATGTGGAAAGGTTGTATTCTCAGCAGAGGATGCGAAGGAGTGGGCTGCAAGAGGCGAGAAAGTTGTACTTGTACGTCTTGAAACATCTCCAGAAGATATCGAAGGAATGAAAGCTTCACAGGGTATCCTTACAGTACGTGGTGGTATGACATCGCATGCTGCCGTAGTTGCACGTGGAATGGGTACATGCTGTGTATCTGGCTGTGGCGATATCGCTATGGATGAGGAAAACAAGAAATTCACACTTGCAGGTAAGACTTATACAGAAGGTTCAGAGATTTCAATTGATGGTTCTACAGGTAATATCTATGATGGTATTATCCCAACAGTTGATGCTACAATTGCTGGCGAATTTGGCCGCATTATGGCATGGGCTGACAAGTACAGGAAACTTAAAGTACGTACAAATGCTGATACACCAGCAGATGCTAAGAAAGCACGTGAACTTGGTGCAGAAGGTATTGGTCTCTGCCGTACAGAGCATATGTTCTTTGAAGGCGACAGGATTGATGCATTCCGCGAGATGATTTGTTCAGATACAGTTGAGGAAAGAGAAGAAGCACTTGCTAAAATCCTTCCTTACCAGCAGGGAGACTTTGAGAAGTTATATGAGGCACTTGAAGGAAATCCTGTAACAATCCGTTTCTTAGACCCTCCTCTTCATGAATTCGTTCCTACAGAGGAAGCTGATATTAAGAAACTTGCAGATGCAAAGGGCAAGACAGTTGAAGACATCAAGACAATTATTGAGTCACTCCATGAGTTCAACCCTATGATGGGACACCGTGGATGCCGTCTTGCTGTAACTTACCCAGAAATTGCAAAGATGCAGACAACAGCAGTAATCCGTGCTGCTATCAATGTTAAGAAGGCACATCCAGACTGGACAGTAGAGCCTGAAATCATGATTCCGCTTATCGGGGACATAAAGGAACTTAAAGTTGTTAAGAAGATGGTAGTAGAAACAGCGGACGCTGAAATTGCAGCAGCAGGAAGCGGCATGAAGTATGAAGTAGGTACAATGATTGAAATACCTAGGGCTGCACTTACTGCTGATGATATTGCTTCAGAAGCTGAGTTCTTCTGCTTTGGTACAAATGACCTTACACAGATGACATTTGGTTTCTCACGTGATGATGCAGGTAAGTTCCTTGATGCTTACTATGATGC
>CAJUPJ010000004.1 GCA_910588655.1 uncultured Lachnospiraceae bacterium | reverse complement strand
CGTTTCAGTATAACATAAAATTTATGAATTTGCAAAAGTTAGTGCATATGGGGGATTGCCCAGTTAATTACAAAAGGCCAGATTACATATATACGTGTTGATTCTTATAAAACATTTGGCGGGTATATTGGCAAATGCCCTGTGCCTGCCCCTATATTCCTGGCAATTATTGTTATAATCATTGTACAGCTGGTACTTAAAAAGACAGCACTTGGGCTTTATATTGAAAGTGTTGGCATTAATGGTACAGCTTCCAGGCTGGTAGGGCTTAATTCCACACTTATTAAATTTCTTACCTATGTTATCTGTGGAATTATGGCTGGAATTGCTGGTGTAATTGCATCAAGCCGTATATATTCCGCTGATGCTAACAATATCGGATTAAACCTTGAAATGGATGCAATCCTTGCTGTTGCACTTGGTGGCAATGTCTTAGGAGGCGGCAGGTTCAGCCTTATGGGTTCTGTAATAGGTGCTTATACAATACAGGCGCTTACAACCACACTTTATGCAATGAATGTAAAGGCAGACCAGCTTCCGGTTTACAAAGCAGTTGTAGTTATTTTTATTGTAATATTGCAAAGCCCTGTATTTAAAAAGATGCTTACTAAACAGAAAAGTAAAAGGACATCTGGCGGTACAGCTGTAGAAGGAGGGAAATAATTATGGATATGGGTATTTTTAAATCAAGTACAAGTACAAAACCAAAGAGAAAAATAAATTCTAATACTTTCCTCCTTATGATTACAATACTGTTGTTCCTTGCAATGTATATTTCTGGAATGATTATTTTTAAAGATAATGGTTTTGCAAAACCGCAGATGTTTTTAGACCTGCTTATATCTAATGCCGGCCTTCTTGTTATTGCTGTTGGCCAGACTATAGTAATGATTACAGGTGGTATTGATATTTCAGTTGGTTCTGTTACTGCGCTTGTCTGCATGGCTGTTGCAAACCAGATGGAAAACCATGGCATGAGTGCTTATATGGCAGTCCTTATTGCACTTGGCATAGGGCTTTTATATGGAATTGTACAGGGATTTTTAATCTCCTATATGGAAATCCAGCCGTTTATCGTCAGCCTTGCAGGACTGTTCTTTGGACGCGGTCTTACTTCCATGATAAGTACAGATATGATTTCCATTAAAAATGAAGTATTTCTTTCATGGGCAAAATACAGTATTGACCTTCCGGTAGGTTCTTACAGCAAGCGTGGGAAATTTATACCAGCACATATTTACCCTACTGTTATTATTGCACTGGTGATTGTAACAATAGTTGCACTTGTAATGAAATTCTCTAAATTCGGGCGTGAAGTATATGCTATTGGCGGCAACTCACAAAGTGCAATGATGATGGGCTTAAATGTTAAGAAGACAAAATTTAAGGCATATATTTTAAATGGTTTTCTTGCAGGATGTGGCGGTTTCTTATTCTGCATGAACAGCTGTTCTGGATTTGTAGAGCAGGCAAAAGGGCTTGAAATGGATGCAATTTCTGCTTCTGTAATAGGAGGCACGCTGTTAAGCGGTGGTGTTGGCACGCCATTTGGAACAATATTTGGAGTACTGATTAAAGGAACAATATCAAGCCTTATTACAACACAAGGTTCATTATCAAGCTGGTGGGTAAGGATTGTACTGTCAGCGCTGTTATGCTTCTTTATAGTGCTGCAGGCAATATTCAGTGGTATAAAAAAGAAGAAATAATTTGGTTTTCTGATAACTGGAAATTATGCTTGACTTTTTTTTATGTTTATGGTAATCTGTCAAAGGTTTTGCTGGAAGCATAAC
This sequence comes from uncultured Lachnospiraceae bacterium, assembly GCA_910588655.1. Taxonomy (GTDB): domain Bacteria; phylum Bacillota; class Clostridia; order Lachnospirales; family Lachnospiraceae; genus Butyribacter. The sequence goes on along the minus strand of CAJUPJ010000004.1, from coordinate 143,608 downwards.
CACACTGCCGTAGACAGCAGGTGCTGGAATACCAGCGTAAGTACAAACGCCTGCCGAGGAGAATTTTGTTTTTATGGAAATTTTTATCTCCCTGTGTACGTGTGTGCAGGGAGTTTTTTCATATATAAAGAAAAAGGGGTCTGCAAGCAGTGAAGCAATAAAAATATGGGGCTGCCCAGGAAAGGAGATTTTACCGATGGCAAAAGTTGAAATTAAACAGCCTGTAGTTGATGAGATTAAAGCGAAAGTTGAAGGTGCTGTTACAATAGTTTTAGTGGATTACCGCGGACTTACTGTTGAGCAGGACACAAGACTCCGTAAGAACCTCAGGGAAGCAGGATGCGAATACAAGGTATACAAGAATACCCTTATGAAGCGTGCATTTGAAGGTACAGATTGTGCACAGCTTGACGCTCTGCTTGAAGGACCATCTGCAATTGCTATTTCAAAGGATGATGCAACTGCTCCTATAAGAATTCTCAACAATATGGCTAAGGAAGCAGATGCGCTTGAATTTAAGGCTGCTATCGTAGAAGGTAACTTTTATGATGCTGACGGAGTTAAGGCTCTTGCAAGTATTCCTTCAAGGGAAGAGCTTATTTCAAAGCTGCTTGGTTCTTTACAGTCACCTATTGCAAACTTTGCACGTGTTATCAAGCAGATTGCAGAAAAGGGTGATGGTGCTGCAGAGGCATAGTATATATAAAGACACCAGGTCTTATAAGTTTGTTGTTTATAATGTTTAGATACGGAAAATTTATTTTAATTATATTTAATGGAGGTATATAAAATGACTACACAGGAAATTATTGATGTAATCAAAGGGATGACAGTTTTAGAATTAAATGATTTAGTAAAAGCATGCGAAGAAGAGTTCGGCGTATCTGCAGCTGCTGGTGTTGTTGTTGCAGCAGGTGGTGCTGCCGGTGAAGCTGCTGACGAAAAGGATGAATTTGATGTAGAACTTACAGAAGTTGGTCCAAACAAAGTTAAGGTTATAAAAGTTGTACGTGAAGTAACAGGCTTAGGCCTTAAAGAAGCTAAGGAAGTTGTTGATGGCGCTCCTAAGGTTATCAAAGAAGCAGCATCTAAAGAAGAAGCTGAGGACATTAAGACAAAGATTGAGGCTGAAGGCGCTAAAATTACTCTTAAATAATTTGTTAAATCTGATTATACTTTTTAGGAACTGCCGGGTAATTCTGGCAGTTCTTTTTGATAACCCGGTAATATATGTTCTGGGCATATGGGAGGAGGAAATATATGGCTTCTGACAGCCTGTACAGACTGGCTTTTGAATACAAGGAAACTAAACTCTGGAATAAACTTAGGGATGATGAGGTATTTGCAATAGAATTACCAGATGGTGAAACAGGGTATATAAGCATAATGGGCATGGCAGGTGATTATATTGCTATTGGCATATATATTGGCAGGAAGGGCTTTAACAGCTACAGGATTATTGCCAGTACATATGGGGAAGATTTCCAGTCACAGCTTTTATACCAGGAATGTCTTTTACAACAGGAATGTCTGCAATGTACTTTCCAGGATAAGGCTAATTTATCCAAAGAAGAACAAACAGAAGTAAAGGATTATGCAGACAGGAACAGTACCAGTCTGGAGGGAAGCAATGCCTGGCCGCAGTTTGTAAAGTACAGGGCAGGATATTGTCCCTGGGTTATACAGACAGAACAGGATGGACTGTATATGGCAGAGGCACTTAAGGCAGCAACTGCATTAGCAGGAATGTCCAGCCAGGAAATTTTGTCTGAGTTTGATAATATAAGCAGAAGCGGTAAAATCCCGTTTTTAGAACAAAATGGCGGGGAATATATCATAAACAGTATAGAAATGCCAGAGCCTTTGCCAGAGGAATATACAGTGCCTGGCATAAATAATGATATTAATGTGGCAAGGCTTAAAAATATGGGAAAGAGTGGTGTATGGGAATGTGAGCTTGTGCAGTACCCTGAACCTGTGCGCAATACGCCAGATGAAGTGCCACATTTTCCAATGATGTTTCTGGCAGTGGAGTCAAATACAGGATTTATACTGCCTGTATCACCAGTAGAATATTTTGCTGGGTCACAGGATAAGCTGCTTGATATGATAGTGGAAGCCTTTATAATGCAGAATATCTGTCCTAAAGTTATACATGCACGTGATAAACGTTCATACTGTTTTCTGGAAGGTCTTTGTAAAAGGATAAGAACTAAACTGGTAATTGAACCAGAGCTTCCTTCCCTGGATGGGGCAGAAGAGGATATGCTTGAACATATTGATGACAGTGAAGAAGAAAGCCTGCAGGACATTATGAAGGTTTTTGATGAACTTGTAAAATTAAGTGATGATGAACTGCTTGGTTTGCCGGATATTGTCACTAACCAGTTTGAGATTCTTGTAAAAAAGAACATACTGCCAGAACAATTATCTGAAAGACTGGATGATGTTTTTAATTTTACAGGGACTAAAGGTGAAACAAATAAAACAAAAAGCAATGTTATTTCAATTAAACCAGACATGACGCCAGAGCCATTGGATTAATTATAAATGGGTGTATTTCTGCAAAAAAATGTGTTTATTCGCGAAAATCCTTGACAAATGCTTATAATGAGGGTATAAATAACATGTAGGTTTTACGGAATTAATTTATGAGGAGGATTTATCCATGAACAAGACAGAATTAGTAGCAGCTATCGCTGAGAAAACAGAGCTTTCAAAGAAGGATTCAGAGAAGGCATTAAAGGCTTTTATTGATGTTGTAACAGAAGAGCTGCAAAAAGGAGAGAAAATCCAGTTAGTAGGATTTGGAACATTTGAAGTTGCAGAAAGAGCAGCAAGGGAAGGCAGAAACCCATTAACAGGTGAGAAGATGCAGATTGAAGCTTCTAAAGCTCCTAAATTTAAGGCTGGTAAGGCTTTAAAGGATGCTGTAAACCAATAATTTTTGTTTGTGGTAATTGCTGAGGCTGCCTTAAGGCAGTCTCTTTTGCATAGAAAAGGAGCAGTTTATGAGATTAGATAAGTATCTTAAGGTTTCAAGGCTGATTAAGAGAAGGCCCGTTGCAAATGAGGCGTGCGATGCAGGCAGAATATCAGTAAATGGCAAGAAAGCGAAAGCATCGCTTAATGTTAAAGTTGGAGATATTATAGAAATCGGCTTTGGAGATAAGCAGGTAAAAGTTGAAGTTTTAAGCCTGGAAGAAACTTATAAAAAGGATGAAGCCAGGGAACTTTACAGGGTATTGTAACACGTCCGGAATTTAATGTTATAAATTATATGCTCCCCTCATATACTGTGATAGGAATATGAAGGGAGTTTTTTTATGGAAGACAGAAGAACTGAAGAAAGACAGAACAAGCAGGTACATAAGGTATATCTTAACGCAAGGCGGACAGCAGTATTATCAGGGGTAAGGGATGTATTATCATTTGATGCAAAAGAAGTTTATCTCGAAACTGAACAGGGGATTTTGCTTATAAGGGGTGATGAGCTTCATGTAAACAGGCTTTCCCTGGAAAAAGGTGAGGTTGATGTTGATGGAAGGATAGACAGTTTTGCATATTCTGATAAGGAAGAACCAGCCAAAAAAGCAGCTTCATTTTTCGGGAGGATGTTTCAGTGAGTGAAATTATTCATGGACAGGTTACTTTCCTTATAGTAACACTGTGTTGTGGAATGGCCCTGGTTTTTGGATATGAAATATTGAGGTTTTTAAGGTGGATGTTCTGGCATCCAGGTATCCTGGTCTGGATTGAAGATATTTTATACTGGGCTGTGGCATCTGTTCCTGTTTATTATATATTTTTTGTATATAATGACGGGGAAATACGCTGGTATGGGGCGCTGATGCTTGTTACAGGGACATGGCTGTACGAAAAAGGGATAAGCAGGCCTGTAAGGGGCGGGCTTGTAAAGGTTTTCGGCAGCCATAAACCATCATTGGCAGGCTGGATTAAGAAAAAGCGCAGGAAAAGAAAGCAAAATAAAGCTGGTAAAGATAATAAGGACAATAAGGATAAAAAACAGAAAAAGAAATAAAATCTGTTTTTTTGATTGTAAAAACTGGAAAACTGTTGTATATTTATATAAACTAAAATAGAAATTAAAGTGTTGTGGAAGGCAGGTGGCATTCATGGCATACAGAGGCGGGAAAAGAAGAAGGACTAGCCGTAGAAAGAGGATAAGCCGTTTTACGGTAATGGGAATTCTTATATTAGCCCTTGTGCTTTGTGGTACAATGGCATATAAATATTCTGTATTGAAAACACAGGAAAAAGAGTATTCAAGGCAGATTGCAGGGCTTAAGAAGGAGAAGAAGGAGGCAGAGAAAAGGGCGGAAGAACTGGAAGAGTATGAAGAATATGTAAAAACAGATGAATATGTGGAAGAAGTTGCAAGAGAAAAACTTGGTCTTGTTTATAAAGATGAGATTATATTTGAACCTGATAATGACGATTAATATGCCGTTTAAAAAGCGGCATATTTTTTTTATTCCATCCTCAGATTTGACAAAATACGCAAAGGAACTTTTTTATACTGTGCTGGCAAAAAACAAAACAGGCACAATATAGAAAGATTTCCACGTTGTGTGGACGGAATGGAGGATGCAATGAAACAAATTCAGAAAAGAATACTTTTACAGGTTGTTTTAGGTTTTTTACTTGGGCGTGTAAGCATATTTGGGCTTAACCCTGTAGGAATTGCGTATTTTGCGGCTGGTTTTACAGAAGGCGGCGGGATTTTCCCGGTTGCACTTGCAGTTTTTTTTGGAATGGCATGCAGCAGTATGAACATGGAAACGGCTATTTGTGGCGGAATGGTAATGTTTGCGCTTTCTCTTGCTTCAGATATGTTAGGCAAAAGAGGAATACATATTAAAATGGGACATGCTGCAATTATTTCCGCACTGGCTTCTGCTGCACTATGGACACTGCAGCTCTGGATGCTGCCATATAATGTATATAATATATGGCTTGCTGTACTAAGCAGTATAATGATAATTGCATGTACAAGGATATTCCATGATGGAATACATTTTCTCCTGCATCCCAGGAAATATAGAGAACTTGGCAATGAGGAGATGGCAAGTACCGTAATTATTGGCACGCTGGCAGTCTGGGGGTTTCCTGAGGTGGCAGTATCAGGGATTTCTGTTGCAGATATAATTGTTTACTTTGTACTGCTGCTTGCAGGATATTGTTACGGTGCAGGTATGGGGGCTGTTGCAGGTACGGCAGCGGGAATATTATTCCTGCTATGTGGGAGGCCGGCTGAAATAATAGGGCTTATGGCGCTTCTTGGGATTTGCGCTGGTATTGTGAAAGGGCAGGGAAGGCTTTTAATGGTGCTGTCTTTTTTTGCATCAGCAATATCACTGAATTACCTGCTTGATGGCAGCAATATGGAACAGGGCACTATGAAAGCAATAATCCTGTCAGGAATTGCATTTTTATGTGTTCCTGTATCATTTCTTAAAAAGCTTGGGCGCAGCGCGGATAATCCCCCCAGTGAAAAAAAGGGGGTACAGGATATGATGCGCCGGCGTCTGGAAGAATTTTCTGATGCATTTAACAAGCTTTCAAATGCGCTGATGAAACAGACAGAGGATAAGTATGGGATGAATAACCATGATATGCGTAAAATGATGAATGAAATGTCTGAAAAAGTGTGCGGGAACTGTGCAAACAGGGATAACTGCATGGGACAGATTGCAGTATGCAAGCCGGAAATATTTAATACTCTCGCAGTTGCGCAGGAACAGGGGTGTATACTTCCTGCCCAGATGCCGGCTGAATTCCTGGCTGAATGTATATACCCGGAGAAATTTCTGTCAGAAGCTAACCAGAACCTGTATATGGCAAGAACGCTTATGGGCTTTAAAAACCGGATGGCAGAGAGCCGCCGTGTTGTTGCGGGCCAGATGAAAGAAGTAAGTGAGATGGTAAAACATTTTGCAGAGAGTATGCCAGAAATAAAAGATTTTTCGTTAGAAATAGAAGAGAAAATTATTGGTGAACTGGATAAGAAAAAGGTTGTGGCAGAAGATATATTCGCTTATGAAAAGCAGGATGGAAGGCTGGAAATAAGCCTGCAGGCAAGGACGTCAAAAGGCAGGCTGGTTACATCGGCGGAGGTTGCAAGGGTTCTTTCACATGTGCTTGGCAAGACAATATGCCCTTCAGCGGAGTCAAGGAAAGTGCTTGTAAATGAAATGGTTAATTTTGTATTTGTAGAAGATACACCACTATATGCAATAACAGGCGTTGCAAGAATACCAAAAGATGGTGAGGAAATATCAGGTGATACATTTTCATGTATAACACTTCCTGGCGGGGAAATGCTGCTTGCACTGTCAGATGGCATGGGAAGCGGAAGTGATGCTATGGAAGAGAGCAAAACAGTAATAGAGCTTCTGGAACAGATGGCAGAAGCAGGATTCTCACACAGTTCTGCTATAAGGCTGATTAATTCGCTTTATATGTCAAGAGAGGAAGAGGAAGGTTATGCAACAGCAGATATAGTTATTTTAAACCTCTATAAAGGGGACTGCTGTTTCCTGAAAAACGGTGCATCTGCAACATATTTAAGGCATAATAAACGCGTAATGATGATAGAAGGGCAGACCCTGCCAGTGGGTGTTGTACATGAAATTGAGTCATATGTGGGAAAAGTCGGGATATCTGGCGGTGATTATGTTATAATGATGACAGATGGCGTTGCAGATTGTTTTATGGAGGATGAAGAGGACTTGTCTGGATATTTAAAAAGGTGTGAAATTATAAACCCACAGGAAATTGCAAAACATATACTTGATGAGGCAGTAAGGCGGAGCGGGGGGAAAGCACCAGATGATATGACAGTAATAGTAGCGGGCATATGGGAGAGGGTGTAATTCTGCTGTGCTGGGGGTTGTGGATGGACGCTTCTTAGTGCCAGTGCCAGAATTATTCCGTAAAAGGGTGTGTTTTTGCTATGGTGCAGTGTCATTTAGTTAAGGGTGATGCTATGTTTAAAAGTATTACATTATTGGATGCGCTGGCAAATCCAAAGTGCCTTCCATGAAAAAAGCACGCTCCCGCTTGGACATCGCACGCAATGGATGCATAAAGCCCCTAATGTTCCTACGGAACATTTTAATACGGGGCTTAAGCACCAGCGGCTCTGTACAGCTTTTTCATGGAAGCACATTTGGAATTTGCCAGCTAATCTAATCTTTGGCACTTTTAAAGAATATTTCTGTCAGCCCCTTTAACTAAATGACATTGCGCTACATAGAAAAGTGACCATTTTACAGAATAATTCTGGCACTGGCATACAAAACCCGTTTCATGGCACAATACCAGCAAGACAGAATTACTGGTGTTGAAAAAGATTTAGGGGACGGCAGGTATAACAAACCAGCATAAGTTGTTCTTAATACTAAATTATGACATAACCTGGGATGGTATATTGTTTTGTAGAACATTGCAAAATCACAGTTGTTTATTATTTTAAATAAACGGCGGTTTTTCAAGTGTAAATGGGCAGACAAATTCCAAATGTGCTACCTTGACAAAACGGAACAAGTTTAATACTAAATTATGACATAACCTGGGATGGTATATTGTTTTGTGGAACATTGCAAAATCACAGTTGTTTATTATTTTAAATAAATGGCAGGTTTTTCAAGTGTGCCTGTATAAATTTTCCTGATGGATGGCATTTTAGCATTACTGGTACAATGCCATTTAGTTAAAGGTACAGTTGGAAAATATTTTATAAATTACCAAAATGTAAGCGTGCTGGCAAATTCCAAATGTGCTTCCATGAACAAGCTGTACAGAGCCGCTGGTGCTTAAGCCCTGTATTAAAATGTTCCGTAGGAACATTAGGGGCTTTATGCACCATTGCGTGCGATGTCCAAGCGGAAGCGTGCTTTGTTCATGGAAGGCACTTTGGATTTGCCAGCGTCCAGTATATGTAATTTTTAAACATCTTTTTAACTAAATGACATTGTAAAGTTACGCCAGAAATCAGGAGGATTTATATGAAAAATACAGTTTATTTAAAAGTCAAAGATTTTATTAGGGAACATGCTCTTGTGGATTATGGTGACAAAATTGTTGCCGGGGTTTCCGGAGGGGCTGATTCTGTTTTTTTGTTTATGGTTCTGGCAGAGCTTGCAAAGGAGTATTCCCTTTCACTTTGTGCTGTGCATGTCAATCATGGCATAAGGGGGGAGGAGGCGCTGCATGACGAGGAGTATACAAAGAACTTTGTCCAGGGGCTTGGTTATGAGTGCAAGGTCTTTTATAAGGATATTCCTGCGCTTGCAAGGAGTTTAAAGATTACGGAGGAGGAGGCAGGCAGGGTTTACAGGTATGAATGTTTTGAGAATGTGAGGGAGAGCCTGGGTTTTGACAAGGTTGCGGTGGCACATCATAAGGATGACCAGGCGGAAACGGTTTTATTCCAGCTTTTCAGGGGAAGCGGGATTAAAGGGCTTGGCGGCATGAGACCTGGGAATGGCAATATTATAAGGCCGCTTCTTGGCATCAGGCGCTGTGAGATAGAGGAGGCGCTTCTGGCGGAAGGTATAGAATATTGCGTGGATTGTACTAATTCAGATAATAAGTATTCAAGAAATATAATACGTAATAGTATAATCCCATATATAGAAGAAAATATCCAGCCTGCCATTACAGAAAGGCTTTCGGGCACGGCAGGGCAGTTAAGGGATATTTATACATATATTGACAGGGAAGCAGAAAAGCTGTATAAAGAGATTGTTAAAGAAGATAATGGTATTTGTACGGTTGATGTGGGTATAATTGGAAAAGAGGATATTGTCCTGCAAAGGGAAATATTCCTCCGCATGGCTGGCTATGTGGCAGGCAGATGCAAGGATATAACTTCAAAACATATAAGCATGGTAGCAGGTCTTGTCCATAAGGATGCAGGGAAAAGGGTCTGCCTTCCATATGGCATGGAGGCAGGAAAGGATTATAATAAATTATGGATTATGAAAGCAAGGCATGATATGCCGGCTGGGCAGGATATACCAGTGCCGGCTGGAAGCGGCAGCAGGGTTATTGATATTTGTGTGCCAGGAAAGACAGAACTTGAATATATTAATGGGGAAAAGCATATTATTTTATTTGAAAGGATGGACAGGAATGATATTTCCCATATTATAGAAAAAAATTACTGTACTAAATGCTTTGACTATGATAAAATAAAATTTATGCCACAGTTCAGATATCCAGAAGATGGCGATTATATCTGGCTGCGTACTGATGGTTCTAAGAAAAAACTCAGCCGTGTATTTATTGACAGCAAAATACCAGCAAATGAGCGTGGCAGGATATGGGTACTGGCAGAAGGAAGCCATATCCTGTGGATACCTTCTATTGGAAGGTGCAGCGCATATTATTATGTAACAGATGGGACAAGGGAAGTTTTACATGCAACTTTATGCACAGAAGGGGAGAATTAGTAAGATGGATACAGTTATACATGAGATGATTACAGAAAAGCAGATAGCAGATAAAATATCAGAAATGGCAGCACAGATTAATAAAGATTATGAAGGTAAGGAAATACACCTTATATGTGTATTAAAAGGCAGTGTTTTCTTTTGCTGTGAACTTGCTAAAAGGATTACAGTGCCAGTGACAATGGACTTTATGGCAGTTTCAAGTTATGGCAGCGGGACAGAAAGTTCTGGAAGGCTGGAAGTAAAAAAAGACCTTGATGAGCCAGTGGACGGCAAGCATTGCCTTATTATTGAGGATATTATTGATACAGGCTCAACATTAAACCTTACAAAGAAGATGCTGCTTGCAAGAAATCCTGCAAGTGTTAAATTATGTACATTATTAGATAAGCCTGACAGAAGGAAAGTAGAGATTGAAGCTGAATATACAGGTTTTGTTATACCTGATAAATTTGTGGCTGGTTATGGGCTTGATTATGCGCAGAAATACCGTAATCTCCCATATATTGGGGAAGTGGAGTTTAAAGAGGACTAATAATAGTGAAGGAGATTATACATGAAGAAACAGATGAAGACAGCCGGAATAGGATTTTACATTTTAATACTTGCAATAATATTTTTTGCGGTATATGTCTCAGGGGCTTTAGATAATAATTCTACAAGTTCGTATAATATTAATACTTTTAAGTCAGATTTAGACAGTGGCAGAATTGAATCTGTGGAAATCCTGCCAAACCAGGAAACACCTACAGGTGAGGTAAGCGTTGTACTGTCAGGAGGTACTAAAATAAGCTTTTATGTTTCTGATGTAAAAGAGATTGAAAATATTTTAAATGAAGATATTGAGTTTGCCAACAGGTACAAAGTACATGATATACAGAAAACATCATGGATTATTACGACATTACTTCCATATGGGCTTGGTATAATTGTAATATTTTTCCTTTTTTCGTTCTTGTCAGCACAGTCAGCAGGCGCAAACGGAAGCAATGCTAAAATGATGAATTTTGGCAAGAGCCGTGCACAGCGTATTGACCCTAATGACCAGCATGCTAAAACATTCCGCGATGTGGCAGGGCTTAAAGAAGAGAAGGAAGAGTTAGAAGAAATTGTTGATTTCCTTGCTAACCCTGGAAAATATACAGGCGTCGGGGCGCGTATACCTAAGGGTATTATACTTGTAGGCCCTCCAGGAACTGGTAAGACACTTCTGGCAAAGGCTGTTGCAGGTGAGGCAGGAGTGCCGTTTTTCAGCCTGTCTGGTTCAGATTTTGTGGAAATGTTTGTTGGTGTAGGTGCTTCACGTGTAAGGGATTTGTTTGCGGAAGCAAAAAGAAGTGCACCATGTATTGTATTTATAGATGAAATTGATGCAGTTGCACGTAAACGTGGTTCAGGGCTTGGTGGCGGACATGATGAACGCGAGCAGACATTAAACCAGATGCTTGTTGAAATGGACGGTTTTGGCATTAATGAGGGCATTATTGTTATGGCTGCTACAAACCGTGTGGATATACTTGACCCTGCAATACTGCGTCCAGGGCGTTTTGACAGGCGTGTTACAGTAGGACGTCCTGATGTAAAGGGGCGTGAGGAAATACTTGATGTCCATGCCAAAGGAAAGCCGTTAGGAGATGATGTAGACCTTAAGGCTATTGCACAGACTACAGTAGGGTTTACAGGTGCAGACCTTGAAAACCTCTTAAATGAGGCAGCAATTGTATGTGCAAGGAACGGACGTAAGTTTATAGAACAGGAAGATATAAGCAAGTCATTTATTAAAGTAGGCATTGGCAAGGAGAAAAAGAGTAAGATTATATCTGAAAAAGATAAGAAAATTACAGCATACCATGAAGCTGGCCATGCAATATTGTTCCATCTGCTTCCAGATGTAGGGCCTGTCCATATGGTGTCAATTATACCTACAGGTTCAGGGGCAGCAGGTTATACAATGCCTCTGCCAGAGCGTGACGAAATGTTTATGACAAAGGGGAAGATGCTCCAGGATATTATAGTAAGCCTTGGCGGGCGTATTGCAGAGTCTATAATATTTGATGATATAACAACAGGGGCTTCACAGGATATTAAGCAGGCAACCAATACAGCCAAAGCAATGGTAACTAAATATGGCTTTTCTGAAAATGTGGGCATGATTAATTATGCTGATGAGGATGAAGTCTTTATAGGACGCGATTTCGGGCATACAAGCAGAGGTTACAGTGAAGATGTTGCTAAGAAAATAGACCATGAAGTAAAAAGTATTATGGATGAGTGTTATGTAAAGGCAAAGAATATACTAGAAGAGCACATGGAAATCCTCCATAAATGTGCAAAGCTGCTTCTTGAAAAAGAAAGGATTGACAGATTTGAATTTGAATCGCTTTTTGTACCGCATGTAATAGAGGATAAAGCGGAGAAAGAAGCAGGGAAAGAAGCCCTGGAAAGCCACCAGGAGGAAGGTGTGGAAAATTCTGGTGATAGTGACAATAAGTAAAATTATGTAATGGTAAAAATGCACAAAATAAAATTTTTTTTTTATGCAAGTTTGTGCACACTTAAATTGAAGAGGTTGTTATACTAATATGCGTAAACCCCAATACATTATATAGTTTTTGCTACACCCCATAAGTAACAAAAATACCTTCTCCAAAGGCGGATGCATGTAGATGCATCCGCCTTTACTGTTTACATCTGCCATTTTTTGATATATTATGTTTATGGCAGCTTTGCTTGCATGAAAGTGCCTGCTGCTGCATAGATTAGTTTTGTGTGCATAAATATTTGGTGCAGAAAGAGGAATGATAATGAATAGAAGAGAGATTTCAAAAGTATTTGCTACTGGTCTTGTTTCAGGTATAACATGTATGATGCTTTTAATAATGGTGCTTATATTTACAGGAAAAATTGAACCTGCTTTTCTTATAGGGGATAACAGGAAAAGTGCAGTTGAGAAAGAAATCAGCCAGAAAGCAGAGCTTATTGGTACTTATATAGATAAATATTATCTTGATGAAATAGATGGCAGTAAAATGGCTGACTCAATTTATAAAGGCATTTTTAACGGGCTTGGTGATGATTATGCCGCATACTATACAGCAGAAGAATATAAGGATATAACTGAAAAGTCTAGCGGGACATATTGCGGTATTGGTGCATATGTTACACAGACGGATACAGGTGATATATCTATAGTTAAACCTGTTGAGGGAGGTCCGGCAGAAAGGGCTGGAATAAAAGCTGGTGATATTATTTATGCTGTAGATGGTGAAAGTACAGCAGGAAAAGACCTTACAACAGTTCTTTCCAAGGTAAAAGGCGAGGCTGGTACAAAGGTTGTTTTAAAAATCTGGCGTAAAGGCGGGCGTAACTACCTTGACATTGAAGTAACACGTAAGATTATTGAAGAAAATACAGTTTCGTCAAGGATGTTATCAGGAAATACAGGATATATAAAGGTAACTGGGTTTGAAGAGGTTACAAATAAACAGTTTAGTAATGCAGTTGGCAATCTTGAAAAATCAGGTATGAAATCATTAATTATAGATTTGCGTGACAATGGCGGAGGGCTTTTAACAGCAGCAACTGGTATGCTTGACAGGCTTCTTCCAAAGGGACTGTTAGTTTATACAAAGGATAAAAGCGGTGTTGCAGAAGAATATTTTGCAGAAGATGACAGGTGTGTAAAGGTTCCAATAGCAATTCTTGTAAATGGTAATTCTGCAAGTGCTTCTGAGGTTTTTTCTGGTGCATTGCAGGATAATGGCGTAGCAAAACTGGTTGGTACAAAAACATTTGGAAAGGGCATTGTGCAGACTATATTTGGAATGGACGACGGGACTGCTATTAAAATGACAACTTCAAGGTACTATACACCTAAAGGCAGGAATATCCATAAAACAGGGCTTAAGCCTGATATAGAGGTTAATCTTGATGAAAGTACCCTTCCAAAAGATGGTGAGGAATTTGCCATAGATAACCAGATGCGGGCAGCACTTGATTATCTGGCTGGAAAATAACCTAGGTTTTAAAAGCTGTTATTCTGCTTTCTGTATTCTGAGGGTGAAAGCCCTGTCTGCTTTTTGAACAGCCTGCTGAAATACAGCGGGTTGTCATAGCCGGCAATAGCCGCAATTTCAGTTATATTATATTTAGTATTTTCAAGAAGGCTCTGGGTATTGGCTATACGTATGCTTAAAATATAATTAAGCGGGGTTGTCTTGGTATAAAGTTTAAAATTGCGTATAAACCAGCTTGTGCTCATATTTCTTGATGCTGCATATTCTGCAATATTAATATCTTCATTATAATGTTCATTAAAATAGTTAGTTGCATATTCAATTTCGTGGTGTGCAAAACTATTCATAGTCTTATGTTCACTGGATGTTCTTTCAATCAAAATAAAAAGCTGTAAAAGGAATGATGATAAAAATTCTTCATAATGCGGCCTGCATAACTGCATTTCCTGTATCATCTGCCTGAAAATCCTCTGGTAAGCAGGGGAAGTACCAGTATTAATAATATGCCCCTCTGATGGGAAATGGTGCTCTTTTAAAATCTGTTTAACCTGGCTTCCTGTAAAGTGTACCCAGTATACTTCTGTCTGGTCTTGTAAATAATAAACATATCTTTGCATTTCCCTTGGACGGTATAACACAAAATTCCCAGAAGTAACTATAGTATCTTCATTTTCTTTAAAATAAAAATGTGCCCTGCCAGCAGCAATATATAAAAGCTGGTAGTCAATACGGCCTCTTGGACGCCATGTAGGCAGTTTTGGGTGTTTTACCAGGCGGTAAGTGCCACAGCTTCCTACTATAAGTGGTTTGCTTTTGTCTTTAAAATCAACTAATGAATTATTGAGGTAGCCAGAATTAATATACATTTATAACACATCCTTCCAAAAACTTTGAAATAAACATTGCCACCTGTGTGGATGTAAACATTGTATCATTTTGTGCATGTTTTGTCTAATGTAGTTTATGGACTTTTCTGATAAAAAAAGCGTATAATTAACTTACAAATTAAGGGAATACAATAGAAACGGAGGAAAGATTATGATTGTACCAAGATATTATGAAGACTTAAAAATAATGCATGAAAATACTATGCCGCCAAGGGCATACTATATTCCTGCATCTAAGGACATGGGCACTCTTGTCCATAACAGGGAGATGTCAGACCGCATCCAGATGTTAAATGGCAAGTGGAAATTCAGGTACTATAAAAGCATTTATGATTTGCAGGAAGAATTTTATAAGGACGGATATGCTGCGGATGGCTTTGAGGAAGTTACAGTACCAGGAGTATGGCAGAATTACGGTTATGACAGCCACCAGTATACTAATGTCAGGTATCCTATACCACTTGACCCGCCATTTGTACCACAGGAAAACCCATGTGGTGCATATATATGCAATTTTATTTACCATAAGGATAGCAGTGTACCAAGGGCTTTTCTGTCATTTGAAGGTGTGGACTCATGTTTTTATCTCTGGGTAAATGGAAAGTATGCAGGATACAGCCAGGTGTCACATTCAACAAGTGAATTTGATATTACGGAAATGCTTGAAGAAGGAAATAACAAGCTTGCAGTCCTTGTCCTTAAATGGTGTGATGGGACGTACCTTGAAGACCAGGATAAATTCCGTATGAGTGGTATTTTCAGGGATGTTTATATTTTAAAAAGACCAGAAAACTGTTTATTTGATTATTTTACGACAGTAACAATAAACGCAGGGCAGGCAGAGGTAATAACCAGGGCTTTGTTTAATGGGGATTATACAGATACAATGGTTACTATTTTTGATAAAAACAGGATAAAGGTGGCATCAGGAATATTAGAGCCATTGGATGATGGCAGCATTTACCAGTATGCCTGCTGCCTGGTTATTGAAAATCCTGTATTATGGAACGCAGAAGAACCTTACCTGTATACAATGCTTATTGAAAGCGGAAATGAAGTAATTACAGACAGGGTTGGGATAAGGGAAATCCATATTAGCAATAATGTTGTATATATTAATAATGCGAAAGTTAAGTTTAAAGGGGTAAACAGGCATGATTCAGACCCTGTTACAGGCTTTGTTATAAACAGGGAGCAGCTGGTTAAAGACCTTTTAATGATTAAAAAACATAACTTTAATGCAGTGCGTACAAGCCATTATCCTAATGCCCCGTATTTTTACCAGCTTTGTGATGAATATGGTTTATTTGTAATTGACGAGGCGGATAATGAAAGCCACGGTACGCAGACACAGTATTTAGAAAATGCAGAATGGGAGAATGTGAGCAAACGCTGGAATGAAAGGATTGCAGATAACCCGGACTTTATACCAGCTACACTTGACCGTACAAAGCTATGTGTGCACCGTGATAAAAACAGGCAATGTGTTGTAATCTGGTCTATGGGTAATGAATGTGCCTATGGCTGTACTTTTGAAGAAGCTTTAAAGTGGACTAAGGATTTTGACCCATCACGCCTTACGCATTATGAGAGTGCATTATATACAAGTGATAAAAGGAAATATGACTATTCCAATATAGATATTTACAGTATGATGTACCCGTCATTTGAAACAATGCAGGAATATATTGGCGGGAAACCTGATAAGCCGTACCTTCTTGTTGAATACTGCCATTCAATGGGAAACGGGCCAGGGGATTTTGAAGACTATTTCCAGGTAATTAATAATAATGACATTATGTGTGGCGGATTTGTGTGGGAGTGGTGCGACCATGCAGTATATAAAGGCAGCACAAATGAAGGAAAAACGGTTTATTACTATGGCGGTGACAGCAGTGAGGAAATACACGATGGCAATTTTTGTGTAGACGGGCTTGTATACCCAGACCGTACACCACATACAGGGCTTCTGGAATGTAAGAACGTAAACCGCCCTGCAAGGGTAAATGGCTTTAACAGTAAAACAGGTGAGCTTTCTATTCATAATTATATGGATTTTGTTAATTTAGAGGATTATCTATATATTAAGTATGAATTAAATTGTGATGGAAAGATTTCTGGAAGCGGACAGGCTGGTTTTGGGGAAATACCACCTCACTGTGATGGCAAGGCACATATAAATTTAAGAATACCAGAAGCAGGAAAATGTTACCTGAAAATTTATTATTATTCAAATAAGAATAAAGAAATGCTTGGATTTGATGAAATCCTTGTGGCAAATAAAGATGGAAGAAACCAGGATGCTGTAAAACTTCTTGAAACGGAAGCTGTAACAGATGACTTCCTTGAAGTATCTGAGAGTGACAGGTATTTATCAATTAAAAACCGCTCTGTCCACTATATTTATAATAAACTTTCAGGGCTGCTGGAAGAAATGCTTTACAATGGCAAAAGAATTATAACAAAGCCAGCCAGCATTAATATCTGGCGTGCACCAACAGATAATGATATAAGGATTAAGGAAAAGTGGTATGCAGCACATTATGATAAAAGCATTACAAGAGCATATATGACAGAGTACAGGGCAGACCCGGATGGTATAACAATACACAGTGTAATGTCTGTTGCTGCTGTTACAGTCCAGAAAATACTTGATATAGATACTACATGGAAGATTTCTAATACCGGAGCGGTGTCTGTTGTAATGGAAGTGAAGAAGGATAAAGAGTTTCCAGAGCTTCCAAGGTTCGGGCTGAGGCTGTTCCTTGATAACTGCATGGAGGATGTATCTTATTATGGAATTGGGCCATATGAAAGCTATATTGATAAATGCAGGGCAGGGAGCCATGGGATTTATAGTTCAAAGGCAGAAGACCTGCACGAAGATTATATACGCCCGCAGGAAAATGGCAGCCATGCAGACTGTAGTTATGTATCTGTAAGTGGCGGCGGGAAAAGCATTACTGCTGTATCAGAAGAGCCATTTTCAATTAATGTGTCACCATATACCCAGGAGGAGCTGGCACAGAAGAAGCATAACTATGAACTTGAAGAGTCTGGATGTACAGTCCTCTGTCTTGACTATAAGCAGAATGGAATAGGTTCAAACAGCTGTGGGCCTGTACTTCTTGATAAATATAAATTTAATGAGGAGGTGTTTACATTTAAAATGAAACTTGTACCAGGCATCCAGTAATCCATATATATGTTGTGGTGATACAGGATATCCATAATATCAAAAGAGGAGGTAACTACTTATGGGGGAAAAGAAATATTTAAAATGGTATAATAAAGTTGGGTATGGTTCGGGAGATATTGCGGGAAATGTGGTGTATGCATTTTTATCATCATTCTTAATGATTTACCTGACAGATACAATAGGCATGAGTTCAGGTATAGTTGGTACATTAATGATGGTATCAAAACTATTTGACGGGGTAACAGATATATTTTTTGGTTCAATGATTGATAAAACCAGGAGCAAAATGGGCAAGGCAAGACCGTGGATGCTATGGGCTTACATTGGCTGTTCGGCAATGATTGTAATGCTTTTTATGATACCAGCAGGCATTAGCAGTTTTGCGCAGTATGCATGGTTCTTTATTGCATATACATTATTAAATGCAGTTTTTTATACTGCAAATAATATTGCGTATTCAGCACTTACTGCTTTAATTACCAAGAATGACAGCGAACGTGTGCAGATGGGGTCAGTACGTTTTATGTTTGCCTTTGGTACAAGCCTGTTAATCCAGACAATTACAGTCGGGGCAGTAGATTTATTAGGAGGAGGCGCTGGAGGCTGGAAAGCAATAGCTATAATATATGCAGTTATTGGGTTGGTTGTCAACACAATATCTGTATTATCAGTTAAAGAACTTCCAGAAGAAGAGCTGGAGAGTGGAAATCCTGTAAATGAAGAAATACAGGAAGAGAAATACGGGCTTAAAACAGCTGCCAAAATGCTTGTATCTAATAAATATTATATTATTATCTGTGTAATGTATATCCTTATGCAGATATTTACAGCAACACTTAATATGGGCATATTCTTTATGACTTATATACTTGGTGACAAATCACTTCTAGGGGTTTTTGCATGGGCAATTAATATCCCGCTTATTGCAGGGCTTCTGCTTACACCTTTCCTGGTTAAGAAATTTAACGGGATGTATAAGTTAAACCTGTCAGGATATGTACTTGCTACAGTGGCAAGAGGGCTTGTAATTGTGGCAGGCTATATGGGAAATGTACCACTTATGCTTCTGTTCTCAGGTATTGCATCACTTGGTATGAGCCCGTTACAGGGTGACTTAAATGCATTAATTGCAGAATGTTCAGAATATACATTTTTAACAAAAGGCAAACGTGTCGATGGTACAATGTATTCCTGTACTTCACTTGGCGTAAAAATAGGAGGAGGCATAGGGACAGCACTTGCAGGCTGGCTGCTTGATGCAAGCGGTTATATTCCAAATGCTGCCGTACAGGCAGCATCATGTATTAATATGCTGTACTTTATGTATTTATGGATACCAATGATAATAAACTTAATAATTACAATATTCCTTTCAAGGCTTAAAGTGGAGCATGCAAACGCTTTAATCAGGGAAAAGAATTAAAAGTTGCAACAAAACTCCCTATAGGTTATAATAACTTTATTATTTTAAATAAAGAGAAAGGGAGTTTGATATGAAAAAAGAACGCAATTCGTTTTCTGGTACTATCGGCTTTGTACTGGCAGCCGCCGGAAGTGCCGTAGGTCTTGGAAATATATGGAGGTTTCCGTACCTTGCAGCTAAAGATGGAGGAGGTCTGTTCCTGGTAATATACCTGGTTCTGGCACTGACATTTGGTTTTACGCTGCTTAGTACGGAAATTGCCATTGGAAGGAAAACAAAGCAGAGCCCGCTTACAGCTTATGGCAAGATACATAAGAGCTGGAAGCCTCTTGGGGTTATAGCATGTATTGTGCCAGTTATTATAATGCCTTATTACTGCGCAATAGGCGGATGGGTGTTGAAATATTTTATTGCATATCTTACAGGCAATGGAATGGCAGCAGCAGAGGACGGGTATTTTACTGGTTTTATAACAAGTGACATAGAACCATTAATAATGATGTTTTTATTTTTATTTGCAGTTGCATTTATAATATTCAGGGGAGTTAATAAGGGAATAGAAGCTTCCTCACAGATAATTATGCCAGTGCTTCTGCTTTTAGTTGTAATTATTGCTGTTTTTTCACTTACAATAAAGCATACTGGTGCAGACGGGATTACAAGGACAGGGCTTGAAGGGTTTAAGGTCTATGTAGTCCCAAATTTTGAAGGGCTGACTGTAAAAGGGTTTTTCTCAGTGCTTGTAGATGCAATGGGGCAGCTTTTCTTCAGCCTTAGTGTTGCAATGGGAATTATGGTTGCATATGGTTCATATGTAAAAGATGATGCAAACCTTACAAGGTCTATTAACCAGATTGAAATATTTGATACAGCAGTAGCATTTCTTGCAGGTGTAATGATTATACCAGCAGTATTTACATTTATGGGTGCAGAGGGGATGCAGGCATCAGGCCCGAGCCTTATGTTTGTATCACTGCCAAAAGTATTTGCAGCAATGGGCAAGATAGGCAATATAGTAGGATGCCTTTTCTTTGCAATGGTGCTTTTTGCAGCAGTAACAAGCGCAATGTCAGTTATGGAAGCTGTAGTTTCAAGCTTTATGGACCAGTTCCATATTTCAAGGACTAAAGCAGCATGTATTGAGGGTGTTATAGCATTAATTGCAGGGATAGTAGTATGCCTTGGGTATAATGCCCTGTATTTTGAAGTTACACTTCCTAATGGTGCAGTAGCACAGATACTTGATATTATGGATTATATAAGTAATAACCTGTTTATGCCGGTTGTTGCAATAGGGACATGTATACTTATAGGGTGGATTGTAAAACCAAAGACAATAATAGACGAAGTAGAAAAAAGTGGCTGCAAATTTGGCAGAAAGTGGCTTTATGTACCAATGATTAAGGTAGTTGCGCCAATATTGCTTATAATACTTCTGTTAAAATCAGCAGGACTCATAAGTTGGATATAAGATAAAGGATAATTTCCAGTTGTTTTGTTTCTGGGTTTTGTTTTTGTTTTGGATTGGGTTTTGGGAGTGGACGCAGGCTGGGCGCGTTCCGCTAAATTATTCCATGAACAGGGCACGCTTGCGCTACGTCAGCCCACGCAACGGCACATAAAGCCAGATATTAATGTTCCAGAATAAACTAACGTTTATTCCGTCACATTAATATCTGGCTTAAATGCCGGCGGTGCTGAAGTGCCCCTGTCATGGAATAATTTAGCGGAACGCGCCCAAACCTGCTGTATCATGGCAAAACCAAAAAATAACATAAAATAAATAATGTAACCAATAAACAACACGACATAAAATAAATAATGTAACTGGAAATTATGTGGGGAGA
This sequence comes from uncultured Lachnospiraceae bacterium, assembly GCA_910588655.1. GTDB lineage: Bacteria > Bacillota > Clostridia > Lachnospirales > Lachnospiraceae > Butyribacter. Next base: position 122,757 of record CAJUPJ010000004.1, on the reverse strand, counting down.
GAGAAGATTTAGGCTAACGGAAGAACCATTAATTCTTATATTAATATATACACAAGTAATGGCTACAGGGCAACTGCACAGGTGGAAATGTTTGCAGTTTATTTACTCATGCGTTTGTACTGGTAATGACTATTGTATTACTTGGCAAGTGACTAGCAGAATATATGTGTATATAACTTCCAGTTATTATGTGGCTGTGTTTTGTATTGACGCGTGGTTTTACGTGCCAGATGCCAGAATATTCTGGCTCTGCCATGTAAAACCGTTTATCATCCACATAATAACTGGAAAAAAGGTTTTTTTTAGTTGAGCTGGTAGTACAGTCCTTTTAACCTCATTAGTTCTTCATGTGTCCCCTGCTCTGCTATTCCATGGTCTGCAATATAAAGTATCTGGTCAGCATTGCGTATTGTTGAAAGCCTGTGTGCAACCATAAATGCAGTTTTATCTTTTATTATAATATCAAGTGCATGTTTTATTAACTGTTCTGTTTCAGTATCTATTGAACTTGTGGCTTCATCAAGTATTATAATAGAAGGGTTTTTAAGTATAATCCTTGCAAAGCTTATTAACTGTTTTTCGCCTGCGGAAAGCCCTTGTCCGCGTTCTTCAAGTTTATGGTTATAACCATCACTAAATTGTAGTATGCGTTCCTCTGCATGTATAATGCGGGCAGCATTTTTACATTCTTCATCTGTAGCGCCAGGACGCCCATACCTTATATTTTCAAGGATTGTGCCTTTAAACAGGAAAGGGTCTTGCATAAGCACACCAACTTCTTTACGCAGTGAGTGCAGGCTTATATTTCTTACATCTGTCCCGTCTATTTCTACACTTCCATTATCTACATCATAAAAACGTGTAAGCAGGTTTATAACAGTAGTTTTTCCTGCACCAGTAGGTCCCACAAGCGCTATTGTGCTTCCAGGGGATACATGCAGGTCAAAGTCTTTTAATACAGGTTCATCTTCATCATATGAAAATGTTACATGGTTAAAATCAACTTTGCCCTGGATATTTTTAATAGAAACAGCATCAGAAGCATTTTCTATGCCAGCAGGGTAATCAATAGTATCAAATACTTGTTCAAGGTTGGAACTTACCTGTGCAAGCTGCTGTATTATAAATGCAATCTGTGTTATTGGCCCTGAGAAAAGCCCCATATAGCTTGTAAATACTACTACTGTTCCTGCGTCCATTGAGGTGTTTCCTTTAAGTATCATTGAAAGTGCAAGCCCATAAAGGAAGATAACACCTAAGTTCCAGAATATTTCTACAACCGGTGTATTAAATTCGTTGCGGTGCACAATACTTAACCAGATATTCAGGCTTTGTGAATGTAAATCCTTATAGATTTCTGTATTAAGTTCTTCCCTGTTATAGCTTTTAATAATCTTTTCACCCATAATTGATTCAATAAGAAATGCAGTACGGTTTGAAATCTTTGCCCTGTGTGTTGGGAATATCCTTCGTATTGAGTAACGTAATGCAAATACACACACCATCATTGGCAGGACTGCGGCAAGTACAACTCCTGTAAGTGCAGGGCTTATTGAAAGCATAAAGAATGTTACAATAATAATTTTAACAATATACACAAGCAGCATTACAAGGAAGTTTGTAAAAAAGTTAGCAAGGTCATTTATGTAATCTGTAACGCGTACAACAATTTTGCCATCAGGTCTTGAATCAAAGTAATCAAATGGCAGTTTCTGGAGCTTATAGAAAATATCCTGCCGTATGCTTGCAATAACCTTATGCCCCATTATACCAGTCTGGCGCTGGTGTATAAATGTTGTGCCAATTTCTATAATTGCAAGGACTGCCATTCCTGCAATTATAAAAGCAAGCTCCCTGTAATCCTCATTAACTACTACCTCGTTAATAATCTTTTTAAGAAGAAGTGGTGAAACCATTGATACAAATGAGGATAAAAGCATTAATACCGCTACAAGTATAACAGTTTTTTTATAAGGCAGCACATAGCGTAAAATCTTGCCAAGCTGTTTTATATCTACTTTTTTTGTTATAACTTCATCCTGGAAATAAGTATTTCTTTTTGCCATTAATACCCTCCTGTCCCGGGAACAAATGTGTCCGTTTCTTCTTTGTAATTAATTATTTCCTTATTCTGTGCTTCCTGCACCTTATAGATTTTGGCAAACCTGCCGTTTAATGCCATAAGTTCATCAAAAGTGCCACGTTCTGTTATCATGCCATCCTGCATATAAAGTATTTCATCACATGATACTACAGAAGAAAGCCTGTGTGCAGATATAAGCACTGTTTTGTCAGGGTAGTTTTCCTTAATATCAGCCAGAAGCTTTTTCTCTGTCTGTACATCAAGTGCGCTTGTTGAGTCATCAAGTACAAGTACAGGTGCATCCTTAAGAAGTGCCCTTGCTATTGAAATCCTCTGCTTCTGTCCGCCCGAAATACCAAGACCGCGTTCACCAACAATTGTGTCATAGCTGTCTGGCAGGCTCTGTATAAAGCTATGTGCCTGTGCATGCCTGGCAGCGGATATAATCTGTTCATGTTCTATATCAGGTTCACTATATGCAATATTAGAGTCTATTGTATTAGAGAAAAGGAATACATCCTGGAATACATATGCGAACCTGTCACGTAGTGCACTTAATTCATACTCACTTGTTTCTATCCCGTTTAACTTTACAGAACCGCTTGTTATATCATGTATTCTTACAAGCGACTCTAAAAGCACACTTTTGCCACTTCCTGTACCTCCGGTAATGCCAACTTTTTTACCAGAAGGTATTTCAAGGTTAATATCTTTAAGTATTGCATTACCATCTGCTTCAAGATAAACATGGCTAAGGGAAATATCAGTTTTTTCAGTATTTTTAACTGGTTTTGTGCCATTGCCGATACGTGACTGTTTATTCATAAAATTATGCATTTTCTGTCCTGAAACAAGCTGCTGCTGCATCTGGAAAAGTGAATTATTTATCTGGGTAATGTGGTCCATAATTTTAAGTATATAATTAGTACATGCAACAAGGAAACCAACCATTATCTCGCCTTTTATAACAAGAATTGCACTGACAGCAATACTTCCTATATATGCAGTCTGTTTCACAATTCCAAATATAACTTCAAATTTGGATGATAGTTTAATCTGGTTAATATATGAATTTTTAAGTTCTTCATTAGCAGCATCAAATTTTTCTTTTTCAACTTTTTCATTAGTAAAAGAGCGTACAAGCCGTACTGCTTCTATATTTTCCTGTACAGTAAGGTTCATCCTGGAATTATTTCCTCTTATAGCCCTGTAATTTTCCCGCGCAAGCCTGCGGAAACGCATCAGTGTAGTAAAAAGCACAGGTGCAAGCATAACAGGTATTAAAAGCAGCCATATATGTATCTTTGCAAGCATTATGGTACTTACAGCCAGTACAGCAATGCTGTCAATAATATTTGGCACTATACGGCAGAACATATCTTTAAACATAATAGTATCTGAATTAATGGTTGTAAGAAGTTCACCAGTGTTATAATCAGATATTGTCATGCTGTCAAGGTCTGACAGTTTCTTAAATGTTGCCATACGCAGGTCAGTTTCAAGCCCAAGCCCAAGCTTCTGGTTGGTTACATTCTTTATATATATAAGAACCAGGCGTACAGATAACAGTGACATAAGCAGCACTGAAAGTGAAAATAACAGTTCCATTGTATGTATATTGCCATATCTGCCACTTAGCATAAATGAGAATATATTTGATTTGTCTGGAGTGCCGCTTCTTATAACATAGTCAATAAACATTTCTGAAATCATAGGAATAAGCAAATCGCATATCAGTGCAATAAAGCTTAAAAGCTGGATAAAAACTGCCGCTGGAAGATATTTTTTCCAGTAGCTTAAACCAAATCTGAATACTTCCATTATAAACTTTCCCCCTCTGTAAATTTATAATCTATAGTTACATCTTTACCTGTATATTTGCCAGCAATTTTATCAAGCAGTATAGAAAATGCAGTTTCCCCTAATTTTTCTGTATTACAGTCTACAGAATTAATACGTGGCGTAATATTTTCAAGCATATCTATATTATCAAACCCCATAATGCCTATCTGGGAAGGTATCTGTATACCATGTTTCCTGTATAAATTGGCAGTTCTTATTGCAAGCACATCATAAGGGCATAAAATAGCAGTACGTACAGAAACAGAAGGAAGTGACAGCAGCAGGTCTTCATTGTAAGTGTCTATAATATTACATTCCAGTCCTTCCAGTGCCATGCCTTCCTTGTAGCCGGCACATCTTTCATCCAGTGAAAAGAAATTCATGTCTTTATTGCAGCTTTTTATGTCCAGGTAAACAATATTCTGGTATCCCTTAGCTGAAATTCCCTGGACTGCTTTGCGCATAATTTCCCGGCAATTTATATCCACATGTGTAAAACTTTTAGAAATCCTGTTGTATAGAGTAACTATTGGGATATTTAGCTGTTCCAGTTCTTTTTCATATGCTGCGCCATACCCGACAGGGAAAATTATAATCCCGTCTGTCTGTCTCCTGGCAAGGTAATGTATACCTTCAAGTTCTTTGGAAGGTGAGTTGTGGGAGAGGACAAGGCTTATAAAATACCCGTTCTGCCCTGCATTTCTTTCAATAGCTTCAATAAGTGAAGTAAAGAAGCGGTTAGAAAGCCCTCCGCATACAACGCCGATAGTTTTAGTGCTTCCAGTTGCAAGACACTGCGCAAGCATGTTTGGTTTATAATCCAGTTCCTTTGCAGCAGCAAGTATGCGTTCCTTTGTTTTACTGCTTATTCCTGTACGGTTATTAAGTGCACGGTCTACAGTGCCTTCTGATACATTACAGTAGTTTGCTATTTCACGTATAGTAACAGACATAAATATCCTCCGGTTTCCAATCAAATAAAAAATAATATATGTATACTGTGCTGCTTTGTGTTATATAATATAACAATTTGGTATAACAGGGTGGTATAATTATTAAAATATATATGTTATGGAAATTTACGTGTGCGCACACGTAAATGTGTGGACTATTATATCACCAGAAAACAGGTATGTCAAATACTTTAAAAATTATCCAGCTGCACAGGTGGATAATTCTCTGTCCTGTATCTGTTAGGTGTTATATTATAATGTTCTTTAAATTTACGGCAAAAATATCCAGGGCTGGTAAAGCCGCATTCATCTGCTATTACAGAAATTGTTTTTTCTGTAGAAGACAGCAGTTTTGCAGCTTGTGCCAGCCTGTATTCTATAAGGTAAGATACCGGGGAAGTACAAATGCCTTTTTTAAAGATGCAGAGGGCATTGTTCTTACTAACAGACACAGATGCAGCAATATCATCAAGTGAAATTTGTTCTTGGAAATGTGTATGTATAAATTGTATCATAATATGAAGTTTTGACTGCTGGCTTGTTTTATAGTGTCTGGAGGATGGGCTGCTGGTGTCTTTGCAGTGCTGGTATAACAGCTGCCATATCTGGTAAAGTGACTGTATTGTTTCTAATTCTGGACTTGCATTATTTTCTTGTATATAAAATATATGTTTAAGGATTTGCATTACTTTATGCTGCCATTCTGTATAAGGGCTAAAAACCTGGTATGTAATAGATGAATGTATAACAGGGCTGATATATTTCTGGTAAATATGGCTTTGGGCAGGTGACAGCAAGAGCGGAGAAAAAACAATATTAGGGAAAATAACAGTTTCTGTAGCTTCAAAGCGGTGGATAATACCACTGTTAATAAACATCCCATATCCGCTTTGTAATTCTATTTTATCTGCACCTATATAGCATGTTGCTTTTCCTTTTGTTACATATACAAATTCTAATTCAGGATGCCAGTGCCAGCTTATACAGTGCAAATCAAACTGCCAGATATCTTCTAAATAGTAAGCAAAGGGATATTGTGCACTTCCATGCTGCACGTTTTCAAGGTAAGTATCATCGGTTTTTACCGCATAATAGTTATTAAAAGGCTTCATATGTAATATCACGCTCCAGGAGTTTTTGGTGTTATTGTACCATAATTAAGTGATTATATGCAATGAATAACAGAAAGTACAATGATATAATTCATAAATAAAATAATTTTTTGGGGACAGGAAAGGGGATATAAAATGAATATTGGATTTTTACAGATGAAACCAGAGTGGACACGTAAACCAGAAAATGTTACTATAACTGGAAACAGTGTTGAGATTATCACTGAAAAAGGTACTGATTTATGGGCAAGGACATATTATGGATTTCAGAATGATAATGCTCCGGTTTTCCAAGCTGAAACAGATGAGGAATTTTTTTCTTTTAATGTTAAAACACAGTTTGAAAGTAAGGACAGATTTGACCAGTGCGGGGTTGTTATGTATTTAGATAGTGATAACTGGTTTAAAGCATCTATAGAATATGAAAATGAACATTTCCAAAGATTAGGCAGTGTAGTTACTAATAAAGGTTATTCTGACTGGGCAACTACAGATATCCCATCAGACATAAAAGAAATGTTCTACCGTTTTAGCAGAAGAAAAAGTGATTACTGCATAGAGTATAGTTATGATGGAAAAGATTACAGGCAGATGCGCATTTTCCACATGGTACAAGGGGCAGGCAGTATTTCATTTGGAATATATGCCTGCAGCCCAACAACAGGCACATATAAAGCAAAATTTACAGATATGCAGGTTACAGACTGTATGTGGGAAGCAGATAATGGATGGAAAGATAATTAACTATTAAAATGTTTTATTATCAGGAATGTATTAAAAAGCCAGGGTATTTTACAGGGTTGCATATATTTTGCCTGTTCCTGGAAGGAGACTGGTTATGGCAGGAAGTTATACAGCAAAAAGGGAAAGAGACCTTACAAGTGGAAGTGTTTTAAAAGCAATATTATATTTTTCCATTCCATATTTATTTTCGTATTTTCTGCAGACATTATATGGAATGGCAGACCTGTTTATTATTGGACAGTTTAACGGGGTGGAGAGTACAACGGCTGTGTCTGCCGGAAGCCAGGTTATGCATATGCTTACAGTTGTAATTACCGGGCTGGCTATGGGGGCAACTGTTATAATAGGCAGAGCGGCTGGTGCAGGTGACAAAAGCCAGGCTGACAAAGCAGTTGGGAATACAGCAGTTCTTTTTATGCTGCTTTCTATAGTATTTACAATAATACTGTCAGCTACAGTAAAGCCAATAGTAAATATTATGTCAACACCAGCAGAAGCGGCTGAAGGGACAGTTATTTACCTGCAAATATGCTTTGCAGGAATTCCGTTTATTACAGCTTATAATATTATTAGTTCAGTTTTCCGCGGGTTGGGAGATTCAAAAAGTCCAATGTATTTTATTGCAGTAGCATGTGTGTTTAATATCGTTCTGGATTTTATTTTTATTGGTGTATTAAAACTGGGCACAGCAGGGGCGGCACTGGGAACTACTTTATCACAGGCAGCCAGTGTTATAGTCTCTTTTGTTTCTATTATAAGACGTAAAATGATACCTGGCATATCTAAGAAAGATTTCTGTCTGGACAGGGTGGTGCTTGGCAGTATTTTAAAGATTGGACTGCCTGTTGCAGTACAGGATGGTTTTATACAGGCTGCATTTATTGTAATAACTGTATTTGCGAACCGCAGGGGGTTAAATGATGCTGCCGCAGTTGGTATTGTGGAGAAAATTATAGGGATAATTTTTCTTGTTCCATCTTCAATGTTGTCAACAGTGTCTGCACTTTCGGCACAGAATATAGGTGCAAGGAAACATTACAGGGCAAAACAGACATTAAAATATGCTTTGGTTATTGCTGTATCATTTGGAATAGCTGTCACAATTTTTATGCAGTTTGCGGCAGAAAGCGCAGCCAGCCTGTTTTCAGGAAATAGTGAAGTAATTAAGCTTGGGGGACAGTATATGCGCAGTTATGTATGGGACTGCATATTTGCAGGGATGCATTTCTGCTTTAGCGGATATTTCTGTGCTTATGGAATGTCAATGGTTTCATTTATACATAATTTTGCTTCTATTGTATTTGCACGTATCCCGCTTGCATACATTGCATCCAGGTATTATTTAGACACCCTTTTTCCAATGGGAATTGCTGCACCGGCAGGTTCTTTGTTATCTGTATTAATATGTGCAGCAGCATTTATCTGGATGCAGCGTAATCCTGGCAGGTTTGAAAATATATAAATACATAAATTTTACAGTTAATAAAAATTTCCTCTAAAAATAGGATTTTTGTAAGAAATTCTGTATATAAAACAGATATATAATGCAAATATTTCTGTTATATTAATTTCAATAAAAAATACTTTTTATACTTAGTGTGAAAAATAAATTTTTCATACTGGTAATCTGTACAGGAACGGGGGATTTTTATGTTAGTTTTACAGGAAATATCTGGTTATATTTTAATCGGGCTTATTATGATGGCTGCATTAGCCATCATGTATTTGCCTGTTTTTCTTGTGTTAAGAAAAAAGGTGGCTTTTGCACGCCAGATGGTATATTTTTTATTTGGCGTCTGTATTATAGTTATACTTTCTGCAACTGTCATTATAGGATTTAGAATTGTGCCTGCCAGAAACCGTTTTTTAAATCTTGTCCCTTTTAGGGTATTTACAGAAGAATGGGAAATGGGATTGTTAAAACAGTTTACACAGACACTTGCTAATATTGTTATGTTTGTTCCATTAGGTTTTATATTCCCACTTGCATTTGACGGATGCCGGAAGTTATATAAAACTACAATATATATGGCTGCTTTCTCATTTTTAATAGAATTTGTACAGTATTTTACAGGCAGGTCTTCTGATATTGATGACATTATGCTTAATACCCTTGGAGGTGTGCTGGGATATTTGTTTTTCGCTTTATTGTCTAAACTATTGGGAAATAGGAAGTTCTGGAAAAAGCTGGCAGGGTTGTAATGCCGCAACTGTTAGTTGCATGCCCCGTTTTTAAAAGCAACTTCTGGTTTGTTTATTATTTATTATATAATGTTATAATAATAGAAACAAAAGCATATATGCAAAAAATATATAGAAATAGGGATAATTATGAAGTTAGGGAAAAATATACAATATTTAAGGAAAGTAAATAATATAACACAGGAAGAAATGGCAGAGAGATTATCTGTATCAAGGCAGACTATCTCAAAATGGGAGATGGGACAGGCATATCCAGAGATACCTAAACTTGTTATGATGGGGGATATGTTCCATTGTAAAGTGGATGAACTGCTTAAACAGGATATGAATAGAGTAATGGAAATTTATTCTGAAGTAAAGGTCAGAAAAGTAAAAGGTTTCCGTATGGCAAGATATGTTATGATTACGCCAAATCCTGAAGATGATGTAAGTGCATATATGGACAGATGGGCAGAAGCAAGCGGGCTTAACAGTATTCCAGGATATAAGCCAAAACGTATTGGATGGGATTTTCCATTTGCATCATTAGAGCAGCAGAACCGTTTCGGGTTAAGGGGATATGTATCAGCATATATTCTTCCAGATGGGTTTGAACCAGCATGTCCAGGTGTGGAAATAACAAGCCAGGGTGATGCAGATTATGCATATATTACAGTACGTGACCCGTTTTCAAGGGCATTTGAATTAATACCAGGCGCTTATAAAAAGATAATGGAACACCTGGATGCCAATGGGTTTAAAGAAAATTCAGGCAAGGAATATCTTTCATGTTTTGAATATGTGTATGAAAAGGATGGCATAACATTTATGGATGTGTATATACATGCTGATGCTTTAGGACATGCGAATTTATATACGCCTATAAGATAATAAACATATACTGCAGTATTTATTATTTGCAAGGGATATTATTATATAACTTAAAATAAACTGAAATTACCATGATATTATTATTAAAGCTGGCTTCCTTTACGCCGCCATTTATCTTTTCTAACAGTTCATTAACTATAAAAAGCCCAAGACCTTTACTGCCTGTCTGCGGATATACATGGGATTTCTGGAAAAGCAGGCTTATATCAGGGTTTTCCAGCCCTGATGTGCTGTTTTTTATTGTAAATATACCATTCTGGTTTATTTCAATAAAAATATAGCCATCAGTGGCAGTTATTGCATTTGTAACAAGGTTTTCGATAATCCTTTTACATGCAGTAGAGTTTCCATATATCCATACAGGGGAATTTTCTGTCCTGATAACAGGGTGGATTTCTTTTAATTCATTGTATTTTTCTAGCAGGCAGTCTGTTACAATCCTGTTGATATCAAGTTTTTCAATTTCTGGTATATAATTATCATTATTTATTATTGATATATCATAAAATATCTGTACCAGGCAAGCCAGATAGTCTGCCTTGGATTGTATAATGGAAATATATCTTTTTTGTTCTTCTTTGCTGTTACAGTTTTCTAATAGTGTAAGATAGCCTTTTATAGAGGTTAAAGGTGTTCTTAAATCGTGGCTGATATTAAGGACAGACTGCTTTAATTGTTCTTTTTCCTGTAATATCTGGATTTGCTGTTCTTTTTCTGCATTGCTTTTTTCATTTATAATTCCTGCCAGCTTTTCAATATGCCTGTCTGGCAGGAATAAACGAATTTTTCTGTTTTCCTGGATTTGTTTTGTTATCTGGCTTATCTGGTATTTCCATAAGCACAAGGTGATTGCTATTAAAATATTTAGTAATATTAAAAAGCACATGGGAATTTCCTCCAGTCAGGCAATAATCCAGTTATTTTTATCTGAATTCCTGGTTTCTGGCAAAAAGTAATGAAACAGGAAGTAAAATAAAAATCCCAAAAGCAGAATATGCTGCTATTTCCTGGACAAGACCATATTCCAGCCGTAATGTGCCAAGGTTCATCCAGTAATACAGCGGGTCAAGCCATACTAAGTATTTAAGGATTATATGGCTGTGGAAATTCTGCCAGATTCCAGTATAAATAATTGCGCCTCCTAATGTAAATATACACATTGTTGTGGCAATAACTGCAGTATTTTTTACAAATATACATACAAGCATGCATAGCAGTATATAAGAAAACATTACAAGAAAGCTAAGTGCTATATAGCCGGAATATTGTCTTATATCATTTCTGCCAGGAATAAATCCTGTGGAAAAACATGTCAGGCAGAATGTGGTAACTGAAAATAAAAAATAACATACAGCGCTGTAAAGCGTAGTTATTACCATTTTGGCAAGATAAAGCTTTATCCTGCTTATTCCATATGCAACAGGCAGTTTTATTGTCCCAGATAAATAATCATAAGTGAAAAACTGGATTGTAAAAATAAGTATAATTATCCATAAAAATACATTACAGGACATACATGACTGTATAATTTCTTTAATATCCGGGGTTTCTGCATTATTAAATGTAAATGCGAAAAATCCAATTATCCCTTGCAAAGAAGTATTTGTTTCTTCATCACCTTCAGAAACAAATATCTGTGTACCGCCTTTGGAGATGCTAAAAACCATATAAAGAACCAGCCCGGCACAAAACAGAAGGGGTATTGCTTTAAAAAGCCTTGAAAATCTTAACTTTAAATATTCTGCTTTAATCTGGTTAAACATTTTTAATACCTCCTACAAGTCTTTCAAAATATGTTTCCAGGTTTTCTCCCTGTACGGATATTTCTTCAATTATAATTCCATTTCCAGAAAGTATTTTAGAAACAGCCTGTACTTCTTCGAGTTTTTCAAAAATACGTACTGAATTATCTGGATATACAGAAAATTTCCTTATTTTGAGCTTTTCTTCCAGAATAATTACAGCTTTTTCTACATTATCCGTTTTTAATTTTATATGGCGTTTACATTCTTCCCTTAACTGTGCAGCACTAATCTGTTTAAGCAGCCTTCCTTTATGCAGAAATCCATAATGTGTTGCAAGCTGGTCAAGTTCACTTAAAATATGGCTTGAAATTAAAATAGTTGCCTGTCTTTCTTTAACAAGTTTTTTTAATAATTCCCTGAGTTCAATAATTCCAGTTGGGTCAAGCCCGTTTACAGGCTCATCAAGTATAAGTAATTCTGGTTCACCAAGAAGTGCGCCTGCCAGTGCAAGCCTTTGTTTCATTCCAAGTGAATAATCTGCTGCCTTTTTCCTGTCTTTATAATCCAGTCCTGCCAGGCTTAAAGCTTTTGCAATACTATTCCTGTCTGGTATTCCACGCTGTACCCGGAGGATTTCCAGGTTCTGTGCTGCGGTCATATCTTTATATAACGCAGGCATTTCAATTGTACATCCAGTCCTTGCACGTTCACGCTCCAGGTTTGTATCTGAGCCAAATAAACGTATCTTGCCCCCGCTTTTAAAGGATAATCCTGCAAGTATACGGATTAAAGTTGATTTTCCAGCTCCATTTTCACCTATAAGCCCATAAATCCCGCCACGTTTTACAGATATATTTATATCCTGTAAAGCATGGAAATTTTTATAATATTTACTAAGGTTTATGGTCTGGCATATTATTTCTGACATTTTACCAGCTCCTTTCCAGGATATTTTACAGGAGAAAACTAAAGAATATCTAAAGAAAAAGTATTTCACATTATTTTATAACCAATGCCCCATACAGTTTCTATATAATCTTCCTGTGTATGGATTTTAATTTTTCTGCGCAGATTGCTTATATGGGTATTTATTGTATCATTGTCAAAAGCATATTCTTCATGCCAGACGGACTCATAAAGATTTTGCTTGGAGAAGATTTTGCCAGGATACTTTACAAGCAGTTTCAGGATTTTTAATTCTGTAGATGTAAACTGTACAGGTTTTCCAGATAAAAATACATTGTCACCTTTAATGGTCATGTCCCTGTAAGACAGGCAGGTATCTGTACCAGGATAAATATTTATATTGCGTTTAAGGTTTGCTTCAATCCTTGCAAGAAGTTCATATAAGTTAAAGGGTTTTGTTATATAGTCATCTGCACCAGAACGCAGAAGTTCAATTTTAGACTGTACCATTGTTTTTGCAGAAACTACAATAACAGGGCAGTCCGTAAATTCCCGCAGTCCTGCCAGGACTTTTTCACCACTTAAACATGGAAGCATTAAATCTAAAACCACCATGTCAGGAAGCAGTTTCTGGCACAGTTTTATGCCATCACTTCCAGTATTGGCATAATCCACTTTATATTTATAACTGGAAAGGAATTTTTTAACCATTTCACAGATTTCTATATCATCTTCAATAATTACAATTCCAGCACTTGATTTTGTATTTTGCATTTAAACAGACGCTCCGTTTATAGTATTTAATGAAATCCAATATCTTTTAATATATTCACCACAGGCAAAAATTTCTTTTTCAAATACACCACCATTAGCAAGTATTGTTTTTTTGCTTGCAATATTTGTACTTGAACATGTAATAAGGACTTTATCCATAGCACATATAGTTTCCTCCTTGTCCTAAGTTTAAAATAGTAATGCCATTTTAGCACAAAAAAGCAGAAAAAGACAAGTTTGTGGTGGTTCAAATCATAGACTTTTATATTTAGCGGATATATAATAATGCCATTCTTATTAAGCCCTGGTGCGCACAGGCAGGTATAAAGCAAATATAGGAGGATTAATTATGGAGAGGAAATGGAAAAAACTACTTGCTGTTTTTATGGCAGTAGCTATTACATTAGTATCTTTTGGTGTTTCTGATGTATATGCAGCCCAAAACACAGAACCCTCAGGGATTACTAAAAAAACATTAAAACTTGACAGCACAAATATTAAACTTACGGCTGGAAATAGCAGAAAGGTTAAGATTAAAAATACTTCAGGTATAAAAATTAAGGGTGTAAAATGGTCAGTAACTAAAGGTAAAAATGTAGTAAAACTTTCCCAGGCATCAAAACAGTCTGTTGTGGTTAAGGCTGTAAAACAAGGGACAGCATCGGTACAGGCAAAGATTAAAACTGCATCAGGGGCAGTAACAAGGGCTGTACAGGTTAAAGTTTCAAAGAAAAGTGTGCCGCAGGAAACAGAAGAGCCTGGAGCAGCAGAAACACCAGTGCCAACTGCTGCACCACCAGATAATGTTATAGAAGATACAAGTGTTTCAGAACTTATACATTATAACATGGCATGCAGTGAGGATGGGAAACGTCTTTTAGACCAGTCTGGAAATGGAAATGATGCAGAGCTTTTTGGTGTAAATACAACATTACAGCAGAACCAGTCACTTTTACTGGAAAAGGGTGCGTATATTAAGCTTCCAGAAAAGGTTTTTGCAGGACGCAATACAATGACTATTTCTATCTGGCTTAAGAATTACAGCGGCACAATTAATACAAGTGCAATGTTTGTAGGAACAAAAGAAGAACTGCCAGTGTCTTACTGGCTGTTAAACCCAAGTAACCCTGCTGGACGCATGAAATCTGTTATGACTAATTCCCGCAATGCAAGTGAGCCTTTTAATACAGAGGTTGGAATAAGCCCGTCTATTGCATCAAAAGGAACAGACGGCCCATTTACAGGAACAGAATGGAACCATTATGTAACAGTAATTACAGCAGACAGCATTACTGGATATTTTAATGGAAAGAAAGTTGGGACTTCAAAGCTGGATATGAAATTCAGTGAATTTGGTAATGACCTTGCAGCATATATTGGAAAGTCATCTTACCCGGATGTTACATATACAGGATTTGTAAGGGAAGTACAGGTGTTCCAGGGTGCAAAGACAGATACAGAAATAGCACAGCTTTATGATACAGGCAAAGGTGAAGATATGGAATTAAAAGGGACAAAATCAGAAATATTTATTGCTGACCGCGCAGACCCGTATATTACATTAGGTGCAGATGGGTATTACTATTTTACAGCATCTTATCCTATGTATGGTGCAAGGGATAAAGACGGGTATGACAGGATAATTTTAAGAAGGTCTAAGACTATTGAAGGTTTAAAGACAGCAGAGGAAAAGGTTTTATGGGATGAGAGTGAAAGCAAAACTGCCCACCGTTTTATCTGGGCACCAGAAATGCACTATATTGGCGGAAAATGGTATGTATACTATGCAGCCAGTGGTTCTGCAAATAATGTATGGGATATAAACTGCCATGTACTTATGTGTACAGGTAATGACCCTTATAATGACAAATGGGTTGAAAAAGGGAAATTCCAGGCTGCAAAGGGTGATAAAACATCATTTACAGGTTTCTCACTGGATATGACTTATTTTGAATGTAATGGAAAGTCATATGTAATATGGGCACAGAAAGTTGGCAATTCAAACCTGTATATGGCAGAGATTAATCCAGAAGAGCCTTGGAAAACTACTACCCAGGCAATGCTGCTTACAAAGCCGGAATACTACTGGGAGTGTGTAACATTTGCAGTAAATGAAGGACCGTCTGTATTAATCCATGATGGTAAAGTAATTGTAGCTTATTCTGCATCTGCAACAGGACCAGAATACTGTATTGGATATATGTATGCAGATGAAAAAGCAGACCTTATGGACATCAAATCATGGACAAAACAGAAAACACCTGCCCTTACATCAGAAGATTTAATAGAAGAATATGGACCAGGGCATAATTCATTTACAGTAGATGAAAAGGGAAATTATATATTTGTGTACCATTCACGTTCCAAAGAATGTTATGAAGGTAATTGTGGCTATGGTGCAGAAGACCCTCTTTATGACCCATGCAGAAGTGCAAGGATACGTACTGTACAGTGGGATGAAAACGGACTGCCGGTACTTAACCAGTAAATATTAAAAATAGTGTAAGAAGAACAATGAGCGCATAAGATATGTTAAAATTTCTATACGGAAAAGCCCTTCGACGGGGTGGCAGCCTCCAAAGGAGAGACATCTGTTCAAGCAGATGTCTCTCCTTATCTTTGCTAACACCCTTTGCTCTTAATATCTTTTTATACGATATTTGTTTGTATACAACCATGCCATGTTTATTATAATAGTCACGTTTTTCTTGTGGTGTCATATATTTTATAATATTATAGTTATATTCCCTTTACATTTATAACTATTGTAATATTAGTTTATGTTTTTTACAATTCACATTGGTAAACTATATTTACAATTATTTTATTTTTTCTTGAATTTTGCCCCTGGCTTTAATATAATAATGAAAAGATTATTAAGAAAGGACTTGGGTGGATTTATGAAAACATCTAAAAAAAATTTAATTATTATTGCTGTTATTTTTAGCCTTCTGGCAGGAATAACTGCTGGTACAGCACAGGCATATGCGAAAAGCAGTTACTGGCTTTATGGGGTTTCTGTTAAGGCTGGCGGCGGGGCAGATATGTATTATAATGGAAATAAAATTACTTTAAAGGGTAAAATTAGAAAGTCTGTTTCACAGAAAAAGCTGTATGATACAGAAGAGAAAAAGGGCAAGTATACATTAAAAGTTGCCAGTAACTGCAAAGTAGTGCTGGAAGAGGCAGAGAATATACAGACAATCCAGTTTAAACAATGGGTGGCTGATGCTGGTTATAAAAAGGGTGATAAAGTAACTTTTATATCAGCGGCTCTTAAAGTGGAAGGGAAGAAAGTTACAAAGATTATTTTCTCAGCATAATATAACAGGAATTGCACTTATAAACCTGGTATAAAACAGGAGTTATATTAACAAGCATATACCAGGTATGCAAAGGATGGTGGATTAGTGAAACGTATATTTTTAGTTGAGGATGATAAGGAAATTGCTAAAAATCTTTCTCTTTTGCTTAGTATAGAAGGTTTTACTATTATACATGCAATTTCGCAGAAAGATGCTTTTGCAATGCTTGGCAGCAGCAAACCTGACCTTGCACTTGTGGATATTTCACTTCCTGATGGAAATGGTTTTGCAGTATGTACAGAAATTAAACAGGCATATGATATACCTGTTATATTTCTTACAGCTTCGGGTGATGAGGCTAGTGTTGTGACAGGTCTTAATATTGGTGCTGATGATTATATTACAAAACCTTTCCGTCCACGTGAACTTGTTGCAAGGATTAATACAGCCTTGCGTAAAACAGGACATTCACCATCTGCATTTGAAATATGCGGGCTGCATGTTGATGTAACAAGCGGTATTGTGAAAAAGTATGGCAAAGAGATATTTCTTTCTGCCCTGGAGTACCGCCTGCTGCTTGTATTTATTAATAATCCCAGCAGTATAATTACAAGGGACTGCCTGTTAGATGAATTATGGGATGCGGCAGGAGAGTTTGTAAATAATAATACACTGACAGTTTACATTAAAAGGCTGCGTGAAAAGATTGAGGATGACCCTGCATCACCACAGATTATATTAACTGTACGTGGTACAGGGTACAGGCTTGGAGGGAGTAATGTTTCGTAACAGGGAAATAAAGCAGTTTGGCATAGTCTTTATTATAATAACTATTATTTCTGCAATAGCAGGTATTGTAATACATCCAGCAGTTTTTCTGCTGGTCTTTTTTTCTGCTGCTGCGTATGGAATGGCGTTTTTTATATTTACAAAAGCCAGGTATAAAAGAATAGCACATATTTCAGAACAGATTTGCACTGTGCTGCACAATCCTGGCTATTTATATATAAGCAGCCAGGAAGAAGGGGAGCTTTCAATACTGGAAACGGAAGTAACAAAGATGGTTTTACGTATAAATGAACAGAATGAAGCGCTTAAAAGGGAAAAAGAGCATCTTGCAAGTTCACTGGCAGATATTGCGCACCAGTTACGTACCCCTCTTACATCTGCAAACCTGGTACTGTCCCTTTTAAAAAATAACCCTGTCAGCAGTACACGTAAAGCTTTGTTAAGGGAAACAGGGGAATTGTATATCCATATGGACTGGCTGGTTTCCTCACTGCTTAAACTATCACGTCTTGATGCTGGGGTTGTTGCCTTTACATGTGCACCAGCAGACCTTAAGGAACTTATAAATAAAACATTGCAGCCATTCCAGATACAAATGGAACTGCATGGAATTATGGTACAGGAAGATATACCAGAAGGTACTATGGTATGGTGTGATTACAGATGGCTTTTGGAAGCATTGCAGAATATTATTAAGAATTGTATAGAAAATATTTCTGGCAACGGGGTTATAGAGATTACTGTTATAGATAATGTATTATTTACTGAAATAAAGTTCCATGACAGTGGGGAAGGATTTAAAAAAGAGGATTTGCCACATTTATTTGAAAGGTTTTACCGTGGCAGGGATGCCAGTACAGCGGGATATGGAATAGGCATGGCACTATGCAAAACAATTATAACAAGGCAGGGAGGGACAATTACTGCAAAAAACCATCCAGATGGAGGTGCAGTATTTATCCTGCGTTTTCAAAAACATGCAGAGGACAGGTTAAAAGGGGATTAATGTGACTAATCTCTCACTTTAAAGTCACCATAATGTAATACAGAAAACTTATTATATGGGTATACCATAAAAAAGGAGGCTCACATAATGGAGTTTTTAAAAGTTGATAATTTATGCAAAGTTTATGGCAGCAATGAAAATAAAGTTGTTGCACTTGACCATGTATCAGTTACAATTGGCAAAGGGGAATTTACTGCTATTATTGGTTCTTCTGGTTCTGGCAAGTCTACGCTGCTTCACAGCATTGCTGGTGTAGATGTGCCAACAAGCGGCAGGATATTGTTAAATGGGCAGGATGTATATGGACAGGGAAATGAAAAGCTTGCAATTTTCCGCAGGCGGCAGGTCGGGCTTATATACCAGTTCCATAATCTTATACCTACATTAAACGTTGTGGAAAATATAACATTGCCAGTATTAATGGACAGACGCACGCCAAATAAAGAGCGTCTGGATGATTTGCTGGATTTACTGGGATTAAAGGACAGGAAAAACCACCTTCCAAACCAGCTTTCTGGAGGGCAGCAGCAGCGTGTGGCAATAGGACGTGCATTAATGAATTCACCAGCAGTAATGCTTGCGGATGAACCAACGGGCAGCCTTGACAGCAGGAACGGGCAGGAGATTATAAGGCTTCTTAAAGAGAGCCATGAAAGATACAGCCAGACACTTGTTATTGTTACACATGATGAAAATATAGCATTACAGGCAGACCGTATTATTACTATTGCAGATGGAAGGATAGCCAGGGATGAAAGGCAGGTGGTGCAGATATGAATATTTTTAATAAAATTGCACTACAGGGTCTTAGGAAAAGCCGTACAAGGACTATTGTAACTATTATTGGTGTTATATTGTCATCTGCAATGATTATGGCGGTTGCTACATTTGGTGTTTCCCTTTTAAGCTATATGGCAGAAGGGGCAGCAGAAAAGTATGGGGACTGGCATGCAGGTTTTATAAATGTACCATACTCTTTTGTAGAAAAGCACATTGGAGATAAAGAGGCTGTTTGTACAGCAACACTGGAAAATACAGGGTATGCAGTTCTGGAAGGCAGTAAGACCAAGGAAAAGCCTTATATTTTTATAGCAGGTTATAGTGATGAAACTTTCCGTATGCTGCCTGTAACACTTGTTTCTGGCAGGCTGCCAGAAAACAGCAGTGAGGTTGTAATATCAGGAGGTATTGCATCAAAAGGCGGTGTGAAGCTGCCCATAGGTAGCAATATTACATTAAATATAGGAAAACGTTCAAGCGGGGACAGAAATCTTTGGCAGGATACTGCTTATAAAGCTGGAAATGAAACATTTATACCACAGCAGAAAAGGACTTATACAGTTGTTGGAATTTGCCAGAGACCAGAATATGAAGAAGATTTTTCACCTGGGTATACTATAATAACCAAAACAGATAAATCACAGGAAGCAGAAAGCTTTAATTTCTTTATAAGGCTTAAAAATCCATATTCAGTGCGCAGCTATGTAAAGAATATATCTGGCAGCTATTCCTATGTACTTAATGATAATATGCTGCGTTTTATGGGTATTTCTGATAATAATATATTTAATATGCTTCTGTATTCTGTTGGAATAATTGTAATTCTTATTGTTATGGCTGGCTCAGTTTTAATGATATATAATGCATTTAATATATCATTAAATGAACGTACACACCAGTTTGGAATTCTGCTTTCAGTTGGGGCAACAGAAAAGCAGTTAAAAAATTCTGTATTATTTGAAGGGTTTTGTATAGGGCTGGCTGGAATACCAGCTGGAATACTTGCAGGGGTGTGTGGGGTAAATATTGTAATTAATATAGTAGCCAGGAATTTTGAAAGCATTATGTATGATACCCCATTAAAAATGGTAATATCAGTCCCGGCTATTATTGTATCAGTAGTAACAAGCCTTATTACTATACTTGTTTCAGCATATATACCAGCACGCAAGGCGGCAGCAGTACCTGTAATGGAGTGTATACGGCAGACAAATGAGGTTAAGATTGAAGCAGGAAAAGTAAAAACATCAAAACTGGCATCACGTATATACGGGCTGGAAGGTATGCTTGCCCTGAAAAATTTTAAAAGAAATAAAAAACGCTACAGAAGTATAGTTTTTTCACTTGTATTAAGCATAGTTCTCTTTATATCATCTAATTCCTTTGTAATATATTTAAAACAGGCATCAGAAATGGCAGTAGTTTTTACTACTTATGATATAGGGTTTGCTGCAAAAGATATGGAAGACAGTGAAATGGATGCACTTTATAACAAGTTAAAAACAGTGGATGGCGTATATAACGGCATGTACCAGGCAGTTGCAAAGTACACCTGTACAGCAGGCACAGACAGTATGACAGATGGTTTAAAAGAAGTGCTGGGTGTAAAACCACAGGATAAGACAGCAGAGCTTTTTATGGATATCCAGTTTATTAATGATAATGCATATCTTGGCATAATAAAAGAACTTGGGCTGCCAGAAAATGAATATACAGGAAGTAGTGCAAAGCTTATTTCAATTGCCAAGCTGGAAAACCATACACAAAGAGAAAAAATGCCAGAAGAATTTGATAATATGTTTAAAAACAACCAGGCAGATTTTAATATTATACCAACAGGTACAAACTATAGTGCTAATGGCAGCAGAAAAGAAATAAACGTAACATTTGAAGAGTTTATACCACCTGATATACTTCCAGATATAGAAGATACAAGTGCATATAAACCATCAGGCTATATATTTATAGTGCTTGCGCCATATTCACTTAAAGAGGGTTTCGGGATTACAGATGCTAATAAAGGAACTAAAGGTATAACATTCTGTTCTAAAACTGCTTCCAAAGCTATGGAAGATATTGAGATGAAAATTTTATCTGAAAGTGTAACAGCCAATTATAATTTATTTAATGTAAACAGGATGATGGAAGATAACACAAATATGATATTTATAGCAAATGTATTTGCATATACGTTTATTATAATGGTTTCACTAATTGCTGCCGCCAATGTATTTAATACAATTTCAACTAATATAAAATTAAGGAGAAGGGAACTTGCAATGCTGCGGTCGATAGGAATATCAGAACGGGGCTTCCAGAAAATGATGAATTTTGAATGTGCATTTTATGGAATAAGGGCATTAGGCTTCGGTCTTCCGCTTGCAATGCTTTTTTCATGGCTTGTATACAAGGGAATATCAGGAGGCGGGGCTGATGATATAAACTTTGTAATACCCTGGGCGGGTATTGGAATAAGTATATTTAGTGTGTTGTTTATTGTTTTTATCACGATGCTGTATGCAACAAGCAAAATAAAAAAAGAAAATATAATAGATGCACTAAGAGATGATATGCAATAGTTTATACGGTTATCTTGTGTTGGTGTTTTTGTGTATGATGGACGGTTTCTGTGCCAGAGCCAGAATATTCCGTACAGGGGCACGCTTCCGCTACCTTGCAATGTCATTTAGTTAAGAAAGAATGTTTAAAAAATTACATATTCTGGATTTGCCAGCGCATCCCATCATTGTTAAATTCCAGCACTCCCATTAACTAAATGACATTGTAACGTAGCACAAAGCATGCCCTGTAGTGGAATAATTTAGTGGAACATTGTCAAACCCTGCGTCCGTCATCCAGCAAAAAATAACTGTAAATTATAATCCTATTTTTTCTTTTTTTTGATTTTTTTGACTTGTTTTGTTTTACTTATTGTCCGTCCTGCATCATTTCTTGCATATGCATATACTTTTGCACCTGCTCTTACAGGAGTAATCTTGAATGTATAATAATACCTGTTGGTACTGCTGTTATATACACCAGAAGTTTTTATATATTTTTGTGCACCAGCCCTGAGTGTGACTTCGCAGTTTTCTTTTGTGTATACTTTTATGTATCTTGTACCAGTGTTTATACTTCCAACTACTACAGGTTTTATTGGAGGTCCAAGCACTACATTAAATATGCGCATACCTTTTATTCCGCCTTTTGTGCTTCTTGAAAGCACACATACTGGTGAACCTATGCTAAGGCGTGCTTTAATATCTACACTGTACCTGCCTTCTTCATCCGTAGTTGTAACATATTCCCTGTTACCGGCACATATATATATTTTTGAGTCTGTTTCAGTCCATTTGCCGGATATCTGTTTATCTTTATTAGTTACCCTGTCAATATGTATCTGTACATCACGCAGCTCTGTATAAAGCTCATTGGCATCTTCAACGGTGTAAGTCTTGGCATAACCCTTCTTGGCAGTACCGCCAGAACGCTTATAAGCATGTACTGTTATATCAGTACCAGCAGTTAATATTCCTACAGAAGCTGTAAAATATCCTTCTTCATCAGCAACCGCTTTATATGTTTTGTCTTCAGTTTTTAATACAACTGTGCAGTTATTGCCACCTGGCACATAACCATAAACATACCTTTCTATATTGGTTGCCTGGTATAATGTTACCCTGTTTGGTGCTGCCTTTGTAATTTTTTTAGACCTTGCATGGCTTACACGTCCAAGTTTATCCACTGAAAATACTTTAAACTCTGTTCCTGAATACTGGTTTGGTATTGCAATTGTATAAGCGCCATTTTCTTTAATGGTTATATTAACCTTTTTAATAACAAGGTCTTTATCGTATTTTTTACATTTTGTGTAATATGATGTGCCTAGTGTTTTTGATACATAAACATTGCTTCCCATTACTGCAAATAATTTTACATTTGTATCGTTAGTGTTGCCAGCAATTTTTACATCATTGTTTTTAGCACTTGTCACTGTAGGGCAGTTAGGGCCTACACGTTTTACAACGACAGTAGTTTTACTGCTCTGTCTGCCTTCATTATCCTCTACATAGACATAAAGCTTCTTTTTGGCTTTTTGTGCTGGTATTTTAATGGAAAATGAACCGTCAACCTTAACTTTTTCTGTATACAGGTTATTGCCTGCTGAAACGCATAATGTAAGGTTAGGCTCAGCTTTGCCTGTAATCTTAGTATCTTTATTATCAACTTTATTAACTTCTGGTTTTAATAATATCTCAGGATAAATATTTGTTACAGCAATTTTTTCTATAGTAACATTACCAGCGCCATCTTCTACATATACAGAGTAAACACCGCTTTTATCGGCTGTAAAGGCACTTCCTGTTGCGTTTACAGCACCTCCGCTTGCAGATGTCCATATTTCATCTGCAACATTGTCATATACACCATATACATACTTTACTTCTTTAATTCCAGACGGGTCATTAGCTATAACTGAAATATCTACAGAAGTGTTGGTTTCTGCTGTATTGTTGCTTGAAAGTACAACACCAGGTGCATCTGTGTCTGGTGCATCATTATGGTTAATATTTCTACAGCTGTAATAGTTAGTATAGGCAAGATTGCCATAAAGTTTCTCACACCATTCTTGTGCAAGAAATTCCTGTTCTGAATTAATCCCGCTGGCAATAATATATTTATAATTATCTGGCAGTACAAGCTTCCATGTGTGGCTTACAGGGATTTGCAGGTTTCCAAGCAGCGCTTTATCTGCAAGGTACTGCTGTACAATATCCTGTAAAATAACATGTGATTTGGAGATTACCTGTTTTTCTACACCCTTATTGGCTTCGGATTGTATTCCAGGGGTGATTTTATCAGTAACAAGTACAAAAGTATCATCATCCCCTACAAGATAGCCATTTCTTGTTACATCCATTATACGGTATGTATCATTAATTAAGTTGCCGTCATAGTCATATCTTGGCGGTGCAGAAGGGTCTATTTTATACTCTATGCCTTCAAACTGGAAGAACCTGTTCCATTCTGAAAGATAGCTTTCCTGCACTAATGAATTGCCATGTTCTTTTTTTACAAAGTCAGATAAAAGTATGTTATTCCAGTTTTCATCTGCTGAGGTATCTGTTGTCTGGTAAATGGATGCGCCCCATTCCATCCATTCTTTAAGCTGTTTGCCAGTAATCTTATAGATATATACATATCTGTGGTAATTGGCAAATGAGTCTGCATTACCCTCTACAATAGTTCCTGAGAGGTCTGCATAATCTGCCCCGCTGTCAGAACCATATTTTGTATATCTTGCGATTGACACTATAGGATAACCTTTGTATTCTGGCGCATTATTTGTAATATAGTTTGATGCATACCCTATTTGTGCATTATGTACAGCTTGTATAATTTCATTACTGCCAAAAAGTGAATTATAATTGTCCCATCTTTCACCTTCTGCGATTGTCCCGACTTCTTTCTGGCAGTATTCCCTAAGCTTGGCATCCCATACAGACATTGTGTTTGCAATATCCTGGTTTGCTTCTGTTTCCTCTGTGACTTTTCTTATCTCATAAGAAGAGTCCTCTATATATACTTTATTGTTCTCATCAGCTTTAAGGTTTAAGTCAATAACACCAATTCCACGGCAGCTGTCTTTAACCATTACAAGGCGTTTGCCGTTTACAAGCCCTGTTTCTTTATCTATTCCTGGCAGTGTATAGTGTAAATCATCTTTATTCTTTACAGGAAAGTCAATATGGTCATGGCCTGCAAGCACAACATCTATATTGTTAAGCTTGGTAAGGGCATAAGCAGTATCTGAAGATTTCACAGAAGGGGTTTCTGTACCAAATCCAGAGTGTGCCAGTACAACAATAATATCTGCCCCCTGCTCCTTAAGCAAATCTGCCTGTTTTTGTGCATTTTCAAGGATATCTTCTGCTACAAGCTTGTTTTTATAGCCTTCTGTCCTTGTAGACAGTCCTGGAGTAGTTTCACCAATTATCCCGACTTTAACAGTTAAATCAGTACCTGCATCTGACTTTATCTGTTTTTCAATTATTTTATTGCCAGAGCCAAAGATATTTTCACCATTAATGCTTGAATATACATTAGAAAGCACACATTTTTCCATAAGCCCTGACATTTCAAGCTGGCTTACAATATAGTCATACCCAAAGTCAAAATCATGGTTGCCAAGTGTTATAGCGTCATAATTTATCATTGTCATGGCATTATATACAGGCTGGAGTGATTCAGTATCCTGGCTGTATATATAATCAGAATTAAAATCCATTACACTGTCGCCAAGGTCAAATGTAAAATAATTGCTGCTGCCTGCCTCATTTCTTGCTGCCTGTATTAATGAATAAACTTTATTTAAACCCCTGTTTAATGTTTTGCCGGTCTGGTAGTCATAATTCACCACCTGGCCATGAATATCTGTTGTAAAAATAAGCCTTAGATTTCCTTCTGATGCTGCTCCTGACAGGGCAGGGCCTGAAACTGGCTGTTCTGTATTTTCACTGTCTGGAACAGCATCTGCGTTTTGCGCTTCCTCTGCAGAAACTTTTATAATGGAATTATTAAATCCTGCAGGGAATATTCCTGTTATTACCATTATAACAGTTAATAAAATACATATACGTTTCTTCCACATAGTCCTAATATCCTTTTTCCTTAAGGTAAATATAAGTACGTTCACTGTTTTTATCATCAATATATTCAAAATAGTGATGATGTTCTTCTTCCTCTTTCTGGTTTAACTGGAAACCAGAATTAATACATTCCTCTAATTCTTCTAAAAGCCCGTCACCTGTTACAGCCCGTCTGCCAAAAAGCTCTGTTTCCATATCAATATAGCTTCCATGTGCAGTATTGTACTGTTCATAATCAAACTGATAGAAGATTACAGGTTTTTTCAGATAGTATACATCCCAGCATACACTTGAATAATCCGTAATTAACATATGGCATTTCTTCATAATTTCATTAAGCGGTTCTTCCCCAAAAGGGACAAGTGTTATATTGCTGGTGGTTTTCTTAAAGTTCTTTAAATATCCTGCAAACTTTGGATGTATATAGAATATCATCCTTGTATTGCTATTTTCAAGCAGCGCAGAAAGGCGTTCACTCTGCAAAAGGCTTGAATAATTCTTGTAATAACCGCTTGCAAGGAATTCTTCATCACTTACTTCCTCAAGCCATGAGCGCCATGTTGGCATTGTAAGTATAATCCTGTCATCATCTGTTGAAGTGTCTTCAAGCACATCCCAGCGTGTAAACCCGGTAATTGGGGCTTTGCTGCGTCCATAGCCAAGGTAGTTGACAACTATTTCCTGTTCAAACTGCGATGTTGTGGCAAAATATGTCATAGGGCTGCTGCCATGCTTGCCAAACAGCGGGGCAACCTGTTTTAACGCTGTAACACCATGCTGTAGGAAGAAAATAGGCCTTTTATCAATTTTAGAACGTATAAGGCTTGTTTTACATCTCCACGCATAGAGGTGTGTCCTTGAATCAGATGCAATATATAAAACTGAACCCAGGACATATAAAATATGCTTAAAGCTCATAAACTGTATTATATGGGCATCATATGTCTTAATCTTGTCATAATCGGATGCTTTTTTATCAATTACATAATAAATATCCTTTTTTTCTTCTTCTGAGAGATTTTCCATACAATATTTAAAGAAATAGTATCCGTTATCCTGTGCCATAGAACAGAATTTCTCATATACAAGCCATACCTTCCTGCGTTTAAACAGAGGCTTTGAAAGTATATAAACAATGCTTGCAGCCATTTCCTTAATCTTTGTGGAATATACATCATATGGTGAATCGGGGCGGTAAAGGTATGCAAGGAAGCCGCCTTTAGTATAGTAAGGAAATGTCATATGGCCCTCACCAGCAGAATACTGCCGGTTAGTAAGGTAAAAGTTGTATTTCCAGTAATTGCCGCAAAATTTGGCTTTTACCTCGTTTTCATAACCATATTTTTCAACAAGTATCCTGAAGTCCCAGTAAAGTTCACGCAATGGAAGAGTATCAAAGTCAATAGTTGCTGTTATAAAATAGTATTTGCCATTTTCATCTATTGTATATTTTACTGGAATATCATAACTTACAGCACTTCTGTAACGCAGTACGACATCTTTAATTACAAGCCCGTCCTGCTTCTTCATCATAAGGTAAACCGTAGAAACAGAGCGCCTGGACTTGATTTTTCTGATTTGTGCCTGTGTATATTCATTAACAATCTTGTCAGGTGTACACAGCATTATACCATAGTTGCGGCTGCCCATCCTTGCATAAGGGACTATTGCAACTTCGCCAGGTTCATATTTTTTGCCAGTTTTAAATTCAGGGTTTCCAACCTCTGTAACTATACATGGGGTAAGATATCCTTCGGGCTTGTCAAACTTTTCATAGGAAGAGTCAGCAAGTTTTGCGAGCTCCTGGTTATTAAAATATGCTATAAACCTTGTTGAAAGGGACTTGTCTGTAACTTCTGCTGCAAGCAGGTATCTTCCAGAAGGCAGCAGCTTTTCTTTCCATTCCATAAAATCTTCTGTTATGGTTTTTGTGGTGCGTTCTTCTTTGGTTGTTTCCCTTACGCATACTATTACATTATTATTATTAATCAGCAAAAACCTTACAGGTATAAGTTCTGTATTTTTAAATCCTGTATCAATATAAATTTTATTGTTTTCACTTTTAAGGACTGACTGTACAGGATGCCTGTCTGCATTATTAATGCTGCATCCTTCTTCTGCTGCATGGAACTGCCTTATATAGACAGGTTGTACTTTAAGCCTTGGAAATGTTCTTTTAAGTTCACGTTCTTTAAGCCTGTCTGTTACAGACTTAACCTTAAACTTACATAAGACCTCTTCTACATAAGTCCTGGGGGTTGTATTAGTAATTACCACGTAGTCAAAACAGTCATTATAATCATCATATAATGCAGCACTTAAACCTTTCTTAAACCATTTTTTTTCAAACTGTACAATATCATTTTTCTGGGCAAAGTTTTTAATTGTTTCAAGGTCGCTTTTGCCAAGGACTTTTGATGGATGTATAACGCGCCTTGGTATCTGGATATTTTCTGAGTAATCTTCAATAACCATGCCATCCTCTTTGCCATAGAGTACAAGGTCAAGCATTTTGGCAGGGGAATCAAGTGAGTCATATTTAATAAACTTCTCACAATAGCTTCCGTCATCATAGCTTTCGCCAAGGATTTTCTCTGTAACAAGCCATTCTGACAGCTCTTCTATATTATAAAGCTTTGTAAAAGGCAGTTCTGTTATATCAAGGTACATGCCGCGGTCCTGCATATACTGTTCATAATCATACATATACAGTATAATAGGTTTCCTTGTTACAGAATAATCAAAAAATACACTGGAATAATCAGTTATTAACGCATCAGTGCAGTTTAAGAATTCGTATTTATCTACATCAGCAGGAAAGCTTTTAATATGTTTGTATTCACCAAGCTGTATAGCATTTTTCAGGATAGGGTGGAAATTAACATATAAAACCTGGCTGTCTTTCATCCTGTCATCAAGGTATTTCATCATAGCTGATATTTCCTTGCTGTATGAAGCATATTTTACAGAGTGGTTGCTTGTACCACGCCATGTAGGCATATATGCATATACAGTTTTATCCTCAAGCCCAAGCCTTTTACGCACATCTGCCGCTTTTTCCTTGTCCATAAAAATGCTGTTCCTTGGATAACCGCTTAAAGCCACCTTGCCTGTATACAGGGCGTTAAGGTTATAATCCCCCATTATTGCATTCTTTGTAAATTCATTAGGATGCATAAGGTATGTTGCCTGTAAAAAATTGTGCTGTACATTATACATGGACTCTATGCCCTTGCGCATCTGCTTGCCCAAGGTTTTAAGGGGAGTGCCATGCCAGGTCTGCAAATATACCTGTTCATCTTTTTTTATAAAATATACAGGAAAAGAACTGTTATTAATAAGATATTTAGCTGTTGCAAGTACTTTAAGGTACTTGTATGATGAAATACACACAAGCTGGACTGGAATATTATTAGCTTCAATAAACTTTTTGTGTGTTTCGTAATCGTCAGTATTGCTGCTGTAATATATTTCATAATTAGCAGCGTCAGGACGTGAAAGCAGTTCTTTTAATATATAAAAAGGAGAGTCCGATATTGTAGTACCATGAAAAGATTCAAACAGTATGCGGTTTTCTATAACATCACAATGTTTGTAATAACTTCCATAGAAAAATTTCATTTTAGGAGCTCTTCCTATTATTCTTCTTAAATTATTGGCTAAGACATGTGCCCCGCTCACTGCCTTGTTTTTGATTTTACTAATAAACATCTTGAAATCCCTTTCCGGAATTATATTCCATAACATTATGCCAGAATGTGGCTGGCATCTTTTAGTCTGGCTGTTTAAGCCCTAAATCACTTTTAATCTTTGTTGTAGATATGCCTTCTGTCCTTGGAAGGTATATAACTTCGCAGTAATCTTTCAGGAAATCAAATTTTCCCTCCCAGTCATGTCCCATTACAAATATATCTATATTATTTTCCGTCACATCTTTTATTTTCTGCTCCCATGTATTTTCGGGAATTACCTTATCTACATATTTAACAGCTTCAAGGATTTGTTTCCTGTCCTCAAAAGAATAATAAGCTTTTTTATTCTTTATAGCGTTAAATTCATCTGTAGAAATTGCAACCACCAGGTAATCGCCTAATTCCCTGGCACGCCTTAATAAATTGATATGGCCAACATGCAGCAAATCAAAAGTTCCGTAAGTAATTACTTTTTTCATATAAATCTCCATCCCTGATAATCATTTTATCTTGTAATTATTGTTAAATGTTGTCTGGTACAGGCATTTGGAAGTAAATTCCACATTACAGGCTTAGACACATAGAATATATAATAACACTTTTTTTTGTTTCTGTCACCTGTCAAAAATACAAAAAAACGTTTGGTTTATAAATTTCTAGTTATTTTGTGCTGGTGTGTGGATTGACAGACGGACGGTTTCTGGCATCTGGCACGCGAAACCGTCCGTAAATATCAAACAGTTACTATTATTTTTTCTAATTCAGTTATAAAATATTTCATTTCTTCTTGTGTTCCTATGGAAATCCTTAGGTAATTGTCTATCCTTGGTACATTAAAATGCCTTACAAATATATGTTTTTCCCTTAATTTATTAAATATCATTTCCGCCCTCACTGTCTGGTGTGTTGCAAAAATAAAGTTTGTTTCTGAATTTTGAAATTGAAAACCAAGCCTTTTTAATTCATTTTTAGTCCATTCCCTTGTTTCTGTTATTTTCCTTGTTGTTTCTTCAAAGTATGCGGTATCGCGCATTGCTGCCGCACCTGCTGCAACAGAAAGCCTTGTCATTGGATAACTGTTAAATGAAAACCTTACATCATCCATAGCTTTTATAAGTTCACTGTTTCCCAGTGCATAACCGATACGCATGCCAGCAAGTGACCTTGATTTGGAACATGTCTGGACTATAAGCACATTATCATATTCTTTTGCCAGTGGCAGGGCAGATTTTCCAGAAAAATCTATATATGCCTCATCTATTATTACCACAACATCCTGGTTATGCTCTATTATGTCCCTTAAAAAATCTATGCTCTGGCATACTCCTGTAGGTGCATTTGGGTTAGCTATTACAACACCACCGTTTTCCTGGTAATAATCCTCTGCCTTTATCTGGAAACTGCTGTCCAGTGCTGGTCTTATATATGGTATGCCAAAAAGCTCTGCCCATACATTATAGAATGAATATGTTATATCTGGAAATAATACAGGTTTTTTGCTGTTAAAAAATGTCATAAAAGCTATTGCAAGGACATCATCTGAGCCAACACCTGTAAATACCTGGTTTCTTTTTACATTATAAGTTTCTGCAATAGCGTCTGCAAGGACTGTGGACGAAGGGTCAGGATATAGCCTTAATGTATCTGCATAGAATTCCTTTATTGCCTTTATTACCTTTGGTGAAGGCGGATAAGGGTTTTCATTGGTATTTAGTTTGACCATGCCAGGAATGTCTGGCTGTTCACCTGGCACATATGGTTCTATAGTCCGTAAATTATTTTTCCAGCTTTTCATTTTAATCCTCATTTCTGCGCTGTTTATAGTGGTTTTATGCCAGACAGCGCACAGGCATAATTAATTATATGGATATTTAATTATTTATTTCTGTTATAGTTTTAAATGCTGCCTGCTTATTTTAAGTTGTAAGATGCAGCAAGTTGTTCAAATGCTGTAAATGAACGTTTAACCATATCTGTATCTACACAATAGGCAATGCGTACATACCCCCTGCACATAAATGAGCTTCCAGGGACAAGCAGGAGATTAAATTCTTTAGCTTTATTGGCAAATTCTATGTCATCAGTGCAAGGTGTCTTTACCCATAAATAAAAAGCACCTTCAGGCTTAATACATTCAAA
The DNA here is from genome assembly GCA_910588655.1 of uncultured Lachnospiraceae bacterium. Lineage (GTDB taxonomy): Bacteria > Bacillota > Clostridia > Lachnospirales > Lachnospiraceae > Butyribacter. The sequence continues at coordinate 91,165 of CAJUPJ010000004.1, read as the reverse complement.
TCCAATAGATGTGAGTTTGTTATACAGAAGCAGCCTGTTTGTATCATAAACTGTAATATCAGTAGTATCATCCAGGCATCTTACTACGGTAAGCTGCATTATTGATGGTGCATTAACAAAACCTAAAATACGGTTTGCTACATTGGCGGCACAGAGCAGGTTGCCAGAATCATCTGCTTCATCTGGAATAACAAGATATCCTATGCGTTCACCTGGAAGTGACAGGGATTTGCTGTAAGAATAGCATACAATAGTATTTTTATAATATTTAGTAATATAAGGTACTTCTGTTCCATCATATACAAGTTCGCGGTATGGTTCATCTGATACCAGGTAAATCTGTGTGCCATATTCTTCCTGTTTATTACAGAGCACCTGTGCAATCTGCTTTATAGTTTCTGCAGAATAAACTACACCTGTAGGGTTGTTAGGTGTGTTAATAATAACAGCTTTTGTATTTTTGGTTATTCTGGCTTCAAAAGCATTTATATCTGGCTGGAATGAAGGTATAGAAGGCGGTACTACAACCATATTGCCATCAAAATTAGCAACATAATTGTTATATTCACCAAAATATGGCGCAAATGCAATTATTTCATCGCCAGGGTCTGTAATGGATTTAAGAATTACATTAAGCCCGCCTGCTGCACCAACAGTCATAATTATATTTTTATGTGAAAAAGAAGTGCCATACTTTTTATTTAGTGACTGTGCAATTGCTTCGCGCACATCTTCATGTCCTGAATTATTCATATAACCATGCAGCCTGCCAGGATTAACTTCATTAATTATATCTGACATTGCCTGCTTTACACTTGCAGGAGGTGGTGTGCTTGGGTTTCCAAGGCTGAAATCATATACATTTAAAGCCCCGTACTTTGCAGCAAGTTTTTTGCCTTCTTCAAACATTGCACGTGTAACAGAGCTTCCTTCTACATATTTAACCATTTTTTGTGCTATCATTTAAAGTAACTCCTTCCAATAGTTTTGCTCTAAGTATAGCACTCTTTGTGATGATATCAAGAAAAAATTGTAAAATCTGGATAAATTTTTTATATAAATATAAATTGTATATTGCAAGATACATAAGGCAGATATATAATTAAAATAGTATATAGAATAAGGGATAGAAGGCATATGAAATTAGAAAAATACCAAAAAGAACATTCAGCCATTATATGTAGCTGGATTAAAGATGAAAAGAGTTTATACCAGTGGTCTGCTGACAGGATAGGCAAGTTTCCTCTTTCAGATAATGATTTAAATGAGAATTATGCAACTATGGTTAACAATAACAGATTTATTCCGCTTAGTGCATTTGATGATAATGGTAATCTTGCTGGGCATATGTGTATAAGATACCCATATGATGAAGACGACAACATTGTACGTTTTGGGTTTGTTATAATTGACCCTGCTTTAAGGGGACTTGGAAATGGCAAAAAAATGTTACAGCTTGCAACAGGTTATGCAAAAAATATTTTACATGCTTCTAAAATTACATTAGGTGTATTTGCTGGTAATGATAGTGCAAGATATTGTTATGAAGCTGTTGGCTTTAAGCCTGTTGGTAAAACTGAGATATACAGAATGCCTGTCGGGGACTGGGAATGTATTGAAATGGAAATGGTTACTGGCAGTTAAAGAGAAAAATGTTGTTTTAATGGAATTGTGTAATTGAGGTGATATGAAATGCAAAAGTATGTCGAATCTGAAACGTTGGAGCTGAAAGAAAAATATACTGATGCAATATGTAAAGAAATTGTTTCATTCTTGAATACTTCTGGTGGTATGATTGTTATTGGTGTTAAAGATGATGGAACTATTGCTGGCGTTGATAAAATTGATGAAACATTTAGGAAAATGTCTGATATTATAACTATACAAATTGAACCAAATCCACAAGATGAAGTGAGTTCAGAAATCCGGTTTGAAGATGGAAAAACATTGATTATTGTTAATGTACCAAGAGGGAACAAGCATATTTATTGTCAGAAAAAATATGGTTTTTCATCTGTTGGTTGTACAGTCAGAGTTGGAACAACTTGCCGGGAAATGACGCCAGAACAAATCCAGATGCGATATGAAAGTAAATTCATTGATTCTGAATATATGTTAAAAAAGAGGGCAGACCAGATGGATTTAACATTTAAAGAATTGAAAATTTATTACATTGAAAAAGATTATCACTTAGATGATAAAACTTTTGAAACAAACTTAAATTTAAAAAACCAGAATGGTGATTACAATCTTTTAGCTGAATTACTTTCGGATAGAAATAATATCCCCTTAATATTTGTAAAATTTAGGGGAAAAGATAAATCGGCGATTTCTGAACAAAGTGATTATGGATATGGATGTATTATCACTTCTTATGATAAAATTAAAAATAGACTTCAATCAGAAAATATCTGTATTTCTGATACAACAACCAGACCAAGAAAAGATACTTATTACTGAACCACAGATTTCGATGTTTGACAACCGTTTGGAAATTTTATCTCATGGAGGTTTGCCAAGCGGTATGACAAAAAAACAATTCTTTGAAGGAATTAGTAAACCAAGAAATAAAACATTTATGCGGATTTTTCTTAGCATGGGATTAACTGAACACACAGGACATGGAATACCAACTATTGTTAAAAAGTATGGAGAAGAAGTTTTTGAAATAGAAGATAACTATATCCGTTGTACAATTCCATTTGATGAAGAAGTTTTGTATAAGTTGAAAAATGAAAATGTCGGTTTGAATGTCGGTTTGAATAAAACTGAAAAGAAGGTGGTTTCTCTGTTGGTAAAAAATCCGAAATATACCTCTGACGAACTGGCGGCAGAAATAGGAGTGACAAAAAGAACCATAGAACGGGCATTTATCTCTTTACAGAAGAAGAAAGTTATAGAAAGAATTGGTTCAAAGCGTGATGGAAGCTGGATTGTCATTAAATAATTATATGTAAAACAATAACAGAAGCTCTGGTATTTAACTGGCTGGGGCAAAACAAGAGGAGGGGGTTATAATGAAATTATCAGATATTTCAAATGGGCCAGACTGGGTAATATGGGTGGGGTTTATTATATTTACAATAATTTCAGTAATGCTGCTTTCAGGGCGCGGAAGCTGGTTTATCTCTGGATATAATATGGCATCCTCCCAGGAAAAAGCAAGATATAACGAAAAGAAGCTATGTAGGACAACAGGGGCAGGAATGGCAGTTATAGCAGCATTAATCCTTTTTATGGGATTATTTGAAGAAAAACTGCCAGCAGGCTTTGCAATGGCAGCACTGGGAATAATCGCCGCTGACTGCCTGGTAATAATTATTTTAAGCCATACAATATGCAAGAAACAGGAGTAAATGTATAGTCCCTATAGCAAGGCTATAGGGATTTTAAAATAAATTCTACTTTAAACATTCTTTTTAAAACTGAATAAAATAGTATCTTCATTTTCACTAAAGGGGTCAAAACCTGTTATGTAAATTTCATTATCATTAACAACTGTTATATCACAGGCATAATTATGTCTCTTGCTGAGCCAGTGGTTTTGTAAATCTATTAATTTATCCATTTTATCTTCGTTCCATTTTAATTTGTAAACCCCATCTTTTTTTGCAATATAAATAGCATTATTTTTGTATTCATATGAGACTATATTTTCTTCTTCTGGATTTAAATCAAATTCTTTTAATACTTTGCCATTTCTTATATTTGATATTACAAACTTATTGCGTGCTTCGTTAAAACCAGCCATATATTTATTTTTAGCAATAATTCCGTAGCCATATGAAGAATAATTTTTAAAAAACCCTTCATTATCTGATACTTTGCGTTTCCAGACCAGTTTATTTTTTTTATAATCAATTACCCCTGCCATATATATGTCTTTTCGATTAAGCTTATCTATATGGATTTGTACAAATGCTTTGTTCTTTTTGTACTGGTGTATGTTATAATAGATATGTTGTTTTTTGGGAATGCCAAATATTTTTTTTATGTTTATTCTTGATAATAATTTTCCTTTAGGTGAAATTCTAATAAAAAAATTTTTCCAGTTATTACTTTTGTCATCTTTGTATGAATATGTCATCCATATATTTCCATTAGATGTAATAGGGTTGTCAATACTGGTGTCAGCATTGTATTTAGATATTTCATCTGATATCTTTTTTGGAACTTTTAATACCTGGGTGTTATGACCATCTTTATTCCATTTTATTAAATAAAGTGCATCATAAAAGGAAAGCAGACCACCATATTGATAGTAAAGAAGAGAATATAATTTATGTTTATTATCATAAAAAGTCTGGGATAAATGATTTTTGTAATTGTCACGTGTCCTGAAAAATGCATTTTGCTGGGTTTCTTTATAAGCATTTGCCAGGGCTGTATTAGCAGTAAGACAGAAGGATAGTGTTATAATTAGTAATTTTTTAATAATTGTTTTTAGTTTTTCCATAAGATAATTATTCCCTTTATTTATTCAATTAAGATAAAGTAATATCTCTATAGCCATGCTATAGAGATTTCCCTATAAATTCTATTTTAAAAATTCTTTTTAAAACTGAATAAAATAGATTTTTCATTTTCCCCTGGGTCATAACCAGTTATATAAATTTCGTTGTCATTAACAACTGTTATATCTGTTGCATAATTATGCCCTTTATTAATCCAGTGGTCTTGTAAATCTATTAATTTGACCATTTTATCTTCATTCCATTTTAATTTGTAAACCCCGTCTTTTTTTACAATATAAATATAATTATTTTTGTATTCATATGAAACTATATTTTCTTTTTTTGCATCTAAATAAAGTTCTTGGAGAATTTTTCCGTTTTTAATGCCTGATATTACAAATTTATCTTTGTTTTTATTAAAGCCAATCATATATTTGTTTTTTGCAATATTGCCAAAATCATATGAATAACCCCCACAAAAACCTTCATTCTCTGAAACCTTGCGTTTCCAAAGTAATTTCTTCTTTTTGTAATCAATTACACCTGCAAACTTTATTTCATTTTCAGTGTAACTGTTTATGCTAAACTGTACGAATATACGGTTATTTTTATAATTATGTATTTTATAATATACATTTTCATTGTTTGTAATTTTAAATATCTTTCCTAAATTCATTTTTGAAACTAGCTTTCCATCAGGGGAAATTATTACAAATAGTTTTTTGGTTTTTTTATCAGATAAACGGATAGTATAATGGATTCCCACATTTCCATTAGGCATAACACAATTATAATAAAGAGTTGGATGGTATTTGGTAATTTCGTTTAATATATTTTTTGGAGTTTTAATTTTTTTGAGAATATATTTTTTCTCGTTCCATGAAACTAAATAATTATTATCATTGTACCAATACAGCGAATATAATTTATTGTTTTTATCATAGAAAGTATTATATATATTGTATCTTTGCCCGTTGCCAGAACGGAAAAACAATTCTTTGTTTGTTTCTTTATAAGTATTTGCAAGGGCTGTATTAGAAGTAAGGCAGAAATATAGTGTTATAATTAGTAATTTTTTAATAATCGTTTTTAGTTTTTCCATAAGATAATTATTCCCTTTCTTTTTAAATTAAGATAAAGTTTCCTCCCCATATTTAAATATGGGGAGAAGATTTTATAAAATCTTGTATTATGATTATTTTATATTAATTTTCATTTATATTACTATCATCTTCATCTACAGTCCTATCATTAAACCATGTGCTGTTACTTGACCATGTAGAAGGGTCTGTATTTTTTACTCTTGTAGAGAAGTTTCGTAAATAGAAAGCACCTTTAGTATGTATTTTATCTTGTTTAAATTGCATAGCGTTAAATGTATGTGTATTATGCCATGGATTTATAATACTGGAAGCAACAGCTTTTGCAGTATCATATCTTAGTGGTACAAATTCATCATCATCACGCTTGTTACTATCCTTTATATGTGTTTTATCTGGTTTATAAGACTGGTGTGAATATGCGTCCATTGCAGTATGTATAGCAAATCCAATAAGTATTCTCCCTTGGTTTTCCTGGGTGATTTTGTCATTAAGTAAGCTTCTCCATATAGGATTAGTATTAACCATATTGAGATATTCCAGCATGTCTGATTGTGCTTTTTTTGCGGCTGTTGCCAGGTTGCCACTTCCCGATGTACTGATAGGATATGGGACTTTCAATGCTTCAGACATGCCGCTTGTATAACACTTTCTTGCAATTTTAGCAAGATATACATAATTTGCCACATAGTTTCTGAAACCATGGAATGGACCTGTTTTATTTTGCTGGTCTAATCCAAATTTGTAATTGTCAGGAAAGGCAACACCAAGTTTTATAATTCTTGCTGCTTCCGCAGATAAACCATTATTGTCTATTGCATCTTTATGATTATTAATACTCCAGCTTGCTTCTATTATACTTTCATCATATACAGGTACTTCATTTTTGTTATCAAATAAATTAATATTACTTATATTTTCATCAGAGCTGTATAAGTTTTTATAATCATCATATATAGATAGTGCATAATCTAAATCTATAATGCCATTTCCGTAATCTGATGTGTTACCTGTTTCATTTGCACTGGCTGTTAATAAGTTACGTATAAAACCGGAACTCATATTTTTATCTAATGACCATAATACAGATGCTATACCAGTAACTTGTGCTGCTGCAACACTTGTTCCATCAACAAGTATTGGATTTCCAAGCCAGTCCAGTGCTGGAATATATTCTCCTGGAGCAACTAATTCCATCTCGTTGCCAGATGAACTTTTTTCACTTTTTAACCCTTCAGTGTTTAATGAACCTACAGCGATTACTTCATCATATTTAGCAGGATATTCAATATCAGTTCCATTACCAGCAGCGGAAACCATTAATATTCCAGCTTTTTGTGCATCTTGTATAGCCATTTCCAGGGCTTTGGAATTATTTAAAGTACCAAAACTCATATTAATAATGTCTATTCCGTTATTAATACACCAATATATTCCTTCAATTACTCTGCTTGCAGTACCCTTTTTATCAATATCAAGTACTTTTAATGAATAAAGTTCTGCATTAGGATTAATCCCTGTTAATTTTTCGCCGTCATCTTTTGAACCTGTTATACTTGCTATGGATGTTCCATGTCCAGACAAGTCGTCATAAAGTGGTTCTAAGCCGTCATCACCAGGAACAAAATTAATTCTTTCTTCTACAGAATATTGGGAATCTATTGTTATTCCAGAATCCATTATAGCAATTTTTACAGTGTCATTACCAAGTTTATATTGCTGGTTGTCTGCATTTATTACATCTAAATTCCACTGTTCTGGAATATTATCAGGTAATGTGTTTGTTTCATTTTCAGAACATCCTTCTACTTCAAAATCTTCTTCAACACATATAATGCCTTCTTCACATGCTAGCTGTCTTGCTTCTTCTTCTGTTAAATCTGCTATCATTATTGATTTTTCTGCAAGTATAGGTGTATCACCAGTATCTTGTATTTCATCATTATATTCTGACATAACTGCATTGTATGTGTATTGTGAACCAGCTATTATAATGTATTGTTTCGTAGTATTTATGTCTGTATTTTTGACAGATGCCCTGGCTTTTATCTGTGGTATAGAGCCTCCAGATATAGCTATAGAAAAAGCAGTGACAAGAACCAGGCTCTTTTTAAGTTATTTCCCATGTATTTATCCTCCTTTGGTCTTTGTTATAAGTTCTTAAATTGTACACATTTTTATGTTAAATTATATATAGAGCATTTATATCAGTTTACTGGCTGTCCCCAAAAGTCATTATATCTGTTATAGGTGCTCTGTTCCTACTCATATTATCGCAAATCATTAATAAGTTTTTTCGGCAGAGAAAAATGTTATTTCTTCTGTTTTATCTTTATCTTGTACTTTTGCATTGCACTTAATGCGGTATTTTCCTTTTGATGGCAGGTTGTATGCTGTATGCAATATTAATCTGGTATGTGCCTGGACTGCCTGTGCATATATCACATCTGGTGTGTTGCATATCACCAGTGCAGCAGATAGCATTGTTATAGAAAATTTTTGCAACTAAACATCTGTTTTTTCACATCCTTTTATATAAATTACGTATAAAAAGCAGATTTTGTTGCAAAAATTTTTAAGTTTTTGCAATTTTTTATTTCCAGTAAAAGAAATATCATGTGTTTATTTATTATAAAGACTTTCGGCAATTTTTGCCAATTCGTCTTTTTTAAGTGTATTGGATAAAATTTCATTATCATAGTCTGTATCATGCCATGATATAGCTTTTATACCATTTTCTTCGTTTTCAACTTTCCATGATATTAAATCAAATTTTGCATTTTCGTTTGACCATATAACCATTATGTCACCGTTGGTGCTTGAATTTGTTTCTATTTCAAATCCTTCCGGGATATCTGGCAGAAGCTTATATTTTCTTTTTTGGAATTTACTAGCAGTTGTTTCTTTGTTGCATATATTTTTTTGATTTTTATATAGCCTTCGTCTTTGGTTATGCTTATAATAAAATTCCATGGATTAAAACCTGTAATTGCAGCACTTACATAACCAGCAGTTATTAATGATATAATTACAAAGAGGATAATAGAGGCAGTCTTAATGAATGGTGCTGTTTTAGTATGCCTGGCATAATAAATTTCTTTTTTAATAAGTCTGTTCATTTTATTTTCAAAATCCTTGCTAAATATATGCCCTGGTTTTACATTTTCTTCTTTTTCACAAGTTTTAGCTGTTTCCTGGCAATAATTATTAAGAATTAACTTTAATTTTTCATCATCCATATTATGCCACCACCTTTTGTAATGCTGTTATTTTGTAATATGTTTTATTATACAGGTTTATATATTAATGCCATTTTCTTTAAGTTTCTGTTCCAGCAGAACTTTTCCCCTTCTTATATTTGAACGTACGGTGCTTTCTTTTATTGATAGTATTCTGGCTGTTTCTTTTGAAGTAAACCCATAAACATATTTTAAAATAAGTACATCTTTATATTTCTTTGGAAGACTGTGGATGCAATGGCTTATATCTGATAAACCACTATAATCATCATTAATATATAATTCTTTTCCTGCTGTTTCAAGTGGAACGGTTTCCAGGCTTTTGCTTTTTTTACGCAACATATCTTTACATGTATTAATAGTAATAATTTTTATTAAATTTTTTGTATATTCTGAGTTTATATTATCTACTTTTGAAAATACCTTTGCTAATTTTTCAAAAGAAGTTTGTACTGCATCCTCTGCAATATGTATATCTTGTAGTTTTTCATATGCTATTGAATACATGTAATTTTTATATTTATTATAACAGGATTCAAACATGCTGGTGTCTGGCCTGTAGTTTTTTCTTTGTAATACCATTTTAACCTTCTTTTTGTATTTGTAAATATATTTTAGGATATAATAGTTCCAAGTACATTATTCATACCTTGTTATACTGCATTATACCATTGTTGTATAATTTTACAATATTAAGTATGTAATATTTGTTGAAATTGTATGCTGGAATTAAATATATATAGAATATAATTATTTTATATTGTTCAGTGGAATACTATGGAATAAATATATAACTGTTAAGATATTTTGCTAAAGTAAAAGGAAGTATATTGCTAAAAAATATGTATAATTATGTCTTTTTAGTGATATAATTTTGAAAAAAGTTAATTTTTTATAAAAAAATGCTTGCTTTTTTTTAATGCTCCTGCTATAATACCATTTGTCGGAAAGATATGGCAGTTTTTATAAGATTTGCGCTTCTAGCTCAGCTGGCAGAGCACCTGACTCTTAATCAGGGTGTCCAGGGTTCGAACCCCTGGAGGCGCATTTAAGTCCTCGTTTGGCGTTTAATGCGCTGGGTAAGGGCTTTTTTATTTTTGTTATTTTGTCTACAATAAATAAGCAGCAGATATAGTAATCCTGCTGCTTAATTTTAGTATTTTATTGTTTATCTGTTTTTTATTTAAACTTCTTTCCAGCTAAAAGGCATCCAGCGCCAAGAAATATTAATCCAAAAGCCCCATAATAGCGTATATCCATACCATCACCTGTCCTTGGTGCGCGGTAAGAACTTGTGCTGTAGTTTGATGCACTTTTGCCTGAGCCTGCAAGTGCCTGTGAAGACTTTGAACTGCTTCCGCTGCTGCTTGTGGATGTTTTGCTGCCAGATGGTTTTTTGTTACTGGATGTATTGTTGTTATTATTATTGTTTTGCTTCTTAGATGATGCTTTAGGGATTGCAATAGCTTCAATAATTATATCACCAGTAACTGAATCAATTTCAAGTACACCTTCATTATATGAATAGCCGCTGTATACATATTCATTATTAACCTGGACTGCAACATTGGAAGGATTAAGTTTAAACCCTTTGTTTGCTTTAAGTTTTACTGAATATCTTGTGCCTTCTTTAACATTGCCGTCCTGTTTGCTTGCTGTAACTTCATATAAATCATAAACTATGCTGTATGGGCCTCCAGAACTGGAAGAACCAGGGTCTTCTGTACTGCCGTCTTCTGAAATTCCTGCAACTGTGATAACTACATCGCCAAATACTTCATTAATTGTAAGGTCTCCGTCCATATATGTATAATCTGACTCAGACAGATATGTACCACCAATCTGTATAGCCCCTTCCGGGAGTTCTTCTGGAAGGGTATATCCTGGGTTAGCAGTAAATGTCATATCCATGCTTGTGCCTTCTGCTGCTTCCGTTTCCTGTGGTGACACTGTAACACCTGTAAGGTTATATGTTACTTTATATGCATCACCCTCATCTGCGCTTGTGAATGTTTTTGGAATAAATGCCATACATAATGCCATTATTATTCCTGCAACCTGGTATTTCCTAATCTTGTTCATTTTTAACCTCCTTGGCTACTATAAATAACCTTCCATCCTTTTCTACGCTGTTGCAAGTGGAAAGTGTAACAAGTTTGTCGCCATATTCCAAGTTTACACCTGTGTCGTATGCTTCAAGCTTTTTAATGTTTTCCACATATTTTTTAAATTCTTTTTTACTGTCTGCATTGATAAAATCATAATATTTGAATGTATCATCACTTTCTTCAGATATCTTTGACAGACCAACGGCAGCAATTTTGTATGTGCCATGTTTGCGCAGTGTATCAAAGGAAAGTGTACTATGCTTGTCATAATAATCTTTATCAAGGTAATACTGGAGTGTTCCAAACATAGAACCATCTTTCATATTATGGCCATAGATTATAATATTGTCATCAGGGGGCAGTAAATCGTTCCTTGCATCAGCAAATATAGAACCTGCATCATCTTTTTCACCATCAAAATTATGGTCAAGGTAAAATTCCTGGTAGACTTTGCTTTGTACTACTGGATAGTTAATATCTGTGCCATCAATTACAATCCATCCTGCAAGGTCAGAGTTTGTTTCATACATTTTGCGGTATTCGGGGAGCATATCAGACAATGGTATATCTGTACCATTATATGCTGCATTTTTCTGCTCTTGTAGTTTTTTAACCTTCCTGGCGCTTAAATAGCCTTTCCATTCACCATAAGCAAGTATTCCAAGAAATAAAAGCCCTGTGACAATCAGTATAATTCCAATTATATTATGCCACCTGCGTTTTTTCTGTTGTTTTTTAACCATATGCTTTAAATTTTCATTCTCTTTTGTAAGCTGGTTAATTTTATCCTGCATTGAATTGCCGTTTCTAAACCTGTCCATATATATTCACCATTATCCAGCCTGATGGCGGTATTTCCCGGATATCATTTACAGCTATATAGTCAAAAGTATACACTGGTTTTTATATTAATGCAAGCTGTATAGGAAAAATTTTTTTCAAAAAGTGCTTGCATCTATTTTAAAATTGTGGTATAGTAAATCTGTTAGCGCTTCTAGCTCAGCTGGCAGAGCACCTGACTCTTAATCAGGGTGTCCAGGGTTCGAACCCCTGGAGGCGCATAAGATAAAAGGCACTAGATATCCAGTGCCTTTTGTTATTTTATAATTAATTATTCTATTTTATCTGTTATGTTTACTCCTTGGCTTTTTTAATAATGCAATTGCCAGAAGTTTAATCTCTGCTGGTATTATACTGAAAATCTTGTTTGCCCTGCCAGGAATAATAACTGCTTTGTTTTTCTCAAGACCGTCTATTGCATATTCTGCAACTTTTACAGCGGACATAGCCCATGCAGGTGTTTTTATTCCTTCTTTTTCAAAAAATTTAGTTTCTGTTGTGCCAGGACATAGCGTACATATTTTTACACCGCGTCTTTGGGCTTCATATCTTATTGCCCTGCTGTAACTGTATATATATGCTTTGCTTGCAAAATAAGTAGAATTGTATGGGCCTGGCTGGAATGATGCAGTTGAGGCAACATTTAGTATGCTGCCTTTTTTTCTTTTATACATATCCTTTAGAAACATTTTGCATAACAGGGTAGGAGTAACCATATTTAGATAAAGAAGCCCTTCATCCTTGTTTATATTAATTTTTTCAGTTGTGCCAATAAGCCCTTTGCCAGCGTTATTTACCAGTACATCTATAACAAGCCCCATTTCTTTGACCTGGTTATAAAGATGCTTTGCTGAGTTTTTCTGGCTTAAGTCTTCCTTAATTGTATATATACTGGTTTTTGGAAATCTCTTTTTCATGTTTTTTTCTGCTTGTATAAGATGGTGCTGTGATGAAGAAACCATTACAATTCCATATCCCTTACGTGCAAGGACTCTTGAAATTGCAATGCCAATACCACTTGTAGCACCAGTAACTAATGCATATTCCATAGTAAGTACCAGCCTTTCTAAAATATTTCTGTCTGTATAACACAAAAAACAGTTAATTTCATATAATAATATACAAGGTTAATACAGAATGGAGAACTGTATATGGGATTAAAAAAAATTATAATTATGCATACACAATGTAATAATTCTTTAAACCGCAAGGCAATGTGTATTAAACGTTCATGGGACGAAGTTTCTAAAATACTTGATATATTAAGCTGTGCCTGTCCCTGCAAAAAGAAAAAGTGCTGTAACTGTAATAAATAATCAGATATCCCCTGTTTTCTTTGCCATAAATGCCAATCCGCTTTTAGATATGCCGGATATGGCAATGGCAGGGCAGTGTCTTTCTGCATCCCATGTAACATATACATGTGCTGTTTCTGTATGTTTTCCATATTTTATATGTAATCTGTTGTCTTTATATTCCCATTTTCCCTGTATGGAACAACATTCATAATATCCATTTTTGCCAAGTTTCATTGGAACAGAACAGGTAATGCCCTGTGGCAGTTCTGGTTTTAATGTTATCCTTTCATATAAACCATATAATTCACTTTCTGGTATATTTTGTTCTGTTTCACCTGAGTATGGCTGTGCACTTAATAATGGCCATCCGTCATCAGACCAGTATATTTTGCGTATCTGCATTTTGGATGGTTCTGGCTTTCCTGTAAAATTATGCTCCCTTATATGGAAAACCATATACCATGAGCCATCTGTATCATGCAGTACCGAATTGTGCCCGGGTGCCATATATGCCTTGCCATCGTTCCATCTGTAACCACAGTGTATTAGCAGTCCTGTGGAGTTGTCATTATCAGAAATATCAGTCATGTCAATGCCGTTAAAGTCTGTATATGGCCCGGTAATGTTGCGGCTTCTTGCAACCCTTACATTATAATCGCTTTTTAATGAACCATAAGAAACAAATAAATAATAGTAATCTGTACCAGGGTTGTATATAATATATGGGCCTTCTATTGCAGCACTCATCCATTCTGGTCTTCTTGCAACACATGTCCCAATGCCTTTTTCTGCGGCAAGCCCTGTCTTTCCATCAAGAAGCAGCATATGGCATCCTCCCCAGAAAGAGCCATATAACATATACATTTCACCTGTCTTATGGTCTGTAACAATATTAGCATCAATTGCGTTTACAGGCATTTCATCAGTAGTTTTCAGTACACATCCACGCGGAAGGAACGGGCCTTCCGGGTTGTCTGAAACAGCCAGGAATATGCATGACTGGCGGACTCCCCATTTGGAATTAGAACAGTAAAGCCTGTACTCATTATTAACTTTAACAATATCAGGTGCCCATATATCTTTGCTTCCAGTCCAGCCAGAAGCTTCCTCTGGTGGAACGTCAACAACTTTTCCAACCCTTTCCCAATGGATTAAATCATTTGAACGGTGGCAGCCTGCACCTGTACAGTATATATAATATTTGCCAGAAATATCATCTTTATAAATTGCAGGGTCATGTATAAACCATAAACCTGTATTATTGTCCGGACGGTCTTTCCCTTTTTTAAATACTGGTTTAGGGATTTCTGCTGGTGGCGGGTATGGAAAAATAAGTTTAGTGCCCATAATTAATTTCCTCCTTTAGTTTTTGTAAAGTTTAATAATAACATTATCATAAACACATAAAATCTACAATAAAAAAATGGGATAATTTCCAGTTATATTTTTTGTGGTTTTGGGTGTCTGGTGGGGGACGCAAGGTTTCCAGTGTTCCGCTAAATTATTACATGACAGGGTACGCTTTCGCTGCGCTGATATAAAATAATGTCATTTAGTTAAGGAAAGATGTTTAAAAATTACATTACTGGGTCTGCTGGCAAATCCAAAGTGCCTTCCATGAAGAAAGCACGCTTCCGCTTGGACGGCGCACGCAATGGTGCATAAAGCCCCATAAAACGGGGCTTTATGCACCAGCGGTTCCGTACAGCTTTTTCTGGTTTGTCAAGGGAGCACATTTGGAATTTGCCAGCAATCTACACTTTGGTAATTTCCAAAAACATTTTCCGTTTAACCCTTTAACTAAATGACATTGTATTATGCCAGCCCACGTACCAATGTCTCTGTCATGTAATAATATTAGCTGGAACACTGGAAACTTGCTGTTCCCTGGCACAACTACAGAACCCTCAAAACCTTTTGCTACTATAACTGGAAATTATGTTGAGGGACAAAGGGTTCAGAAGAACAGTAGTAAGTGACTGGCAGAATAACTTCCAACACACCATTTACATTTTTTGCAAAATATTATTATGTGGTTTTGGTGTGTTTTTTCACGAACAGGTTTTACGTGCCAGATGCCAGTAATATTCCGTAAAAGGGGCACTTTGAGCCCGCCGGCATTTAAGCCAGATATTTAATGTTACGGAATAAACGCCAGTTTATTCTGTAACATTAAATATCTGGCTTTATGTGCCGCTGCGTGGCTCATCGTAGCGGGAGCGTGCCCTTTTACGGAATATTCTGGCTCTGGCACTGGAAACCGTCCGTCATCCATAACCCCCAAAAAATGGAAACCAACTCCTTCATTTTAGTGCAGGCTGTTCCCTTCGTAAAAATTATTGAAACATTCTTCCCTGTTCCTTACATATTCCCGGAAACCTTCTATGTGTATATAGCGTGCACCTGCATAAGTATAACTGCTAAGCCTTCTGTTAAATGCATCATCTGAGTGTGCGCTTACCAGGATGCCCGTTTCATCAAAACCAGTTACTATTAAGGTATGGTAGTATCTGTCCATATTGTTTCTTAGCTGTATGGCATCGCCAATTTCCATCCCATCTATGCTGGTTTCATAACCGAAAGGACCGTTTAACTGGTTTGTAACCATAAAGTCATAAAAGAATGATACACCCGTCCATGAAGGTGAACGGTCATTAACATCTGTATAATACCAGCCATTTGCCTTGTTATAATTCATTTCACAGCACCCTGCATAAATACATTGTGATACAAAACTTGTACAGTCGCCGCCAATACCTGTAAAATTATAAAATAACGGATTTCTCGCAAATGCCCATTTTGCAGCATATATATATGCAAACTGCCTGTTATATGGTTTAACTGTAAGCATAAGTTTACCTCATGGCAAAAACTAAGTTGTATTATTATATTAAATAAAAAAAGGATTTGTTACTGTTAATACAGATGCTGGGATAGATTTTTTTGGTTACAGTGGAAAAATAAAACAGGTTGTATTATTTGTATAAGTAAGTTATACTGTCCTTATAGTACCTGTGGCAGGTTATATGGCACAGTGCTTATGTTTAAAGAAATACAATTATGAAGAAAGGAAGGTAAATTATGAGAAAAAAATTATTAGCTGTTATACTGGCAGCTTCACTGGCGGCTGGAAGTGCTGCACATGTACCAGTATTCAATGATAATACAGTTTTGGCAGAGGCAGCAAAGAAGAAAGTTAAAACACCATCAGTAAAGAAAATACGTAAGGCAATAACAGACCTGCTTGGGGAAGATTATCTTGCAAATATGTCTTTGACAAAGGATGAGATAAAGCAGCGCTTTGGACTGCAGCCTTCATGGTACACGGATGTTATTGCAGAAATTCCTATGATGAGTGCGCATGTTGACACTCTTGTAATTGCAAAGGCAAAGAATAAAAATACAAAGAAAAAGATTAAAAAGCAGCTCTCAGATTACAGGAATACGCTGATTAATGACACTATGCAGTATCCCATGAATTTATTAAAAATACAGGCATCAAAGGTATATGTAAAGGATAATTATGTATTTTTCCTTCTGCTTGGTTCTGTTGACAGCAATACAGAAGAAACAGCTACAGAAGAGCAGATTATAGAGGCATATAAAGCTGAAATCCAGAAAATTACAGATACTATTAATTCATTGTTTAAAAAATAAACGGGGGACACTTATATGGTATTTAGCAGTTTGCTTTTTTTATTCCGCTTTCTGCCATGTGTCCTGGTTATCTACTTTATAGCACCAGGCTGTTTTAAGAATACTTGGAAGAACCTGGTGCTGTTTCTTGCCAGTCTTGTATTTTATGCGTGGGGCGAACCTGTATATATTGTTTTAATGTTATTTTCAACAGTAGTTGATTATATAAATGGAGGGCTGGCAGGATATTTTATAAACAGGAATAAAAAGAATGCAGCAAAGTTTTTTGTGTTTTTATCAGTATTTATAAATCTGTCACTTCTCGGGGTATTTAAGTATGCTGGTACGGGACTGGCATTGCCAATAGGAATATCATTTTACACATTCCAGACTATGTCATATACAATAGATATTTACAGGGGAGAGGCAAAACCTGAAAAAAATATAATAAATTTTGGTGCATATGTTGCAATGTTTCCACAGCTTATAGCAGGGCCAGTTGTAAGGTTTAAGGATATTTCTGTTTTATTAAGGGAGAGAAGTACATCATTAGATAAATTATCTTATGGTGTAACCAGGTTTACAACCGGGCTTGGCAAAAAGGTAATACTTGCAAACCAGGCAGGGGAAATTTTTAAAACAGTTACAGCTTCCCAGGCTGGAAACCTTACTACATTATCTGCATGGTTTGGGATTTTAATGTTCTCATTCCAGATATATTTTGATTTTTCGGGATATTCGGATATGGCTATAGGGCTTATGGCAATATTCGGGTTCAGGATTCCAGAGAATTTTAATTACCCTTATATGTCAAAAAGCATTACTGAATTCTGGCGCAGGTGGCATATTTCACTGGGAACATGGTTTAAGGAATATGTATACATTCCATTAGGCGGCAGCAGGAGAGGCATGGCAAGAACCTTTTTGAATATTTTTATTGTATGGTTTTTAACGGGTTTATGGCATGGGGCAAGCCTGAATTTTATAGCATGGGGAATGTATTTCTGCTTTTTCCTTTTAATAGAAAAGCTGGGCTTTTTAAAAATACTTGGCAGAATTCCAGCAGTCTTAAGCCATATATATGCAATGATTGTGGTTTATGGGGGCTGGCTGCTTTTTGCATGGGAAGATATAACACAGCACAGGGTATTTCTAAAAGCAATGGCAGGCATGGCAGAGGCAGGGTTAAGCAGTAATGCTGCAATGTACCTGTTCGTTAGTAATGTTGTACTTCTTATTGTTTTAATAATTGGAAGCACAGATATCCCAGCCAGGGCAGGCGCATGGATTTGCAATAAAAATGAAATTTGTAAAGGGCTTTTGCAGGCGGTTTTTGTGGCTGTGGTATTTATTATATCAGTTTCATATCTGGTAAATGGGACATACAACCCGTTTTTGTATTTCAGGTTCTAATTATCTATGCAAGCGTGGCTGGCATGGTTTTTGTGGTGGAAGAATAAAAAGGAAAGGATAAAACCAGGATTACAGGTATTACTGCCTGGGGTTTGTGCAAAGTATGAAACGTTTGTCCAGGGTTTTGCCAGCAGCAGTATTTTTCCTTATGGTTATAGCAGGAATGGCTGCTGGTATTTTACAGAAGGATAAAACATATTCTTCTGCCGAAAACAGGACATTGCAGTTATTTCCAAAGTTTACTGTAAAAAGGGTTCTGAATGGGAAGTTCCAGAAGAAGTATGAAACATATTTAAGTGACCAGTTTCCTTTGAGGGATTCATGGGTGAAACTCCAGACAGCTACGGAAAGGGTGTTTGGAAAAACTGAGTCAAATGGTGTATATTTTGGGAAAGACGGATATCTTTTAGAGAAATATACAGAAGAAGATATTGATAATAAAATTGCAGATAAGAATATAAAGGTGCTTGGCAAATTTGTTAAAGAAGCTTCAAAAGTTTCTGATGTAAAAGTTATGATGGTTCCATCTAAAACATTTACGCTTGGAAATTACCTGCCAGCTTTTGCAGAAACTTATAATGAAAATATATTTTATAATAAACTTGGAAAAAAACTTCCAGAAAATGTCCTTATAGATATTTATGGTATTTTAAGCCAGCATGCAGATGAAAATATATTTTACAGGACAGACCACCACTGGACAACACAAGGTGCATGGTATGGATATAGTGCTTATAATGCGGCATGTGGCATTGATGGTGGTGTTGCAGAGGCAAAGAAAGAATTGAAAAAAGTTTCAGATGATTTTCTTGGTACAACATTTTCTAAAATAAATATGTATTCACAGAAGGATGAAATAAGTATTTATGAACCAGAAAATAAGATGGAAGTTGTATATAATATGGGAGAGAAAACAGAAAATACATTTTACCAGACAAAGTTTTTAAAGAAGAAAGACAAGTACAGTGTATTTTTTGGAGGAAACCAGGCAGTCCTTGAAATAACAGGCGGTGTTAAAAATAATAAAACCCTGTTTGTTGTAAAAGATTCTTTTGCCAACTGTATAATTCCATTTCTGGCAGAGGATTACGAAAAAGTGGTTGTAGCAGATATGCGCCACCTGAATGTAGGCATGACAATGCTTTTAAGGAATTATAAGCCAACGGATGTGCTTGTGCTTTATAATACAATACAGTTTATGCAGGACAGGGAGTTTGCATTAAAACTGTAAGTAAATAATGTTAAGAGAGGAAGAATTTAAGTAATGGATAATACCAGAATTATTAAAAAGGTTTTATACCTGTTTGTAACAGCAGTATTTGCAGGATTTATTTTTGCAGGGAGTGCCTGCCAGGCAAAGCAGGAGTTTATTGTGGGTTTTGATGCAGAGTTCCCGCCGTACGGCTATATGGATGAAAACGGGGATTATACAGGTTTTGATTTGGATTTGGCGGAGGAAGTCTGTAAACGCAAGGGCTGGTCTTTGGTAAAACGTCCTATTAAATGGGATTTTAAAGATTCAGAGCTTGATTCCGGTTCTGTTTCATGTCTATGGAACGGGTTTACAATGAATGGCAGGGAAAGTGAATATACATGGTCAACACCATATGTTGATAATTCACAGGTAGTAATTACCAGCAGCAGTTCAGGAATTAATGAGCTTAAAGATTTATCAGGAAAAATCCTGGCAGTACAGGCTGATTCATCAGCACTTGCCGCGCTGGAAGGGGAAAATGCCACAGATGAAAATAAGGCACTTGCAAAATCATTAAAGGAATTACAGCAGGTTGATGATTATAATTCTGCTTTTATGAACCTTGAGAGCGGCATGGTTGATGCAATTGCAATGGATATAGGTGTTGCATCATACCAGCTTTCTACAAAAGGTGATAAGTTTGTAATGCTTGATGAGAGGCTTGCAACAGAAAAATATGGAATAGGCTTTAAATCTGGCAATACAGGGCTTAGGGATGAAGTACAGCTTACGTTGTTTGAAATGCTTAAGGATGGGACTTTTGAAAACATTGCTGAAAAATGGGGGCTTGCGGACAGTGTATGTCTGAGTCTTGAAGATACTACATATATAGATGGCAGTAAAGTACCAGCTGCCGGCAGCCAGGATAATATAAATAGTGAAAATAACACAGGTATTAAACAGGAGGATGAAACAGGCACACAGGATAACAGTGTTGTAAAAGCTGGCGTCCCAAAGGCTAAGAAATCAGGTATTGTACAGATTATTAAGCAGCTTTCATCAGGGCTTGCTGCCACAGTTGGCATATTTGTGCTTACAATTTTATTCTCAATGCCACTTGGGCTTGTTATTGCAGCAGCAAGAATGTCAAAGTTTAAAGTAATCCAGTGGATAGCAAAAATATATATTTCCATTATGAGAGGTACACCTCTTATGCTGCAGCTTATTGTTGTATTTTTTGCACCATTTTACATATTTGAAGTTTCAACCCCGTATTCCTACCGTTTTTATGCTGTAATTATTGGATTTTCATTAAACTATGCTGCATATTTTGCCGAGATATACCGTTCGGGCATACAAAGTATCCCGCAGGGGCAGAGGGAAGCGGCACAGATTATGGGTTATAACAGAAGCCAGACATTTTTCAGGATAATATTCCCACAGATGGTTAAACGTGTCCTGCCTCCTGTAACTAATGAAGTTATAACCCTTGTAAAAGATACATCACTTGCATTTGCGCTTTCCTATGCAGAAATGTTTACAAAGGCAAAACAGATTGCAGCCGCACAGACATCATTAGTCCCTCTGTTTGTGGCAGGAGTATTTTATTATATATTTAACTTTATTGTTGCATTTATAATGGAGAGAATTGAGAAACGTCTTGATTATTACAAATAGATGGAGGATTTATAATGAGTGTCTTAGAAATGAATAATATTAAAAAGAGCTTCGGAAGCAAGGTTGTGCTTGAAGATATAACTTTAAAGGTTGAAAAAGGAGAGGTAGTTTCAATTATAGGGCCTTCAGGCTCTGGCAAATCAACACTTTTAAGATGTGCAACATTTCTTGAACGTATTGATAATGGGGAAATTTCATACATAGGTAAAAAAATTGTAAATAAAGGTGCAGTATATCCGCCTAAGAAGGAGTTGCAGCAGGCATGTGCCAACTTCGGGCTTGTGTTCCAGAATTTTAATCTGTTCCCACATTTTTCTGTAATGAGAAATATTGCTGATGCACCAATAGTAATACAGAAAAGGGATAAAGAAGAAGTTTACAGGGAAACAAGGGAACTCCTTAAAAAAGTTGGAATTGAGGATAAAGAAAATGCATATCCATGTGAGCTTTCAGGCGGGCAGCAGCAGCGTGTAGCAATTGCCAGGGCACTTGCACTCAATCCGCAGATGCTTTATTTTGATGAGCCTACATCAGCACTTGACCCTGAGATTACAGCAGAAATTTTACGCGTGTTAAAAAGCCTTGCCGCAGAGAAAATGACAATGGTAATAGTAACACATGAGATTGACTTTGCAAGGGCAGTTTCAGACAGGGTAGTATTTATGGATGGTGGTGTAATAATTGAAGAAGGAAAGCCGGAAGATGTAATAGATAATCCTGAAAATGAACGTACAAGGGCATTTTTAAAGAAACTTCATGTATAACAGAAAAGCAGCCAGTTAATAAAGGAAAGGACAGGACAATAAATGAAAATAACAATTATACATGGCCAGAGCCATAAGGGTTCAACTTACCACATTGCAAAAATGCTTTCAGAAAAAATAAGCGGGGATGTTACAGAGTTTTTTCTGCCAAAGGATTTTAATTCTTTCTGCACAGGCTGTACATCATGTTTTGAAAAATCAGAAAAATTGTGCCCTCATTATGGGAAGCTTGAACCGCTTACAAAGGCAATAGATAATGCAGATGTAATTATTCTGGCAAGCCCTGTTTATGTATACCATGCAACTGGTGCTATGAAAGCCTTTTTAGACCATTATGGTTACAGATGGATGGTACACCGTCCCGAAGGGAAAATGTTTTCTAAACAGGCAGTCTGTATTTCAACTGCTGCTGGTGCAGGAATGAAAAGCACAAATAAGGATATGGCAGACAGCATGTTTTTCTGGGGTATTGGAAAGACATATAAATATGGTGTGGCAGTTATGGAAGTTTCATGGGATGGTGTCCAAGATAAGATAAAAGTACGTATTGATAAAAAGACATCTGCCCTGGCGGCAGAAATCAAAAAGAAACATGGGCATGTAAAGCCTTCATTTAAGACAAAAATATTTTTTAATATAATGCGTATTGCACAGAAAAAAGGCATGAATAAAGCAGATGCAGGCTACTGGAGAGAGAAAGGCTGGACAGGAAAAAAACGTCCCTGGAAGCAAAAGTAATAAAAAGTGATATATTTATCTCATGAAGAGATAAATATATCACATAGGGAGGCAGAATTATGAAGAATAATAAAAAACTAATAATTTTCTTTGGTGTGTTTTGTGTTTTACTTACAATAGCATCTTTCCTGTACACAGCAGTTTTTAACGATGAAAGGTTTATTGCACCAATGGATATGTCAGATTATGTTTTCAGGGTTAAGGACTTACCTGTAATTATTTCTTGTGTGCTTTTGGCTTTATATGTATTGTATATTTTTTTACTGATAATAAAATCAGCCATTACAAATAAGAACAGGGAAGAAGATACAGAATTTACCAGGACAGTAAATCCAAAGTATGGCTATTGTGGTTTGTTTGGATTATTTGGGTTTATGGGATTTTGGACTTATAATTTGGATAAGACGGTTTTTCCATTTGTGTTCTTTATGTTTTTTGGATTTTTCGGTTTTTTCTATGAGGGTAAAATGTCAAATACCTTAATAGACGAAAGGTATAAGGAAAACAGGATAAAAGCGCAGATGGCAGCAGATAAAATAGCAATGTCAGTTATTTTTATTGCGGTCCTGTTTCTGGGACAGGGAAAACTTATGGGAAACCTGGAATATACATTAATTGCTTTTGTAATTGTTGTAGCACTTTCAATAGCACTTAAAATGTTTCTTGGAATGTATCTTCTGTACCATTATGATAATGATGGCAGTGACGGGTTATTTGATGAAAGTGGGGAATAAAAGTGCCAGATTTTGAATGTAGATTAAAAAAATACAGGCAGATAAAAGACCTGACACAAGAACAGCTGGCAGTACAAGTCGGGGTGCGCCGGGAAACAATAATGCGCCTTGAAAAAGCACAGTATAATCCCTCGCTTAAGCTTGCGGTCGATATTTCAAGGGCAGTAGGTGCACCTATAGAAGAGATTTTTATTTTTAAATAAAAACAATTGCTTTTGCATGTGTTTTGCTATGACAGCCCATACAACAGCGCAAGGAATATTGCTGGCATCTGGCGCATGAAACCTGGCATCATATGCCCCGCGACATGATTTACAGTTATAATATTTATTTTATTTTTATACTGGATATGGAAACCTTGCGTCCGTCATCCACACACCAACAAAAGATACCTGCAAATTATCCTGCATATAATTTATTTTACAGGTACTGCATTTTCATACCTCCATTGTCTTGGAGGTTTTTCATACACATTTTTAAATGCGCGTGAAAAATGAAGCTGGTTTGGATATCCAACTGCATTTCCTATATCAGCTATTGGCAGGTCTGTCAGTTTTAATAATTCTGCTGCTTTTGTCATGCGGTATGAGATTAGAAATTCCTGTGGTGTTTTTCCGATGTTTTCATGGAATATCTTACCAAAGTAACTTCTGTTGAGTCCGCAGAATTCTGCAATATTCTCTATTGTAATTTCATTCTGGAAGTTTTGTTCTATATATGAGATTGCTTCTTTAATATAAAAATCCCTTAATGTATTTCCTTTTGTTATCTGTGTAGAATTGGAAGAACGCAGTAATGCATCAATAAAGAGGTAGAGATGTCCTATTAAATGGAATGGCGAGGCATCTTTATGGTTTACAATATAAAGCATTTCATCTTTCATAGTCTGTGCAATATCTTTATATCTTGCTTTATATACAGGATTATTTATATTAAGCCCTGCCATTTCAAGGGTCTGCTTTACACGCAAACCGTCAAATTCAAGCCAGGCATATTCCCAGGGTATCTTGCTGTCTGCTATATATGTGCATATCTGCTGTGGGAACAGCATAAAACCCTGCCCGCTTTTTATAGAATACTGGACTGATTCACCATTGGAATTCATTGCTATTAATAAACCTGTACCAGATATGACATAATGAAATAAGAAGTGGTTTCTGGCAGCAGGGCCAAAGGAGTGTGAAGGGTCACATTGTTCCCAGCCAAACTGGTATAATCCCATATCAATAAAGTTTTCACTTGGAAATACTGAAAAAATAACTTCGCTCATTATAAAATCCCCTTTTGCCAATTTCATTTTTATTACAAATATACCAAAATGCTATGTGTTTTTCAATATATATTTCAAAAACAGCATTTTGGTATAAAAATGCAATAAATGCGCTATTTTAGATAGCATAATGGTATGCTACAATTGTATTATCAAAAACGAAAGGAGAAGTCACTATGAAAGGAAGGAGACTTGCAAGGTTACTATTTATTGGCTGTATGCTAGTATGTATTATTTCTTTACAGGGGTGCGGTTCTAAAGGAAATAGTTCTGTAACAGAAATAGAAATTGTGCAATACAAGCCAGAAGCTTCCAACTATTTTAAAATGGTTGAGGAAGAATTTAATAAGACACATGATGACATACATCTTACAATTAATTCACCAAATGATGCCACTGCAATTTTACGTACAAGATTTATAAGGGAGGATTACCCTGACATTGTTGGTATTGGTGGTGACATAGAGTATTCTTATTATGTGGATGCACAGATACTGGAAGATATTTCCGGTTATGAAGGTTTAAATAATATCAAACAGGTTTACAGGGATATTGATGAGTCGCTGGAACTTGTACCAACAGAAGGCACATTTGCTATACCATATATGGCGAATGCGGCAGGTATTCTTTATAACAGGGATTTATTTGAAGAGAACGGGTGGAAAATCCCAAATAACTGGAATGAGTTTATAACACTTTGCAAGGATATTAAGGCAAAGGGAATACTGCCATTTTATTTTGGGTTTAAAGACACATGGAGCTGTCTTGCACCCTGGAACGCAATAGCAGTAGGGCTTACAGAGCCAGATACTGTTAAAAAGGTCAACAGGGGTGAAACTAATTTTACAACAGAATATGCAGAAGTTGCAAAGAAATATTTAAGTTTACTTGAATATGGGCCAGAGTCACCATTTGCATATAGTTATAATGATGCATGTACAGCATTTGCAAGAGGAGAATCCGCAATGTACCCTATTGGAAGTTATGCTGTGCCACAGATACTTTCTGTAAACCCTGATTTGAATATTGACTCATTTGTAATGCCTGCAAGTGACAGTTCTGATGGCAATACACTTAATTCAGGAATTGACCTCCAGTTCTGTGTTACAGAAGCATGTGAGAACAAGGAAGCTGCTTATGAAGTTTTAAATTTCCTGTTTGAAGATGAAAATATACAGCAGTATGCTGATGCACAGAATGCAATTCCATGCAAAGAAGGGGATTTCAAACTTGCATCAATGCTTGATGGAATGACAGAATATATTGAGGCAGGCAAAATGGCAGATTTCCATGACCATTATTATCCAGGTGAAATGTCAGTGGATGCACTGCTCCAGACATTCCTTATTGACCAGGATGTAAATGGATTCTTGGAAACATTTGATAAAAACTGGCAGCGTTATAACCGTGATATTATACGTAAAGTCCAGGAATATGAGCAAAATAATAATGAATAGGAGGGATTAAAATGAAAAATGACAGGAATCGTACTTATCTGCTAATTACTATTCCTATATTAGCATTATTTATTATATTTAATACAATCCCGCTGCTTAGGGGCGTGGTTTACAGTTTTACTAATTTCAGGGGATTTGGAAATTATGAATGGGTGGGTTTTAGGAATTATATTGATTTATTTACTGATGCAAGGGTAGGAAATTCATATATTTTTACTATTAAACTTGCAATTGTTACAACAATAGTTGTTAATATACTTAGTATTCTCCTTGCACTGGCATTAAACAGCAAAATACGCGCAAAAGGATTTTTCCGTGGTGCATATTTCCTTCCAAATGTACTTGGGGCACTGGTTGTTGGTTATATTTTTAACTACTTCTTTACATACCTTGTTCCAGCATTAGCTGATATGGCAGGTATCGGGGCATTAAAGACCAGTATACTTGCAAGCAAGAATACAGCATGGATAGGTATAGTGGTTGTATGTGTCTGGCAGGCAGTTGCGATGAATACAATTATTTATATATCAGGCTTACAGACTGTTCCAGAAGATGTATATGAAGCTGGTTCACTTGATGGCGCAACAGGCTGGAAAAAGTTCTGGAAACTTACATTCCCATTAATTGTACCGTTTTTCAGTATTAACATGGTACTTTGTGTTAAGAACTTCTTAATGGTATTTGACCAGATTATGGCGCTGACTAAGGGCGGCCCTGCACAGAGCACAGAGTCTATTTCATACCTTATATATAATAATGGTATGAAAGGCGGGCAGTTTGGTTTCCAGAGTGCCAATGCTGTAATGTTCTTTATAGTAATTGTAGTTATCTCTGTAGCACAGATGAAATTTTCTGGTAAGAAGGAGGAGCAGTTATGATGAAAAGAAAATTAAATCCAGCCTGGCTTCCTATGGTACTTTTAATCCTTGGGCTGTCAACTATTGCTTTTCCATTGTATATGACTATTGTGATTGCTTTTAAACAGCCTTCAGAAATGTCAAATACAATAAGCGGCATACTGTCACTGCCTAAGAGCTGGAACTTTGATAATTTCAGGGAAGCAATGGAAGTTACTGACTTCTGGCATTCTCTTGGGTACAGCCTTTTAATTACACTTGTTACAGTTGTGTTATCTATATTGTTACACTCAATGATTGGGTATGTACTTGGAAGAAATAAAAACCACAATAAATTTTATGGTTTTGTATATCTTTTTATTGTAAGTGGCATGTTTGTGCCATTTGCGATACTTATGATGCCTCTTGCAAAGGAAACAGCAGAACTTGGACTTGCAAACTGGTTTGGCGTTATACTGCTTTATGTGGTATTCTATATGCCAATGAACATAATGCTTTATTCAGGTTATCTTGTAAATATACCTATAGCACTTGAAGAAGCAGCAAGGGTGGATGGTGCATCTACATGGAGGACATACTGGAAGGTTATATTCCCGCTTATGAAACCAATGCACGCAACAGTTGCAGTAATGACAGCGCTTGCAGTATGGAATGATGTAATGACGCCACTTGTTATTATGGCTGGCTCAGGTGTAAATACACTTCCACTTGCACAGATGAATTTCCAGTCACAGTTTGGTACTAATTATAACCTTGCATTTGCATCATACTTATTATCATTAATACCAATACTTATATTTTATGTAGTTTGCCAGAAACAGATTATTAACGGTGTTGTTAATGGCGCAGTAAAATAAATACAGGCAAGAGAGGTATTGTTATGGCAGTTATTTATAATCAGGAAAAAAGGATTTTCAGCTTACAGACAAAAAATACAACTTACCAGATGAAGGCAGACCAGCTTGGCTACTTATTACATCTGTACTATGGCAAAAAGGTAAGCCAGGACATGGATTATCTGGTTACTTATGCAGACAGGGGATTTTCTGGAAACCCGGCAGAAATGGCAGATAAGCGCACATATTCTTTAGATACATTACCGCAGGAATACCCGGTCCTTGGGACTGGGGATAACCGTACTACAGCACTCATAATCCGCAATGCGGATTATGGGGAGTGCTGCGACTTAAGATATGTATCACATAAAATTATAAAAGGAAAATATGCTTTAAAAGGGCTTCCTGCGGTATATGCAGATGAAAACCAGGCAGAAACTCTTTCAATTACGCTTGAAGATAAATTAAACGGGGCATGTGTAGAACTTCTTTATGGTGTACTGGAAAATGAGGATATTATTACAAGAAGTGTTATAATTACTAATAATGGCAAAGGGAAGTTTGTAGTAGAAAAGGCAGCGTCTGCATGTCTTGATTTCCTGCCGGGTGATTATGATTTTATACATTTCCACGGAAGGCATACAATGGAACGCAATATGGAACGTATTCCAGTTTCGTATACGGAAACCAGGATTGGAAGCCGCAGGGGGGCGTCAAGCCACCAGCACAACCCAGGTGTAATACTGGCAGAACATGGCACAACAGAGGACTATGGAAAATGTTATGGCATGTTATTTGTGTATAGTGGCAATTTCCAGTGTGAGGCAGGTAAAGACCAGTTTGGGCAGGCAAGGCTTATAATGGGCCTGCAAAATGAACATTTTTATTATCCATTAGAAAAGGGACAGTCACTTGTTGTTCCGGAAACCATTTTATGTTATTCAGAAAATGGTTTCGCAGACCTGTCATTAAAGTACCATGACTGTATACGTAACCATATCTGCCGTGGCAAATATAAGAATGAGTGCCGCCCGGTACTTATTAACAGCTGGGAGGCTGCTTACTTTGACTTTGACGGCAATACTATTATAAACCTTGCAAAAGAAGCTGCTTCACTTGGCATAGGTCTGGTTGTTATGGATGACGGCTGGTTTGGCAAAAGGGACAGTGACAATTCAGGGCTTGGTGACTGGACTGTAAACGAGGAGAAGCTTGGCTGCACGCTTGGTGAATTAGTGGAAAATGTTAATAAACATAATGTGAAATTTGGGATATGGCTTGAACCTGAAATGGTTTCAGAAGACAGCAGGCTTTACAGGGAGCATCCGGACTTTGTACTCCAGATACCTGGAAAACAGCCATTGCGTTCAAGAAACCAGCTTGTACTTGATTTTTCAAGGGAAGATGTGCGTGAATATATATTTAAACAAGTTTGTGCTGTGTTAGACCAGGCAAATATTGAATATATAAAATGGGATATGAACCGTAATCTTTCAGAGCTTTATTCCAGCCAGAGCTTTCCAGGCTGTGTGGCATATAATTATGTGCTTGGTGTGTATGATTTTCTGGAAAAACTTCTGGAACGCTACCCGGATATACTTGTGGAAGGCTGTTGTGGCGGCGGTGGAAGGTTTGATGCAGGCATGTTATATTACACGCCGCAAATCTGGTGCAGTGATAATACAGATGCTATAGACCGCCTTAAGATACAATATGGCACATCATTCTTCTATCCGGCATCTGTTTCAGGTTCACATGTATCAGCAGTACCAAACCACCAGACAGGGCGCATTACAAGCCTTGAAACAAGAGGGATTGTTGCAATGTCAGGTATATTTGGTTATGAGCTTGACCCTGCAAAGATGCCAGAGGAAGAGAAGGAAAAGACAAGAGAACAGATAAAAACGTATAAAAAATATGCAGGTTTAATCCAGTCAGGAGATTATTACCGCCTGTCAGACCCATTTAAGGATGTATTTACTGCATGGGAAAATATTTCAAAAGACAGGGAACAAGTGTTATTAAGTGTTGTAATTAATGAAATCCACGGAAATATGCCTGTTTCTTATGTGAAGCTAAAAGGGCTTGATGGAAATGCTGTATATAAGGATGAGGAGAGCGGCTTATGTTACCAGGGTGCAGCGCTTATGGAAGCGGGCATGCCTGTTATTTCCAGCCTGGGTGAATATAATTCATACCAGGTGGCTTTAATAAAGAAGAAAGGATAAGGTACAGGCATTTCTGCTTAGTGCCAGGTGCGTGTATGAACCAGGATTATAAACAAGTTAGTCTTAATATGGGAGTATGTGAGAAATTAAAAAGTATTTTTCCCTGGCAGCCAGCGGAAGTAACAGGTGTTATTCCGCAGGGTGATATGCCAGGAGACCAGGCACAGGGTTTTGGGGACCTTGGGCCTAAAGCAGAAACTGTTTTTAAGGAATTAACAGGACTTTTGCAGGAAACTGTTACTACAAATCCATATGAAAGAGCTGTAGTTTCTGTATGCGGCGGTTCAGGCACTGGCAAAACAGGAATTGCATCACTGTTATCTTATTATCTGGCACAGAACGGAATTGGCAGTTATACACTTTCAGGTGATAATTACCCTTACCGCATACCAGTTTATAATGATGCAGAACGCCTTATGGTATTCCGCAGGGCAGCACTCCAGGGAATGGTGGAAGCAGGGGAGTATACAAAAGACAGGTTTAAGCAGGTTCAGATATGGCAGGAGCATGATGTGGATGCAGATACCAGCTATATCGAAAGAAACCCATGGTTTGCTTCTTACATAGAAGCAGGAAGAGAGGCATTAAGGCATTATCTTGGCACAGACAAGGAAATTGCATTTGATGAAGTTAATTCAATTATAAGAGCCTTTAAGGATGGTGCTTCTGCAATCTGGCTTAAGAAAATGGGGCGTACCAGTAGTGAGTGCTGGTATGACCAGGTTAATTTCAGCAATATAAATGTACTTGTGATAGAGTGGACACATGGCAATAGCGATTACCTTGAAGGCATAGATATACCTGTATTCCTGAACAGTACACCAGAGGAAACCCTGGAACACAGGAGAAAACGTGGCAGGGATTCAGGGGTAGACAGCCCGTTTACAACTATGGTTCTTGATATTGAGCAGAAACTGCTTCACAGCCAGGCACATAAGGCAAAAATCATTCTTTCCAAGGCAGGGGAAATATTGTCATATAAGGAGTATATGGAATTAATGGAAAAAGGACAGGAAGGGGGAATCAAAAATGAGTGACGGGCCAATGCTTAATGCCTATCCCGACAGTATAGGAGGAAAGCTGGGTGACATAGTAGCTGTTCTTAAAAAGCCAGAATTTAAAGATGTGTTTGAGTCATTCTATATACTGCCAAGTCTCTACCATTCAGACTTAGACAGGGGATTTTCTGTAATCGATTATGATATTAATGAAGAAATGGCAGAAAGAACAGACCTGGAAGAAATAAAAAAGCTTGGAATTAGCTTAAAACTTGATTTTATTTTAAACCATTTATCTGTGCGTTCTGCACAGTTCCAGGATATTATAAGGAATGGTGAAGCTTCACAGTATAAAGACTTTTTTATTAACTGGAATAAATTCTGGGAAGGCTGTGGGGAAATGTCAGACAAGGGCTATATTATCCCGCGTGAAGATTTAATAAAAGATATGTTTTTCCGCAAGCCAGGGCTTCCAATACTTATGGCAAGGTTTCCAGATGGAACAGAAGTGCCATACTGGAATACATTTTACCAGGAAATACAATATAAACATATTAATGTACCAGATTTAGTACAAAAAACCAGGCTTAAGACAGAGCAGGCGGAACAGCTTGCAGATATAATAAACAAGCAGCTTGAAGCAGGGGAGAAACCAGGAAGCCTGTCATTTTTGGAATATGAAGAGTACAAAGAAATAGTGGAAGAAATGCTTGAGAGCAGCAGGGGCTACCTCGGGCAGATGGACTTAAATATAAAGTCGCCGCTTGTATGGGAGCACTATAAGGAAACATTAAAGAAACTTGCAGGCTATGGCGCTAAAATTGTACGCCTGGATGCCTTTGCATATGCTCCAAAAGAACCAGGAAGCAGGAACTTCTTAAATGAGCCTGGCACATGGGAATTATTAGAGCAGGTAAAGGAAATTGCAGACCAGCATAATATTATGCTTCTTCCAGAAATACATGCAAGTTATGGGGAAAAAATATATGAAACCCTTGCAGGCAAAGGTTATATGTCTTATGATTTCTTCCTTCCAGGGCTTGTAATTTATGCAATAGAGCATAAAAATGGTGATGTGCTTGCCAGATGGGCAGAAGAATTAACCAGCAAAAAAATACGTACAGTTAATATGCTTGGATGCCATGATGGTATACCACTGCTGGATTTAAAAGGTTTTCTTCCAGATGAAGATATTGAAGGACTGATAACTATTCTTACAAAGCGCGGCGGTTATGTTAAAAACCTGCATGGGCAGAAAAATATGTACTACCAGGTAAATGCAACTTATTACAGTGCACTTGGTGAAGACAGCCAGAAAATGCTTTTTGCCAGGGCTTTACAAATATTTATGCCAGGAAAGCCACAGGTATGGTATCTTGATTTATTTGCAGGGAAAAATGATTATAAAGCTGTAGAAATGGCTGGTTCTGGCGGGCATAAAGAAATAAACCGCACAAATATTACAAAAGAACAGGCAGAAGAAGCATTGGAACGGGATATTGTAAAAAAACAGCTTGAACTGCTGCATTTCAGGAATACATGCCAGGCATTTGGCTTTGATGCAGAACTGGAAATAAATGAAAACGGAAGCTGCCTGGAATTCAAGTGGAGTAAAAACGGGGCGGAAGCAGTATTAAAAGCAGATTTTGAAACATACCAGTATGAGGTAACTTCCAGTTAGTGTGTTAGTATGTTAGTGTTTTTTGTGTGGGTTGGTGGAGGGACGCAGGGTTTTACGTGTTCCACTAAATTATTCCACGACAGGGTACGCTTCCGCTACGTCAGCCCACGCAGCGGCATATAAAGCCAGACATTTAATGTTCCAGAATAAACTGACGTTTATTCTGGAACATTAAATGTCTGGCTTTATATGCCGGCGGTGCTGAAGTGCCCTGCCATGGAATAATATTAGCTGGAACACTGAAAACCTGCTGTACCTTGGCAAAATCACAGAAAAAACGAACTGATATTATAACTGGAAATTATATTGGTGGGAGAGATGATTTAGACGTATGGCAGGAATAGGCAGTTTGATATCTATGTTAAAAGTGGGAGAAAGGAAGCAGCAAGGGAAGCATCTAAAAAAATGGCTGTAAAATTTTTAAAAGCGGGGAAATGTTCACTTGATGAGATAAGGGATATTATTCCGGAGTTAGATGATAATGATATAACAGAAATAGAACATTCTGGTTCTGGCACGCAGACCATCCGTCAATCCACACAAAAACATCTGCAAAACATAACTATAAATTATAGATTTTATAATTGTTATAATATGATATTTATGCTATTGTATCTGATAGGGGTAATTAAGTTTAAATATTATAGGAGAATGGTATTTATGTTTAAGAAAAATGTAATAGGGATATGTGTGACTAGTATACATAAGCCTTCTGTGCACAGAATTCTTGCAGCACTTTCAGAGGAGGCAGGAAGACGTGGTTATTATATACATATATTTGCAACTCTTTCAGATTTATACCACCATACAAAAAATGATTTTGCACAGAAGCGTATTTTTGACCTGGTGGATTATAACAGGATATGCTGTCTGGTGCTGTTTACTGAAATGATAAAGGACAATCTTGTAAATGAGGAACTTGCCAGGCGTGCCACAGATGCAGGTGTACCAGTAATTTGTATTAAACAGCCGCTTGAAGGCTGCTGCAATATTAGGTATAATTCAGAGGCAGCACTTGGGGAGATTATACGCCATTTAATTACAGTACATGGATGCAGGAATATTAATTTTATGGCAGGGGTGCGTGGCAATGAAGTGTCAGAGGCAAGGATAAACATATATAGAAATGTGCTGGATGAATTTAATATATCTGTTGAGGAGGACAGGATTGGTTATGGTGATTTCTGGACAGAGCCAGCCATCAGGGAAACAGAAAGGTTTTTAAAAGACAGGGACAGGCTTCCGGATGCTATTGTATGTGCTAATGATGCTATGGCAATAGCAGTTTGCAGCTACCTGTTAAAAAATAACATAAAAATCCCAGAGGATATTATTGTTACAGGGCTTGGTGGCATACTTGAAAGGGAGTACCATATACCATTGCTTACAAGTGCAATATATGACCCTGTATCCATCAGTAATTGTATAATGGATACAATACAGGAAATAACTGCTGGCGGAAACTGGCGCGGCAAAACTGTAGTTATTCCAACGGCACCAGTATTTACGGAGTCTTGTGGATGTGTTAAAAGTGATAAGAATAAAAATGACCAGAAACTTGAACAGCTTTTTATAACTTCTGAAAATGAACATAATTATAACCACGCAATACATGAGTTTAATTCATTTATTAATGTTGACTGTACACTTGAAACGCTTGCAAATCTGCTGCCTGGTTATTTGTGGGGGCCTGGGATTTCAACATTAAATCTTTTTATAGAGTCAAAACTTGTAGAAATGTTCTATTATAATTCTGGAATAAATGCGGACAGCCATCTGGTACTTTTAAACCAGATATCAGACAGGGAATGTCTTACACCATTTGCACCTGTGCAATACAGTGGGATATTGTGCAGGGAAAGTGATTTTAACAGGAATTTTACAGATATGCTGTTAATCCCTCTTAATGTAATGGATGAAAACCTTGGGATTATAACAATAGATTATAACGGAAAAGGTATTTGTTACGAGTGCCTTTATGAATTTATAATAACGCTTGACAATATGCTTGGTACTATTAAAAGCAGGATGGAGCTTATAAGTATGCACCAGCAGCTTAATACCTTATCAGAGCAGACAATACAGTCGCTTGCTGAAATTGTTGAAGCCAAATCAGAGTTTACGGGTCTGCATGTAAAAAGGGTTTCAGAGTATACAAGGGTGCTTGCGGAAGCTATGGGATATACACCTGACGAAGTAGATACAATACGTGTAGCATCTATGATGCATGATATAGGAAAGATAAATATACCATCTTCAATTCTTGAAAAGCCAGGCAAGCTTACAGATGATGAATTTGAGGTTATTAAAACGCATGTAACAGAAGGGGAGAAGCTGCTGCACAATTCACCTGGAAGAATTATGCAGACAGCAAGAATAATTGCACTCCAGCACCATGAGAAATGGAACGGTAAAGGGTATCTTGGAATTAAGGGTACAGATATAGCACTTGAAAGCCGGATTGTTGCATTGGCAGATGTATTTGATGCGCTTGTAAGCAAACGTCCTTATAAAACAGCATTTTCTGACAATACAGCTTATGATATTATTACAAAGGATAGTGGAAGCCATTTTGACCCTGATGTTGTAGATGCATTTGTGGACAATTATAATAAGTTTATCAGCATACATGCACAATATACTGATTAGGTATAAAATACTATGAAAGATGTGGTTATTATTATGGATAATAATGATGAAAATTTAGGTGAGGAATTATATAACCTGTTAGCAGAGCTTCTGAACAGAAAGATGAACAGGACAGTGCTTGACAGTATACGGGGTGAATATGGTGTACTGCGGTATCTTATGTATGTACAGGATAAAACCAGTGCAGGAATACTTACAGAACAGCTTCATGTTGTGCCAGGACGTATGACAGATATACTTAACAGCCTTGAAACTAAGGGTTTTATAAAGCGCCAGAAAAGTGATGAAGACAGGCGGCGCGTAGTTGTGTGCATAACAGAAAGTGGAAGGGAAGAAGCCTGCCAGAAAATGGGATATATAAGAAATGAATACCAGGGGCTTTTTAAGATACTTGGGAGGAAAGATACAGAAGAACTTATACGGCTTCTGGGGATTGTGCTTTCATACCATGATGATGGAATAAAAGAATAAAGCAGCGCACAAAATACAATTCTGTGCGCCTGCCATCCGCTACATACGGGTTTTATTCCTCAAAAAGTGCCTCCATATATAAATCTACTACCGGACCTGTCTTTGCCCCGCATTCAGGGCAGTTAAATGTACCATAGAAATAAGACAGTTTAGCAGCATCATTATCATTGCCAAGAAGCTGCAGTACATTACTAAGCCAGATATATGTATTATCAAACGATTTCTTGTCCCATTGCCCGGTAACAGGGGCAGCAGGTGTAATTAATGAATTTAATTCCTGGATTGTATTTTTCATATAATCATTATCCAGTTCAATATCCTCTGTATACAGCCCGCAGTTTTTACAGGAAATAATGCACTGGTCAAAATTCCCAAGCAGAAAGGCAAAGGCATGTTCCTTTTTGCCAATAAGCGCCAGAAGTGATATACAGATATAAGTTAAATCAACTGGCTTAAACAAATCTGGCTGTTTAAGCATGTCAAGCTTGTTGGACAGAAGTTCTTCAGCCTTTTCCTTAAAGAACAATATGCTGTCCTGGTAATTCTGCATAACGTCTTCTGGAAGGCTTTCCCTTGTGCTTTTGTAATATTCTGTATTATATCCAATATCTGTTGAAACAATTATACCAACATTAAGTAAAAACAGGACCTGCATTATAAAATCATCTTTTTCATACCAGTAATTAAATGCATTAGCCAGGTAAGGAAGCGCAATATAGGATGCAGGGTAAAAACTCATCTGGTGTGCCAATGTGCAGCAGATATTATCAAATGCAACCATATAGTCACTTTTAAATGATGTATAAAGGGTTTTTTCATTCTCTGGCACGTCTGGTTCTTTAACTGCCAGAGGTTTAATATCCTCCAGTATATTTCCATATGCACCATGAAGCTTGTCCCATAAGTCTGAATTAAAATCTGTAGTTTCAAAGATATTATAGTTATTCTCCATATAAATCCTCCGTTCTGCCATGTAAATTTTTCCAGCCGCACAGGTGGAAACTTTTGTATAATTATAACATATTTGTTCCGCAAAATCTATTGAGTTTTATAACATTGCAATATATAATTATGAGTGGTGTAAATTGTAATTTATACTTATTAATGGTAATATTTGCCAGGTAAAACGTATAGCAGAAAGGTTTGTTTATGGAAAAGATACTTATAGTTGAAGATGATAACAATATAAACCAGATGATATATGAAACATTTACAAAAGCAGGCTATAGCTGTACCAGTGCTTATTCTGGCACTGAGGCCCTTTTGCGGATTGAAAGCGGGGAGTTTGGGTTAATTATCCTTGATTTAATGCTTCCAGGAATGTCTGGTGATGAAGTTTTAAAAAATATAAGGAAGAAGAGCGGCGTGCCTGTTATTGTCCTTTCGGCAAAGGATGAACTTGATACAAAGGTGGATTTGCTCACGCTTGGGGCTAATGACTATATGACAAAGCCTTTTGAACTGAAAGAGTTAGAAGCAAGGGCACTTGTACAGCTGCGTGATAATAAAACAACACATGATGGGGAAATTATTGAATTTAACCAGCTTAAATATGATATACAGAAGAAACAGGTAAGCATTAACGGGAAAAATATACCACTGACTGTACATGAATTAAAAATACTGGAACTGCTGCTGCGCCATCCGGGGCAGGTTTTTTCTAAAAATGAAATTTATGAATATGCATGGGATGATTATTATATAGGTGAAGATAAAACAATAAATGTGCATATCAGCAATATCAGGCAGAAGATTAAAAAGGTTACAGATTCTGAATATATAGAAACTGTATGGGGGCTTGGCTTTAAACTTGCTTCTCTATAAATATTTCTTTAACTTTTCTTTATACTTTTTTGGCGGTTTCTTATATTTGCTGGTGTATTATGTGTTTATTGAAAGAAAACAAATTAGTGCATAAGCACAGAAATGAGGAAAGTTATGGAGTATGTATTGAGTACAGAAAATTTATGTAAACAGTATTCAAAGCACCTTGTAGTAAATAATGTAAGCCTTCATATTAAACGCGGTGAAATATATGGTTTTATCGGGAGGAATGGCGCAGGGAAGACAACATTTATGAAAATGGCATGTGGGCTTGCAATGCCAACAAGCGGTGAAATAGAACTGTTTGGCGAAAAGGGAAGTAATATTAACATGCACAGGGCAAGGATTGGAAGCCTTATTGAAGAACCAGGTATTTTTCCAAATATGAATGGCATTAATAACCTGAAATGCAAATGTTATGCCCTTGGAATTTATAAAAAAGGATATGCAGAACATCTGCTGGAAACTGTAGGGCTTAAAGATGCTGGCAAAAAGAAGGTTAAAAAGTATTCACTTGGAATGAAACAGAGGCTTGGCATTGCAATGGCACTTATCGGAGGGCCAGACCTGCTTATACTGGATGAACCGATTAATGGGCTTGACCCGCAGGGAATTGCAGAAATAAGGGATATGCTTTTTAAATTAAAAACAGAGAAAAATATGACAATTATGGTTTCAAGCCATATCCTGGAAGAACTTTATAAGGTTGCAGATACATTTGGCATTATAAATAACGGAAAGCTTGTACAGGAACTTTCAAGGGAAGAACTCTCTGCAAAATGTAACGATTATATTGAGATTATTGTTAATGACAGTGCAAAAGCGTGTACTAATATTGAAAAACTTGGATTTAATGATTACAAGGTAATGGATAACGGGGCTATCCATATTTACAAAGAATTAGACAGGCTTGGTGAAATTAACAGGGAGCTTGTAGTATCTGGCTGTATAGTAAACTCAATAAAAATAGTACAGGAAAATTTAGAGAATTATTTCCTTGAATTAACAGGAGGTGTACAAAATGCTTAATCTTATAAGAAGTAATTTATTCAGGATGGTACATACAAAAAGTGTAATTGTTGTATTTGCCTTATTAATGCTTATGTCATTTATAAGTGGCAGCCTGGCTGCGGATGAGAGCTGGCAGATGATAGAGCAGATAGAAGAAAGTAATAGGGCTGAAGGCGGTGAAATATATAATGAAACCAAAGAAGAACCCGGGGACTTTGGGATTTATAGTGATACCCCTTTAAACAGTGACGGTACATTAAAGGATTATGTATATATATACAGTTCAGACTTAAGCAGCGGGATTGTGGTTTTATTTATACTTATAGGTGCAGTATTATTTTTCAGGGCTGATGAAAAGAATGGTTTTATTAAAAATATTGCAGGCCAGACAAAACATAAATATAATATATTGCTTTCCAAACTGGCAGTAACAGGGGTTTATACATTTGTATGCATGTTCTGCTATATGGTTATAGGATATATAGCATTTGCTACAGGGATTATTTTAGATGGCAGTATTAGTTTTGGTATAGAATACCTGCCAGAAGCAATTAAAGTGTTTGCATTGCAGTATCTTCTTTATATGGCATTTATAAGCGGGCTTTTGCTGGTAACAGAATTTACTAAAAGCACATCCGCAGGTATAACTATAGGGCTTCTTGAAACTATGGGATTTGGTAAGCTTTTTGTGACAATTACGCAGAAGGTTTTTAATACGGATTTTGATATATCAAAATATTATATAAGTACAAACATATTAAAAGTAAATATGGATGCCCAGGCAGATGTTTTAAAATTTGCACTTGGTATTGGCATAGTATACTTTATCTTGTATAATGTTTTAAATGTTTTATGGTTCTCAAAAAAGGATATTGTATGAATGGTGGATTAATATGGAAATAGGATTTATTGCAGTAACTGCAATTTTAGGCATACTGTTAATAATTGTTACTATAAAGTACATTTTATACAGGCGGCAGGTAATAAATATCTGCCGCCAGATGGTGTTTATAAGGGAAAATTATACTAACAGGATTATTTATAATGATATAATAGAAAAGGAAATTTTAAATCTTACCAGCCTTATAAACCTTATGTGTGAAGAACATAAGGCGAAAGAAAATCTTTTAAAGGAAAAGGACAGGCGGCTTAAAATAGCAATGGCTGGAATTTCGCATGATATAAGGACGCCTCTTACATCACTCAGGGGGTTTTTTGAACTGCTGGAAAGTGAAACTGATACAGAGAAGAAGAAGAAATACAGTAAAATAATAGATGGGAAGCTTATTGAACTTACAGAGCTTTTAGAAGAGCTTTTTACTTATACAAAACTCCAGAATGAAGACTATGTGCTTGAACTTGGCAAATATGATTTTACAAAAATTGTGCTTGGTACACTGTTTTCATTTTATGGCACATTTAAAGAGAAAAATATAGAAGCAGAAGTAGATATAGAGGAAGAGCCTGCAATAGTAACCTGCAATGATGTAGCAGTTAAAAGGATGCTTTCTAATATATTGAAAAATGCAATGCTGCATGGAAGTGGAAGGATTTTTATAACATATAAAACGGGAAATGGAAGGGTGGAGTTTTTATGTAAAAACAGTGTTGAAAACCCTTGGGAAATAGATATATCACAAGTTTTTGACAGGTTTTATAAAGCAGATATTGCCAGGAGCAAAGGTTCAACAGGGCTTGGGCTTTCAGTTGCAAAAGAACTGGCAGGCAGGATGGGAGGGGAGATAAGTGCCTCTGTGAAAGACAGGATGTTTATAATAAAGGTTGTTATGCCACGTCCGTTTCATAAATTCCCAAATATATGATAGTTTGCAGTTATCCTGTGTTTTTGTAAGGGTTGGTGGACGGACGGTTTCTGTGCCAGAGCCAGAATATTAAATACAGGGGTACGCTTCCGCTACGTCAAGCCACGCAACGGCACATAAAGCCATGTAATTAATGTTACAAAATAAACTGATGTTTCTTTTGTAACATTAATTACACAGCTTAAATGCCGGCGGGCTTAAAGTACCCCTGTATTTAATATTGCTGGCATCATGGCACGTGAAACCTGTTACCATAAACCTGCACTAAAACCATACGTCCGCCAAAGGATAATTGTAAATTATGTTGTGTGGCATTTTATTCAGACGGCTAGAAGTGCCTGGCAGAATAATTTTGCCACATATAATCTGCAGTTATCCTGCTGTCTGGTGTTTTACTGGTTAATATTGACAGGTTTTACATAACCACAAAATAATAAGAAAAAGGATTTATTATAATGCTAAGAATATATAACATTATCCCTGGCACACCTGTTTATGAAAATTCCATTATGGATAATATATTTACATTGATTGATAGTGTTAAATTTAACAACTGGATTGAGGTTAATGAAGATATTTATAATTGTAATTTATTTAAAAGACACCAGGAATTTTATGTACTATATCTTGACCCTGCCGGTATAGTTAAAAAGCTGTTTCTTACACAATGCACTGAAATCATTAATTTTATGAAGGAACACATTAATTATGCGCACTGTGAAGGAATAGATATTGCTATTTGCCCAGCACAGTTTAATAATGCAGTTATATGCAACCATGATGGACAGGTTTTCTTATTATATCCGGATATATAAATTTATAAAGATATAACAACCACATCCGTTTCATAAATTCCCACCTGGTAAACTGTAAATTATCCTGCCCATTTTTTATTATAGCAGTTTTGTATTAAGTAGACAATATACAGGCAAGTGTGGTAAAATCTGAAAGGATAATATAAAGTATTTTTACGGGAGGATAAGTTTAAATGGGAGAGAGAAACAATAGAAAATTTTTATCATTATTATTGGTGGTTTTATTAGTTATTTCAATAGTACCAGCAGACAGCCAGGTTTATGCACTGGCTGGAAACAGAATACAGCTAAATGCAGGAAAGACTAAAACAATGGAGACAGGGACTGTTTTTAAACTTAAGGTTAAA
Organism: uncultured Lachnospiraceae bacterium; assembly: GCA_910588655.1. Lineage (GTDB taxonomy): Bacteria > Bacillota > Clostridia > Lachnospirales > Lachnospiraceae > Butyribacter. The sequence goes on along the minus strand of CAJUPJ010000004.1, from coordinate 49,702 downwards.
AACTTGCCGGCAAAGACAGGGAATATTAAGTATAAATGGTTATCTTTAAAAAGCAGTGTTGCTTCTGTTACAAAGAAAGGTGTTGTAAGTGCCAGAAAAGAGGGTACTGCAAAGATTACATGTACTGTAAAGTATTCTGTTAAAACAGGCAGCAGGAAGGTAAATAAAACAAATAAGCTTGCATGTAAGATTAAAGTAGTACCAGCTCCAGATGTTACACCAGCTGCCAGTGCTGTGCCAGAGGAAAGTGCCATGCCATCTCCAGAAGCAAGCCCGCTTCCGTCTGCTACGCCCGTTGCAACACAAGTTCCAGAGGACAGTATAAAACCGGATACTAATAATATAGTGAAGGAAATGGGAATTGGGATTAATCTTGGGAATACTATGGAAGCACACTGGTCAGACAAGAATAATAAAACAACAGGTGCACAGTCTATTGGCGGAAACCAGCCACAGGATTATGAGAAATGCTGGGGTGCGGTTGTAACAACCAAAGAAGTTATAGACGGTTATAAGGCAGCAGGTTTTTCTACTGTAAGAATACCTGTTTACTGGGGCAATATGATGGAAGATGATGGAAAGTTTGAAATCAATAAGGAATATATGGAGCGTGTGCAGGAAATTGTTAAATACTGCCTGGATGATGGATTATATGCAGTGGTTAATATACACCATTATGATGAATTTATTATAAGGAATTATGCAAAAGGTGAAGCTCTGGAAATAACAGAAAAGCTCTGGGTACAGATTGCAGAATACTTTAAGGACTATTCTGGCTATCTTGTGTTTGAAGGGTTTAATGAGAACCTGGGCACACAAAGGGAAGAGGATAATTATACAGATGATGAATTGTATAATTATGTTAACCAGATGAACCAGACATTTGTAAATGCCGTAAGGGGTACAGGAGGAAATAATGCACAGAGGCTTTTAATTGTATCAGGCTGGTGGACAAATATTGATAAAACAACAGATGTACGTTTTAAGATGCCTTATGATACTGCTGATGGCAGGCTTATGGTTTCAGTACATTATATTGATAATGCAATGTACTGGGCTGGAAAGACGGGAAGCCAGGAATGGCTTGATTACAGCAGGCAGCAGTGTGAACTGCTAAAAGAGGCATTTACAGATAAAGGCATACCTGTTTTTGTTGGTGAATGTTCATCAGTTTATGATAGCGGGCATATGGCAGATAATGCAGTATATAAGGAGTCATCACAATGCCTGGATATAATTATGGATATGGCAGTTAGTTATGGGTTTGTGCCAGTCCTGTGGGATATTAATGACAGTTTCTATTCAAGAACCAGTTATTCTGTAAAGTCAGAGAGTGACCAGAAGGTAGTTTCAGAAACAGCAAGGAAGATTAAGGAGTAATAAAAGAAGTGCCATGTTTTAAAGTATTACAAACATGGCACTTTTCCTTATTACAGGATTTGTTTTGACAAATGTTTTATATGGGCTTATACTTATACATCATATCACTTTAACTGAAAGGCTGGTTATTTTACAGATGGATATTTATAAAGTAAGGAAATTTACACATCCTGTCCATATAGATGTGGAAGTGCCAGGTTCTAAAAGCATTACAAACAGGGCGCTTCTGCTTGCTGCTATGGGAAGTGGTGAAACCCTTCTTAAAGGTGTGCAGTTTAGCGAGGACTCTTATGTTTTCCTGAAAGCACTTGAGGGACTTGGATTTAAGACAGAAATGGATAAAGCTGCAAGAACGGTAAAGATTAAAGGCATGGGTGGAGATATTCCTGCAAAGGAAGCTTCTATAGATGTCCGGAGTGCAGGCACGGCAGCAAGGTTTTTAACTGCTTTTACAGCAATGGGAAGAGGGGTTTATACAATTAATTCTTCTGGACAGATGAAGAAAAGGCCTGTAAGGGAACTTTTAGAGGTTCTGGAAGATTTAGGTGCAAAGTTTGAATGGCTTGGTGGGGAATATAATTTTCCAATGAGGGTTACAGGAATAAGAAACCCTGGCAATAGTAATTCTTGCAATAGTAATATGAAGGATTTAATGCCAGAAAGGTCTGTCCGGTTAAATATTGACAGGAGCAGCCAGTTCCTTAGTGCGCTTCTTATGACAGCCCCTGCATTATTTAATTCATTAACAATAGAGCTTACAGGAAAAAGGGATGCAAGGTCTTATGTAATGATTACAGAACAGATGATGAAACAGTTTGGGCATAAGGGTGTGGAAAGACCTGGTGCAGACTGTTACAGGGTGTGCCAGGGTTCTTATAATATACAAGAATACCAGATAGAGCCTGATGTTTCGGCTGCATGTTATTTCTATGCAATAGCAGCAGTTACAGGCGGCACAGCGGTTGTTAAACATATAAGGAAGGACAGCCTGCAGGGGGATATGAAGTTTATTAATGTCCTTGAAGAGATGGGCTGCCATACAGAGTGGGGCAGGGATGGGGAGTTAAAATTATATGCCCCGGATGACAGGCTTAAGGGAACAGATGTTAATATGGCTGATTTTTCAGACCAGGCACTTACGCTTGCGGCAATAGCACCATTTGCAGATTCGCCTGTAACAATAAGGGGAGTAAGCCATATAAGGGGACAGGAGTCTGACCGGATTAAGGTTATTGTTAATGAGACCAGGCGCATGGGGATAAAGTGTGATGAACATGAGGACGGGGTTGTAATTTATCCGGGTTTCCCAAAGCCGGCAGTAATACAGACTTACAATGACCACAGGGCAGCAATGGCATTTACAGTAACAGGGATGGCAGCAGAGGGCATAGAGATTGAAAACCCGCTATGCTGTAGTAAGACATTTGCAGGTTATTTTGACGTTATAGAAAGTTTATATTAAAAAACCATAAAAATAGAAAGCAGTAAAAAGAATAAAAAATAGTACAGGAATAAAAAGCAATATAAGAATGGAGATTACAATGAAAACTATAATTGAATTAATTCAGGAAGAATTGTGTGAGGCATTTAAGAAGGCAGGATATAGTGAAAAGTATGCAAAGGCAGCTTTGTCAAACCGCCCTGATTTGTGCCAGTACCAGTGTAATGGCGCACTTTCTGCTGCAAAGGAGTACCACAAAGCACCAATACAGATGGCAGAAGAGGTTGTGGCTCTTTTAAAAGAAAGCCAGAGTTTTAGTGAAGTACAGGCGTTAAAACCAGGTTTTATTAATATAACTTTAAGTGGCAGTTTTCTTTCAGATTATATAGGCAGGATGGCAGAAGATGAAACATTTGGCTGTGAAAAGACGGACAAGCCACAGACAATAGTTATTGACTATGGCGGGGCAAATGTTGCAAAGCCTTTGCATGTAGGGCATTTAAGACCTGCAGTTATTGGTGAAAGCATTAAGCTTACAGCACGTTATCTTGGGCATAATGTAATTGGTGACGCACATCTTGGCGACTGGGGGCTTCCTATAGGGCTGATTATTACAGAAATTAAAAGGCGCAGCCCGGAACTTGTATATTTTGATGAAAGCTTTGAAGGGGAATATCCAGAAGAAGCACCATTTACTATAAGTGAACTGGAAGAGATATATCCATTTGCAAGCAAATATTCAAAGGAACATGCAGAATATAAAGAAGAGGCACAGGAGGCAACTGCACAGTTACAGGCAGGCAGAAAAGGGTATATTGCACTCTGGCAGCATATTATTAATGTATCTGTAAATGATTTGAAAAAGGTTTATACAAGGCTGGATGTGGAATTTGACCTCTGGAAGAAGGAGTCCGATGCACAGCCATATATCCCGGATATGGTAAAGGATATGAAGGAAGGCGGTTATGCACATATAGATGATGGTGCTTTAGTTGTTGATGTTAAGGAAGAAACAGATACAAAAGAAGTGCCGCCATGTATGATACTTAAGTCGAACGGTGCAACTCTTTATAACACAACAGACCTTGCTACTATTGTAGAACGCAAGAAACTTTTTGACCCATCAAAGATTATTTATGTTGTTGACAAAAGGCAGTCACTTTATTTTGAACAGGTATTCAGGTGTGCAAGGAAGACAAAGATAATAGGAAGTGATGCAGAACTGATATTTGTAGGCAATGGCACAATTAATGGTAAGGATGGCAAGCCTTTTAAAACACGTGACGGCGGTGTGCCACGCCTTGAAAAGCTTCTTGATGAAGTTGAGGAAAAAGTGCTTGAAAAGATGCAGGAACGTGAAATGGAAGAGAACGAAATTAAAGATGTTGCTGCTAAAGTTGCCCTTGCTGCAATTAAATATGGTGATTTAAGCAACCAGGCATCAAAAGATTATATATTTGACATGGAGCGTTTCACTTCATTTGAGGGCAATACAGGGCCATATATTTTCTATACAATAGTACGTATAAAATCGCTTCTTGCAAAGGTTAAGGAGAAAGGAATTGTTATAGATGAAGATGCACCACTAGAGCCTGCACACAGCCAGAGTGAAACAGATGTAATGCTTTCACTTTGCAAATGGCAGGATACAGTTTATGCAGCATATAATGAACAGGCTCCACATAAAATCTGCCAGTTTATATATGAACTTTCTGATGCATTTAACAAGTTCTACCATGAGAACAGGATTGTAAATAATGAAGATGCAAAAGTGCGTAATTCGTATATTAAATTAAGCAGGCTGGCAGGGGATATCCTTGGGACAGCAACAGGGCTTTTGGGGCTTGAAGCACCAGAACGCATGTAAACATGACAATATTTTTACTGGAGGTGTAAAATGTACCGTTTAATTTCTAAACTGGTTATTTACAGAAATGCTGGTGAAGACAGTATATTATTCAGGCTTGCGGATATCTGCCAGCAGTTTGATGCAGGCGGCTATATTAAGGAAAACCTTATTACAGAAATTTATATAGAGATAAACCGTCTTTTGGATATTGCTACATGTTATGGTTTTGACAAAAATTTATGGCACAATTATTTAGCATTTATACTGGCAATGAGTGAAAACCCGTTTACTCTTGTTTCAGAGAAAACAGGGGCAAATGAAGGTACAGTTAACGTATTTGCCAGAGGTGATTTTTTAATATTTAAAAAGCTTTTTGATTATGATTTTACTAAAATAGAAAATGAACTTGGGATAAACTGTTTCAGTGTAATACTTGATTATAAAGCAGTAGTAAAAAGCGGGCATATTTCTAATAAAAGTGTTAGTGAAAAAGTCCAGGAACTTAGTGAGGCTATAGAAAAAGCTGTAGATGAAGACCAGATTTATAATATTGTAACAGGTTTTTATAAAAAATATGGTGTTGGAAAGTTCGGGCTTAACAAAGCTTTCAGAGTTTCAGCCAGCAAAGATGCTGGAGAGGTTTTAGTCCCTATAACATCAACAGGGGATATGGTGCTTGATGATATTATAGGATATGAAGCACAGAAAAAGAAACTTGTTGAGAACACAGAAGCATTTTTAAATGGAAAAGCAGCTAATAATGTATTATTGTTCGGCGATGCCGGCACCGGGAAGTCTACAAGCGTTAAGGCAGTGTTAAATATGTACTACAGCCAGGGGCTGCGCATGATTGAAGTTTTTAAACATGAATTTAAGGATTTATCACGTATAATTGATGAAATTAAAAACAGGAATTACAAGTTTATAATTTATATGGATGATTTATCATTTGAAGAGTTTGAAATAGAATACAAGTACCTGAAAGCGGTAATAGAAGGCGGGCTTGAGACAAAACCTGAAAATGTGTTAATATATGCTACTTCAAACAGAAGGCATCTTATACGTGAAACATGGAGTGACCGCTCTGACATGTCACAGGATGAACTCCACCGCTCTGATACAATGCAGGAAAAACTGTCGCTGGCGGCACGTTTTGGTGTTTCAATAGGTTTTTATAAACCGTCACAGCAGGAATTCTTTAATATTGTAAAGGGACTTGCTGCAAAACATCCTGAAATAAAACTGTCATATGAACAGCTATGTGCAGAAGCTAATAAATGGGAATTAAGCCACGGCGGTATTTCAGGCCGTACAGCACAGCAGTTTGTAAATTATCTTGCAGGTGTGGCAGAATAATATACAGAAGAAATTTGGGCAAAAGGGGGTGCTGTAATGGAAAAATTTAAACAAAGCTTATCAAGGCTTGTATTCTGTTTATTTTGCATGTTTTCTGTGGCATTATACCAGGAAGCAGGCAGCAGGGCAGCATCTAAAGAAGATTTTGCAGAAATCAAAAGTAATATTATAACAGCATATAAAAATTACCAGGCAGTTGTTGACCTTTCAAGGTACAATGTCTATGAAAAAACTGATAAAGCTGGTTTAAAACAGGTTATGACAGAGGTTATTAATGAAACGCCAGGCTTATTTTATGCAGGACAGGAATATACTAAGGAAATAGTATCAGAAACATCACAGGTTAAAAGGATTGTTCTATCGTATTCAAAGGAGTATACTAATGCTGATGGCGCTATAAATGTTCCTAAGATAAAGAGTACAAGGAAGAAGATTAATTCTGGAATTAAGTCTGCCATGAAAAATGTTAAAAGCAGCATGGATGATGCTGAAAAGGCAATGGTGCTGCATGATTACATTGTGGCAAATACTTCATATTCAGACCAGCGTACAGACAAGAACCGGGTCAGTGAAGCAGGGGTTTTTATTGGCCATAAGGCAAACTGCCAGGGATATTCACTTGCATATGGGATACTGCTTGAAAAGGCGGGCATAGGGGTGCGTTATGTTGTATCAGAGAAAATGGGCCATATGTGGAATCTTGTCCGGATAGATGGGAAATGGTATAATACGGATGTTACATGGGATGACCCGTTAGACACATATTCAGCAAGTGACCAGTACAGCCTTGTCCATCACAAATATTTTTTAAAAAGCACAAGGAACTTTAAAGCAAATGGCCATTATGGATTTAAAGCAAAGCAGGCGTCATCTGGCAGGTTTAATAATATGTACTGGAAAGATGTAACAAGCAGTTTTTACTACCGCAATGGCAGATGGCTTTATATGGGTGACAGTGGCATAATGGAGAGAAAAAGCCTTCTGTCAGGAAAACCAGAAGTTTTATTTAGTGTAAATGGAAGGGCATTTGCCAGGTTTAATGATAATAAGTATTATTTTATTGCAGGAAATAGTATTTACATATATAACAGGCTGTCTGGCAGGACATTGCCTGTATGGCGTACATCAGATTACTACAGCCCGTCTTATTACCTTACACAAGTAATGTATTCAGAAGGAAAAGTTTACTATCGTCTGCTTAAAGGCAGAAAATATATTAAAGGAAGTTTTAAGGTTAATAATAGCGGCTTTCCTTGACAAACAGGCATCATATCCTGGTTTTGATACTTAATAAGCCGGAAATCCCATAAATATGGGATTTTTGATTTGCAAATGTTTTACTGCCTTTGTATAGAGCCAATCTGCTTTAAGGCCTGTTATAACACATATATACAACAAATACAACATAAATATAAGAAAAACTTGATATTAAAAATACTGCTATCAGGTGGTTTGTATGAGATTTAGTTTTATCCAAATGTTAAAGTATTGCGCTTTATGACATAATATGGCTATAATTTACCATGGTTTTTCCTATAGTTTGCCAGATTGAAGAACTCCTCTTTTTTTATAAAATAAAAAAAGAGGAGTTCTTTATATGAGAAAATAGCTGTAGTTCTTAGCTTTTCTATTGTTAGAAACCTTGAATATACAGTAACCCATTAATTATACAGATAAAAGTGTCCGGACAATATCTGTATTTATCTAAAAAATGATGCGGGGAGGTGCCTGGATGAAGAAATACTTTAAAACTGTTTTAATGCTGATATGTATGGCGCTGGTACTTACATGTTTTACAGCCTGTGCCAGCCAGGAAAATGAGGGGAATACACCGGCTGGACATACGGATTCAAAACCGTCCCCCAAAAATGGGATTTCAGATGAGGAACAAAATGGGATTCCGGATTCGGATGAGAAACAATTAGAAGCTGCGTACCAGGAACAGGAAATAGAACCGCAGCAGTTAAAGGAATATTATGAGTTTATATCAAAAACTTTCCGCTATATGCTGGCGGGAACGGAGAATAATAATATTACTTATGCACCAATTAATTTTTATGTGTCATTATCCATACTAAGTGAAATGACAGAAAAGGAAGCTGGGAAAGAATTGCAGGATGCGCTTGGGTATGCTGATTTAGATAAGCATGCAACAGGGCTGCAAAATATGGTGAATTCCTTGAAAAAACGTGACCAGTATGATGGCATTTTGGGAAGACTGAATCTGGATACTTCTTTTTGGCTTCAGGATACACTGCGTTACCAGGAAGCTGTAATGGATATGGTTCAGAAGAAATACAGTTTAGAAGTGTTTGAAGGAGATTTCCAAAATTCAGAGTTCCAGAAGCAAATGGCAAATTGGGTGTATGAAAAGACTAATCATTCTTTACAGCCACAATTTAATGATTTGATGACACCAACAGAAGATAATGCTTTTTGCATCATAAGTACGCTGGATTTTTTTGGAGAGTGGTCGTCACGGTTTGAGACAGAAGACACAGAAAAAGGAATATTTTATTGTAAGGATGGCACGGAAGTGGAATGTGAGTTTATGAACCGGGAATGGCCACAATACGCTTATGTAGCAGGGGATGACTATATCGCTGCAACATTAGACTTTGTTACAAGAGAAAGAATGATTTTTATCCTTCCAGATGAAACACAGGATGTTCACGGTTTTTGGACAAAAGACCGTTTGACGGATATTCTTTCTGCCTGTGGGAAAGATGACCTTAGTGTAGCAAAATTGAAATTCAGTGTTCCAAAGTTTAATTGCTCAAGCAAAATTGATTTAAAGGCAATCGCAGAAAAAATGCAGGTAAACCAGCTGTTTGATCCGTCTTCTGGTGCGTTTGGTTCTTTTTCAGATGCTCCATTGCATCTAACGGATATCAAACAAGAGGCAAATATATCAATTGACGAAATGGGATGCAGCGTGGCGTCTTATATCGCTATAGTTTCAACGGGTGCAAACGCGGAGCAGCTAGAGGAAGTAGAAATCTGTCTGGACCGCCCTTTTTATTATATTTTATGTAAAGATGAAATTCCATTTTTGATTGGTATAATTAATAACCCTGCAGAATAAAGGTCAAAATTCAAAAAAGGTATTGACGCCAATTAAAAAATCCAAGCTCTGGCAGTTAATAAGCCGGAAAGTCCATAAATATGGGATTTCCGGCTTGATTTTTGATTTGCAAATGTTGTATATGATTTGAATTATAAAATTTTTTTATTTTTCTGTCTATCCAGTTTGTATTCTAAAAGACGATATACAAGCAGGGAAGTATAACATATAAGTAAGTGGGCTTTTATTTTTTCTTCATCAATAACATATTTAACAACTTAGGCAGGAAATATATTAAAGGAAGTTTTTATGTTAATGATAGTGGGATTCCTTGACAAACAGGCATCATATTGTTAAAATTTAACATAGTGCACAAGGCAGCCAGTGCATTAATGTGCTGTTGTACCAAGTGCTGCCAGTAACAGAAAGAGCAGGGGATTAAATATGAGGAAAAAAGTTTTATCAATTCTGGTGGATAATACATCGGGAGTTCTTAGCCGCGTTGCCGGGCTTTTCAGCAGGCGCGGATATAACATAGACAGCCTTACAGTTGGTGAAACAGAAAATCCTGCATTTTCACGGATGACAGTAGTTGTCAGAGGTGACGACCACATTCTTGAACAGATAGAGAAGCAGGTTGCCAAGCTTGAGGATGTAAGGTGTGTAAAAGAACTTAAAAGCGGCCGTTCTGTATGCCGTGAGCTTGTTCTTGTAACAGTGGGCGTAAGTGCAGAGGAAAGGCCGGCAGTTGTTGCTATAGCAGATATATTCCGTGCAAATATTGTTGATGTTGCAGTAGACAGCATGATGATTGAGCTTACAGGCAACCAGGCAAAGTTAAGTGCATTTATTAAGCTGCTTGACGGATATGAGATTAAGGAACTGGTGCGTACAGGAATAGCAGGGCTAAGCAGGGGTGCAGAAACTCTTTTAGAAGATTAGGGTTTTACATTAATATGTTTTAATTCAGGAGGAAAGAAAAATGTCAGAAGCTAGGATTTTTTACCAGGAGGATTGTAATTTATCATTATTGGATGGCAAGACTATTGCCATAATAGGTTATGGAAGCCAGGGACATGCACATGCATTAAACTTAAAGGATTCAGGATGCCATGTAATCATTGGCCTTTATGAAGGTTCAAAGTCATGGGCAAAGGCTGAAAGCCAGGGTTTTGAGGTGTATACAGCAGCAGAAGCAGCAAAGAAAGCAGATATCATTATGATTCTTATTAATGATGAGAAGCAGGCTGCAATGTATAACAAGGATATTGCACCAAACCTTGAAGCAGGCAATATGTTAATGTTTGCACATGGATTTGCAATTCACTTTAACCAGATTATCCCTCCAAAGGATGTTGATGTTACAATGATTGCCCCTAAAGGACCTGGACATACTGTACGTTCAGAGTACCAGGAAGGCAAAGGAGTTCCTTGTCTTGTTGCTGTACAGCAGGATGCTACAGGCAAAGCACAGGAAATGGCACTTGCGTACGCTTTAGGTATCGGTGGTGCAAGGGCAGGCGTGCTTGAAACAACATTCCGTACAGAAACAGAAACAGACCTTTTTGGTGAGCAGGCAGTTCTTTGCGGCGGTGTATGTGCACTTATGCAGGCTGGTTTTGAAACACTCTGTGAAGCAGGATATGACCCAAGAAATGCTTACTTTGAGTGTATCCATGAGATGAAGCTTATTGTAGACCTTATTTACCAGTCAGGATTTGCAGGCATGAGGTATTCAATATCAAATACAGCCGAATATGGTGATTATATAACAGGACCAAAGATTATTACAGACGAAACTAAGAAGGCTATGAAGAAAATACTTTCTGATATACAGGATGGTACATTCGCAAAAGACTTCTTATTAGATATGTCAGCAGCAGGCGGACAGGCACACTTCAAGGCATTAAGAAAACTTGCTTCAGAACATCCAGCAGAGAAAGTTGGAGAAGAAGTACGTAAGCTTTACAGCTGGAATAATGAGGATGAGAAGCTTATTAACAATTAATTGTATTTTAATGAATAAACAAAGTACAGGGCGGGCATACCATAAATGTCCGCCCTTTAAGTGCCTTCCATGAAAAAAGCACGCTTCCGCTGGTTTGGCGAGTGCTCGCACACACTGGTGCATAAAGCCCTAAAAGACAGGGATTTATGCACCAGTGGCTTCGTACAGCTTTTTCATGGAAGCACATTTGGAATTTGCCAGCAATCTACACTTTGGTAATTTATAAAAAATTTTCCACTTTGCCTCTTAACTAAATGACATTGCCCTGCGTCAGCTCATGCAGCAGAAGCGTGCCCTTTTATGGAATATTCTGGCTCTGGCACACAAAACCGTCCGTTCATCCATCCACCCATTAACCCGCTTCAAAAAAACAAAAATATTTATAATAGTTGTCTTATGAGGCATGATGGTATATAATGTAAGGAAAAGTTAATAAATTTGAATATACATGGAGGTATAGTATGGCTTTATTAGCAGGAGTTATTATAGGAGTTGTAATAGTGGCAGTTGTGGTGGCTGGCATTGTTACAGCAATAGTAGCAGCAGCAAAGGATAGTTTAAGTGATGAATAATGCAGTAAAGGCACAGGAACTTTTAACCTGGGATGGTTTTCCTAAGATTTGTGTACCTGTTGTAGAAACTACACAGGATGGGATAACCAGGATGGCAGAGGCTGTATATAAAAGTGAAGCAGATATTATGGAGTGGCGTGTGGACTTTTATAAGGATTTCCATAATATAGAAGCAGTTAATTCAACTATTTCTGGAATCAGGAAAGTCCTTAAAGAAAAGCCGCTGCTTTTTACATTCAGGACTGCATGGGAGGGTGGTGCAGCGGATATTAGTTATAATGAGTATTCTGCCCTTTTAAGTACAGCAGGAATTAATGCAGACCTTGTGGATGTTGAAGTATACCGCCAGGGTGATATAAAAGGGCTTATAAAGGTACTGGAAAAGCAGGCTGTTGTTATAGGTTCTTACCATGACTTTAATGGCACACCGCCTGCAGAAGAAATTGTGGACAGGCTGCTTTATATGAAAAAGATGGGGGCAGGTATACCTAAGATTGCGGTTATGCCTGAAAATAAGATGGATGTAGCCAGGCTTATGGAAGCTTCAATTATTACTAAAGAGAAGCTTAAAGGCGGGAATATTATAACTATGTCAATGGCAGGGATGGGGCTTATAAGCAGGGCAGCAGCAGAATTTACGGGCTCTGTGCTTACATTTGGCTGTATTGGCACGCCGAGCGCACCAGGGCAGATAGAGGCAGAAAAGCTTAAAGGATTAATGGAAGGGCTGCATTATACAGAGGAAAGGGAAGACGGACATGGCAGGGCTTAATGAACATATCTTTTTAATTGGGTTTATGGGAGTTGGGAAGTCAAGTACATCAAGGCTTTTAAGCCATATGTTAAATGTAAAGGAAGTTGATACAGATGCCCTTATTGTAGAAAAGGAGGGCTGCCAGATTTCAGAGATATTTGAAAAAAAGGGCGAAGAGTATTTCCGCAATCTGGAAACAGGCATACTTGATGATATTAAGGGAATGAAACCATGCATAGTATCATGTGGCGGCGGAATGGCGTTAAGACAAGTAAACGTAGGAAAAATGCAGGAACTTGGCAGGATTATATTGTTATCAGCTTCACCTGAAACAATTTATATCCATGTTAAAGACAGTTTAAGCAGGCCTCTTCTTAATGGAAATATGAATATCCCATATATTAAGAAGCTTATGGATGAAAGAATTCCTAAATACCTTGAAGCAGCAGATACAATAATTGAAACAGACGGGCTGGAACTTAAAGAAGTGGCGGCTAAAATAGCAAATTTATATACTTGAAATATATTCCAAAATGGGATAAACTATAACAAGCATTTGCGGGTTTTATTTCCGCAATCACATTAAGGAGGATTTTAAAATGGTATCAGCAGGTGATTTTAGAAATGGTTTAACTATTGAGTTTGAGGGAAATGTATACCAGGTTATAGAATTCCAGCATGTAAAACCTGGCAAGGGAGCAGCATTTGTAAGGACAAAGCTTAAAAACATAAAAAGTGGCGGTGTAGTTGAAAAAACTTTCCGTCCTACAGAAAAATGTCCACAGGCCCATATTGAACGTTCTGATATGCAGTATTTATACAGTGATGACATGTATCATTTTATGAATACAGAAACATATGACCAGATTGATATGACAGCAGACCAGGTAGGTGACTCACTTAAGTTTGTAAAAGAGAATGAAATGGTTAAAATGCTTTCACACAATGGTGAAGTATTTGCAATTGAACCTCCTCTTTTTGTAGAACTGGAAGTAACAGAGACAGAGCCTGGTTTCAAAGGTGATACAGCACAGGGTGCTAATAAGCCGGCTATTGTTGAAACCGGGGCACAGGTTGCAGTTCCTCTGTTTGTAGAAACAGGCGACCGTATCAGCATTGACACACGTACAGGTGAGTACCTTAAGAGGGTGTAATTCTGGATAAACATTATAACATTTATACCAAATAATAAAAAACTGTAGCACAGAATTATGTGTTACAGTTTTTTATTTGATTGTAACCTTATTGCTGTTTAATAAGGTTAATTATTAAAGGTCAGATGTTTAACTTCTTAATTAGTGTTTTATTGATTTTCCCATTTACAGATAAATTTTTATTTTTCTGGAATTTCCTGATAGCTTTCTTTGTTTTTGTATTGTATATTCCATTTGCTTTGCCGCATTTATAGCCTGCTTTATTAAGCTTTGCCTGTACTTTTTTTACAGTTGCTGCCTGGTAATACTGGTAAGATGCATCAGGACAGTAATAAGGGCATACACCGTCGGGATGTGCATGGTCAGGATGGTGGCTGCAGTCATAGTCATTATTTATACAATTATTATGCCCGGCATGGCATCCATAATCATAATCATAACTGTCATTATAGTCATAATTATAATGGCAATTACCGTGGTGCCCATGTGCAAATGCAGTATTAGAGGTAAATACCAGTATTAAACATGTAACAACAGTAGCAAGTTTTTTAATTTTCATAAGCAGTCCCCCTTTTTAATTTAGTTTTGCATCATGTAATAATGTTAATATAGCACAGGCACTATAGGGTGTCAACATAGTTTATGGAAGTACACACGTCCGTTCTGTAAATTCCCAAACACATTATAATTTACAGTTATCTTGTGTTTGTGTGTGGATGACGGACGCAAGGCTTCCAGTGTTCCATTAAATTATTCCATGACATGGCACGCTTGCGCTACGTTAGCCCACGCAGCTGCACATAAAGCCCATATATCCTCCAAAACCTCATGGGATATATGGGCTTAAATGCCGGCGGTGCTAAAGTGCCCCTGTCATTGAATAATATTAGATGGAACACTGGAACTTTGCTGTTCATTGGCGGAATTACAGAAAAAACCACAAAACACTAAATTTAATATAATAACTGTAAATTATGTTGTGGGGAAGCGTACCCCTGTACGGAATATTCTGGCTCTGGCACAGAAACCGTCCGTCCACCAATCCACACAAACACCAGAAAAAGATAACTGTAAACTATCACATGTTTGGGAATTTATGAAACGGACGTGCAGCAGTATTTCAGGGCTTTCTATCTGTCTTGACATTAAAATAATGAAAAGGTTATAATAACTATGCAGTTGCTTTTTTATATAGCTGCATATAGTGTATAAAGATAAACTAAGAGCAGCAGAATGGAGTTTTATAATGAAGAAGTGGAATAAAAGAAGAACTGACAAAGAAATACCTTTGCTTTTTTCCATTATACTGGTTTTTTGTATTTTAGGGGCTGTTGTATTCTCAGTTGCGCATAAAATAACTATGGAAATGTCTGCATCTGCAATCCAGAACTTAAGTGAAAGCCTGGATTTAATGAAAGGTACTATAGAGGCAATTCTAACTAAAGAAGCGGAGTTCCAGAGAATGGTTGCACAGGAAGTTGCTTTGATGGATAAACCGGAAGAATTTATACTTTCTTATGACAGAAACCAGACTATGGTAAAGATATCACTTATAATGTCAGGTGAAGATAAAGGCATTTCTAATACAGGTGAAGTATTTTACAGGGACGGGCTTGATTTCTCAGAAGGAGAGACCGTGGCAGGGCTGCTAGTTTCCCACTCATACTTGAATTATATGGGTACATGGGCATATTCAATGAAATGTCCTGTTATAAGGGATAACAATGAAATAGCGGTACTTTATGTTGAGTATGTATATGACTCATTTGACCAGGCGCTTCCAGACGGGTTTTATAATGGCAAAGCAATGCTTTATATTATGGACTCTGAAAGTAAGAGGCTTGTATTAAAACCTAAAGGAATGGGTGAAAGGGATGCAGGCCATCTAAATCTTGAGGATTTTTACAGAGCTAATAATATTATGGAAAAAGAGCTGCGGGCAGAAGTTTCTGATTGTGTGGAAAATGGAAAACCTGTTTTATTTTACCATGATATCCGTAAGAAAAGTGCCCTTAATTATATGTGGCCGGTTAATAATGGGACTATTTACCTTATTGGCTATGTGCCAGTGGAAGCAATACAGCAGGAAGGCAGGACAGTAAACCAGAATATTTTAATTGTTGTAATGGTTATGCTTGTTGCATTTATATTATGCTGTATTTTATACTGTTTTAACCAAAGACAGCAGGATAAAACCAGGAAAGAACGTGAAGAGGAAAGGGAAATACACAATAAAAGGCTTGCGGAAGCTTTACAGGCAGCACAGATAGCAAGTAATTCCAAGACGATGTTCCTTTCAAATATGTCACATGATATCCGTACTCCGATGAATGCTGTTCTTGGGTTTACTGCTTTGCTTGCAAGGGATGCAGAAAATCCTGTTAAGGTAAGGGAATATACAAAGAAAATTACAGCTTCCGGGCAGCACCTGCTTAGCCTGATTAATGATATACTAGATGTTTCTAAAATTGAGAGCGGGAAAGTAGTGCTTACAGTTGAGGAATTTACCCTGAATGACCTGGTATCTTCAGTTGATGCTATTATACGCCCTATGGCAAAAGCAAGGGAACAGAACTTTAATGTTGAAGTAACGGGCATAAAACATGAATACCTTATGGGGGATGAAACAAGGATTAACCAGATTTTAATTAACCTTCTTTCTAATGCTGTAAAATATACGCCTGAAGGGGGAAATATCTGGTTCAGGATTATAGGGCTTAAGCAGCACTCAAGCCAGTATGAGCATATAAGGATAGAAGTCCAGGACGACGGGTATGGAATGACACCAGAATACCTTAAAACAATTTTTGATGCATTTACCAGGGCAGAAAACAGTACAACAAACAAGGTACAAGGTACTGGACTTGGAATGGCGATTACAAAAAATATTGTTGAACTTATGGGTGGTACAATAGATGTGTCAAGTGAAGTTGGTAAAGGGACACTTTTCAAGGTTGAGCTTGAGTTCCGTATACCAGAGGGCAAGGCAAACAGGCTGTTCTGGGAACAGAGCGGGATTTCAAGGATTCTGGCAATAGCCTTTGATACAGATGAATGTAATAATATAAAGACACTTATGTCAGCTGTCGGGGTTTTAGCTGATACTGCCACTAGTGCAGAAGAAGCCATGCATATGGTACAGGACAGCAGTACAGGCATAAGTTATAATATGGTTCTTTTTGACTGCAATATGCAGGAGGAAGGTTGTATAAATATAGCTAAGAAAATACGTGATACAGTCCTGGACAGTGTGCCATTGGTAATTTTGTCAGACTATGGCAGTGACAGTATGGAAGAAGTTTTAAATATGGCAAATACAGGGATAATGTCTAAACCATTTTTTGTTTCTTCGTTTAAAGAAAAAATTATAGAAATGCAGGCAGAAGCAAATGAGGAAACAGCACAGGAAACAGAGGAGGATAATAATCTTGAAGGTTTACATTTTCTTGCAGCAGAGGATAATGAAATTAATGCTGAAATACTATCTGAAATACTGTCGATAGAGGGGGCAAGCTGTGAAATTGTAGAAAACGGGCAGTTTGCACTAGAGCGGTTTGCCAGTTCCACAGAAGAGGAATTTGATGCAATTTTAATGGATGTACAGATGCCGGTTATGAATGGTTATGATGCTACAAGGGCAATAAGGGCATTAAAGCGCAAAGATGCGGTTAAAATACCAATTATAGCTATGACAGCAAATGCTTTTGCAGAAGATGAAAGAGATGCACTGGAAGCAGGCATGAATATCCATCTTGCAAAGCCTGTTGATGTAGGGCTCTTAAAAAAGGTTATAAAACAATGCATACAAGGAAAGGAATAAAAATGTATAAAAACAGAAAATTTAATTTAATTCTGGCAGTATGTTTTTTAATTGCAGTTGTATCTGTAACATCTTCGTGTGGCAATAAAAAAACAAGTAAAAATCTTATTACATCTGAAAAGGCTAGTAAAAAACCGGTAAATTTATTCGGGCCTATGGAAAAATCAAAGCCAGATGCCGTTAATAAGGCAAGAAGTGCTTTTGATATAACTGTTGGAATGGCAGAGGAAAAGCTTGGCATTAATGTGGAATACAGGACATATACAGCGGAAAATTATAAGGAAAAAACATATGATGATGTAACGCTTGACAGGGTACGTAATAATATGGATGATTTATACCTGCTGAACCCTGATACAATCCAGATACTTGGGGAAGAAGGGGAACTGCTGGATTTATCAGTGCTTGAAAATTCAAATAATTTAAGGGAAGTTGTGAAAATTGCTAATACTGTAGATGGCAAGCTTGTAGCAATACCACAGGAAGTTGTTGTAAACGGGCTGTTTGTAAATAAAGACCTTTTTGACAAGTATAACCTGGAGCTGCCAGAAACCCCGGAAGACCTGCTGGAGTGCTGCCAGGTATTTAAGGAAAATGGTTATGAAACACCTATTGGTGCAAACCGCTGGTGGCTTGAAAATTTTGTATTTGCACAGGCTTATGCGGATTTATATAATGGTGGTAATACAGAGGCAGAAATAGAGGCATTAAATTCAGGAAAAAGCAAGTATAGTGACTATATGCGCCAGGGGTTTGAGTATTTAAAGAAATTGTCAGACCTTGGGTATATTGATGCAGAAACTGCTTATACGTATGAAGCCATTGAAGGTGAAGGTCCTGGCTTCCTTGCGCAGAAAACGCCAATTGTAATGGCATACTGGGGAGCTGCTAATTCAGAAACAGCTTATGGAAAACCAGATTTTGAATTACAGGTAATTGGTTTCCCAAGCAAGCTGGGCCAAATGCCTGTAGTTTCAATGACAGGATATGGTATTAGTGCAGAGGCAGAACACCTTGAGGATGCAATAGATGTACTGGATATAATAATTTCTGATAAAGCACTTACAGATTATGCTAAAACAAATAAGGTGATTTCACCATCTAAGAATGTTGAAATAGAATGTATTCCGGCATTAAAACCTTTAAATGACAAAATAAAGGAAAATGTGTATGTGCTTGGCTCTAATGCTGGCATGAAGGTAGAGCAGTGGGGTAATACATGTTTAATTGTACGTGATTTGCTTAAAGGTGCTACAGTAGATGAGTGCATGGCAAAGTTTGATAAGCTACAGGAGAAATCACTAAACAGGTAAAGTGGTAATGTTCCAGTTTGAATTACTATTTGTGCCGCCAGACAAAGGCGGAGGAACGGGGGATTTTTATGAAACAGTTTATGTTTGGATGCAACAGCGGAGAAACATTAAATTTTACTAATATGGACGCTTTACATGGTAAACTGGCAGAATTAAAAAAATGGTGCGGGGTAAATAATATTTCTAAAATGATGTTCCAGATTTATTCTGAAATACTGGAAGAAGATGTAATTAATAATGTCTGCAATACTATTTCAGATGTATTTCCAGATGCTCCTTATGTGGGCTGTTCAACAAGCGGAAATATTACTGACTGCCAGCTTTCACAGGCTGTTACTATTGCATGTACTGTTTTTGAATTCCCCTCAACACAGGTAGAAATATACCAGTATGACCTTAATAATGAAGTAACAGACAGCATTACATGGAAAATACTGGAGAATACAAGGGCAAATTCCTGGGTAAAGGCAATTGAGCTGTTTTTTACAATTCCAGAACATTCATCTACGCGTTTTTGTGACGGGTTAAGGGAAGTAAGACAGGATATACAGATTTTTGGAGGTGTTGCATGTAGTGATGATATTACAAGTGATGCTTCCTGTGTATTTTCAAAAAACGCAGGATATTCCAGGAATTCAGTAGTAGTAATATTTTATGGCGGAAGTGACTTTTATGTTGACTCAATAAATGTTACTGGCTGGAAACCTCTTGGAAGGAAATTCCATGTTACAAAGTCAGATGGCTGCATTTTACATGAACTTGATGGTATTCCAGCTTATGATGTATACCATAAATACCTGAATATACAAAATGATGAAAATTTCTTTTACAATACTTTGGAATTCCCGTTATTTTATGAACATAATGGAACAACCATACTCCGTACCCCTGTAGCAAGCAATGCAGATGGTTCAATTACCATGACTTCAGATATGGATATAGGTTCTGTTGTGCGCATATCATATGGTGACCCAGGCACAATTATCGAAAGTATTAAAGAGGACAGCAGAAAGCTCTATGAATTCCAGCCTGATATACTACATATTTTTTCATGTGCAGCAAGACGCACATTCTGGACTTCAAAAGAGCCTACATATGAGATATACCCATTTAAAAATATTTCCCCATCATCAGGTTTCTTCTCGCATGGGGAATTTCTGCGTACAAAGGGGAATTTAAACCAGCATAATGTAACACTTGTAATAGCAGGATTAAGGGAGGGCAGGAAAAGGGAGATGGCAAATGGGGGTATGCCGGCAGATGAAAAAGTGCTTTCTAAAATACCTTTAGTATCAAGGCTTGCTACATTTATAAGTGTTACATCTTTAGAATTAGAAGAGATAAACAGGAAACTTGGGCTTGCTAATGAAAAACTTAAGACAGCGGCAATAATTGATGGAATGACAGGGCTGTATAACCGTAAGGAAATACAGTCACAGATAGAGAAAAAGCTTGGAAATATCCATAATGAAAAGTTTTCTGTAGCAATGTTTGATATAGATAATTTTAAACAAGTAAATGATACATATGGACACCAGGAAGGGGACGCTGTAATTATAGCTCTTGCAGATTTGCTTAACAATGAACATGCAAGTTATACAGAAAGGCTTTCTGCTGGCAGATGGGGCGGAGAAGA
This sequence comes from uncultured Lachnospiraceae bacterium, assembly GCA_910588655.1. Taxonomy (GTDB): domain Bacteria; phylum Bacillota; class Clostridia; order Lachnospirales; family Lachnospiraceae; genus Butyribacter. The sequence goes on along the minus strand of CAJUPJ010000004.1, from coordinate 29,355 downwards.
ATTTATGCTGCTTTTAAATGATACAGATGTATCATCAGCTGCCCTTATAGCAGACCTTATAAGACAGTGCTTTGCCAATACTGGTTTCCCTGTAGTAAGGACACAGACAGTAAGCATAGGTGTCACACAGGCGACAGAAGATGACAATATTGACACACTATGTACAAGGGTTGATACTGCTTTATATAAAGCGAAAAAAACAGGGAAAAATAAAGTAATTGTAATATAAAGGGTAATAGAATAATTTCCAGTTGTTTTTTTGTTATATGGTGGTGGCGGACGCAGGGTTTCCATGTCCAGAATAAACATATTCCATTTTTGGGTGCACTTGTATTTACGCCACAATGCCATTTAGTTAAGAAAAGATGTTGGGAAATTACATATATTGGATGCCGCTGGCAAATCCAAAGTGCCTTCCATGAAAACAGCACGCTTGCGCTTGGACTTGCACGCAATGGATGCATAAAGCCCATAATGTTCCTGCGGAACATTTAAAACGGGGCTTAAGCACCAGCGGCTTCGTACAGCTTTTTCATGGAAACACATTTGGAATTTGCCAGCTAATCTAATCTTTGGTAGTTTTCAAAAACATTTCTGTCAAAAACATTAACTAAATGACATTGTGTGAAGGCTGAAGTGCACCCATTATTAAATATGTTTATTCTGTGACATTGAAAACCTGCTGTGTCCTGACAAAATCATAAAAAACAAAATAAATATGATAACTGGAAATTATGTTGTGGGAGAGATGATTTAGACGTACGGAAGTTCATTGATACTCTTTTTGTATGACCATACCTGTTGCACTGCATAATAAGTGACTAGCAGAATAATTCTCTACACATAATTTATAGTTATTTTACGGAAGTTCCGTTAGTCTAAATCATTTCTCTGGCTGCTATTTTGTGTTTTACTGTAAGTTTTTGATGACAGGTTTCACGTGCCAGATACCAGAATATCTTGTAACAGGAGTACTTTAACACACGCAGCGCAATGTCATTTAGTTAAGAGCTTAGGTGGAAAATATTTATAAATTACCAAAGTGTAGATTGCTGGCAAATTCCAAATGTGCTTCCATGAAAAAGCTGTACGAAGCCGCTGGTGCTTAAGCCCTGTATTAAAATGTTCCGTAGGAACATTAAGGGCTTTATGCACCATTGCGTGCAAGCCCTTACCAAACCAGCGGGAGCGTGCTTTGTTCATGGAAGGCACTTTGGATTTGCCAGCAGACCCAGTATATGTAATTTTCCAACATCTTTTCTGGACTTAATGACATTGTACCGTAGCGGAAGCGTACTCCTGTACGGAATATTCTGGCTCTGGCACAGAAACCGTCCGTCCGCTTATACAAAAAACACAAACATAAAATAACTGTAAATACCCCGGTATATTGAAATCATCCAGGATATATGTTAAAATCACATGGATTTACAAGGGATACATTATAGGAAGGAAGAGTGAAAATGAATAAAATACCATTTGTAACAAAAGAACAAGTTGAGGAAATTGTTAAAACATACCCGACCCCTTTCCATATTTATGACGAAAAGGCTATACGTGCAAATGCACGTGCCCTTAAAGCCGCCTTTTCATGGAATAAAGGTTTCCGGGAATATTTTGCAGTAAAAGCAACACCTAACCCGTTTATATTGAAAATTTTTAAAGAGGAAGGCTGTGGCACAGACTGTTCTTCACTTACAGAACTTATGATGTCAGAAGCATGTGGTTTTAAAGGTTCTGATATTATGTTTTCATCAAATGTCACACCTGCCTGCGAGTATAAGAAAGCAAGGGAACTTGGCGCATATATAAACCTTGATGATATTACACATATAGATTTCCTGGAGGAAACAGCTGGAATACCAGATACAATATTCTGCCGTTACAATCCAGGTGGCTTATTTAAAATGGGAACTGATATAATGGACAACCCTGGCGATGCCAAATATGGAATGACAAAAGAACAGTTAGTTGAAGCAATAACAAGGCTTAAGGCAAAAGGCGTTAAAAGATTTGGAATACATTCATTCCTTGCAAGCAATACAGTAACTAATGAATATTATCCTGAGCTTGCGGGAATACTGTTTAAACTTGCTGTAGAAGTAAAAGAAAAAACAGGTGAAAATATATCATTTATTAACCTTTCTGGTGGTGTCGGAATACCTTATGAGCCAGGAAAAGAACCAAATGATATCGCTGTAATTGGTGAGGGCGTAAGGAAGAAATTTGAGGAAATACTTGTACCGGCAGGACTTGGGGATGTATCTATATTTACAGAGCTTGGACGTTTTATGTGTGGGCCTTATGGCGGGCTTGTTACAAAAGCAATACACGAAAAGCATATTTATAAGGAATATATTGGTGTAGATGCATGTGCAGTAAACCTTATGCGCCCGGCGATGTATGGGGCATACCACCATATAACAGTGCTTGGCAAGGAATATGAACCATGCAGCCACAAATATGATATTACAGGTTCTCTTTGTGAAAACAATGATAAATTTGCAATAGACAGGATGCTTCCGAAAATTACACTAGGGGATTATTTATTTATACACGATACAGGTGCACATGGATTTTCTATGGGTTATAATTATAATGGAAAACTTAAATCGGCAGAACTTCTTTTAAAAGAAGATGGAAGTGTGCAAATGATAAGAAGGGCAGAAACACCAGAAGATTACTTTGCAACCTTTGATTTTTGCGAAATTTTTAAAAACCACTAAAGTAAAGCAAAATACTACCGATAAATATTATGAAACATAAAAATCAAACTGCATATGCAGAGCTGGTGTAACCTGCTGGAATTAACTGTCTGCCAGAACACAGCCATTAACAAAATACAACAGGTACATTAGTATTAAGAAACATGTAAGATTTAGGTGGTGGTTTTATGAGAATAGACGCTATTAATAAAGTTAACCAGTTATACCAGGCAACAAAGCCAAAGAAAGCTAAAGAAACTGGCAGCGCAAATATCCAGGAAAAATACGAGGTTTCTAAGTCAGGCAAAGATTACCAGACAGCTAAGACAGCAATTAAAGCCTCACCTGATATAAGAGAAGATAAAGTTTCCAGGATAAAGGATGCACTTGCCACTGGCACATATAATGTATCTGCACAGGAAATTGCAGATAAGATGGTTAGCAGGTATTTTGATTCCATTTTATAAGTGAGGGCTTAGAATTGGCTAGTTTAATTGAAGAACTTATTAGCACGCTTAAAGCTGAAAAGGCAGTCTATGAAGAGCTTGTACCAGTATCAGAACAAAAGACAAAAATACTGGTGAAAAATGACCTGGAAGAGTTAAAGAAAATAACTGCACAGGAACAGCTTTTAATAGACAGGGCGGGAGTTATCGGGCATAAAAGGGAAGAGGTTATTAAGAATATAGGAGTAGTTCTTAATAAGACACCAGAACAACTTGACCTTACATCACTTACAAGGCTTATGGCAAAGCAGCCAGAAGAAAAGAAAACGCTTGCAGCCCTGCATGATTCGCTGCGGACTACTATGAGGCGTCTTGTGGAGGTTAATGAAAGAAATAAAGATTTAATTGAAAATTCCCTTGAAATGATAGAGTTTAATATGAACTTTATTCAAAGTACACGGATGTCACCAGGGAACAATAATTACAACCGCAATGCAACAAACAGTTATACTTCAGATTATGGAGGGCACGGGTTTGATGCAAAGCAGTAGTAATTATTTCCAGGCTGGGTACGCAATGCCCGCCTGGAGGTTTTTGGCAGTTTCCCCTGGAGGTATCCGTTATTTTTATTGTTTCTGATAACTTTGGATAACACAGGTGGAACAAATATAGAGCAGTGGAGGATACGAGATGGGCAGTTTATTTACAAGTTTTGGTGTTGGTGTGCAGGGCATACATTCCTCACAGTCAGGGCTTAATACTACATCACATAACCTTGCAAATACAAAGACACCAGGCTATACAAGACAGCAGAATATTAATGCTGATATGCCGTACCAGACATATAAGGTTACAGGCAAACACACATCACAGATTGGGATGGGAACAAGGGTCGATACAATAAGGCAGATACGTGACCAGTTCCTTGATAAAGAATACAGGCTGGAATTTTCCAGGCAGTCATTCTATGACAAACTTGTTGAAACGGAAAGCGAAATAGAAGATGTATTTGGTGAAATGGAAGGCGTGGAATTCAGGTATGCGCTGAATGAAATCTGGGCACAGATAGAAACACTGTCCACAGACCCTGGAAGCATTGTATACCGCAAGCTTTTTATTGCTGGTGCAGAAGCTTTTATAGACAGGGCAAATGATGTGTACAGGGAGCTTACGAATTACCAGAAAGGTCTTAATGAAGAAATATATAAAAGTGTTGATAAAATCAATAAAATAGGCGAGGAAATTGCAAAATATAATTCAATTATTACAGAAATGGAAGCGTCCGGCACACAGAACGCAAATGACTACAGGGATATAAGGAATTCCCTTATGGATGAACTTGCAGGACTTACATATTTTACTTCCCAGGAAGATGTGGACGGGAAGATGCAGATATATATAGATGGTGCACCTCTTGTTATTGAGGGCAAGAGTTACCATATGCACTGTGAAGAACTGTCAGAGGACACAGGCATGTATAAAGTAGTCTGGTCTGACAATGGCTTTGGTGATGTATATGACCTTGATACAGCATATTCTAATAAAGACAGGACAGATACAGGTTCTCTTTACGGAATACTTACTGCACGTGGAAAGAAATTTGCCAATTATACAGACCTTCCAGTAGCGCCAAAAGAGCCACAGGAAACAGATTACAGGGATGAGGATGGCGTATTTGACCAGGATGCATTTGATGAAGCATATGAGGCATATGAGCTGGAATATGCACAATTTGAAAAAGATGTAAAGCTATATAACAATACAACAGGAAATTCCATTCTTACTAAGATAGAAGCACAATTTGACAGGTTCGTGCATGACATGGTTACAATGATTAATGATGTGCTCTGCCCGAATATTGAATTTGAAGCAAATGGTATTGCAGGCACAGATATTAATGGCAAGGATGTAACACTGGAAGATGGTACATATAAGATACTGGATGTAGTAAACAGCCCTACGGGCACAGATGATGATTTGACTATTGGTGAGGAACTGTTCAGGAGAAGCACAACAGACAGATACCAGGTTATTATACTTGATGCGCCATTATACCGCCAGGATGCTAATGGTGATGATGTGCTTGACGAAGATGGCAATCCAGTGCCTGCAACGCTTGAGTATACTGACAGTGAAGGAAATACAAAATATAAGCTTTTTGTATATAATGAGGAAGCAGAAGATGATATTTTCTCACAATATACAATAAGAAACCTTGAAATGAATGAAAATGTGCTTGCCAATTATTCACTTCTCCCAGTAAAGGTCAACCCGCTTGCAGGCGGGACAGGTGCTTATGCACAGGATATGTTTACAGACCTTATAGCAAACTGGCAGAAAGAAACAATAGCACTTGACCCTAATACACTTACAGTATATTCATTTGACAGATATTATGAAGAAATGATAGAAGGCCTTGGTACACAAGGCATGGTATGGAACAGTATGCTTGAGCGCCAGGCAGGGCTGGCTGATGAAGTTGAGGCAAAAAGGCAGCAGATATCAGGTGTTTCTACAGATGAAGAACTTGTAAACCTTTTGCAGTACCAGCACGCATTTAATGCAGCATCAAGATATATCAATGCAATTGATGAAATGCTGCAGAACCTTATTGAAAGGCTGGCATAATGGTAATATAAATACAAGGGCCTGTACCTGCGCCTGGGTGCAGGCAGGATTAAAATAACAAGCGCAGAAATGAGGTAAAAATATGCCATCAACATTTTTAGGATTAAGCATAGCGTCATCAGGAATGGCAGCATACAGGGCACATGCAAATGTAACAGCACATAATATATCAAATATTAAAACAAACAGTTATTCAAAACAGTGGGCTGAGCAGGTTACTAAATGCCCTATTTCAACAAGTACATCCTTTGGAATGATAGGAACAGGTTCAGAAGCCATTTCTATTAATAGCACACGTGATGAGTATTATGATTATAAATTCCGTAAAAATAATTCAATATTTGGTTATTATAGCACATCAGAATATTATATGAAGAGCCTCCAGGATTATTTATATGCTGCTGACAGTAAAAGCGGAGGGCTTTCAAACTCTTTAAATAACTTCTTTGACAGGCTTACAAGCCTTACAAGAAGCCCTGCGGACACTACAATACGTACTGAGGCCACAGGCTATGCAGACACACTTGCAGAATATGCAAATGAAATGACAAGAAATTATAAGCAGATGCAGAGTGAAATAAACTTGCAGATAAATACAACTGTAAACCAGATTAATGCCTATGCAGACCAGATAACATCACTTACAAAACAGATAACATCACTTGAAGTATTTGGCGGCAAGGCAAATGATTTAAGGGACCAGAGGGCAAGGCTTATTGATGAGCTTTCACTTCTTGCAGATGTTGAAGTAGTAGAGAAGCCACCTGCTGACAGCAATGGTATTTACCAGTATATGGTTTACCTTGGCGGTGGTGTGCTTGTAGATACTAATGTTTATAACCGGATAGAGCTTAAGCCATCTGAAACACATGTAAACCAGAATGATATAGACGGCCTGTATACGCTTTCATGGAGCAACGGGCAGAAGTTTGATGTCAGGAATACACAACTTGGCGGGCAGTTACAGTCATTATTTGAGTTAAGGGATGGCAATAACGGGGAGAACTTCCAGGCAGAGTTTGCTGGTTATGATGAAGCTGAAAATACATTTACAATTATAGCAGACCCGTTAAGTGCCAGTTCTGCTGCAAACCTTGCAAAACTTAATATACCAGCAGCAGACGGTGTAATAACAGCAGGGGTTGTAGATTTTAAATATGATTCATTTAGTGTTGCGGTAGCAGCAGATGGAACATATACGTATACATTTAAACTGACTAATCCGCTGACTGACCAGGATATGGCATATCTTGACAGGGAACTGGATGCGGCAGGTGACAAAGGTGTTAATGCAAGTGTAGGCGATTCCATAGCTTACCGTGGAATTCCTTATTATCTGGCACAGATAAATGAATTTACCAGGACTCTTTCTGCAACATTTAACCAGCAGCAGAACAGAGGTTACGATATGTATGGCAACAAGGGTGTTGACTTATTTGTATCAAAGGATGCAACATCATCAAAGCAGATGGATATGACAGAATTTTTGAAAAACTCAAAAGATGGTTATTATTATCTTAATGGTGATAAAGTATTTACAGAAGATGCTTATGATGAATATATAGATAAGAATTACGGGGATACTGATTTATATGAGGTAACAGAAAAGACTAATGAAGATGGTGATTCTGTTACAATAGGCAATATAACATATAACCATATGGTAATAACTGATAAGGCAACTGGCAAAGTTGTTGAAGAGGTATACAGGTCAACTGATGCAGATGGTGCTATATTTACATTTAATTCCCTTGTAAATGAAGGTGAGAAAGCATCATATTATACAATGACTGGTGGTAATTTCTCTGCAAACAGGGATATGGTAAAAGATGGAAGGCTTATAGCAGGTTCTGCAAGAGACCCTAAAGGCGATACTACAGGTTCAGTAGATGGCAGTGGTGCTGAAGAAGCAGAGAACCTTTTACTGCTCGCAGGACTCCAGAGTGATACATCCATGTTCAAACAGGGTGACCCTGTATCATTCCTGCAGGTTTTAACAGGAACTATAGGTGTTGATTCCAAAAAGATGATTGACTGTGCCAAAAATGCACAGAATATCACTGAATCAGTTGATAACAGGAGGCTGGCAGTTTCCGGCGTGGATGAAGACGAGGAAGGCCAGATGCTTGTAGAGGTACAGAACCTTTTAAATATACAATACAGGGTAGTTTCAGTAATGAACGAGGTATTAAATAAACTTATTAATGAAATGGGCTTATAATATAGATTAAATATGTAAAATGCAAAAACGGAGGTACAAGTTATGAGAGTAACCAATACCATGATTTCTAACAGTGCTAAAAACCATATAGCCAATGCCAAAAACAAACTTTTAAAATATGGTGAACAGTATACTTCACAGCAGAAAATACAGAGACCGTCAGACGACCCTACTGTTGCAGTGCGTTCCCTGAAGTTAAGGACAACATACTCACAGGTTACACAGTATGTTGAGAAAAATGTGCAGGATGCCCTTAACTGGATGGATATGACAGAAGGCGCTTTAACTAATATAGGCAAGATGCTTACTACTATGAAAGGCTTTCTTGTACAGGGAAATGTTGATGAGATGGAAGCTGACCAGAGAAAGTCAGTAATACAGACACTTAAGAAAAATGTAGAAGGAATATTCCAGAGTGAGGCTAATGCAGATTATTCAGGACGTTACCTGTTTACAGGATACCGTACAGATACATCTCTTTTATTTTCAGAGGTAACAGATAACCTGGAATACAAAATAACAGAAAAATTTACTTATGATTCTTTCAGGAATGTAACATCAGTTATAGGTGGTGCTAATTACAATACAGATACTGGTTCAGGACAGGAATATGTTGACAGTGCTGCAACAACTACTACGGCATACCGCCTTCAGCTTGCGTATAACAACTGTGCAACTGAAGTAAACTTTGAAACGGACATGGATGAAGCAATCCAGTTTACATTTACCAATAAAGAAGGCGAAGATGTAACAGATGATATACTTACAGGTGATTTAAGGATTGAGCTTTCAACATCAAGTGCAACAGTGCGCCAGGTTGCAGATGATGAAGTGCTTTATCTTTATGATACAGGTGAGATACTTGTGGGGAAAGATGTATTTAATGCAATACAGGAGAACCAGGCAACAGTTAATGTTAATTACCTGAAATCAGAATTTAAACAGTATGATGTGCGTCCTGAAATGTATTTTAAAGCAGAGTGTTATGATACAGTTACAGAAAAATCAATTAAATATTCAGAGCCAGCAGACCAGACTATAAGGTATGAAGTTAACTTTAACCAGACAATTAATGTAAATACACAGGCAAGGGATGCAATCAGCACAGATATATACCGTACTATTGAATATATAGAGCAGAATATACAGTACCTGGATGAAGCAGAAACAAAAATTGAAGAATGTGAGAAGCTTATAAAAAATACTACTGACGAGGAAGAGCTTGCAAAGCTGGAGTCTTTAAAAATCACACTTGAAGATGAGAAGAAGCTCCGCGTAAAAGTCCTGTCAGAGTCTTTCGGGATAGGGCTTACAATGATAGATACTGTACAGGTGAAGCTTGATATTGCTGTAGCAGACCTTGGTGCTAAATATAACAGGACACAGCTTACGTATGATAAATTATTAGATACAAGGCTTGATACAGAAGATAAACTTTCCGAAAATGAGGGTGTAGATTTACCAGATGTATTAATTAATATGACACAGGCAAATAATTTATACCAGGCATCACTTTCAGCGACTTCAAAGATACTTGGCAATTCGCTCTTAAGCTATATTTAAAATAAATTATGATGCCCCGTTTGTATTTACGGGGCATTGTGGTTTTGAAACGGAGGCAGTAAATGAAAATTGATACGAAATATTTTGGGGAAATTGAAATAGGGGATGAGAAAGTAATACACTTTGACAGTGGCGTATTAGGTTTTGAGGATTATAAAGATTATACAATACTCTATGATATAGATGCAGAAGAAGAGCCCTTTTTTTCATGGTTACAGAGTGTAGAGGAAAAAGCACTTGCATTTCCTATAGTTAATCCGTTTAAAGTAGACCAAAGTTATAACCCCCAGATAAATGAAGGGATGCTTAAATCTATTGGCGAATGTCCTGACGAAGACCTTGTAGTATTTTTTATGGCTACAATTCCTGAAGACGTTAAAGAAACTTCTGTAAATATGAGAGCGCCTCTTATTATAAATTCTATTTCCAGAAAAGGCATACAGCTTATAACAGAGAGCCCGGAGTATGAGATTAAACATAAGCTTATAAGGCAGGAAGAAGAGTAGATTGGAGGCGGTAACATGTTAGCTCTTGCACGTAAATTAAACCAGTCAATAGTTATAGGCAACAATATTGAAATCACACTCCTTGAAATAAAAGGAGACCAGATAAAAGTAGGTATAAATGCACCAAAATCTGTTCCTATATACCGGAAGGAAATTTATGAACAGATACAGGAAGAAAATAAAAAAGCAGCACAGGCAAAAGTGGATATGGGTTCACTTAAAAATCTGTTCCCGGGAAATATTAAGTAATCCACGGAATATGCCGATATAGAGTAAAGATAGATTACTAAAAAGTTATATAAAGGAGTAATAGTATCACACGGAGGTGGTAAAATGTCAATGGAAATTGAAAATTTAGAGATGCCAGTTAAAAGTGTACCAGACAAGGCTGTAGTATCTGTAAAGACAGCGTCAAAACCACAGAAAAGCACCATTGATAATGGAAAGGATTCTGATAGCAGTGATGCTGTGGACAGGAATTTACTAGAATTAGAAAAAGGTAAAAAATTGTCAAAGGATACACTTGATTCTGCATTTGCTGGCATGAATTCAAAACTAAAAATGCAGCGTACACGTTGTGAATATGATTATGATAAAGCAACAAACAGGGTGTCAATAAAAGTATATGATAAAGATACTGATGAACTTGTATTAGAAGCTCCTCCAGAAGAGTCTATAGAGGCGCTTAAGAAAACATTGGAGCTGGCAGGAATCATAGTCGATGAGAAATTTTAAAAGATAGGAGTGGTCAGAATGCCAATAAGAATGACAGGTCTTAACTCAGGACTTGACACAGAGTCCATAATTGCAGCACTTATGTCTGCACAGCGTACCAAGCAGACAAAAGTAGAGAACAAGAGAACAAAACTTGAATGGAAAAAGGAACAGTGGGCATCCTTAAATACAAAGATTTATAATTTTTATACAAACTCCCTTTCAAAGATGAAGATGAAGTCTAATTATATGACAAAGGCAGCCACATCTTCTAATACTTCAAAAGTAACAGCAAAAGCATCAACAAATGCTGCTACAGGTTCATATTCTGTTGAAGTGGAGAAGCTTGCATCTGCGCAGAAGGTTACAAGTGGAAAACTTAATGGGTCAGCTGTAAGAAATGATAAAGGAGAGCTGGTTACAGACAGCAGTGGCAAGACAGTTTATGAAGAAGGGAAAATAACTGCAAAGACTAAACTTATAGACCTTCAGGATGCTGGTTTTGGAACTGGTACACAGATAAAGATTGAATCAGGAGATAAATCAGCATATCTTCAGGTTGATGAGAATACTACAGTTAGTGATTTTGTCAATAAGTTAAATAGTGCAGGGCTTATTGCTTCATTTGATGAGAAACAGCAGAGGTTTTTTATTAACTCATCTAAAAGCGGCAAAGGCAATGAATTTAAGATTTCATCAGGTAAGATGAGTGATGCACAGATAAAGGTTACAAATGATTTAAAAGACCTTATAGGATATGATAAACTTTCAACTTCCAATAAGAATACTGCTGACAGTATTATGGCAGGATTACAGTCAGGAACGGAAACCGTAGATGATATTATAGAAAAGCTTACAACACTTGCTAATGATAATACTGAAAAGGAAGCAAAGCAAAAAGCAACAGATTTATATACAGCTGAAGCAAAAGTAAAAGTCCATAATGAATTTGATGATGAGGTAAGTAAAGAACTAGGAATAGATAAAGCTAATCTGACTGATACTGATAGAAAGAAATATTTAGAAGATAAAGGATATGAAATAGATAAGAAAAAACCCCTTGCTGATGCAGTTAAAGAAGCCAGGGACAAATACGAGGATAAAGCAGCAGAAAAACTCATTAAATCAGAAGATTATTACAAGGATAAAATTGAGGATGCACTTAAAAATGGAATTAAACCAGAAGAGGTGCAGAGAGTGAGAGCTACAGGAGCGGATATTGAAAGTGATGATGCTAAATATACTTTTGATGACCGCATGACAAGAGCAGTTGCTACAAATGGTGAGGCTGACAGGCTTGCTAAAGAATATGCTGCTACAATGAGCACTCCATTAATTGATAACAGTACAGATGCACTTAAAGCACTGGGACTTTCTAAAATTGATGGAGAAGCAGTAAATGAAGGCGGTAATGGCAATACTGTAGGTATGGTAGTAATTTCTGCTGAGGATACAAGGATTAAATATAATGGTGCAACACTTACTAGTGATACTACTAATATAACAATAGCAGGAGTTGAACTTAATGTCCTTGGTGTGACAAATCCGGGTGAAACAGTTAATATTTCAGTAACTAATGATACATCAGGAGTATATGATACAATTAAGGAATTTGTTTCCGAATATAATGCTATACTTAAGGAAATGAATACATTTTATAATGCAGGGTCTGCTAAAGATTATGATGTTCTTTCAGATGAAGAAAAGGATGCAATGAGTGATTCAGAAGTGGAGAAGTGGGAAGGAAAGATTAAAGATTCACTTCTTAGAAGGGATTCAACACTTGGTGCAATTATTTCATCATTTAAAAACAATATGATGGGTGTGTATACTACAGCAGATGGTAATAGATATGCATTAAGTTCAATAGGTATTTCAACATCAAAGGATTATAAAGAAGGTGGGCTTCTTCATATAAGAGGTGATGAAGATGACCCAGAATATGCAGATAGTGATAATGTTCTTAGAAAGATGTTAGATGAAAATCCTGATGCTGTAATTGGAGTTTTTACAAGTCTGGCAGATACACTTTATTCAGACCTTCAAAAGAAAATGTCTGCAACTACTATGAGTAGTGCAATGACATTTTATAATGATAAAGAGATGTCTTCACAACTTTCAGATTATAAAGATGAGATATCTAAATGGCAAAGCAGGCTTGATGAAATGGAGGATAAGTATTATAAACAGTTTTCTGCAATGGAAACAGCTCTTGCTAATATCCAGTCACAGCAGAATTCTCTGGCAAGTATGCTTGGTGGAGGGAACTAATAATATTAATACATAGTTGTTGTCTGGTAATTCAGGCAATGCTGGTATAGGCGCAGTTGTATTGTTTAACAATATTTCTGCGCCGTAATTCTACAAAGCATAACACATACATGGAGGTTAGTTATGGCAAAATATAGCAATACAAATGCAGCCAACTTTTATAAACAAAATTCTATTAATACGGCATCACCTGCAAAGCTTACTCTTATGCTTTATGATGGTGCTGTAAAATTTTGTAATATTGCACTTGAGGGAATAGAATTGAATGATATTACAAAGACAAATAATAATATAATAAAAGCAGAAAAAATCATAGTTGAGCTGCGGGCCACACTTGATATGAAATATCCAGTAGCAAAAGAATTTGACAGGGTATATGATTATATATACAGGAGGCTTGTAGAAGCTAATATTAAAAAAGATAAAGAGATATTAGAAGAAGCTCTCAAGCATATCAAAACTATGCGTGATACATGGAAAGAAGTAATGAGGATTAACAATGTAAGCTGAAAATATAAAATAGAAATGGGGTAAATTATGGATAATATTAATACATATATATCAGTATTGCATGGTTCACTCCGTAAAAAGCTTGAACTAATAAAGGAAATTTTGGAACTTACAAAAGAACAAAATAAGATATTAAGTAAAGAGGATATAGATGCAGACTGTTTTGAAAGAATAGTAGATGAAAAAGATAGAAAAATTAATGAAGTGCTTACTATAGATAAAGGTTTCCAGTCGCTTTTTGATAAAATAAGTGTCTATATAAAAGCAAATCCACAGACTTACAGGCAGCAGATACTGGAAATGCAGAATTTTATAAGAACTATTACTGATATAGGAGTTGAAATTGAAAATCTGGAATATAAGAACAGGGAAAAATTTAAAAAGTATATATTATTAAAAAGAAACAACATAAAAGACTTCAAAGTAAGCAACAAGACAGCAGTATCATATTACAAAAATATGTCTAACCAGCACAGGGAATGGCAGTCATATTTTATAGACAGCCGAAAATAAATCCATAAATCTATATGGATAAAAAATATTATTAAAAAATTAAAAAACTAGCTAAAGTTTTTTATTCTACATCCGATATATATAGCAGGTAAAGTAATACATACCACGTTCTTCAAAAGGACATTTGTTCTGTATTGATGTGTACGGACTGATATAACAGGGCAAAAGTAGTAATAATAATCACTAATCTCATGGATGAGATTAAAATTTCAAGGAGGAATTAAATATGATAGTACAGCATAATATGACAGCGTTAAACGCTAACAGGCAGTTGGGTATTACAAATTCAAGTCTTGCAAAGAGAACAGAAAAGTTATCTTCAGGTTACAGAGTAAACCGTGCAGCAGATGATGCAGCAGGTCTTTCTATCAGTGAGAAGATGAGAGGACAGATAAGAGGTCTTAACCAGGCTTCACGTAATGCACAGGATGGTATTTCACTTATCCAGACAGCTGAAGGTGCTATGAATGAAATCCATTCAGTACTTCAGAGAATGAGGGAACTTACAGTACAGGCTTCTAATGACACATATGTTACAGCTGACCGTGTGGCAATTGCTAAGGAAATAACAGCTCTTACATCAGAAGTTACACGTATTGCAACACAGACAGAGTTCAACAAAATGAAGCTTCTCTCAGGTACTTTCCAGGGGAAAGCACTCCAGGTTGGTGCTAATACAAGCCAGTTAATTACATTTAGTATCCAGTCAATGACAGCTGAAACATTGGGTGTTGATGGTGTTGCTACTGCATTAAGTGGTGCTGCTGGTGGCAGTGGTACAGAAATCACTCCATTGATTTCTGTTGTTAATAAGGCTATTTCACAGGTTTCAATCCAGAGGTCTGCACTTGGTGCTTTACAGAACAGATTAGACCATACAGTTGCTAATGCTGATAATATGGCTGAGAACTTACAGTCATCAGAGAGCAAAATCCGTGATGCTAATCTTGCTGATGAGATGGTATCATACTCTGCCTCATCTATCTTACAGCAGGCAGGTCAGTCTATGCTTGCTCAGGCAAACCAGGCTACACAGGGTATACTTTCATTACTTGGTTAATTATAATAAGTTTGTTGGTATGTTGGATGGAGCTGGCCATAAGGCTAGCTCCATTTTTTTAGATTATAATGTATTGTCAGGAAAGGAGATATATAATGAGCCATCCAAAAGAAATAGTTATGAAATCAGTGAAAGAGGTAGGGGATATTGTTGAACTTTTTTACCAGCAAAAGCTTCAGGAAGCATTATCGAAATTTGAAGTTGCAATTAGCGGGATGATGACAGCAATAGATATACTTTTTACATTTAAGGCAGAACATGAAGATTTTGAATTTGATGAAATGAAGATTACGAATACATTGAAAGAAGCAATGTCGGCACTCCAGAATGGAGATATAGTATTACTTGCGGATATATTACAATACGATTATTTGGAATATATGAATGAACTTTTAGAAAATATGGAATAGATAATAAAGATAAAGGAGGTTTTGGAAATGGACTATTTTAAACAGAATATGTCTGTAATAGAAAAAGCAAGACCCAGCTTGTATGAAGCATTAGAAAAGATATTTGATAGTAAAGTATATTCATATAGTAATATAGAAGAAGCAGATACAAGAGATGGTAATAAGGCTCTTATAATAGAAAAAGATAATAATAAATACAGGATGAACAGTATATATAAACCTTTAGCCGAAACAAAAAAATGGGCAGAACAGTATGAATTTGGTAATATTAATGTTTCTGTTATAATGTTTGGAATGGGTAATGGGTTGTTTGTAAAAGAAATGCTAGGAAAGCTGCAATCAGATGCAAAGGTTTATATTTATGAACCAGATATATCTGTATTTTTATATGTCTTAAATTATGTTGATATATCTGATATTTTAAAGGATGACCGCATTTATTTAATTATAAATGATATAAATAAGAAAGAATTTGATATTTTATTAAAAAGGGATATAGACTGGATAATGATGAAGACCCAGATAATTTGTAACCATCCTGTTTATGATAAAGTATATATTGATGAATTTGAAGAATTTTTAAAGATAATATATGATGCTAATAAAATTGCAAAAGTGAATATTGATACTGAAAGGCACATGTCTGCCACTCTTGTAGATAATGTGATTAAAAATTTAAAATATATAAAAGAAAGTAATTATGTTTCAGAATTTGCTACAAAGATTTCAAAAGAGATTCCTGTAATTATTGTATCAGCAGGGCCTTCTCTTGATAAAAATATAGATGAACTTAAAAGAGCAGAGGGGAAAGCTTTTATTCTGGCTACAGATACCGCTGTTAAATATCTGCTGAAACATGAAATTAATTTTGATGCAATGATTACAATTGATGCAAAAAAATCTATAGAACATCTTAGCGATGAGAGATGCCATAATATTCCATTATTTTGTGTACTTGAAGCAAAGAGTTATTTAATGGATATGCATAAAGGTAGGAAAATATGGGTTAGAGGTTCTGTCTATATGTATGAATTGTATAATAAATTTAACCGTATATTTCCTGGGTATAATAGTGGTGGCTCTGTTGCTACATCAGCATTTTCTTCTTGTGTTTCCATGAACTTTAGAAATATAATACTTATAGGCCAGGATCTTGCATATGACGGAGAGTCAACACATGCTGGAGGGCTGGTAAGAAATAACCAGGCTTATGAGAATGATAAGGAACTTGTTGAAGGTATAGATGGAAAGCAAATATGGTCACGTTATGACTGGCTTGTGTACCTTGACTGGTTTGAACGTGTAATAAGAGATAATAAAGAATTAAATGTAATAGATGCAACAGAAGGTGGAGCGCTTATTCATGGTTCTAAAGTTATGAAACTTTCAGAAGCTATTGATGAATATTGTAAAGTAGATTTTTCATTCAGTAAGCTATTAGATGAAATGCCATATACTTTTTCAGATAGTGAATATATTGAGGTCAGGAATAAGATGCTGCATCTTAGTAAGGAGTTTATAAGTATCAGGCAAAAATCTAAAGAAGGACTAGAAGCAGCAAATAAGCTTATTAAAATAATTAATACAGAAAAATATAATACAAAAAGTGAAAATAAAAATTTAAAAAAAGTAGATAAAATTAATAAATTTCTTGCCAGGCAGGATGCTTATAATATTTTAGATGTATATATAATGAATTTTGTTTCAAAAGATATACAAACAGTAAATAATTTGTCTGAAAATGAGAATGAAAATATGAAAAAAACATTGGAAATTTCAATTGCTATATATAAGGCACTTATTAAGGCTGTAGATGAGCTTACACCTGTGCTTGAGGAATCATTGGAACAAATATAATTTTAAATATATGGAGATGTTATGAAAATATTAATAGAAGAAGTGAAAGAAATAATTCATTTAGCAACACAGGCAGTATATTTTTATAGAAAGCAAAATTATATTAAAGGAAATATGTATACCATGAAACTAATTAAGCATGGCCAGCATTTTTTTGATTATGCAGAAGAAAATGGTTTTTTTGAAGGTATAGAAATTTTATTTCCTATATGGAAAGAATTACTTGTAGCTTCTGAGGATAATAATGAAATTTATCTTGCTGACATATACGAAACCAGTCTTATTCCTGCTCTTATTGAGATTAATTCTTATTTTATTGCTGGGTTAGAGGGAGAACCATTAGTTTATTGGGAAGAGAATATGGATATTCTCAAATGTAAAGATACTAAACTTTATAAAACTCTAAAAGAGGCTGAAGAAAATAATCAAAGAAAATATATTCTTAGCTGGTCGGACACATGTGATATAATTTTGTCCATAGAAACAGATATTTATGGACAGGTGTTTCTTTCTTCTTCTGTTAATCCCTGGCAAGAGGCAATATTGTATGGGGATGAATTGGTAAATAGTGGCTCAGAAAAATGTATTATAATAGGTTTTGGAATGGGATATCATATTGATTATATAGTTTCATCATCATATTTTAAAGAGATACTAATTGTTGAAAGTGATTTGGAGCAACTTAGAATATGTATGATGTATACAGATTTGAGCAGGATACTTTTAGATAACAGAGTCAGGATAGTATTATGTAACCAGGCGGAAGATTATTCTAAATTATTTATAGAAAATTCTAGCAGCTCAAATTTGGTATATAAAATATGGTATCCATCAGTTAAAACTATAGAAAATTCTGAAATACGTGAACTTATTGAGAACTATTGGATAAATATTAGTTCTGCTGATAATCTTGGGCAGACTTTATTATATAATTTTGAAGAAAACCAGAAACTTAATGACGAACCTTTAGATAATATTAAAGATGAATTTAAAAATAAAGATATGGTAATTGTTGCAGCAGGGCCATCATTAGATGGAAACATAGATTATCTTAGTAAATTATTAAATAGAGATAATATAATAGTTGTCTGTGTAGGTAAAATAGTCAAAAAACTTATATCTGAAAATATATTACCTGATTATATAGTGGTGATTGATGGTAAGAAGAGTACGAGATGGCAGACTAAAGGAATAGAAAAATGCGGAGTACCATTAATTTATTTGTCTACAGCAGCACATAATCTGGTATCAGAGTATAAAGGAAAAAGGTATATAGCATATCAGGAGGGTGTTGAACTTTCAAAGAAATATGCAGAAAGTAATAAATTTGTGGCTTATCAAAGTGGTGGTTCAGTTGCTACATTTATTATAGATATGGCAATACGTATGGAGTGTAAAAATATAATATGTATTGGACTTGATATGGGCTATATTGGTGATAATACACATGCAGGGGGAGTAGGAAAGAAAATACAGAATAAAAAAAGTTTGCGGAAAGTAGAATCTGTAACAGGAGGGGAAATTTATACAAGTAAAACACTTGATATATATAGAAGATGGATTGAAAGAAGAATAGAGAATGTTAAAAATATAAAATTTATAAATTCATCTGGTGGAGCTAGAATACATGGAATGGAAGAAAGAAGCTTAAAAGAGGTAACAGAAAGTTACGCCAGCCAGATAATATATTGTTATGTACAGGAACAAGGAAATGAATTAGAACAATTAATTAAAAAGTATAGTAATGACAGCCTTATTCATATATATTTTTCAGTAATTGATGGATGTGAAGGAAAACTTTTATATTGTCTTTGTGATATAGCCGAAAAGTATATGCAATCTGATAAAGAAAGCTGGTTTGTGACAGATATTAAACCTCTGTATAACATTATTCAAAGCCTTTTTTTGAATTCATTTAAAAAAATTATATATATAGAGCAAGGATGCGTAAAAGATTTTAGTGATAATTTAGACATAGAAAAATTTATATATTATTTTTTGAATATGGAAAATTGTAAACCATATGTTTCTTATATGAAACAATTAATACAATTAAAATATAGTAATAATTTGAATGATTATTTTAAGGTTATGTTCCAGATAAATAAAATTGGTATTAAAAAAGAAGGGTATATAAAAAGACTTTGGACATTATTTTGTGAAACTTTGATTTATGAATTGAAATCTGAAGAGATAGAAGAAAAGAATTTTTATTATATGCTTTCATTATATTCAATTCTTATGAATTTATGTAATAATTCTTATTATGTAAATGCATATCTAAATGAAGTGATTAAAAATACTAGAACAAGTTATGAAAATATGTACTTTGTATGGAACCAGCATAAAAGAGTATTTTTTGAAAGACCTGGGATATTTGACCAGGAAACCCAGAATATAAATGACGAATTATATAATAAATGTTATTATGGTTATAAAAAGGAGTTAAAAGAATATATTGTTAAAATACCTTTAAACGAGAGAAGCAAAGACTTGGTTATGATATTGACAATGCAATTTTTGGATGAAACCCATGCTCCAACGCAATTTGTATTTGAAATGGTAAGAAAATTAAGAGAATTGGGGAAAAATGTGATTATTATAAATACAACTGAACAATATTTATTAAAAGGATATCTTCCTGTTTGCGATTTGTATTTGGGAACAGTATTAGAAGATTATAATAAATTGCCAGCAGTTAAAATAGGAAATGAGGAAATTCCGTTTATACAGATACCAGCAAAAACAGATATATTATCAAGGATAAAATTGCTTTTTGATATTATTAATAAATTAAAACCTTATTATATATTATCATCTGGTAATGGCAGTATATTAGCTGATTTATGCGGAAATATAATTCCATGTGTATCAGTTACAGAATACTTTAAAAAATTTCCAAAGACAAAAAATAAAATGAAAATACTAGACAAAAAGTATTGTAAAGAGATTTACGAGGATGATGATATAATAGAAAGTGATTTTATAATTGAAGAGAATAAAGGCAATTATAATATTATAAGGGAAATAGACAAACAGATTTGCAAAAGAGTAGAAGAGAAATATTGGTGAGAGATTGTATTACTAATTATTTCTAAGGAGGAAAATAGTTTGCAAAAGGAAAGCGGAATATATTATAATAAAATAATTTACTGTTATATAGAAAAACAAGACTATGTATTAAATGAATTTATACTGAAATATGATACTGAAAGTATCATACATGTTGTTCCAGATATTATAGACAGTTGTGAAAGCAGATTATTTTATTGTTTATGTGATATTGTAACAAATTATATAGAATCTTCAAAAGAACAAGAGAAAGAATTTTGGTTTGTAACAGATGTAGAAGAATTGTATATTATTGTACAAAAATTATATCCTATGCTTTTTGAGAAAATTATTTATATCGAACAAAAAATTAATAAAAAATTTATGGATGGATTTGAAGTAGAAGAGTTTATTACTTATTTTTTGGATATACAAAGAAGCAAGCTTCAGGCTTTGTTTATGAAAAGGTTATGGGCATTAAAAGATTGCAGGGATATAAATGAATTTACAAATTTTTTGTATGAGCTGAATGAATTAGATATAAAAAATGAAAGTTCTTTGAGTAAGCTTTGGTGCTGTTTCTGTGGTATTTTATTATATGAACTTGAATGCAGCAATCTAAAGAGGGATTGTTTTAATTATAAATTATCACTTTATTCAATACTTATGGTATTGGAGAGAGAACCAGTTTATATTAATATATATTTATCAGAAGTGCTTGAAAATAAAGAACTTACAGCAGAAAATATATATTTTGTATGGTATCAGTATAAACGTATATTTCTTAAAAAAATTGCTGTGTTTAATGAAGAAACTAGCGCATTATGTGAAAAAATATATGATAAGTGTTATGATAAATTTCTAATAGAAACAAAGGGGTATCTTGAAAGAATACCCATGCAAAAACGTGATAAGAATTTAATTATAATAACAGCAATACAGTTTTTAGATGAAACTCATGCACCAACAAGAACAGTAATAGAAAGAGCAAAGGCATTAAAGAAATCAGGCAAGAAAGTTATTATTGTAAATACAACTGAACAGTATATTATGAGAGGATATTTACCAATGTTTAATACAGGCTTTGGAAGAATTCTTGAAGAATATGAAAATATAAATGAGATAAATATAGGGGGTAATATTTTTCCATTTATACAAATGCCAGAGAATTCTCCTATGCAGTATAGAATAAAAATTCTTTCAGAATTACTTAATAAATATAAGCCATATTATATCTTATCAATAGGTACAGGGAGTATACTGGCAGATTTATGTGGAAATATTGTTCCATGTGCATCAATGGCACTTGCATTTTCAACTCTCCCAAAAACTAAAAATAAAATGAAAATACTGGGCAGAAAGCTTAACAGAGAAGAGAAAAAAATTTATTCTGGTGGAGATATTGATATTATAGAAAGCAGGTTTACATTTGAATTAAGACCACAAAAAAAAGAATTTTCACGTAAAGAAAAGGGACTGCCAAAAGACAAATTTATAATTGTAGTAGTAGGTATACGCCTGGAATTTGAAATTAATAAAGCATTTATGGATATGCTTACAGATGTTTGTGAATCTGGTTGTTATATTGTTTTTGCAGGAATTATGAATAATTATAATACATTAATGAAAAATTATCCTATAGTATCATGTAACTCATCATTTATAGGGTATTGTGATGATATACTTGCTCTTATGGGTATTTGTGATTTATATGTGAACCCGGACAGGCTTGGCGGGGGATTTTCTATAATAGAAGCTTTTTCAAAGGGAATACCAGGGGTTTATTTAAAATCAGGGGATGTTTATATAGCAGGAGGGGAGGAATTTGCAGTTAATAATTTTGATGAAATGGCAAAACAAATATTAAGATATAAGAATGATACAGATTATTATAATATTATGTCGGAACTTGCAAAAAACAGGGCAAAATTTATGACATCTTCTAATGAAGCTATAGAGGATATTGACAGACAAATTTGCCAGAGGATAGAAGAAAAATATTGGTAAAACAGATAATATAGTATGAGATTAATTTTAGGAATGGAGGAAAATAATTTGCAAGATATAAAAGAAAATTGTTATAATAATGTAATATTTGTTTATGTTGAAGAACAGAAAGAAGCATTGGAAGAATTTGTATCAAAGTATAATGACAATAGTATTATACATATTGTTTCTTCTGTTGTTGAAAGTTGTGATGGAAAACTACTATATGGTTTATGTGATATAATAACTAATTATATGGAAGCAGATAAAAAACATGCAACGAGTTTCTGTTTTGCAACGGATACTAGAAAATTATATAATATTGTAAAAAAAATATATTACGCCCTTTTTGAAAAAGTTATATATATTGAACAGGATAATATAAAGGAATTTGATGATGGAATTGAAATGGATGAATTTATAAATTACTTTTTAAATATACAAAAAAGCAGGCTTCATTCATCATTTATGAGACAATTATGGGAATTAAGGGAATGTCATGACAGAAATAATTTTATGAAATATTTATATGAACTTAGAGGGATTGGAATAGAACAGGAGGGCTATTTAAAAAAGTTGTGGCATTGTTTTTGCGATATTTTATTATATGAGTTTGATTATAATAAATTTATAAGTGAAAACTTTATTTATAAATTATCTTTATATTCAATTCTTATGGCATTAGATAAAAGGACATTTTATACTAATAAATATTTATCAGAAGTTTTAGAGAACGATAAGATTAGTGCAGAAAATATATATTTTATATTTCACCAGTTTAAACGTATGTCATTTACAAGACAAATTCCGATGGATAACCAGTCATTTAATTTGATTAATAAATTGTATGATAAGTGTTATGATGATTTTACAGATAATCTGAAAAAGTATATTTATAAAATGCCATATGACCAAAGGGATAAAAATACAGTCATGATAATGACAGTGCAATTTTTGGATAATACCCATGCACCAACTAAATCAGTTATTGAGAGAATAAGGGTATTAGTTATGTCAGGTAAGAGAGTAGTTCTTGTAAATACTGCTGAAATTTGTTTAATGAATGGATATCTGCCAGTATATATGATAGATGGTGCAAGTTATTTTGAAAAATATGAAAATATTAATAAAATTCAAGTCGGAAAAGATATAGTGCCATTTTTGCAGATACCAAAGGAGTTTTCTATACCAGAAAAAATGCAAATGCTTGCAGGATTTATAACTGAAGTGAAACCTTATTATATATTATCAATAGGAAATGGAAGTATATTAGCTGATTTATGTGGAAATATCGTTCCATGTGCTTCAGTTTCAGTTGTATTTTCAACTATTCCGAGAACAAAAAATAGGATGAAGGTAATTGGACGGAAACTCACTAAAGAAGAAAAAATTATTTATAGAGATGATGATATTATAGAAAGCTTTTTTACCTTTGAATTAAAACCACAAAAGGAGAATTATTCAAGACAGATTAAAGCTTTGCCTGATGATAGTTTTATATTAGTAGTCGTTGGTACACGTTTACAGTTTGATATTACAAAAGAGTTTATGGATATGTTATCTGATGTATGCAGTAAAGGATGTCATGTTGTATTTGCAGGCATTATGGATAATTATGACAGATTGATGGAGGAATATCCTGTAGTATCTGCAAATTCATCATTTACAGGATATTGTGATGATATACTTGCACTTATGGAAATATGTGACTTATATGTAAATCCTGACAGGCTGGGAGGAGGTTTTTCTGTTATAGAGGCATTTGCAAAAGGAAGGCCAGGGGTTTATTTAAACAGAGGGGATGTTTATACAGCAGGAGGGGAAGATTTTGCTGTTGGCAGTTTTGATGAGATGGCAAAACAGATTATAAAATATAAAGATGATAAAGACTATTATAATAAAATGGCGGGACTTGCTAAAGAAAGGGCAAGGCTTATGACATCATCAAAAGAAGCCATAGCGGATATTGACAGGCAGATTTGCCAGAGGGTGGAAGAGAAATACTGGTAGGTTAAATGCCATAGTATAGTTAAAATTTATAAAGAGTAATAAAAACAAGAGTAATAAAAATAAGAGCAATAAAATAAGAATAATAGAAGACAACAGTAAGGAGAAAACATATGGGTGAGGTGCTTGCAATTATACCTGCACGCAGTGGCTCTAAAAGCGTTAAAGATAAAAATATAAGGTTAATTAATGGAAAACCAATGATTGCATACTCAATAGGACATGCATTACAGGCAAATTGTATAGACAGGGTTATTGTAAGTACAGACAGCAGCCAGTATGCAGAAATAGCAAGGGAGTATGGGGCAGAAACCCCTTTTTTAAGACCGACAGAATATGCGGCTGATACATCACTTGATATAGAAGTATTCAGGCATGCGTTACAATACCTGGCAGATAAAGAGGGATATTATCCAGAATTAATAGTCCAGTTACGGCCAACATATCCTGTACGCAGGATTAGTGATATTGAAAATATGGTCAGGTATATGAAAGATAACCCAGATACAGATTCTATGCGCTGCATTGCACCAGCAAAGGAAATTGCATATAAAATGTGGTTTAAAGACAGTAACAATTTATTAACACCTATTATGACAGATATTCCAGAGTGCTACAATATGCCACGCCAGCAGCTTCCAAAGATTTATTACCAGAATGCATGTATAGATGTTATAAGGGCTGATGTTATCTTAAAGCAGAATTCAATGTCAGGTAAAAAGATAGCTGGATATGAAATGGATGAAAACTTTGATATAGATACAGAGGAAGAATTTCTTGCGGCTGAAAAATATATAACAGAACATAGTATGTAATTATGACATTTGTATTCTGCCATAGCAGGTTAAATTAGTAATAAAGCATTAATAAAACAGTCCTGTCCAGGAATTTCCTGGTATCAGGTTTATATTTAATGCATAACAGGCTGGAATGTGGTAAAATAAAAATTATATTAGTTATAATAAACACTTTACGGTATCATGGAGGATAAGCATATGAGCAGAATATTTGATGATTTATTTATATTTGAGATGGCGAACAGCCACCAGGGTGATGTGGAACATGGAAAAGATATAATCCATGAAATGAGTAAAATTGCAAGGAAATATAATATAAAGGCGGCTGTTAAATTACAGTACCGCAATCTTGATAATTTTATTCATCCTGATTATAAGGGCAGGAGTGATGTAAAACATATACCGAGATTTGAGAGTACAAGGCTTACATATGACCAGTTCAGTGAACTTGTTGCAGAAATACGCAGTGAAGGCATGATTGCAATGAGTACCCCTTTTGATGAAGATGGTGTGGAATGGTGTATGGACCAGGGACTTGATATTATTAAGATTGCAAGCTGCAGCTCACTTGACTGGCCGTTGCTTGAAAAGGCAGCTTCAACACATAAACCTTTGATTATTTCAGTTGGTGGCAGGACAATATCAGATATAGACAAACTGTATAATTATTTTACACATAGAAAATGTGAATTTGCATTTATGCACTGTATAGCTGAATATCCAGCACCACTTGAAAGGCTGCAGTTAGATTTTATTGATAAGCTGAGGAGGCGTTATCCTCATAACGCTATAGGTTATTCGGGACATGAAGACCCGGATAACAATATTATTCCAATGATGGCAATAGCTAAAGGTGCAAAATTGCTGGAGCGCCATGTAGGGCTTCCTACAGAAACAATTAAGCTTAATGCTTATTCAATGACACCAGAACAGGCTGGCAAATGGGTAAGTTCAGTTCTTGAAGCAAAAGAAATATGCAGGATGAAGAAAGAAACAGAACGTTACATAAGCCAGGAAGAAATTGATTCTTTAAATTCACTTATGAGAGGTGTTTATCTTAAACATGATGTAGAAGAAGGACAGGAACTCAAAAGGGAAGATGTATTTTTTGCTATGCCAAACCATGACCGCCAGATGACAAGTGGTGAATTTTATGAGGGTGTTGTGGCAAGCAGGGCATATAAGGAAAATGAAGAACTGCATGAAAGAAAGCCAGTAACTGATATTAACCTTGCAAGAAGTGTAATACATGATGTTAAAGGTATGCTTTATGAAGCAAATATTTACCTGGGGGAAAGTTTTGAAGCAGAACTTTCACATCACTATGGCATGAAACATTTCAGGCAGTTTGGGGCAGTCATAATAAGCATTGTAAACCGCGAATATTGTAAGAAACTGATAGCAGTACTGCCGGGCCAGAGGCATCCTGTACATATGCATAAAGTAAAAGAAGAAACATTCCAGCTTCTTTATGGTGATTTACAGGTTGAGATAGATGGGAAAGTCTTTGATTTAAAACCAGGGGATATACAGACAGTTATGCGTGGCGAAAAACATGCATTTACATCAAGGACAGGCGCAGTATTTGAAGAAATTTCAACAACACATGTAAAGAACGATTCATATTATGATGACCCACAGATAGATAAGCTTGATTTAATGGACAGGAAGACAAAAGTTTATAAATGGTAGGTAATAAAACAAAGTAATATTTATTATATAAAGGTATATGAAATAATTAATTTCATATACCTTTTTTGATATACATATATATGGAATGGTTATTTTACAGGTTTTAAAAATACTTTACAGTATGTATTCTGATTTAAAATTTAACTAAGATAATAATTGCAAAAAATACAGATATAAATTGAAATTTAGTATTGATTTTTACTTAGAATATATTTATAATATATATTAATAAGGAAGCTGGACATTAATTGTATGGTACAGTTGATACATTTATATAATTAATATAATAAAAGTATTAAATATAATAATTATAGTATTTAGGAAGGAGAAAGATTTATGGCTAGACAGAAGACAGGTAATTCAAACCTGACGAAACGTGACTTGGAAGTTATGACTATACTCTGGTCTGGTGAAGGGCCTAAAACAGCATCATTAATAGTAAAGGATAATCCAGAGCTTACAATGAATACAGTACAGGCTGTGCTTAGGAAACTTTTAAAAGATAAATTAATTAAGGTAGCAGATATTGTATATAGTGGCACAGTATTAACACGTAGTTATGAACCAGTGATTTCACAGGAGAAATTCTGGATTCAGAAACTTGTTGCAGATTACCAGGAAATTAGTAATAAAGTTTCAAAGGCAGATATTGTAGCTGCACTATTAGACACCAGTAAGAATACAGAAAAAATTAAAGATGATATTTCAGAAATAGATGATATACTTGGCAGTTATAAGGAAAAATATTTATAATATACAATTTTAGAGGATGATATAACATATGTTAAATTTTAGCTTTGCCAGTTTATTGATGGCAATAGTTACAAGTAATTTATTTATAATTGTTTTAACCCTTATTTTTATAAACCAGTCTGTTATGCGTGAATTTGGATTTTCGCTTCTGGGCATGATATGTACGCTTGTATTTATCCGAATGTTGTTTCCATTTGAGTTTGCCCATATGACTAAAAATATTAATCTTCCCATGGCAGTTTCAAGACTAATTTCTTTTATACGGCATCCAAGAATTCCGGTATTAGGATATAGCTGTTCAGTATGGGATATTTTTGTAATAATATGGGGCATTGGTTTTTTAGTTTTATTCTATCAATATATGTCCTCAATAAAAGATACATATAATTTTATTTATAAATATGGGGTTAATGTAACAGATACTCCTGGTTATAAGGCGGCTTTATGTAAGACAATTGATAATAAAAAACTGCAGGACAGGATAACCATACTACAGCTTCCATTAATAAACAGCCCTGCAGTATTCAGGTACCACATGCATTATTATATTTTAATGCCAGACAAGCTGCCATTAAATGAAGATGAGCAGGAGTTTATTTTCAGGCATGAGGTTTCACATATACTGCACCATGATATAACATTGAAATTTTTCTTGCAGATAATATGTTTATTTTATTGGTGGAACCCGTTCTGTTATATGCTTAAAAAACGCAGCAGCCTTCTTTTTGAACTGCGTGTTGACTCTTCTGTTGTATCACAGGGTGATGAACAGATTAGACAATATATAGCGTGCCTGGTTAAAGTATCAAAGTATAGCGTTTCTGGAAATAGCGGGCTAAGTATGCCATCAGCAATCAGGTTTTCATTAAAAATGGAGTCTGATACTTTTATAAGGGTTTGTTTTCTTTTAGAAAATAAAAAGATGAAGAATAAAATTTTAACCAGGTTAATATCACTGCCATTATGTATTATTTATATATTTTCATTTTTATTTATTTTTGAAGGTTATTATATTAGCCCTGGTGGTATGGGATATAGCCAGGAAGTGACTTCTGAAAATACATATTTTGTTAAAAATAAAGATAATACATATGATGTTTATTTTTATGGCGAATACATTGATACAGCCAGTTCCCTGGATTATTATCCAGATGACTGTAAAATATATTTATCATTAAAGGAGGCAAAGAAAAATGAAGAAAACTAAACTTTTTCTAGCTTGTGTTGCAACGTTGTCAATAATGGCTGCTACTGTACCTGTTGGTGCAGAGGCACAGGAGGCATGCCAGGGTGTTACATCTGAAGTAGCAGCAGTTTCTACTGGGAATACTGCAGAAGTGCGCAAAACTAATATTTACTGGCGTTATTATGAACTTAATGGAAGGGTATATAAACGTCTCTATGATTATGAAAAAGATATGTGGATAGGCGACTGGATTCTTGTTAAATAATTGCAAGCTGGAAAATGCTGTCTTGCTTGTTCTTTATAGGCAGCAGGCAGGACATATTGTGTAAGAAATTCCCCTGGAAATTATATTAATATCCAGGGGAATTTTTTTAATTATATAATTTGACTGTATTAATTTAATCATATAATAATATAACCTTATATAACGTGAGTTCGATATAAAATAAAACAAAGGAGATAGTTTTAAATTTTAGTTC